>JAYZFL010000001.1:0-5657 GCA_036336795.1 Gemmatimonadota bacterium
GTCACCATCATTCGGTCGACCAACGTGTACGGACCTCACCAGCAACTCTTCAAGATCATACCGCGCACTGCGATCTACCTGAAGTTGGGAAGGACCCTCGAGCTCCACGGAGGTGGACGGGCGATGAAGTCGTTCATCCATGTCCGTGATGTTGTAGCTGGAGTTCTTCGTGCGATCGAGCGCGGCACTACTGGGACGTACCACTTTACCGTGCCCAGCGACCAGAGCGTGGCAGACGTAGTGCGAGAGGTCTGCTCACGAATGGGGAGGGACTTTGATACTGCAATCCAAGTCGTTGAAGAGCGGCTTGGACAGGACGCACGTTATTGGCTCGATTGTTCCACGGCCGAACGGGAGTTGGATTGGGCGCCTCAAGTGCCCTTAGGCCAGGGTATCGATGAAGTGATCGAGTGGATCGAGGCCAACTGGTCGCAGATTCAGCACGAACCGCTCTCCTACGTCCACAAGGTCTGATCGGTACTTCGTTTCTATGCCGACGCCCAGGGTGACAATAGTCGGAGGCAGTGGATTTGTCGGCCAGGCTCTACTCGGAGAACTGCACGCCGAGGGAGTAGAGGCGGTTGGACTTAATTCCGACACGCTGGATCTGACGTCCCCCGACTGTCTCGATACCCTGTGCGCAGAGTTGGACAGACGAACTGTGCTCATTGTTGTTACACGCTCGCGTCACGCCCACGGTTCGTTCGAGGGGTTCATGGAGGACGTGGCTATGGCCACAAACATTGCACGGGCCCTAGAGCGGTGTCCGGTTGCGCGATGTCTCTATTTCAGCAGCGTGTCTGTGTATGGCGATTCCTCGACGAATTTGGAGGTCACCGAGGAGACCCCGATCGCGCCGACCAACCCATATGGGGCCGCTAAGTTTGTAGGCGAGTGCCTGATCGGACAGGTTGCGCGCGAAACTGCTATCCCCTTCGTCTGTCTACGGCCGTGTAAGATCTATGGTCCGGGTGATCATCTGGAGACGTATGGTCCGGCGAGATTCATCCGATCAATGATGCTTCACGGGCAGGTGACGCTGTTCGGGGATGGGAGCGAACTCCGTGACTATGTGTTCTACCGTGATGTGGTACGCATCACGGTTCAATTCGCTCTGGGTGATAGGGTCGGAACCTTCAACGTGGCTAGCGGCCAGAGCCATTCGTTCCAGCAGATAGTGGCGTGTGTCGCGCAACTCACCGGGCGCGATGTCCGCATTGAATACGTTGAGCGAGATAGGCCCAAAGTGGACCAGGGTGTGAACCCTGCGAGGTTGCTGGCTGCACTGCCCGGCTTCCGTTTTACGGACCTCGAGCAAGGGCTGGCTGAAACATCCAGGTACTTCGAGACGAATCTACTCCAGAAGACGTAAAATGGCCGAAATCAACCTGATGGATCAATACCCACGGAGTCCGCGTCCGATTGAGGAACGAGCACGACTGATCACCGACGAACATCGCCGCGTTGCGCGCCAGTTCGGCAAGGAGTTCTTCGACGGGGATCGGTTGTACGGTTATGGAGGCTACTCCTACCACCCTAGGTTCTGGCAGGCGACCGTTGAGCGCTTCCGGGACCATTATGCGCTGCGAGACGACGCTTCTATCCTGGATGTGGGGTGCGGCAAGGGGTTCATGTTGTATGACTTTAAGCAGCTCATGCCCAGTGCGAACATTGTGGGAGTCGACGTGTCCGAGTATGCGATCGATAACGCAATGGAGGAGATGAAACCATTCCTCGAAGTGGGGGATGCCAAGGAACTTCCGTACGATGACGGCTCGTTCGATTTGGTGATCTCGATCAATACGGCCCACAATCTTCCCCTAGGGGAGTGCAAACAGGCAATCTCGGAGGTCGAGAGGGTAAGCCGAGGAGGCTCGTTCATAATCATCGACGCCTGGCGGACAGAAGAAGAGCATGAGCGCATGCTCAAATGGAACCTGACTGCCTTGACCTATATGCATGTCGATGATTGGAAAAAGCTTTTTGAAGAGGTCGGCTACACGGGAGATTATTACTGGTTCATCGCCGAATAATCCGGTGACGTAGTGATAGAAAGCTAGAGGAAGAGGTTTACATGGATGTGCCTCGGATCGGTCCCCGGGAAGTCGTATACGAGAACAGCTATCAGCAGGTATATCGGGTACATGCTGACTTTGGCGCTTTCTCGAAGGAGTACTACGTAACCGATTACGGTTGGCGTACTGGCCTGATCGTGGTACGAGGTGAATCCATCCTTCTAGTCCAACAGTATCGCCTCCTGATTGACGGTCCTTCCTGGGAGATACCGGGCGGTAGGGTAGATCGGGGAGAGACACCTGAGGTGAGTGCAGTGCGAGAGTGCTTGGAAGAGACTGGGGTGCGGTGCAAGAACCTGACGCCGCTGATCACTTTCCATCCAGGACTCGATACCTTGCATAACCCGACTCGTATATTTCTGACGCACGACTTCTCTACGACTGACCGGGAACCACAACCTAAAGAAGTGGAACGTCATGAATGGGTTCCTCTCTCTCGCTGTTTGGACATGATCAACGGCGAAGAGATGGTCGACAGCTTATCTATACTCGGACTTCTCACCTATCACTCCGTATGGAGCCGCCGTTAACTGTGGAAACACAAGCCGCTGTCCTTTTCGAACTGGGTGAGCCGTTACGCGTTATTCAGCTCTCGACTCCCCCGCTAAAGCCGGGCCAGCTTCTTGTCGACATCGCATACAGTGGAATCTGCCATACGCAACTGCTTGAGGCCCGTGGCAAGCGAGGCGAGGACCGGTTCCTCCCACACACTCTCGGACACGAGGGCTCGGGAACAGTTCTGGAGACAGGTCCAGGTGTCGGGAAAGTCAAACCGGGGGATCGCGTGGTGCTGTCGTGGATCAAGGGTAACGGCGCTGACGTGCCATCCACCGTTTACGGGAGTGATGAGGGGTCCATAAACTCGGGGGCTATGAGCACCTTCATGCTCCAAACCGTCACCTGCGAGAATCGGGTCACGCGGATTCCGGACGATGTCCCATTGCGTGAAGGGGCCCTCCTAGGCTGTGCGTTTCCCACAGGCGCTGGCGTTGTTTTCAACACCGCCCAAGTCGAAAAAGAGAATAGCGTAGCCATCTTTGGAGTGGGGGGAATCGGGCTGAGTGCTGTCCTTGCCGCTGCCCTCGCGGATGCATCCCAGGTGATTGCGGTTGATGTGCTGGATCATAAACTCGAACTGGCACGCCGGGCCGGTGCTACCCACGTGGTGAACGCCCGGACCCAGGACCCGTTGGCGAGCATCCTCGAAGTCACACATGGTCGCGGGGTAGATTACTCGATCGAGGCGGCGGGCAAGCAGTCGAGCATGGCATTGGCTTTCCGCTGCGTTCGAGAGAACGGCGGACTGTGCGTGATCGCGGGGAACCTGCCCTTCGGAGAAATGCTGTCTCTTGACCACATGGAGCTGATCAGAGGGAAGAGAATTGTGGGGACGTGGGGAGGGGAGACCGTTCCGGACCGGGACATTCCGCGATATGCGGAACTGTGCCTCGCCGGGAAGCTCAGGGCGGAACAGCTTGTCACCCACGAGTACTCCCTCGACGACGTCAACCGTGGCCTTGAGGATCTCGAGGCGGGAGGGGTAGGGCGTGGGCTGATATGCATGACCGATGATTCCCCGTGATTCAGCTCACAGAGTTGGCGCGTATGGTTGTGACCCCGCTCGTTGTTCTAGCGACCTTGATCGGGGTCATAGCATTACAGCGGGGATGGCAGGTGCTGATGAGTCGTCCCTTCCGTGTCAGTGGTCCTGGCCCGGCCGCTGCGTCTCTAATCGTGTTCGGAGTCATTGGTGTCGGCGTCCTTTGGGAAGCCACAGCTCAGATGAGCTGGCCGGGGGATGACTTGGTCAGTTTGAGGACTGGTGCTGTAGCTTTGTACGCAGCGGGTTGGCTGGTGTACGTGGAGGTTAGGTCGTTGCTCTCACGAGGGTATTCGCTGAGAATCCTCGTAGATATCCTCGAGCTAGGTGGCGGGGCTGGTTTCGAGGACCTGAAGTCCGGCTATGGCGAAGGCATGGGCGTTAGGGGACTACTCTCCAAGCGTATCGCGGGACTGGCGCGAATCGGTCTGATACGGCGCACTGCTGATCAAATCGGGCCACTCACCTCGGTTGGCAGGCTCGTGGCCCGTGCAGGTTACGGGATGCGAAGGCTCCTCCGTCTAGACGTAGTAGGGTAGGAGCCTCATCAGCGTCGACATCGCTGTGTCGGTGACCACCGGAATGGGGATCTTCCTCATCACCCATGTCGCGGTCTGGCGGACTCTGCCCTCGGGATCTCCGCGAATCGGACTTCTGAGTGGTCTGGCAGCGATGGGTGTGGTGATTTCACTGCTCACGGTGCTGCTGGTGGGCGGTCTCCTTCCCGAACTCTTTGCGGTGGCGTCGATAGATTTCTTACTGGTGGTGCTCTATCTGTTCGTCTATGCGGGTGTTGCCCGGTCGGTATCCTTGACTCTTGTCGCGAGACTACTCGTCGAGCCTGGACACACCGTCGTTTTCGGAACGCTTTTAGATGAATACACCTCATCTTCGCGCTTCGAGGATCGCCTTCGGCTCATGGGGGAAAGTGGACTCCTGCAAATCTCAGAGGACCGCGTCGATCTGACGGTCAAAGGCGTACGTATGGCTCGTTGGGCGAGGTTCCTGGGCCGTACGGTGGGCGACGGCCTGGTCGGTTAAGGTGGCTATGCGAGAAGTGGAAGAAGAATCCGTCACCCTATTCGTTCCTTGCTTAAACGAGGAGCGTAATGTAGGCCTTACACTGGACAACATCGTCCAGGTAATGCGCGACTTCCGCTTTCCGTACGAAATCATCGTTGTGGACGATGCATCGAGTGACGGTACTGTGCGGGAGGCTCTTGAGCGTATCGAGCGCTATCCAGACGTGCGGTTCAACTTGATCAGGAATCGTTTTTGCCGAGGTCTGGGTAGGAACTACTTCATCGCTGCACAGCGCGCATCCTGCGAGAACTTCATGCTCGTCAACGGCGATGCAGCTGAGCCCTCCGAGGCCATTGCTTCGATCCTTTCCCACGTCGGTGAGGCTGATGCTGTCGTACCGTACTTCGGCCTCAGCGAGACCAGGACCATTCCACGCAGGATTCTCAGCAGAACGTTTACGTTCCTAGTGAACCTGTTGAGTGGTCATGATATCCGGTACTACAACGGGCCGGTGTTGCACAAGACTGACAACGTTCGGATGTGGTTTGCGGAGACCGCAGGATTTGGCTATCAGGCAGAGTTACTGTGTCGATTGTTGGACGAGGGTATTTCCGTGGTGGAAGTGCAAATAGCTAACAGTGATCGCGAACGCGGGGCCTCGAAGGCCTTTACGATCCCGAACCTTCTCTCAGTAGCCAACACACTGTTCCATATATTCCTGCGGCGTATGCAGCGCGTGGCGTTCAGGATATTGACTCCGCCCGGTACGTCCGCGAGGTAGTGTTCTTGAGAACTACTTGGCTAACCATCATGGGGCTAGATCAGTAGGGTTGATCAGAGGAAAGGAAATCGTGCCAAGCTATTTCGTTACGGGGGTCTCTTCGGGAATCGGGCGCGGGATGGTGCGGGAGCTCGTTCGGCGCGGGCACCGGGTGTGGGGTATCGCTCGCCGAGAAGAT
>JAYZFL010000002.1:0-32777 GCA_036336795.1 Gemmatimonadota bacterium
GTGTAGCGTCTTCGAGCGAGGTGTATCCGGCCTCTCGTGTCTCCACGAGCTCAAGCATATAGAAAGCTTGTCTGGTCTCAAATACGGGGCTCACATCTCCTTCGGAGGCTTCCTCCAGAGCCCAGTCAGCACCTTCACCAATCTGACCTGCACCTTGGAGAAATGCGAAATCCGCATTGACGAAGGAAGTCTGGATCGTCAACCCAAGTAGTTCCGTTGCTTCCTGGATAGTACGCGATTCTCCCAACTCTTCTAACGAATCGGCGAGAGTGAATAATTCAAGTTCGGATTCGTCGGTCCTCGCAAAGGGGACCAGGATATGTCTGGCCTGAATGCTATCGCCGGCCTTGCTCTGGACCTCTATTAAATGGTATCCAAAGGGGGTTTTCACCGGTTCAGTGATCTCGCCCACTGCAGCCGCAAATGCCACGTCCGAGAATTGGGGCACCATTCTGTCTCGGGTGAACCAGCCCAAGTCCCCTGACCCGGATGCTATGTCGGAACGATTAAGAAGGTCCTCGAAATCCGTACCGTCAAGGATCTCCTGTCGAAGAAGGGCGGTTGTCTCTCCCGCAGCCGCCGTGTCAGCGGGAGTGGGTGTCTTATCGATAACTACAGCTGAGAGAGTGGCCTGAGCGGGAAACTCGAACTCCTCGCGATTATCGTCGTAGTAGCTACGAACTTCCTCTGGTGTAACCACAATGAGAGAATCGGCGACACGCTGGGCGGGATTAAGGGCCACGTAGCGAACGGAAATCTGTTCGTTCCGGTCTAGAAATTCCTCCCATAACTCGGCGTCTGAAATGTAGACGTCGGAGGACACTTGCCTGAGAAGTTTGCCTCGCGGGATCACGTTGCGATAGTACGATTCCAGTTGAAGCAGAAAGAGATCATCAATGGTTGGTGAAGCCAGATAGCTCTGATATTTCTGGATGTCGAAGACACCGTCGGTCTGAAAGGCCGGGCTGGAAACGAATTCCGGTGGAGGACTGAATCGAGCTGCGTTTAAGATCTCGTCATCCGTCACCTCTATGCCCCGCCGCTCCAGCTCTTGGCGGATGAGTATTTGATTGACCACGTCGTCGAACGCTGCATCCTCGATTTCTTGGATCTGTTGTGACGTGACGGGATCTTCCTGTGAGTTCTGAACTTGGTCAATGAGTCTTCTGTAGGTTTGATTATATTCCTCGTACAGTACGGGCGTGCCATTCACACTGCCGATTTCACCCACAGACATACCACTTCGACCTGTGATATCCATTCCCCACTGGAACACCATTAGGCCCACGAAGGCGACCGCGGTCACCAGCATGATCCACTGTGTGTTCTCCCTCATTTGACGCATCATAAGCCGGCTACTCCTCCGGTGTGCGGCGCTGCGGATGATTCCTGTGATCATCGCCAAACAGCGCTAAAAGCTAACGGCAGAGTCAGAGCCTCTCAACCTCTCTCGTTGACACGTTTTCAGCGTAATCAGTATCTTCCTCCTGTAAGCATGATGCTCCCGTTCGGCCCCCGTTCTGTCCGCTTTCAGGGGAGTCCACTGTGTCTAAGTCACTGAATCAGCAGATCGACCGGTTAGAGGCAAACCCGCGTTCGAGTTTGGATCCGGACGACTCAGCCTGCGAGCCGCTTGAGGTCGAGTCCAAGTTGGGAGAGCTCAAGCGTCCCGTTGTTGCGGTGGCTTCTCTGGCACCAGATGGTGCGCCAAAGGCGATTGGTCCCGACTTGATGCCGGGAGCAAGTGCTGTTGTGGCCAAGAAATCCTCTCCGAGTAGAAAACCATTTGACGGGGACACACGCAGGATTTACACCCGGACCTTAGCTGAGCTTTACGCAGGACAGGGAGGCATCGAAAAGGCCATCGAAGTCTACCGGAAACTTGTTTCTGACGATCCGAAAAACTTGATGCTCGCCCAACGGTTGAACGAGTTGGAGAACACCGAGTCCGGCGGACGACCCGTAGTTTCGGTGAAATCTCTGGCGCCGGATGTTGCTTCGCCCGGTAACCTGTCGAGTCGCCCTTCCCAATCGGCCGGGTGAAATATAGAAAATGAAAGGAGTTGGCTCTGTGCGGATCGTAGTCATAAATGGTCCCAACCTTAGGCTTCTTGGGCAACGAGAGCCGGAAGTCTATGGAACCGACACCCTGGACAGAATTAATGAAATGGTCCAGGAGTTGGCGACTAACCTAGGCGTGGATGTCGAGGTGTTCCAGTCTAACTCCGAGGGGGCCATTCTGGATTTTATAGAAGAAATAGGCGATCGAGCGGATGGCCTTATCATCAACCCCGGAGGACTGACACATACGAGTGTCATTCTTCGCGATGCGCTCATCGGTGTGGGTCTGCCCTTCATCGAGGTACATCTGTCCAATACTACAGCTCGAGAGAAATTTCGAAGACATTCCTTCCTCTCGCCTGTAGCCGCAGGGGTGGTTATGGGGTTTGGATCTTACGGCTATCTTTTAGCGCTCAGGGGTTTGTTGGCCCGTATTGCTGACCGGTAGAAATCCGGACAGGTTCCCTTGGAAGACAAGGCGTCATGGCATCGACAACGGACTTTCGTAACGGCATGGTATTGGACATCGACGGGCAGTTGTGGACTCTGACATATTTTCAGCACGTGAAGCCCGGCAAGGGCGGCGCGTTTGTGAGAACGAAGCTCAAGAACGTTCTGACGGGTGCGGTTGTCGATAAGACCTACCGTGCAGGAGAGAAGGTGACGGATGTCCGCCTGGAACGACGTCCGGTTACCTACAGTTATTCGGATGGACAACTCTATCACTTCATGGACCAACAGACCTATGAGATGACACCGATCTCACGGGATTTACTTGGCAAGGAGCAGCTCGCCTACTTGAAAGAGAATATGGAGTGTGAGGGATTGGTTCACGACGGCAATGTCCTAGGTGTAGAGTTGCCTCAATTCGTAGAGTTGGCGGTCGTGGAGACGGACCCCGGCCATCGAGGAGATACAGCTCAGGGGGGGACAAAGCCTGCAAAGTTAGAAACCGGTGCGGTAATCCAGGTTCCTCTCTTCGTCGAGCAGGGAGACGTTGTCAAGGTGGACCGCCGTGAGGATAAATACCTTACCAGAGTTCTGTCATGATCGATCTAGAATTTGTGCAGTCACTCATCAGGTCTATTGACGAAAGTGGCCTTGATTCGATCGAGATTGAACGGGACGGGAGTCGCATCAAGCTTTCCAAAACGCCTGCTATTGGCTCGGGCCCGGCGCCTGCCGCTGCTACTAACACGGTGCCGGCTTTGGCTCCGTCGGGCATCGGAACACCTCCGGATGTCTATGCTGCTGAGGAGGAGACCGTGTCCTCAGCCGCTGCTTTGATCGAGGTCAAGTCTCCAATGGTGGGAACGTTTTTTCGAGCACCCACTCCAGAAGCCCCACCTTACGCAGAAATAGGAAGCAGGGTTAAGCCTGGGGATACCCTGTGTATAATCGAGGCCATGAAGCTCATGAACGAGCTGGAGTGTGAGGTGTCTGGGGTCATCGAAGAGATTTGCGTCGAAAACGATGAGCCGGTGGAATACGGCCAAGTACTCTTCCGAGTCTCAGCTTGATGGACTTCAGCCATCGGAAGGCCACCGCTCCGGATTGTGACCAGTACGAGCGGTATCAATTCGCTTGGTAGCGTCCACAAAACCTCTTTGCCCCGCCCACCTCGCATGTGATTGCCCGAGGACGGGCCGAGTTCCTTGGAGCTGCGATGCCAGAATCGAGCCATCCCGTAATAACAGAGATTCGCTGAGTGTTTAAGAAGCTCCTGATCGCTAACCGTGGCGAAATCGCACTCCGGATTATTAGGGCCTGCCATGAACTCAATGTGAAAACGGTCGCTGTCTATTCCGAAGAAGACAGAGAGTCACTTCATGTCCGGTTCGCCGATGAGGATATTTGCATAGGACCGGCACTAGCCAAAGACAGTTATCTCAACGTTTCACGGATCATCGCAGCGGCAGAGGTGACTGGAGCAGATGCTATCCATCCCGGATATGGCTTCTTAGCAGAGGACGCTGAGTTTAGTGAAATTTGTCAGCGCATGGGCATCGTCTTCATCGGACCCACAGCGGACCAGATCCGATCGATAGGAGATAAGGCCACGGCTCGCCGTACCATGGAGAGGCTCGGGGTTCCCACTGTTCCTGGGTCTGAAAGTGTCGTGCGTGATTCCAAGGAGGGTCAGAGGATTGCTGCCGAAATTGGATTCCCCGTCATGATCAAGGCATCCGCGGGGGGAGGTGGTAAGGGGATGCGAGTCGTGTCGGACACCGAAAACTTTGAGCAGCTGTTTAACGCTGCACAATCCGAGGCCCAGGCCGCGTTCGGTAACCCCGACGTCTACCTCGAGAAGTGCATTGTTCAGCCGAGGCACATCGAGTTCCAGATCTTCGGCGACCAACACGGCCGTTTAGTTCATCTTGGGGAACGAGATTGCTCAATTCAGCGTAGGCATCAGAAGCTAATTGAGGAAGCACCTGCTCATGCTCTAACACCCGAGCAGAGGGAGGAGATGGGTAAGGCTGCGGTGTTGGCCGGTAAGGGGATTGACTATGTGGGGGCAGGGACGGTCGAGTTTCTCGTTGATGATGATGGCTCGTTCTATTTCATTGAGATGAATACCCGAATCCAAGTTGAGCACCCTGTCACAGAAGTGACAACGGGGCTCGACTTGGTGAAAGAGCAGATCCTCGTGGCGGCGGGCAAGCCGCTTACATTCCCCAGCGGTCAACCGGAGTTGCGCGGGCATGCCATCGAGTTTCGTGTAAATGCCGAGGACGCTTCTCGGAATTTCACTCCATCACCAGGGCCAATCCTTACATTTCACCCACCAGGTGGGCCGGGTATTCGACTAGACACACATCTGTATAGCGGTTATCGGGTACCTGCCTGTTATGATTCCCTGCTCGCAAAGCTCATCGTGAGTGGCAAAGATCGTGAAGAGGCCGTCGTAAGGGCCCGACATGCGCTCGAATCTTTCGTTATCGAGGGGATCACTACGACGATACCCTTTCTGCATGCGATTACACTTGATGAGGGCTTCATAGCAGGGCAGATGGATACTGGCTTCGTAGACCGATTTCTAAGCTACGGGGGGAATCTGGGATGAAAGTCAACGTATACTTCGTTGCCGAGGAGCCGGTCACCCTCGATGTAGCAGATCATGCCGTAGTCGTGATCGATGTTCTGAGAGCCACGAGTTCTATAGTAGAGGCATTGGTTAATGGAGCCGAAGGGATTTATCCAGCTTCTTCCACCGAAGAGGCTATAAAGCTGGCCTCCTCACTCGGTCGGGAGGACACCGTTCTATGTGGGGAATCCAAGGGCCTGATGATTGAGGGGTTTGACTTGGGTAACTCCCCCCGTGAGTTCACAGTCGAACAGGTGGCTGGCAAGCGTCTCGTGATGACTACGACTAACGGGACTCGTACCTTTTTAATGACAGGTGACGCTACGCGTGTGATGGCTTGTTGTTTCATGAATTTAGAAGCTGTGGCGCAAGAGGTATCAGAGGTCGAATACCTTGTCGTCGTTTGCTCTGGCCGGGCTGGTTTGTTCTCGCTGGAAGACGCCGTTTGCGCGGGTGCATTATTGCTGCGTGTCCGTGAGAAACAGGATGAGGAAATAGAGTTCAATGATGCCGCAATGGCCGCGATGGAGCTCGCCAACGCTTTTCAGGTGAACTCGGATTTCCTGGCGTCGACAGCGGCGGGTCAGCGGCTTGTAGAAATCGGGTTCCGGGAGGACTTGGATCTCTGTGCTCAGATCGACCAACACACGGTGGTGCCTGAGATGGATGATCGGGTAATCCGTGTTCGGCTTCCGGCAGTGGAACCCTGATGCTGTCTGGCGGACAGCGGCGGGATATCTCGGCCTTTGGCCTTCTAGCTCTGTCGATCTTCCTCCTCGCGTCACTCGTCCCCGTAGGAATGATCGGTGAGCGGGGTGCGACATGGTTTCCATCTGGTAACATGATGGGGATGGTTGGTGGTGCGACCTGGCGTGGACTCACGGGTGTTCTTGGTGGGTCGGCGTTCTTAGTGCCGGTTCTCGTCGCCCTTGCGGGCCTCAAAGTGGGCCAATGGCTAACTACGGGACGGGTCGTACGTCTTTCACTGCTTGTTACCGGCCTGATGATCATCCTTCCCGTGGGGCTCCAAGTGCTGAGCGGTGGAGAAGTCGTAGTGGGTGCCTGGGGAGAGAGAGTGGGTCCTCTGCTCACAACAGCGCTTGGGTTTCTCGGGGCTGTCCTCTTGATCACTCTGGCATTGGTCGTCCTCTCGGTGGGCACCGTGGGGTGGAACCCGATTCGTTCGCTTGCCCACGGTATGGCGCAGGGGAGTGGGGTGTTAGCCTCAGGAGCGAGAAAAATCGTCACCTTTGGGGAAAACCTCAGGGAGCGATGGGATCGGCGCGCTCTTGAGCGTATCGAACCGACACCGCCGATGGACCTCCTGGCGGGCGATAGCTATTCCGGTCCTCCCGGAGAGGAAGTGGAAGCTGCCGGTGGGGAGGAACGACCGGATCTGGCCCACTCCGATGGGTTTATTGGGGACGATCCGGTGTCGGAGGAAGCAATTGAGGACGACCCGAACTCCGGAAGAGAGAAAGATCTTCCCGTAGGCGAGATCAGCGACACTGGGCTGCCACCCATGGAGTTCATGTCTGCCGCAGACGATCAGGATCGCGGGGACATGGAAAATGAGATCGACGCTCTTGGCGATGTTCTGATCGATAAGCTCCGTACATTCAACGTTGAGAGCGAGATTAGTGGTAGAACGACTGGACCAGTAGTGACCCAATACGAGGTGATCCCTGCCCCGGGAGTCAAGGTAAATAAGATTGCCAATCTCGACGCCGACCTCGCCTTGGCAATGAAGGCCAAGAGTATCCGCATCGTCGCACCTATTCCGGGGAAAGGGGCAGTCGGCGTCGAGATTCCAAATCCGGAGCCAGAGGTGGTTCGACTTCGGGATATCCTGGATTCACCGACGTACCTTCGGAGCCGTGCGGAGTTACCACTGGCTCTAGGCAAGGATCTCAACGGAAGACCATACGTCACCGATCTCAGGAAGATGCCCCACGTCTTGATCGCGGGAGCCACGGGATCGGGAAAATCAATCTGTCTGAATACCATTGTCACGAGTCTCGTGTACCGGCATACGCCCGAGACACTGAGATTCCTCATGCTCGACCCCAAAATGGTTGAGCTCTCCACCTACCGTCTGCTTCCTCACCTCCGTCACAAGGTGGTCACGGACCCGCGCGACGCAGCAGGACTCCTTAAATGGGCTGTCTTGGAGATGGACCGCCGGTACAACTTGCTGGGCGCGAATGGAGTGCGATCGATCGGTGAGTTCAACGAGCGTTTAGAGGAAGGCCGGACACTTCGTCGCCGTGAGCCACGAGGTCCTGAGGAAGATCCGGATCGATGGCTCTATACCGACGGTGTTCTGCCCTACATCGTGGTCGTAGTAGACGAGCTGGCGGATCTCATGATGACCGTGCAGAGCGAGGTAGAGAAGCCCCTTACTCACCTGGCTCAGAAAGCTCGAGCCATCGGTATCCATCTGATTGTAGCCACACAGCGCCCGAGCGTGAACGTAATCACGGGCCTCATTAAGGCGAACTTCCCGTCACGCATCGCTTTTCGTGTGTCCTCCAAGACCGATTCGCGAACGATCCTCGATCAAAATGGTGCCGATGCCTTGCTCGGTAATGGTGACATGCTCTTCCTCCCACCCGGCTCGAGCGAACCGATCCGTATTCAGGGAGCGTACATCTCCACACCCGAAACCGACCGGATGATGGCATGGTACCGCGAGCAAACTGAACTTCGTAACGCGGCCTTGGACGAAAAGGACGCGCAGCAGGAAGCAGACGTTCTCGAACAGGTCAGGATTTACGAGTTGGAGTCAGAGTCGGACTCAGCCTTGAATGCCGGGGGATCCAGCGATTGGGACGATCTGTTTCGGGCGGCGGCGGAAGTCTGTGTTCACCAAGATCAAGGCTCAACGTCCTTGCTCCAGCGCCGACTGAAGGTTGGTTATGGGCGGGCCGCACGAATTGTGGATCAGCTTCACGATGCGGGGATCCTGGGACCCTCGGAAGGTTCCAAGGCGAGAGAGGTTCTCGTGGGACTCGATGAACTTAACGCGATTTGTTCGAGTCACGGCATGTAACTTCATACCATCCCAAAGTGCCCGCTATCCCGGAACGGGCTGGGCGCCGGCCGGGTATGGATCGCATATGAGCCAACCACCTCCCGCCCAAAGATCACCGAGTTCTCCACGGGGCTTGGGTCACGCTCCTCTTGATGCGTGCCTTATTGCCTTTGTGATGGCGACCTGCTCGTTGTCACCGGCTCGGATCACGGCACAAGATGATCGGGCGTATCAGGTGCTTGAGGACGCAAGCAAGCACTATCAGGGGATTAAGACTCTCTGTGCAGACTTCCATCAAGTAATCGAAGTAACGTTGCTGAGAGAGTCGCGGTCAGGCGAGGGCACGATTTGTCAGCTCCAGCCCGATAAATTTTCCATGCGCTTCAAAGACCCAGAAGGAGATGTGGTGATTGTGGATGGGGTTTTTCTATGGACTTTTTATCCCAGTATGGATGATAAGCAAGTGATGCGCTTCCAGGCGGCAGGAGCCGAGGGACGTTTCAACTTCTACAAGAACTTCTTGGTCGATCCACGTGGACGTTTCAGGGCTACCTATGAAGGCCAGGAAAATCCTGGATCCGAACTTTCTCACAAAATTTCGATTGCACCAAAGGAACCTTCCGGATTCCGTACTGCGACTGTTTGGATCAGTTTACAGAGTCGCCTGATCACGGCAGTCGACATACACGACGCTAATGAATCTGTAAGAAGAATTCGTCTCACCCACATCCGTTTGGATTTGGATCTCCCGGAAACGGAGTTTCTTTTTGTCCCACCTCCAGGTGCGCGGGTAATCACCGGATGAATGCCAAGGTGCTTCCAGTTGTCCCCTTGGCTCCCGACCCGATTCGGCCTGACGTCGGCAGGGAAGCTGTAGCGATAAGGCTAACGATTGATCCTGTCGGTCCCGAGGACAGTCCCGAGATAGGCCTGGTCACTCTCGGGTGTGACAAGAACACCGTTGACTCCGAGAAGATGCTGGCTGCTCTGGTTGGCCACGGAGCACGAGTCTCGTCCGACCTCAAGGGATCAGATGTAGTGGTCGTGAACACGTGTGGCTTTATTGAGGCCGCCAAGGAGCAATCCATTGAGACGATACTCGAAGCTTGCCGACTCAAGGAGAAGGGTAGGATCAGGGCCGTCGTCGCAGTCGGTTGTATGGTACAGCGTTACAAGGACGAACTCCGCTCGGAGATTCCTGAAGTGGATTTATTCTTGGGCCTTGATGAAATGACTTCTCTGGTCCCGGCACTTCGTGAAAGGGGTTTCTTGCCCGAGTTAGAAGAATTCGTGCCGGTGATGGAACGACCGATGAGGATCTTGGCCAGGGAAACGCCACACACGTCGTTCTTGAAGATCAGTGAGGGGTGTGACCACACATGCTCATTTTGTGCCATTCCCAGCTTTCGCGGACGACATCGATCAGCCCCTCTGCCAGAATTGGTTGCAGAGGCGAAAGCCCTAGCCCGACAGGGAGTGAAGGAGTTGAACATCATCTCCCAGGACACGACTTGGTACGGCAAGGATGTGAAGAGGAGGGACTCTGCCGCCGCGTTACTTCCAGATTTGCTGCGGACTTTGCTCTGTGAAACGGAGGTCCCCTGGTTTCGACTCTTTTACATGTATCCATCTGGCATTACCCATGAACTGGTGGACCTCATGGTCACAGAAGACTCGCTACTTCCATATCTCGACATGCCGATCCAACATGGTAGTGATCGAGTGCTGAGGGCAATGCGGAGGCCAGAACGGCAAGGGCTTATTCGGGAGCGTGTGGCGTATCTTCGAGATGCCGTTCCGGGCTTGACACTGCGCACTACCGTTATCGTGGGTTTCCCTGGTGAAACAGAGGACGACTTCTGCGAATTGCTGAATTTCTTGGAGGAAATTCGTTTCGATCGGGTTGGCGCCTTCACCTATTCCGTGGAAGAAGGTACACCGGCCGCGGAGATGCCGGACCAGCTACCGGCCTCTCTTATGAGAGAGCGTCTCGAACGGCTCATAGACGTGCAGCGTGAAATCTCGGTAGAACGTAATGCCGAGTTCGTGGGTCGTCGCGTTGTGGCTCTGGTGGATGAGATCGTCGACAATCCCGGGTCGCTAGGTGAGAATGATATGGCTAGTCGCTCAGTTGGAGTCGCTCGTACAGAAAGCCAAGCCATTGATGTGGACGGTGTAACGCACGTCCATCCCTACGAGGGCTTGACCCCAGGCGAGTTCATCACTGTGGAGATCGAAGATTCGCAGGACTACGACTTGATCGGAAGAGTGGTCGAAGCCTCATGAGGGAGCGGGCTGAAACCCTCTGGAGTAAGGCACAAAGGTTGATTCCAGGGGGGGTGAATTCTCCGGTTCGCTCCTTCCGGTCGGTGGGTGGAGAGCCTTTTTTTGTGGAGAGAGGGGAGGGGCCCTATCTCTTCAATACGGAAGGACGTCGCTACATCGACTATGTCCTGAGTTGGGGCCCGCTTATTCTCGGACACGGACACCCGGTTGTGATCAACGCGTTGGTCGATCAATTGCACCGGGGCACGTCTTATGGAATGCCGACCGCTGCAGAGGTCGAGTTGGCCGAGCGGATCAAGTGCATGGTTCCGTCCGTAGAAATGGTCCGGCTTGTCAATAGCGGGACGGAGGCAACCATGAGTGCCCTGCGTCTTGCCAAGGCGATTACAGGGCGTGAGGCAGTCCTCAAGTTTTCAGGGTGTTACCATGGGCATGCCGATCCATTCTTGGTTGAGGCCGGAAGTGGAGTGGCAACTCTTGGGCTCCCGAATTCCCCCGGTGTCTCGGAATCAGTCGCTTCTCAAACGAGGATATTGCCCTTCAACGACCTAGACGCCGTTGGGGAACTGTTCCGGGATCACGGGGAAGAGATCTCTAGCGTTTTCGTAGAGCCGGTGATGGGGAATGCAGGTTTGATTGCTCCAGTGGATGGCTTCCTGGAAGGTTTACGGGCAGTCACGGAAGAGTATGACGCCCTTCTAGTCTTCGATGAAGTCATGACCGGCTTCCGTGTGGCGAGTGGGGGAGCACAGGAGCGGTACGGTGTTCGGCCTGACCTAACGACCCTCGGCAAGGTGATCGGAGCGGGGCTGCCAATCGGTGCGTTTGGAGGCCGGCGGGAGCTTATGGAACAGATGGCGCCAGCTGGGCCTGTTTACCAAGCTGGAACGCTGTCGGGGAATCCCCTGGCGACAGCAGCTGGGAATGCTCAGCTCGGCTACTTGGAAGATCACAGTCCTTTCCAGGAGCTTGAGATGATGGCTGACAGGCTGGTCCGAGGCATTATTGCGGCCTTCAAAGAGGTGGAAATTCCAGTCTCGGGATGCTCGGTCGGATCAATGTGGGGTGTGTTCTTTCGTGAAGATCCAGTTCGTTCCTTCGAGGAAGCACAAGAAGCGGATCTCGACAGATTTAGGAAGTTTCATCGAGCTTGTCTGGAGCGAGGTGTGTTTCTTGCGCCATCTCCATTCGAGGCAGGCTTCGTTTCAGTTGCCCACTCCGCTGAGATCATTGATGAGACGCTCGAAGTTGTCAGAGAGGGAGCGCGTGAAGTCGGCTGACCCCACGATCCTCATTCATGACGTCGAGACGGAGATGGGGGCACGATGAGAATGCAGGTGACCGGGGCGGCGTTCTTGATTGTGGCGTGCATCCAGCCGGTGGATTCCTGTGGTCAAGAGTTGGCGGACTACGACTATGAGAATCTCTCGCTCAGGGGGATCACCTTTGAAGCCGGGCATGTCTATGCCAGTAACATCGAAGATGCGCACATCGTTGGGGTGCGACTCGACCTGGGATTTCTCGGGCCTGGATTCAGACTCCTTCCTGGTATTTCCTATTGGATGTCGACGATGGCCCGAGCCCAAGTCGATCGTTTCGAATCCCGCCTGGACGCCCTCAACGAGAGTCAAGGTGGAATCTCTCCGCCGGGAGGCTTCAACCTCGGCATCATCGACCGTAGTGATGTTATCGTAAGCTTGGACGGTCACTACATGTGGGCCATCCCCCTTGGATTGTTTTTCTGGGCCGGAGCTGGGTTTTCGGCTCATTTCCTGGATGGTTCCAGCCCGGGTTTTGAAGATACTTTTTTGGAAGATCTGTTGGCCTCTGTAGGGGCAGGCTTGAATTTTCACGGAGGTTTGGAGTACCCGATTTCCGAACGGATCCGTATGTATGGTAGTTCGAAGTTCGAGTTGCTTGAAAATCTTAACTATCTGGAGTTGCGCGCTGGACTGCGCCTCATTTGGGGTGGACTTGTACAGGGTGAATCGCGCTGATGACTAAGACTGAAAGCTTTTGGCTAAAGGTCGGTCTTCTCTGTATCGTCGCGGTCAGGTAGCTCGTGTTTCTCCCGATCCTTACAGAGCGAGGAAGCGTCGACCTCATGGGTTCTTCAGATATCGGTATTTCCAAAACGGATACACTCGCAGTGCAGTTCGATGGACCGCGGGTACTGAACCCCGAACGGATCCTGCTCATGGCGGTGATTAAAGCGGACTACCGCTCGGTGAGCGAAGGTCGGGAGATTAACCTTGGAGAGGAGTGAGCAGAGGTCACCTGGGTTCCCATTTTTGGCCGCCCATGAAATGCTGGTTCTGATCGCACTTCTGGCTCCGGGTGTTATTCCCCTCAGCGGGCAGATCTTATCCGAGGCTGAAGACACCTCCTTGATCACTCCCGCTACCGGATCGGACCTCGAAGTTTCTCTCATGACGATCGGTCCGGGCGACGCTATTTGGGAGCGCTTTAGCCACAATGCTCTCGTCATTCGGGACCGGAAAGCTCGGACGGAGGTTGCCTACAACTGGGGAATTTTTGACTTCAATCAAGAAGACTTCATTGTACGTTTGGCACGCGGCCGCATGCTCTATCGGATGGAGGGTTACTTACTCTCCGATCTCATCTCCGCCTATGAACGTCTGAACCGTGACGTGTGGCTCGAAAGGGTGAACCTCACTCCAAGTCAGCGTCTCGAGTTACAGGCGCTCGTCGAAGAAACCGATACGGACGCGAACCGCCATTATCGATATGATTACTATCGTGACAACTGCTCTACCAGGGTCCGTGATGCCCTCGACAAGGTCTTAGGCGGCCAGGTTCGTGCCTCGACCGAAAATCTTGATACGGGAAGTACGTACCGTTGGCACACGGCCCGGTTACTAAGCCCCGTGTTAGCTGCCTACGCCGGGATTCAGTTCGTAGTCGGGAGTCGGGGTGATGCCCCTATCTCGGCGTGGGAGGAGATGTTTTTACCGTTACGGATGAGAGAACATCTTGGCAATGTCCGTATAAGAACGCCCGACGGTGAAGAAGTTCCCCTTCTAGCCCCGTCGGTTCGAATGGTCGAAACCAGTCATCCGCCACCCCCCGGAGAAGCTCCGACCTTCTTGCTCTCCTTCCTCGGAGTCGGTCTCGTGTTGAGTGGCCTTTTCGTGATTGCGGGTGAAGCGGTAGTAAGGCGGCGGCGATGGGCGAAGTGGGTGCTAGTCACGACGGGAACCGCGTGGAGCGTGACCGTTGGTCTCTTGGGCACGGCGCTCGTCCTCTCATGGTTCCTGACCGACCACTATTTCTGGGGGTTGAACGAGAACGTATTTCAGGCGAACCCGCTTTCGCTCGCTTTAGCCACAATGTTCCTCTTCGCTGTATTTGGACGGAGTCGAGCTGTTGTCGTACACCTGGCCCTAGCGGTTGCGGCTCTCTCAGTGGGTGGGTTACTACTCCAACTGTTATCTGGATTCGACCAGGTAAACGGTGAAGTGCTTGCGTTCATGGTGCCGGCACACCTCGGATTAGCCTGGGGTGTATCTCGGGCATGGTTATCACTTCCGGAGTGATACCGGGTCGCGGTCTACCGCTGCTACCCGTGGTGTCCGCCCTTCTTCTCGTTTCTGCATTCCCGCCGTTACATCTTCTAATCCCCTCGTTTGTCGCGCTCGTGCCGCTGGCTGTTTGGATTTCCGATCTCGGAGCTGGTGCAGATGCCCGTCGGTCGGCGTTTGGGGGTGGTGTCTGGTTTGGTCTCTTCTACTTCGGGCTTCTGCTCCACTGGATCCCGATTGCTCTGATGTCGATCACGTGGTGGGCCCTTCCCCTATATCTTGGAGGCGTGATGGTTTTGGCCTTCGGGGCAGGCGCTTTCGCTTGGGCGTTTCACGGCATGACATACGAAAATCAGATCCCACTGTGGGTTGCACTTCCGCTCGCGTGGACCGCGCTTGAGTGCCTGAGAGCAAACGCGCCGGGTGAGCTCGCTTTCCCCTGGTTGGGTCTTGGTACGTCTCTGACGGGATACCCTGAGTTGGTTGGATCGGCTGAGCTTGTGGGCACTCGTGGCATCACGTTCTGGCTAGCGCTTGTCAACGGGTTGTTGGCCGAAGCTGTTCTTGCTGGGCGTACCCCTGGTGGGGCCCGAAGGATATTACGATGGGTCACCACAGCCGCTCTCGTAATCAGTTTCCCAGCAGGCTGGGGTTATTACCGTGTAGGAACACTTCCGTTGAGGGCTATTGGAGAGATTGCGGTTGTTCAGCCCAACGTTTCCGAAAAAGGATTGAATTCTGAAGATCGTGTAGATAGTGCGCTGGCCTCTCTCGCGAGGCTCGTGCCTAAACTGGCCGGGCATTCACCGGAACTCGTGGTGTGGCCTGAGGTTACATTTTCCAGGTCTCTGGAGTTGGACGAGGAGCATCGTCGTAGAGTGGAGAGTGAGACGGAGCTGTGGCCAGCGCCGGTCTTGTTTGGAGCGGTTGGGCGATCGTTACAGGCGGGCACAGAGTCGCTCAAATTCAACTCAGCTTTCTTAGCCGCGAATGGAAGAGTCCTACCGGATTTTCGTTACGATAAGCACCGGCTCGTGCCACTCGTCGAGCGAGTTCCGTTCGTTCCAGAGCGATGGCTTAGTGAAGACGATGAATTTGGCCATTACGAGCGGGGACGGGCATGGCCACTAGGGAAGATAGCGGAAGGTGCCCAATTTGGGGTCCTTATCTGTTACGAGTCAACGTACCCGTCGCATGCGCGGCGTTTCCGGATCGAAGGTGCAGACTTTCTCGTCAATATCACCAATGATGCGTGGTTTGGAAGAGAGCCTTGGTACTCCCGGACCGGAGCACTTTGGCAGCATCCGGCACACCTCGTCATGAGAGCGATTGAGAATCGGGTTGGAATCGCCCGAGCAGCTAACACGGGAATTTCTTTGTTCGTGGATCCTTTGGGCAGGACCTATGGAGAAATTGGCTTCCTCCGGGCGGATGTCCAAAGTCAGGTGATATATACTAGTGACATTAAGACCCTGTACACCCAAGTCGGAGATGTGGCAGGTTCAGTAGCCCTTATCTTGACGATCGCGCTCGTCACAAGTGCTCGACTTCGGCCGAAGATCGCTTGAACTCACTCTACACCGTTTCTATATTCACCAAGCTGAAGAACGGGCGGGCTCCCCGGGGCTTCATCACCGGGATTTCTTCCGGATCCGACTTCTGTTGAAATTGGAGAAGGGCTATGAAAGAGGGTGTTCACCCTGACTACATGCAGGCGACAGTTAGCTGCTCCTGTGGGCATACGTTCGAGACGATGGCCACACAGGCTGAGGTACACACCGATATCTGCTCGGTGTGCCACCCGTTCTATACGGGCAAGCAACGCCTTGTTGACACCGCCGGGCGGGTGGAGCGCTTCAAGCGCAGGTACGAGAAGGCCAGTCAATAGGCCACATTCAATCCCGCGACACGCATGAGTACCCCGGGAGGAGTCGACGAACGACTCCTCGACCGACTGCGTGAGGTAAGGCAGCGCTTCGTCGACCTTGATCGAGAGTTGGCCAGCCCTGAGGTCGTTCAGGACATGGACCGCCTCCGCGTACTCGGACAAGAACGAAGTGAGCTTGCCCCCAGGGTTAAGGTGGCAGACCAGATGCTGGCCCTCGTCAAAGAGCACGAAGGAGCGTGCGAGTTGCTGCGAGAGACCGATGATCCCGACATGCGGAAGATGGCGGAGGACGAGGTCTCCGCACTGGAAGCCCGTCTTAAGGTAGTCGGATCTGAAGCTCGTCGACTTTTCATCTCCGAAGATCCTCTCGACGACCGTGCCGCAGTTGTCGAGATCCGAGCGGGAACGGGTGGGGACGAGGCCGGCCTTTTTGCGAAGGATCTCCTGCGGATGTATCAGCGTGCGGCTGAGCGCCAGGATTGGACCATTGAGCTGTTGAGCCTCTCAGAAGGTATTCCAGGCTCCATCAAGGAGGTGATTTTTACGGTTCGAGGGAAGGGTGCTTACGGGCATCTTCGCTTTGAGTCTGGTGTTCATCGGGTGCAGCGTGTACCGGAGACGGAGAGTCAGGGTAGAATTCACACCTCCGCTGCCACAGTAGCGGTTCTACCAGAGGCCGAGGAGGTCGATCTTGATATTGATCCCAAGGACCTGAGGGTGGACGTCTTTCGCTCCTCCGGTCCGGGTGGGCAGTCAGTGAACACAACTGACTCGGCAGTGCGAATCACGCACGTGGTGACAGGTCTGGTGGTGTCGTGTCAAGACGAAAAATCTCAACACAAGAATAAGGCGAAGGCGCTCAAGGTTCTCCGTAGTCGTTTACTGGATCAGAAGATCGCGGAGCAGGAGGCAGAGAGGTCCCGGGAACGACGTTCCCAAGTCGGTACTGGAGATCGGTCCGCAAAAATCCGAACGTACAATTTTCCCCAGAGTCGCGTCACTGATCATCGAATCAAGCTCACGCTATACACCCTCGATCGATTACTCGACGGAGACCTCAGCGAAATGATTGCGGCTCTCAGGCTGGCGGACCAAGAGGAACGCCTGGGAGGTGATCTCGGGTGAATCCCCACGGAGTGATTCCTAAACCAAAGAGTGGCTCCGACCTCTCCGAGTCTTGGACAATTCTGCGCCTGATCCTTTGGAGCACAGATTATCTGGCGAGCAAGGGGATCGAAACCGGGCGACTCGACGCGGAATGGTTGCTCGCGAGCACCCTCGGAATCGACCGAATTCAACTGTATCTACAGCACGACCGCCCGCTGGATCTGGATGAACGGCAAGCCTTCAAACAACTGTTGCGTCGTCGGGCCAGCCGGGAGCCCCTGCAATATATTATCGGATGGACAGCCTTTCGAGAGTTGACCTTGGTAACGGATCCTCGTGCTTTGATTCCAAGACCCGAGACCGAGATCTTGGTCGAAGAAGTTCTCGCTTGGGCAGAGGAACGGAACGCAGGACTTGGGATAGTGATGGATCTAGGTACGGGCACCGGTGCCGTATCGGTGTCGCTGGCGGTGGAAGGGGTGTGTACTCGGATTTTGGCTACCGATATTTCAGAAAAAGCCTTGGATCTGGCGAGGCTTAACGCCCAACGTCACGGAGTTGAAGAACTCCTGGATTTTCGAAGGGGTTCACTTTTTGAGATTGTGGCTTCAGAGGAGGTCTTTGACGTCATCGTTTCTAATCCTCCGTACGTAGCCACAGGTGAACGTGCTGGTCTACAGCCAGAAATCCAGGACTGGGAGCCTAGTGAAGCCTTATTCGCAGGAGAAGACGGACTTGATATTATCTGCCCACTTATCCTAGGGGCACCGGAGCATCTGATTGATGGAGGGCTTCTTGCACTTGAGGTTGGACTCGGTCATGTGGAACGGGTCGCAGGTCAGGTCAGAGATTCTGGGTGGTTCGAGAAAGTTCGAGTCCGCCGAGATTTCAGTGGACATCCCCGGATCGTATTGGGAGAACGACGAACCACGGGCTCTTGAGGGGTGAGCGAAGGGCTAGCGGTTCACTCCATTTCAAGTCACCCTTATAGATAGAGGTGCGAAAGAGAACTTTCTGAAAGATATTGACTCAGGATGCCAAATGACGCGGATGATTGAGATGGCCAAGGATCTCGGAAAGGCACTGGCCCAGACGGATGAATACCAAGTCCTTAAACGGACGGTGTCTAATGCCGAAGGTGATCAGGAGATGCAGGAGTTACGGGTGGAACTGGAGGCACTCGAGGCAAAGATCCAAGATGCCTTGAAGGATGGGAGTGAGCCCGAGACGTCTTTAAAAGAGAGCTATGAAAAAGCAGTAGGCCAGTTGCAGTCAAACCCAACCTATCAGAGACTCGTGTCGGCCCAAGCCAACTTCGACAAAGTTCTCCTCAAGATCAATCGGACAATTCAAGAGGGAATCTCCGAGGGCGCCGAGAGCCGGATCATCCTCCCATAGCACGATCGCCATGCGAAACCTAGACGATCTCCGTGATCGAATTTATCCGATAATCGATCCGATAATCGATTGGTTGGTCGAGAAGAAGGTGCATCCCAACCTCATCACGACAAGCGGGTTTGTTTTCACGGTACTGGCGGGTTTCCTATATGCAATCGACCATGTCCGGACCGCGGGCTTCTTCGTTCTCATTGGTGGAGCACACGATATCTTCGACGGTCGTGTTGCGCGTACCTCGGGGTTACAGTCAAAGTTCGGTGCGTTCTACGATTCTGTGCTTGATCGGATTAGTGAAGTCGTGATCTATGTCGGCCTAATTTCACTCTACAACCAATACGAGATGTCCCTGCTTAACATCGGGATGATCTATATGATCGTACTCGCCATGGCGGGTTCTCTCATGATCAGCTATACCCGAGCGAAGGCCGAAACTCTCGGGCTCACGTGCTCTGTGGGTCTTATGCAGAGGGCGGAGCGAGTCGTGCTTCTCGGATTGGGATCTATTGTCTTCGGCCTGAGCGCGGATGGGCTTGTGATCAGTGTTATCATCACGATCTTTGCAGTGCTCACTAACGTGACCGCGATTCGCAGAATTCTTTGGGTTTACAATGAAGCGGCCGGCGTCCCCCTTGACGGGTAAGACGCTACTTGTTTACGAAGGAGCGAAAATGGTGCGAAAACATCCGGAGGTGCGATCGGCTGACGGGCGCTTAGGTGTCCTGCTTCCTGGTATGGGAGCCGTGGCCACGACCACCATTGCGGGAGTCCTGCTAGCCCGGAAGGGATTGGCACAGCCTACCGGCAGTCTGACTCAGTTGAACACAATTCGCCTCGGTCAACGCACGGATAACCGAACGCCCCTCATCAAAGACTTCATAGGGTTAACGGACTTGGATGACATTGTCTTCGGAGGGTGGGATCCGATTCCGGATACCGCTTATCAAAGTGCTGTGAACGCTGGTGTCCTCAGCGCTGAGCACCTGGATCCGATTAGGGATGATCTGTCGACTTTATCACCGATGTCGGCTGTGTTCGACACAGAATACGTAACTCGCTTAGATGGCCCCAACAAGAAAACTGGGGCCAACAAGCGAGATCTAGCGGAACAGATTCGGGTGGACATCCGCACTTTTAAGGAAGAGAACGGGTGCGAACGACTTGTCATGGTTTGGTGTGGTTCCACAGAGATCTTCCTTCGGCCGGGACCCGCTCATGAGACCATGGCATCGTTTGAGCGGGCAATGGAGGACGACGACCCCTCCATCGCCCCGAGTATGCTTTATGCATATGCTGCTCTCAGGGAGGGTGTCCCGTATGCGAACGGAGCCCCTAACCTTTCCGCAGACTTCCCGGCCTTCGAGGATTATTCCAAGGAAAACGGAATCCCGATCGGAGGAAAGGACTTCAAGACCGGGCAGACCCTGATGAAGACTATGCTTGCCCCTGGCTTCAAGGCTCGGATGCTAGGGATAAGAGGCTGGTTCAGCACCAACATTCTAGGCAATCGGGATGGGGCGGTCCTAGATGATCCCTCAAGTTTCAAGACTAAGGAGGAGTCGAAGCTGGGGGTGATCGATCACATTCTTCAACCCGACCTCTATCCTGATCTATACGGTGATATCTACCACAAAGTCCGCATCAATTATTATCCGCCCCGGGGCGACGACAAGGAGGGTTGGGACAACATCGACATCTTCGGGTGGCTTGGGTATCCGATGCAAATTAAGGTTGATTTTCTCTGCAAGGACTCCATTCTGGCAGCTCCGATCGTTCTAGATCTCGCCCTGTTCCTTGATTTGGCAGGGCGAGCAGGCCTGGGTGGGATACAGGAGTGGCTTTCCTTCTACTTCAAGAGTCCACAGTGCGCCCCGGGCCTATACCCCGAACATGATCTTTTCATCCAGCATTGGAAGCTTAAGAACACCCTGCGTTGGCTCGCGGGCGAGAAACAGATCACGCACCTGGGGCGAGAGTACTACGAGTAGGGGACTTCTTACGTGACATCAAAATGGCCAACGCGACCGAATCACGGACGTTTTCTGGTCTTGGAGGGTGTCGAGGGCGCCGGCAAAACAACTCAGGTGCGACTTCTAGCCGAGTGGCTAGAATCGTGTGGAGTGAGCTTTACCCTGGCACGAGAGCCCGGTGGAACCGAGGCGGGAGAGGCGATCCGAAATGTTGTCCAAGAGAGGATCGAGCTCTCTGTGCCTCCGACGACGGAGCTGCTACTCTACTTGGCCGCTCGCAGCGCGTTTGTGAGGGAGATAGCGTTGCCAGCCTTGGACCGTGGTGAGCTTCTGATCGCGGATCGGTTCTCCATGTCCACTTATGCCTACCAAGGTTACGGAAGAGGTCTCGACCTAGACGAGATCCGTAAACTGGACCGGTTTGCGACTGGTGGCCTCGTTCCTGATTTATACGTGGTTCTGGATCTCCCCGTGGAAGAGGGCCGAGCGAGACAGCGGGCGGAGGGGAAGGAAGAGGATCGGTTGGAGGCTTCGGGAGAAACTTTCTTACGTGCTGTGCACCGGGGATACCAAGAACTCGTGGAGAGTGATATACGAGCAGAATTGGTTGATGCTCTCGGAACTCCGGATGAGGTTCACCAGCGTGTACGGCGAATCCTGCAGCGTGAACTTCCGGAAGCTTTCGCAGTCCGCAACGATTAGTTTTCTTGGTTTAGGAGAGTCGACTAAGGGGCAAGAAGACATTCATGAGAAATTCCACATCGATCCTTGGACTAGCCGCCGTACTGTCAGTGGCTCTCGTGACGGGTGGATGGTTCCTACAACGTGGAGTCCTACAGGAGAGCAACGTCTATCTCCAGGCCCGGCTCTTTCAGGAAGTGTTGGACCATGTGACGAGGCAGTTCGTCGATACGGTCGACCGATCGGAGCTCATTGACAACGCTATTGACGGTGTGCTTGAGG
The DNA here is from genome assembly GCA_036336795.1 of Gemmatimonadota bacterium. Classification (GTDB taxonomy): domain Bacteria; phylum Gemmatimonadota; class Gemmatimonadetes; order Longimicrobiales; family Gaopeijiaceae; genus UBA822. The sequence goes on from JAYZFL010000002.1 coordinate 21,335, forward strand.
ACCTGGGGGATCCGCATACTTCATTCATCGATGCGGAGACATGGGAGCGGTTCCGTTTCCGCAGTGGTGCGGACGCCGAATACGGTGGAGTGGGACTCGAAATCCTGAGTAGGGATGGATGGATAACTGTTATCACGCCTTTACCAGGTGGCCCTGCGCTGCGGGCTGGAATCAGAGCCGGCGACAGAATCATCGAAGTGGAAGGAGTGTCCGCAGAAGATTGGGAGACCGATCAGGCTGCTGACGAACTTCGTGGAAGACCCGGAACGGACGTAAGCATCGTTATTGATCGTCCCGGCGTAGATGAAGCCATTCCATTCACGCTGACGAGAGCTGTGATCGAACTCCTGTCCGTTCCCTTCGCTACGATCCTCGACGAAAGTATCGGATATATCCCGCTGCAGGTCTTCAGCGAAACTTCGGGCCGAGAGTTGCGTGAATCGATCCAAACCCTAAGGGGTCAGGGAATGGGATCTCTCATCCTAGACCTTAGAAACAACCCTGGAGGGCTGCTCGACGAAGGAATTGCCGTGTCCGATCTCTTCCTTGCCGATGGTTCTTTGATCTTGGAAACAAGGGGCCGGGCCGCTGGACAAAACGAGCGATTCCAGGCTGGGAATGACGAGTTGGCGCCCGAACTTCCGTTGGTCATCCTGCTCAACGAGAACAGCGCCAGTGCATCGGAAATCGTCGCGGGGGCCCTTCAAGATCATGATCGGGCTCTTGTGATTGGTCGCCGGAGCTTTGGAAAGGGATCGGTCCAGACGCTTTACAGACTGAGCGGCGGAAATATTCTTCGACTAACGACGGCGCGTTGGTACACTCCGATGGGGCGCTCCATAAACATCTCCCATGATGAATCAACACGTGATCGGACTGCGGAAAACTCGACTTTAGCGTTGTGGGGTCAACGCATCATCAAGGATGATCTCGAAGACGGACCAACTGTGACATCTATCGGTGGGCGGACTCTGCACGGTGGTGGAGGGATCACACCAGATCTCTTGGTATTACCCGATACGCTGTCCTCCCGTGAGCAGGATGCGGTCCAAAGACTTTTTCGATCCGCGGGGGCTTTTTCTACCGCACTTTTTAACCACTCGGTTTCGTACGTTCAGAATCATCCTGATCTGGAGTCAGGATTCGATCTGCCTTCCGCGGATCTTGAGCACTTTTACCAGTATTTGGTTGAGGAGAATGAGGTGATACTCAATCGGGAGGACTTTTCTACGGCCATTCGATTCATGACGTATCAGCTTGAGCGGGAAATCGCTCTTCAGGCATGGGGAGCTGAAGGAGCCTTCCAGCAGACCAAGAATACGGATGCCCAGCTGTCCAAGGCAATCGAGGTTCTCAAGCTTGTGGATACCCCCGATGCGGTCTTCCGCGTCGGTTCAGACTTCGGATCTCGGCAAGGACTTGCGGTGACAGGCGAGTTGCCCTCCGGAGTAGCGGGTTCCAACTGACGGCGACGCAGGAGGCTCGAGTAGCCCTTCAGACGCCTAGGCCAAACCGGTAGAATCGATGGTCACCCTCCATGTAAAGCTCGTCCGAGGGAACCGCCAATGAGTCACGTGGTTGTGGAGCGTTCCGGGATCGTCGAATCAATACATCGAGTTCACGTCGCCGTGGTGGACCAGAAAGGAAATCTTTTGGCCCATGTCGGCGATCCAGAGTATTTGACGTTCTATAGGTCAGCGGCGAAACCCTTCCAGGCGGTCCCCTTGGTGGACGACGGTGTCATCGAACGATTCGAACTGTCGTCCGAAGAACTGGCGTTATGCTGTGCCTCCCACAATAGCGAACCCGAGCATCTTTCCGTTGCTCGCTCTGTTCTAGAAAAAGTGGGTCTTCGTGAAGACGACCTGGAATGTGGACCCCATCTGCCTTTCGACCGTAATTCCGAAGAGGCACTGTTACGAGATTCGGAGAAGCCGAGATCTATCCACAACAACTGCTCCGGGAAACATGCTGGCATGCTTGCACTGGCGGTGGCAAAGGGATGGCCGACCCGGGGCTATATTCACCGGGATCACCCCGTTCAAAGACGGATGCTAAATGAAATCAAGCGGTGGTCGGGGCTCTCAGAGGGAGAAATTGGGCTGGGTCAAGATGGATGCGGTGTGGTGTGTTTCGCCACGGCCCTCTCTCGATTGGCTTTGGGTTTCGCCCGTCTGGGAGGTGCGAAGGGTCCTCCCAGGCAGATAGTGTCAGCAATGACCGCGCATCCGTTCATGGTTGCTGGCACCGGCCGGTTCGGAACGGTGTTGGGTGATGCAGTTGGCGGCCGGATGTTCGCCAAGACGGGAGCTGAGGGTGTCTTTGCGGTTGGGGCGACGGACGGAGCGTTTGGTCTCGGAGTAAAGGTGGAGGACGGGGGAAAACGAGCAAGCGCCGTGGCTGTTCTGAGCGCGCTTGACGAACTTGGTATGCTCGAGGGAATCGAGAGCGAAAATCTCGACGCCTTTCGCAATCCTAAGATCACGAACACCCGTGGGGAGGATGTAGGAGTTCTTCGCGCGGACTTTCGTCTGGATGGACTCGGATGACTGAAAATGACAGAGCCTTAATTCGGGTCAGTGCGGCCTTGGCTTCCCACGATGAGGAGGCCCTCGTGGAGATATTTTGTGAGGCAAGGCAGGTGGCGGATTCCCAACAAATTGAGGAGGCCATCCTCCAGTCCTACCTTTTCCTGGGATTTCCGGTGGCTTTGGCAGGAATGGCAGTTTGGAGACGCCAGACGGAGTCCCACTTCAAGCAGAGCACCCCCCTTGATTGTGAGGGTTGGGCGGCTCGTGGGCACGACGTTTGCCGTGCGGTTTATGCGGGAAAATACGATAAACTCAGAGAACACGTCCGAACTTTGCATCCAGATCTGGAGCTTTGGATGGTGGTGGAGGGATACGGCAAGGTTTTGGGTCGACCCGGCCTGACTCTCGTGACCCGAGAACTCTGCATCGTTGCCAGCCTCGCAGTTCTTGGAGCTTCGAAGCAACTCTATTCACATATGCGTGGAGCGCTCAATGTCGGTGCCCGATCCTCTGACGTGGATGTCGCGTTGGCTGAGGCAGAGGTTTTCGGTGACGTAAAGGACTGTCTTGAGGTAAGAAAGATGTGGGAAAAAGTGAAAACTAGAAACGAGACCTGATGTTTGTCGACCGAGCTGTCATCAATGTGTACGGAGGTCCTGGGGGTGCTGGTTCTGAGGCCTATCGTCGAGAGAAAGGCGTTCCTCGAGGTGGCCCTTCCGGAGGGAACGGTGGTCACGGTGGGAGTGTGGTGGTGGTGGCCGACACTCAGCTCTCAACGCTCCTAGATCTCCGATATCGGCAGCACCACCGAGCTGAAAGAGGCTCCCACGGGTCAGGTAATAACCGGACGGGGAAGAGCGGAGAAGATCTGCTTGTGCAAGTGCCCCCCGGGTCAGTCATCAAGGACGCTGACACTCAGGAGCTGCTGGGTGAATTACTCGATCCCGGAGATCATTTAGTTGTAGCGCAGGGTGGTCGTGGGGGTAGGGGCAACACAAGCTTCACCACGGCAACCCATCAGATGCCGACACGATGGGAATCTGGGCACCCCGGTGAGGAACGACGAGTGGAGGTTGAGCTCAAGCTGATTGCCGACGTAGGGTTAGTGGGTGAACCGAACGCGGGCAAATCTACATTTCTAGCGACGGTCTCAGAGGCGAGGCCTAAGGTCGCCGATTACCCGTTCACGACGTTGACACCAAATTTGGGGGTCGTGGAACTTACTGACTTTCGTACGCTTGCGGTTGCTGACATCCCAGGAATTATCGAAGGTGCCCATGAAGGGAAGGGCCTGGGCCTCCAGTTTCTCCGGCACATCGAACGCACGCGAATCCTGGCCGTCCTGATACCTGTCAATGTACCAGATCCAGGGAGCGTATATAGGGAATTGAGAGCCGAACTCGCCCTGTACTCTCGTGAACTCGCACTGAGGCCGCACTGCGTGGTACTGACCAAAACCGACCTTCTCGGGAAAGATGATTCACTTCCGGAGATAGATGCTCCGGATGCATGGGCTAGCTTCGCGGTGTCTTCGGTTTCTCGAGATGGCCTTTTGACTCTCTTGGAGGAGCTTTGGCAGAGAACGAGGGAGGAGACAGAGAAAGAAAACAAATCCGCAGAGGAAGATCCGTGGACTCCCTAAAGCTCGGGTTTCTGGAGCGCGAAGCGAAATTAGAATTTGACGGATGGGTGGTCCAGGAACCTAGGGTGCTTTTCCGTACGCCCTTCTAATGGACGAGCTCATGCACGCCCCCATATCGGTCCAACAACCGGAGCCAAAGGGAGCACAAACAGGGGCAGCAGCGATCCGGTCTCTTTATGTCCACGTGCCGTTTTGTAGCCGTCGTTGTTTCTATTGTGACTTTGCAGTGAAGGTTGCTCCACCCGATGCAGATGAATGGCTCAGGGCACTAGCGTTGGAGGTTCGTGCTCTGGAGCAGGAAGGCGAATTCAACTTGGATTCGTCCCTGGATACAATATACGTTGGAGGTGGTACACCTTCGCTCCTCGGGTGGTCTGCCATGGACGGGTTGGCCCGTGTCGTGGGGGAGGAGCGCCTTCGGGGCTCTGACCTCGAGTGGACAGTTGAAGCGAACCCGGAGAGTTTCACCGAAGATGTAGCCAGGGGTTGGCGCCGTGCGGGTGTTACACGGGTCAGCCTTGGTGTTCAAACTTTCCACGAGCCGTCGTTGAGGTGGATGGGGCGCATGCACGGAGCAGAGGGAGCCCGGTCAGCTGTCCGAATCGCACGTGAGGCCGGTCTCAATAACATCAGCATTGACCTGATCTTCGGTTTGCCCAGTTATTTGGGACGGGATTGGGAGTACGATCTATGCCAGACCTTAGCACTGGAGGTGGACCATGTGAGCCTGTATGGCCTCACTGTCGAGTCCAAGACACCTTTGGAGCGAGCTGTGAAGCAAGGGAGAGAGACGCTACCCACTGATCAGCGATGTGCTGAGGAATACCTACTCGCTGTGGAACGACTCACTGAGGCTGAGTTCGAAGCGTATGAAGTATCGAATTTCGCGAGGATGGACCGGTTATCTCAGCATAACATGATTTATTGGTCTGGCCGTCCCTACCTCGGAGTGGGAAACGGCGCCCACAGTTATAAGCACCCCGTCAGGCGGTGGAACTTTCGTGACTGGGATGTCTATCGGGCTGAGGTCCAGAAATTCACACCTCCCCTCGAAGGGGAGGAAACCCTCGGAGAAGATGAGAGCCGGCTGGAGCGTATTTGGCTAGGTTTGAGAAGTCGGCGGGGGCTTTCGGTGGAAGGATTTCCGTACGCCGCCGGGAAGAGAGTCCGACGCTGGCTTGATAGTGGCTTAGGGATAGAAAAGGATGGGGTACTACGGTTGACACCTAGAGGATGGTTGGTGATGGATCGCTTGACTGTGGAATTGGACGGAGATTTTCACCGGGCGTTGACGGGATCCGGATTTAAATCCGATCTTCCAGTGCGACTAGAACAATTTCCCGATATTTGATCCATGAATTTATGTAAATCCGATCCAGTCGGTGAGGAGCTTTCGGACCGTGAGCGCCAGGTGCTCGAAGCGGTGGTCCGGACCTACGTGGATTCCGCAGAGCCCGCGGGCAGCCGGACCCTGGCGAAGAGCTTCGAACTAGGTGTTTCTCCGGCCACCGTACGGAACACGATGAGTGACCTCGAAACCAAGGGCTATCTGTTCCACCGACACGCATCGGCAGGTCGGATTCCGACGGATCATGCCTACCGATTTTACGTGAACCAAATCATGCGACCCCTACCCCTGACCGAGATGGAGCAGAAGCGTTTGGTTCAGGAAATTGACGGATCCTCGGCAGTGGACCGCCTCGTCCGCAGAGCAATCCGGGCTCTGAGCCTTTTGTCCCAGGAATTGGGAGTGGCGATGCCTCCGGGACTGAATAAGGCGATCTTCGAACGTTTGGAACTTATCCAGGTCTCGACCGACAAGATCCTGATGGTGATGACCATCAGAAGTGGTTTTGTGCGCACAGTTTATGTCGACCTTCCGGGTGAAGTACGGGCGGATGTCTTAACAAGCGTGACGCAAGTCTTGAATGAGCGGCTTGGTGGCCTGACCCTCAGTGAGATTCGCGACACTCTCCCAGATCGCTTGAGGGATGTCGGTGCGGCCGATGGCCATCAGACCCATGAGCTCCTCAATATTTTTATGCAGTCCAGTTCGGAACTCTTCGATTGGTCACCCCTCAAGGCCCGAGAGGTGCAGATAGGACAGACGAGTGTCCTAGCCGCACAACCCGAGTTCAACTCCGGTGAGCAGCTCAAGGGGCTCATCGAGTTGACGGAGCAGAGGGAGCTTCTTGCTCGGGTTCTTGGGGACAGAGAGCACACCGGAGGGCTTCAGATCACGATCGGCAATGAAAATGCGGCCGAAGCTCTCTCGGACTTCACACTGGTCACCGCGGAGTATCGGGTGGGCCAACTCAAGGGAGTGATAGGGGTGATCGGGCCAACGAGAATGCCCTATGAGAAAGTGATCGCGATCGTTGACTATACGTCTACCCTCGTCAACAACGTTCTCGGCCTCTAAGACTCATGGCCGACTACTATGACCTACTGGGTGTCTCCAAGGACGCCGACACTGAAAAGATCAAGAAGGCGTATCGAAAACTTGCTCTCAAGTATCATCCGGATCGAAACCAGGGATCCAAGAAGACGGAGAACCGTTTCAAGGAAGTGACCGAGGCATACGAAGTTCTGCGAGACTCGGAGAAGCGAGCTGTCTACGATCAATACGGAGAGCAAGGCCTCCGGAGAGGGATGGGCGGAGCGGCCGGAGTTTCAGGATTTGACTTCACAGACGCAATCGAAGTTTTCATGAGAGACTTCGGTGGAATGGAGGACCTTTTCGGGGGACGGCGCCAGAGATCTGATTCGCGCAAAGGTCAGACGGTAAAAATCAAAGTGCTCGTCACGCTCCCCGAGGTCGTCAGTGGGGTCACGAAGAAGCTTCGAGTTGCGATACTTAACGTCTGTGATCGGTGTTCTGGAAGTGGCAGTGAAACTGGATCCGGTCCGCGATCTTGCTCGACCTGTGGAGGGTCGGGTGAGGAACGTCAAATGCAGCGCACTGTATTTGGCCAATTCGTGAGTGTAGTTCAGTGTCGTATGTGTCACGGTGAAGGACATGTGATCGACAAGCCTTGCAACAATTGCCACGGTGATGGCCGTTCCCGAGGGGAGAGAGAAATTGAGGTAGAGATTCCTCCCGGGGTTACATCGGAGAATTTCATCACACTCCGTGGAGAGGGGAGCGTCGGACGGCGGAGCGGTCCTCGAGGAGATGTCATCGTGCTTCTTGAGGTGGAGGATGACACGCGGTTCCGAAGAGATGGAGCGAACATCCGCTTCGATTTGCCCGTCACATTCTCTCAGGCTGCGCTCGGGGCAGAGGTCGATGTTCCTACCGTCACCGGTACAGTCAAGCTCGCCGTCCCGGCGGGCGTCCAAAGTGGTGAAGTTCTTCGGTTGCGGGGCTGTGGACTACCCGAGCTTCACGGGCGAGCTCAGGGAGACCAGTTCGTGCGGGTTACCGTATGGACACCTGAGCAACTCAGTGCTGAGCAAGAAAAAGCCCTCCAAGCACTTCGGGATTTAGAGGATTCTGCTCCGGACAGCCTGGAAAGGGATCCTGATAGGAGCATGTGGTCTCGGGTAAAGGAAGCGTTTACATAGGCGTGAGCGCTGATTCACATTTCTGGAGAATGGCTCCGGATCGTTGGTTAGTCCTGTCGATCAGTTTTGATGACCTATTGGCCGCGGACCTCCTCGTAGAACCACTAATCGCCCTGGGGGCACAGGGGGTTCAAGAGTTGGATGGTCAACTGATTACTTACCTCCCTCCCGTGAAAGAACCAGAGTTGTTTGTGCGTGAAACGGAGGTTGCACTCCGCATGGCCTCAGGCCTCGATGACTTGTTACTGGATTGGAGTTGGCAAGAGCACGAAGATTGGGCTCTCCTGTGGAGGCGCGGACTAGGGCCACAGAAGATTACGGATAGTCTTGTCGTGACACCGAGCTGGTGTGATGTCGAAGTCCAGGGAGGGACCACAGTAGTAGTCATTGATCCAGGAATGGCATTTGGCACGGCCGAGCATGCTACGACGCGGGGAGCCCTGAGACTGTTGACTCGATCGCTCATAGAAGGCCAGGAAGTTTTGGATGTGGGCTGCGGTTCGGGTATTCTTGCGATTGCCGCAGCTCGTCTTGGGGCAGGATCTGTCTTTGCTGTGGATCTTGATCAGTATGCTTGTGAAGCGGCGAGGAAGAACGCTTCTCGCAATCAGGTAGAGGGACAGGTCTTGGTCGAGGTCGCGACGGTGACATCAAGTTGGCTTTGTGAGCAAGGTTCCTTTGATGGTATCCTGGCAAATATTCAGACAGCAGTTCTCGTCCCCTTGCTCAAAAGCTTTGCAAGAGCCACTAAGGGTTGGCTTATACTCGGTGGGATTACCGAGGTTGAGTGGCCTTTCGTGGTTCGGGAGGCCGAGGCTCTTGGGTTCACCCTTCAGGCTATAGATGCGGAGCAGGAATGGCGTTCCGGATGGTTTGACGTGGCGTAATGGCCCGAGAGGTATCTAAAGGAAGAGCTTTCAAGCAGGGTACGGTTACCTGATCAACACCAAAGTTTGACTGACTAGAAGACACACCCTCTCAAGCGGAAAATCGCGTTGACCCTTACCCTGGGGCCGGATAGCTTCACCCCCATGTCAAAGGACTTGAAGTCGCGCCTTCGAAATGACCTCGTCACTGCCCGAAAAGCACGTGATCGGTGGAGGACAGTGGTTTTGACTACACTTTTGTCGGAGGTGAGAAATCGAGAAATCGCCGTCGGTGAAGAACTGGACGACGAGGGGGTTGTGGGGGTCGTGGCTCGGGCGATTAAGCAGCGGCGCGCTGCTGCTGAGCAAATGCTAGAAGGAGGCAGGCCAGAGCTTGCAGATAAGGAATCCGCGGAAGTTGCTCTGCTCCAGGATTATCTTCCGGCCGCTCTCTCCGAAGTCGATGTGCGAGACATGGTGAGAGAAGTGATCGCCACCGGTGCCAATCAGATGGGTCCGGTTATGGGGAAGATCATGCCTCAAATCCGAGGACGCTTCGACGGTAAGGAGGCGGGACGCATTGTGCGGGAAGAGCTCGGGTGATAGAAGGATCACTCGACGCGATGCCATGGGATGAGTGAGCACGTGCTTGCCGTTCCGGTTTTGCTGGGGACTCTCGAGTTAGTGACGGCCTGTTCGACGTCCGAGGTGGAACGTGACCGAAGATCAGAATTGCTCGAAAGAGACGACCGTTTCTTTAGCCTTCCGGAAGAAGATAGTGCAGGGACCACGGTGGTGAGCTACAGATGATTCCGGAAGACCAAGTTGACGAAGTCAAAGCAGCTGCAGACATCGTAGCGATCGTTGGTGAGGTTGTGCCCCTAAAAAGATCGGGGAAGGATTACAAGGCGTGCTGCCCGTTCCATGACGAGAAGACACCCAGCTTCTTCGTGGTTCCGGCGAAGGGTTTCTACAACTGCTTCGGCTGTGGCCAATCGGGTAACGTATTATCCTTTGTTATGAAGCATCTCGGCCTCGATTTCGTGGACGCAGTCAAGCATGTTGCACAACGTACCGGTATTGAGATACGAGAGGTGAGTGCGCGGAAGGCCGAAGAGAATCCGTTTCGGCATCTTTATGATGCGAACGCGTTTGCACAGGCATTTTTTCATGGATCGCTTTGGGATCCGACTTCGGGGGAGTCAGCTCGGGTGTATCTCGAAGGACGTGGAATTGATCGTAAAGTGGCGGAACGTTTCGCTCTTGGTTACGCACCGGACGAGTGGGGAGAGCTCCGTGAAGCTGCGGCCCACCATGGAATCGGTGATCAAACCTTGATTGAGGCGGGCCTCCTTACCAGGAGTGAAAAGAGCAAGGAACCCTATGATCGCTTCCGTGGACGGATCATCTTTTCCATCGAGAGTCTTTCCGGGAAGGTTGTGGGGTTCGGAGGTCGAGTGTTCGATTCCGGTCGAGAGGGAAGCCCCAAGTACCTGAACTCGCCCGAGACGCCGATTTACCGCAAAGGCCGAGTTCTTTATGGTCTGAATTGGGCTAAGAATGCGATACGACGTGAGGAGATGGCTCTGGTCGTAGAGGGTTATATGGACGTCGTAACACTTGCAACTGCTGGCTTCGAGAACGTTGTGGCAACACTCGGAACTGCCATGACAACGGATCAGGCGATCTTGTTGAGACGTTATACAAAAAAAATATGTCTCCTGTTTGACAGTGATCCTGCCGGACTCAAGGCCACTTTTCGCACGGGGGACATCCTCTTGGCTGAGGGCTTACACCCGTCCGTCGTGACATTTCCCTCAGGGGAGGATCCTGACACAATCGTTCGCAAGGAAGGCTCGGTTGGGCTTCGAGACCACATTGATCAAGCTGTCGATATTCTTGATCGAAAGCTTCAAATTCTTGATGAGCGAGACCACTTTTCGGGTATCGAAGGAACTCGAAATGCCATCGATCGATTGTTGCCCACAATTCGAGCCGCTCGGGACTCGGCTCTTCGCGATATTTATGTTGCTAAGGTCGCGGAGCGTACGGGGGTTCGAAGAGAGACATTGGAAGAGGAGTTGGAGAGAGCGGTGCACCGTGTGACCCCTAAAAAGTCGAGGCGTCCTACCGCTCCACAGATAACTACGTCTGCTATTCCACCGATGGGAGCCGAGCGCGAGTTGCTACTCTTGATGACCAGAGACTCGCAGTTTATCGAAAAAGTAGGTGAGCATCTTTCTCCTGAAGACTTTACCGATCTTTCCTACGGGGCTGTTTTCAAGTCCTTGCTTGCTGATCCTAATCCGAATCATGACCATGCCTCTCGGGGCTTGGCCCCGGGAGTCGCAAAGGTCTTTGAGGGATTGGTGAGTGATTCCAAAGATCAAAAGGAACTCGGACAGCCGGAACGGGTCTTCGAAGAGTCCCTGGGCAGGATTCTCAGCAGTGTGATGCAGGAAAGACTCGACGGAATGGACCGACTTATAGAGAATACTACGGACGAGGATCGTCATTCGGAGCTCCTTGCTGAGAAGGCTCGCTTGGGGAGCGAAAGAAGAGGATTGGGTCTCGACTGGTCGGCCGCCGCCCGGAAGACCCTAAAGAGAGATAACTGAGTTTCAGCCAAGAGTATTAGATGACATCTCAAACACGTGCTTCACTTAAGGAACTCCAAGAGTTGGACCAAGAGATCGTCCAAGTGCGATCCACCATTCAGAACTTCGAAGTTTTGCTGGAAGAAGTTGATGGTCCCGTGCTTCGATCGGAGCAGGACGTCAAGGGTCTCCAGAAACGCCTCCAGGAGATCAAGCTGGCAGCGAACAAGAAAGAGCTCG
>JAYZFL010000003.1:0-13679 GCA_036336795.1 Gemmatimonadota bacterium
GAACTCCCTTCCTAGCTTTCCGATTGGATGCGGAAGGAAACGTACCCAAACAAGAGCTAAACGAAGACAGAGATGAGTGATCTGCAATATGTCAGGGTACAGTGGGATGCAGAGTTGGCAACAGTCACAATCGACCGCCCGGACAAGCTTAATGCCCTGAACTCAGATGTGGTCGGAGAGCTTGGGCAGGTGTTTGGAGAGCTTGAGGACGACGACGAAGTTCGCGGCGTGCTCGTCACAGGTGAAGGAGAAAAGGCCTTTGTCGCCGGAGCGGACATTGGCGAGCTTGCCAATATGAGCCCCATCTCTGGCGTACGAATAAGCCGGGAGGGGCAGAGGATTTTCAATCAGATCGAGCGCTTTCCGAAGCCTGTTCTGGCAGTGGTCGGAGGTTACGCTCTCGGTGGGGGTTGCGAGTTGGCTTTGGCGTGTCACCTTCGCGTCGCAAGTGAAAATGCTCAGTTCGGGCTTCCTGAAGTGGGGCTCGGCATCATTCCAGGATACGGAGGCACACTGAGGCTTTCCCGGCTCGTGGGGTTGGGGCGGGCCGTGGAACTGACATTAACTGGTGCTATGCTTGGTGCTGAAAAAGCGGAGCGCATTGGACTCGTAAGTGCTGTCTATCCTCGTGAGGAACTTCTAGACAAGGCTAAGGAGTTCATGCGGCGGATCACGAAGAACGGACCCCTTGCCGTCCGGATGGCTCTCGAGTCCGTCTATCTGGCACAAGACTCAGGCTCGGCAAGCGTTCTGAGTTATGAATCCTCGCTATTTGGGCTACTTGCTTCCACGGGAGATATGCAGGAGGGTATGACGGCGTTTCTTGAGAAACGAAAGGCTGATTTCAAAGGGGAGTGAAGAGGGCTTCACGGGTGGTTGTCGGGCCTTCCGATCGTTAAATTCCTCTATGCGTCAAAGGCTGTTGTTGGTGGCTGTACCTTGCACCTGAGTGTGTTGAAGCTCCGGCTTTTTCGGAACTTGGAGAACCAGGTGTTGGCCTTTCCTCCAGAGGGGGTTGTGATCGTCGGCGCGAACGCCCAGGGAAAGTCGAACCTGCTTGAGGCGATCTACTACCTAGAGACATTCCGATCGTTTCGGGGAGCGCGTGCCGAGCATCTCATTGCTTTTGGTGAAGATACGTTTCGAGTTTGTGGGGCAGTCGGTTCCGGGAACGACCATGAAACAGGTGCCACCGAGGTTGCCGCTGCGTACGAAGGTTCTAGCCGCCGCCGAAAAGTGACCATCGACGGTGTCGAACCACCGCGTATCGGAGATGCGATCGGGCACCTCGGGGCAGTGGTCTTCTCTCCTGCCGATGTGTCAATTATTAACGGGAGCCCGGCCGCACGCCGCCGCTTCCTTGATATCGTCCTGTCTCTGAACCAAAACGGCTATCTGCGTGCTCTGCAGGAGTTCCGCCATGTTCTCGGTCAGCGGAATGCTGCGCTTCGCAAAAACGGATCTGATGCAGAGATCAAAGCTTGGGACGATCCCTTCGCGGAACGGGCAGCCAAGGTGATGTTGTCCCGTCACGAGTGGGTGAGGAAGTGGAGTGAAGCTTTCCACGGTTACTACGAAGCTGTCAGTGGAGGAGCTTCGGCGTCGATGACTTATGAGCCCAAGGTTGTTGTTGATGATTGGGAAGAAGAAGACGTTTACAGAACCTGCCTAGCTGCCTTGCAGGCAGGGTGGTGTCGGGATGTTCAAAGGCGCGTTACGGTGGCAGGCCCACATCGTGACGAGCTTCGGTTCTCTATGAGAGAGGGAAGCTCAGAAGTGGAAATGCGGGAATTTGGGTCCGGAGGACAACTTCGAACAGCAGCCTTGGCACTTCGGCTCGTAGAAGGTGATGCGGTACGAGAGGCCAGAGGGGGCGACCCGATCCTTCTCCTAGACGATGCCTTTGCAGAGCTCGATGAAGCACGCCGAGAGCGGGTGCTCGAACTAATGGACCGGGATCGTTTTGGGCAAGTCATCCTGACTGCGCCAAAACAAAGTGATGTGCCCCTCCAAGGGGATTCGCTTCTCCGATGGGGAATCCAGGACGGACGGATTTGCCCGTGAAGGACGGCGGGCCAACACGAGTCGGGGATGTGCTCGGGGAACTTCTCGAAAAGCAGGGTCTCGGAACACAGCTCCGACGGATGGCTGCCGTGGACGTCTGGGCTGATGCGGCGGGAGAGAAAATCGCTCAGGTGACCCGAGCGAAGACGGTGGTTGCTTCAACGCTGGTTGTAGAGGTCCGGAGCAGTGCTTGGCTTACGGAATTGAGTTTGATGAAGGGTGCTTTGTTGGAGCGGGTCAACACAACACTTGAGAAGGATGGCGCAATCGACCGGATTGTCCTCACGCTGATGGAGGGCGAGCGGTAACAGAGGTTTTTTTAAACGGCATCCGCATTGAGCGCGGGAGTCGACTGGGATCCATAACAGAGCGAGTCGTAGATGGCAGAAAAAGGCAAGAGGAAAGCTGGGAAAAAGAAGACAAACGGTGACTATACAGCTGAACAGATCACTGTTCTGAAGGGATTGGAAGCAGTCCGAAAACGGCCCGGTATGTATGTCGGATCGACTTCAGCCCGCGGTCTACATCATCTCGTTTACGAGGTGGTGGATAACTCCATCGATGAGGCCATGGCCGGCTTCTGCTCCGAAATCTCCGTCTTGTTGCGGAAGGACGGCGCGGTAGAGGTAAACGACAACGGCCGTGGGATCCCTGTGGATATCCACCCTGAGGAAGGCGTGCCGGGTGTCGAGCTAGCCATGACGACGCTGCATGCTGGAGGGAAGTTCGATAAGGATTCTTATAAGGTGTCGGGTGGCTTGCACGGAGTTGGTGTGAGTGTCGTCAATGCACTGTCTGAGTGGCTTGAGGTTGAAGTTACCCGGGATGCGAAGAGATACCGTCAACGGTACGCGCGAGGCATCAAAGAGACAGAATTGGAAGTTGTGGGGAAGGCGAAGGGAAGCGGGACCCTCGTTTCCTTCAAGCCGGACCCGGACATTTTTACCGAACTCACCTACAACTTCGAAACGCTCAATGATCGCCTCCGAGAACTCGCTTTTCTGAACAAAGGCCTCAAAATCGTGCTTTCGGATGAGCGCGACGGAGCGGAGGACACACATGAGTACGAGGGTGGCCTGGTTAGGTTCGTGGAACACGTGCGTGGTTCACGGCAGCCCCTGCACGACAACGTGTTCTACTTCGAAACCAGTCGGGAGGAGGCCGATATCGAAGTAGCGCTTCAGTACGACGATGGGTTCAATGAACACACACACACATTTGTCAACAACATCAACACTCATGAGGGTGGTACACACCTCACTGGGCTCAAGGCTGCGCTCACGAGGACCATCAACGATTACGCCCGCAAGAGCAAGTTGTTCAAGAAAGATGATGAGAGCCTCTCTGGCGACGATGTCCGGGAAGGACTCACGTGTATCTTGAGCGTGAAGGTCATGGAACCTCAGTTTGAGGGCCAGACCAAGACTAAGCTCGGTAACAGTGAAATACGAGGAGCTGTCGAGGCTGCCATCAACGAACACCTCGGCATGTTCTTGGACGAGAATCCTAAATCGGCAAAGGGGATTATCGAGAAGTCCCTTTCAGCGGCGAGAGCAAGAGAGGCTGCCCGGAAGGCACGTGATCTTGCTCGGAAGAAGAGTGCACTCGAAGGAGGTGTCCTTCCAGGCAAGCTGGCTGATTGTTCCATTTCCGATCCGAGCCTCTGTGAGATCTATCTGGTGGAGGGTGACAGTGCTGGGGGTAGCGCCAAGCAGGGGCGGGATCGTTCTTTCCAGGCGATTCTACCGTTGAAGGGAAAGATTCTCAATGTGGAGAGAGCTAGGATCGACAAGATTCTTTCTAATGAAGAGATTCGAGCCATTATTACAGCGATCGGATGCGGGATCCGAGATGACTTTATGCTCAAGAATGCCCGCTACCATAAAATCATCATAATGACGGATGCTGACGTCGATGGAGCACACATCCGTACGCTCCTGCTCACCTTCTTCTTCCGTCAAATGAGGGATTTGATTGAGGAGGGGTACATCTATATTGCGCAGCCTCCTCTCTACCGTGTCGCGAAGGGCAAGAAGGAGCACTACGCCTATACGGAAGAGGAACGCGAGGAATTCATAGGTCGATTCTCCAACGGTAAAGGGGGGGGCGAAGGCCGCGGAATTCACATTCAACGCTACAAGGGTCTCGGTGAAATGAACCCAGAACAGCTGTGGCGAACCACCATGGATCCGGAGGCCCGAACGATCTTACAGGTGACGGTGGATAGCGCAGCGGAGGCTGACTCGATCTTCAGTCGCCTCATGGGTGGCGATGTGGAGCCTAGGCGCCTCTTCATTGAAAAGAACGCGAAATACGTTAAGAATTTGGATGTGTAGGGAGTTCTTTATCCCAACGGTAGGATCGCACTTCCGAAAATTCTCAGTCTTGGGTCAGCAGGTATGACCAAGAAAGCTGTGACGTGCGCTTGAGTGATGAGCTGTTAAGGCAGTAACTTTTACGCTGTCATTGGCACTTCTTTGCCCGGACTTTCCTGGACGGCCGGTTTATGGATCCAAAAAATCTCAGCATGCAGGAGTTGGTCTCGTACCTGGCTGAAAACGCTGGCCATTGGATTGAGAGTCAGCGTGCACAGCACCGCTTACATGCCGATTTGCTGCCTGACACCACGAGGGCTGCTCTCCATGGATTTTTTGCCGATGAGACACTTGATCGGACGAGAATTAGACGAGTGCCACTTATCGAAAATCCTCCTTTTTACAAAGAGTTCGAGGATGCAGGTGAGTCGGTTCCTCTCGACTTTAGTATTTGGGCGGCGATCACTTTTGGGGATGTCATTCTGATAAGCGATACCCAGGTTCCGTTGCCCCCGGCACACTCGGTGGTTTTTCACGAGATGGTCCATGTAGTTCAATACGATGTTCTCGGGATTCACGAGTTCGCACGGCGCTACGTTACTCCATTTGTTCAGAATCGCTTCAACTACATGACAATTCCGCTTGAGACAATCGCTTTCGATCTTCAGGATAGGTTTGAGCGCTGCCGGGACAAGCCGTTTCTCGCTGAAAGCGAGATCCGGTCTCGGGTTCATGCCCCAGGGCTCCCGTATGCCGGCCGTAGGACGCGCGCGTCAGCGGAGTAGACCTGCCCCGGTCGGGAGTAGACCTTGGGAGTTCTGAGTAAGCGTCAGACTCGGTCCAGCTTTCCGTAGTAGACTTGGGTGTCGTACAGCATCTTCACAGTGTTGTCGACCGCGTGCTCCTGAAACAAATTCGTGAGTGCAGTGAGCAGTGGACGACAACTTGAATCTGCTCGGGTCGGTACGTATGAGCTCGACAGGAGTCTGCCCTCCAATACCTCGTAAGTGAGAAATTGGTTGTTTGTGAATGTCCGATGTTTGATCTCGGCGTTGCCAAAGAGACGAGCCAGGGATTTGTCCACATCATAAGATCGGCGAACCATTGTGTAATCTGTGCCCCATTGCCGAAGAATATGCTCGTAGCCCTTTAAGAACGGGTTCCCCTCGACTCTTCGACTGTTCCAAAGGAGGACGACCGTGCCTTCCGGTCGTAGGATTCTTCGGAACTCCCGTCCGGATTCGTCAACGCGAAACCAGTGAAAGGCTTGAGCAGCCGTAACGAGATCGACAGAGGCATCGGAGAGCCCCGACGCTTCCGCAGAGCCGGCGACTGACTGGAACCGCGGGTGCGATCCAAGGTGGTCCTCGGCCGCTTTGCGCATCGGTCGATTGGGTTCGACACCCAGGACTCGACAGCCAGTTTGTAAGAGCATGTCGGTGAGAATACCTGTTCCTGAGCCCATGTCTGCGACCGTTACTTCGGGGCCGATTCTGGCTTCGTCTCGGAGTAGCGTGAGGAGCGCCGGGGGGTACGAGGGCCTGAAGCGCACGTAGTCCTTCACCCGATTGGAAAAGCGGTGTTTGGGATCTGACAGATCTGTGGTCACTCTCCTAGTTCCCTCATCGTCAAAGGTCGGAGGTCTACGTCATCGAGTGGTATGGCGAGTTCCACGGCGTCGAGTAAAATAGAGTGATGTCGAATTGTGAAGGGATTCGGGATCATTCCCAGTGCGTTTGCGTGATCGGAGCCGGAAGCTCCGGTCTCGCCGCAGCGCGTAATTTCATGGATCTCGGCTTCGAGGTCGACGTTCTCGAAACCTGTTCGGATTTGGGGGGCAACTGGAACTACGAATCTCCCGCCGCGCGTGTGTATCGATCTACCCACACTATCTCGTCGAAGCGCGGTACTGAGTACCCTGACCATAGAATGCCGACTTCCTATCCTGATTACCCTCACCACGAACAGGTGCTTGAATACCTGAAAGGTTACGCCGAGCATTTTGGTATTGTACCCCTCATCAAGTACGATGCGGAAGTGGCGCGGGTCGGGTTGTCCGCAGTCGTTGGTCCCACCGGTGAAGCCTGTTGGGATGTAAAGCTTGAGAACGGCGAGTTGCGCCGATACGGGGCGCTGGTGATCGCCAACGGCCACAACAATCATCCCATGGTGCCAGAATATCCTGGGCATTTTGACGGAGAATCGATGCACTCGGCCGAATACAAGATTTCGGAGGTCTTGCTCGGGAAGCGGGTGCTGGTGGTAGGCGGTGGGAATTCCGGGTGCGATATCGTAGTCGAGGCTGCTCACCGGGCTGCTGCCACCTTCCACAGCACTCGGCGAGGCTATCACTATGTACCGAAGTATCTTTGGGGGATGCCTTCGGATCAGGTAGCGGACCTGATGCACGCACTTCGGATCCCTCTGCCGGTTCAGCGAGCGGTGGGCAACCTCTCTCTCCGTCTGTTCCGAGGGAGCCAACGGGATTTAGGCCTTCCGGAGCCCGATCACCGTCTTTTCGAGACGCATCCGATTGTGAATACCCTGCTTCCCTACTTCGTACAGCACGGAGCCATCAAACCGAAGCCGGACATCGAGAGGATGGACGGACGCTGTGTACACTTTGTGGACGGTACGAGCGAGATTGTCAACCTAGTGATATGGGCGACGGGCTACCTGATCACTTTCCCGTTCTTAGACAGTAAGCATCTTAATGCGACCGACGGCATGCCGAGGCTTTATAAGCATGTCTTCCATCCCCAATACGACAATCTCTTCTTTGCCGGTCTCATCCAACCTGACAGCGGCCAATTCGGCATCGTCCATTGGCAGTGTCGGGCTGCTGCTCTCTATCTCCGCTCTGCGTGGGACGGGGGCCCGGCAAACCGCTGGCTTAAGAAGAGAAAGCGTGATCCTGTAGAAGATCTGGGTAGAGGTATTCGGTACCAGAAGACGTACCGACATCATCTGGAGGTCGAACACTCCAGCTACATGCGGGCCCTCAAGAAGCTGGTACACCGGCTGGGGGGGTGAGGAGGTTGGGTTTCGCCTCTTCGGCCTCTCTAGAGGAGCGGGTCCTTTCTCCTCCTCAGCCCGCCCAAAGGGGCCCGGACACTCGCAGTACGTAGATGGCTATCAGTCCCAGCACGCCGATCACCGTGAGGTAGTAAATCGTGGGCAAGATGGTCTTCCGGAGCGTGGTTCCTTCCCGTCCTAGCAGTCCCACCGTGGCTGAAGCAGCCACCACGTTGTGGATCGCGATCATGTTGCCCGCCGCTGCGCCCACGGCTTGGAGTGCTACGACCATCGAACTCGATATGGCCAGTTTCGCAGCCACCCCGTGCTGGAAGGCTGCGAACATCAAGTTGCTTACAGTGTTCGACCCGGCGATAAAGGCTCCCAACGCTCCCGTCACCCCCGCGAAGAGCGGCCATACACCACCGACTGAGGTCGCCACCCATTCGGCCATCTCAAGGGGCATTGAAGCCAGACCGGCACTGTTTTCACCCGAATTGATGTAGACGCGCACCATGGGGACGGTGAAGACGAGAACGACGCCGGCCCCGAGGAGCACTCGACTGGAATCAACGAACGCCGTCTTGAGGGCTGCACCGCTCATGCGGTGCAGGAGCGCAGTAATCCCCACAACTACAATCAAGATCGTCCCGGGAAGGTAGAGGGGTGTGGTCACGGCGCTCACTGATGTGCCGAAGATCTCAGGCCATGCGATACTTTGGCTCCGCAGAGCGTCGCCGATGGGCAGCGACGGCAAACGGCTCAGGACCAAGAGTATCGCCAACATCAGATAGGGAAGCCACGCTTTGCCGGCGGACATCTCCGGGTGCTCTCCCATCTCCTCGGAGTCGACCTCGAGGCCGCTCACCCACTCCGAGGGCCACGAGTCCCGAGCCGGGAAGTCCCATGTGTCAGTCGGAAGCAGGAAGCCCTTGCGGGCCGCGAACGACACGATGGAGAGCCCAACGAGACCTCCCAAAAGGGAGGGAAACTCGGGTCCGAGAAGCCACGCGGTCAAGAAATACGGAACCGTGAAGGCCACACCCCCGAATAGGGCGAACGGAACGATCGAGAGCCCTTCGGTCCACGACTTCCGCTCACCGAAGAAGCGGGTCATCATGACGACCATGAAGGTGGGCATGATCACCCCCGTGATTGCGTGAAGGCCTGCGGCACGGACCGTGACGGCTCTCACGTACTCGATCAGCGTCGCTCCTGACTCGGTCAGCGCAAGCGTGAACTCAGGGCTGACCACCCCCCCCTGGACGCCCACCAGTACCGGAGTCCCTACGGCGCCGAAGGTCACCGGTGTGCTTTGGATCATCATCCCGAGCATCACGGCGCCTGCTGCGGGGAAGCCCATGGCGACCATAAGGGGAGCGGCTACGGCGGCCGGCGTCCCAAAGCCCGCGGCACCCTCGATGAACGACCCAAAGAGCCAGGCGATGATTACGACCTGGACCCGGCGATCGTCACTGATCCCGCGGAAACTCCTTCGGATCGCTGCTACACCTCCAGAGCGTTCTAGGGTGTTCAGGAGCAGAATCGCCCCGAAAATGATCAACAGAAGATCGAAGGTGAGGAACAATCCCTGGATAGACGACGCTGCGACATCCAAGAACGGCATACCCCAGACGCTCAGGGCGATGGTCACTGCCGTCACGTAGACCGCTGGCATGGCCCACTTGGCTGGAATGCGGAAACCCACCAACAGTATCCCACCGAGTAGGATGGGCAGGGCAGCTAGACCGGCTAGCGTCGCTGGACTCATGTGCGCTCCTTGTAGACGTGTGGCAGGCGGGCCTGGATCGTCGATCAAATCCGGGCATGGGTCCACCCGTCATCATCCGGTTCGCGTCAGGAACCGACCGGACAACATGCGGTGGGGAGACGGTTACGAACAGGGCGTTCACGAACAGGGCGGTTACGCACGGTGGTCGCCGCCGGATAACGGGGAAATTGGACACGGGGATCGTCTGCTTGTCGAATATCGCACCGACTATCTATGTTCGGCGCTCGACCTTGGCACTGAGCACTCCCCTTTTTACCGATAAGGACAACCTCCATGGAACACGACCTGGACGCCCCATGGTATCGCCGACTCCATTGGCAGGTGTTAATCGCGATGCTCGTGGGCGGTTTGGCCGGCGCCCTCTTCGGGGAACCTCTGGCCGACCGGGTCGGATGGATCGGCGATCTGTTCATGAAGTTGCTCAGGATGATTATCGTGCCGCTGGTTCTGACATCAATCATCTCGGGTGTGGCGTCTGTGGGTGGCGGGCGCGCACTCGGGCGGTTGTTCAGCAAGACACTCGGGTACTACGTGCTTTCCAGCGCCCTCGCCGCCCTCGTCGGACTCTTGATGGTGAACCTCATCCGGCCGGGCGTGGGGGCCAACTTGACCGGGACGATCCAGGAGACGCTCCCCGAGCTGACCACGCCGGAGTCACCCGTTCAACTCCTCACTGATATCATCCCCGAAAATGTTCTTCAGGCCGCGGCCACCGCCGACATGCTGGCGCTAATCTTCTTCTGCATCGTCTTCGGTGCTGCCCTCACGACTCTTCCGCCCAAGACCAGGGATCCGCTCGTGGAACTGTTCGACGCCCTGTTCCACGCCATGATGCGGCTCACTTCGGGGATCATCAAATTTCTGCCTATCGGAGTGTTCGCTCTAATCATGAGGATGGTGGCCACTACGGGTTTCGATGCATTCCGCCCACTTGCCCTATACGCAATGACGATAGGGTCCGGCGTGACCATACATTTCCTCGTGAGTCTCCCGATTCTGTTGATTCTACTTGGACGAATCTCTCCTCGTATCCACTTCGCCAACATGCGTGAGGCACTGTTAATTGCCTTTTCCACTAGCTCGTCAGGGGCGACTCTGCCGGTCACCATGAAGGTGGTCGAGGAGAAGGTGGGAGTTTCGAACAAGATCGCGTCTTTCATTCTTCCCATGGGAGCCACGGTCAACATGGACGGAACAGCCGTCTTCGAGTGTGCCGGTGCGCTGTTCATCGCCCAGGCCCTGGGATTCGATTTGACGATCATGCAGCAGGCGATCGTCGTGTTGACGGCGCTCCTAGCCTCGATCGGCGCGGCGGCAGTCCCGTCGGCTGGACTCGTCGTGATCTTCATCGTTTTAGAGGCGATCGGCTTGCAGGGGCCGACGGTGAACGTGATCGTGGGGTCCATGCTCGCGATCGACCGACCGCTCGACATGTATCGCACGGCGGTTAACATCTTCGGTGATTCATGCGGGGCAGCGATCATCGCCCGGTCGGAAGGTGAGACCGGCGTGGACACGGAAATACGTTAGGGGGATCCTTTCATGATCATCGACTTTCATAACCACTACTATCCTCCAGAATTCCTGGACAGCATTCGATCCGAGCCCAGCAACTTTCGTGTAACGGACGACGACGAGGGTAATCCCGTGCTGCATTCTCCTGGGGATTACAACGTTATTGTTCCAGGCCATCGTGACATAGACTTTCGTGTGTCGGTTCTGGACGAGGCTGGTGTGGACAAACAGGTTCTAACCTTTACGGCTCCGGGTACGAGCATTGAATCTCCTGAGCGAGCTGCCGAGCTCGCTACGATTGTCAACGATGGACTCGCGAGCGCGAGGGATCGGCACCCTGAGCGTTTCACGGCTTTGGCTCACCTACCTCTCAACAATCCCCAGGCTGCTCTTGGGGAGTTGGATCGTGTGCTGGATGAACTCAACTTTCCAGGTGTGATGTTGTACAGCAACGCTAGTGGGGTGCCGTTGGCTGATGAGCGTTTTTGGCCTGTTTACGAGAGGGCTGATCAAGCCGAAGCGATCATCTACATCCACCCGACCTACCCCCTAGGTGTGGAGGCAATGGAGGAATACATGCTCATGCCTCTGGTTGGGTTCCTGATGGATACAACACTAGCGACGGCACACCTGATCTACGCGGGTGTGCCTGAGCGGTTTCCTCGGATCCGTTGGGCCCTCTGTCATACCGGTGGAGCGATCCCGTTTCTTGCGGAGCGTTTGGACAGAGGTTTCGAGGCGTATTCCAGGTGTCGGTCAAACATTTCACGTCTGCCGAGTGAGTATCTCAGGGATTTTTATTACGATACGGTCAACTTCGATCCCGCCTGCCTTAAACTTGCTCTTGATTTTGCGGGAGTCGGACGGATAGTTGCTGGGAGCGACTATCCACACATGATCGGCAGCTTAGGGAAGATGAAGTCATCGATCTCTGCCCTCGGGCTTTCGATGGAGGAAGAAGAGGCGGTTATGAGTGGTAACGCCCGAGGTCTCCTCGGACTTTAGCAGAGAAGTGAGAAAATGACTCCGGAGGCACGTTATTGGGATTCGGTAGCCGGGCAGTGCAGGCGTATGGCTCTTGAATGCACCCTGGTGGCGGTGGTCCTCGGTCTGAGCTGCTCGATCGACAGGGGAGTCCCTACAGATCTAAAAGTGTGGTCTGCCGCCATTGATGAAGAGGATGCTCGCGGATCTGGCCCGTCTGGAATACGGTTTCTAGAGGAGGGTCTCGTCTCGCCGGATCTCGGACTTCAGGCTTTGTCGGTTCGTGCGCTCGGGCGTCTTGAAGATCCCGAGCACATTCTCCGGATCGTGCCCCTTCTCTTATCAGGTGATGTTGAGGTGCGCTCCGAGACGGTCAACGCGCTCGGGCAGGCTGTTGTCCGCACGGACGGAGATGACGTCGCGGACCTACTCTTCGATCATCTCACAAGAGAGACGGATCCTGATGTGAGGGGGACCGTGGCACGCACCTTAGGACGCCTTACTTACCGGACCGAGGTCCAGGCCGCTCGCACCGAAGAAACGCTCGTCGGCTTGACTAGGAATGGGGATTTCGACTCGCATCTTTCCACGCTCACCGGTGCCGTGATGGGGCTTGAAGCGATGGCCCGGCGCCATCCTGAGAGGATCTTGTCAGATCGGGCCGTCACGCGACTGCAGGAGCTCATGACATTTGGGCGTGACTTAAACGAATCCACATCGGAGCGTGCTGCCCGTGTACGGAGGGTTGCCCTGATGGCCCTCTCCGTCTTCGGTAGGGTGGGTGCTGAAGCGATCTCAGGTGCCATGGAAGATTCCGACGCCGATGTTCGCCGTCTGGCCACCGTGGCGATAGGTCAGGAGCCCTCTCGCGAAGAGAATATCCAGCTTCTGGTCAGGGCACTTTCCGACCGGTCCGCGAGAGTTCGGGTGGAAGCCGTAAAGTTGTACGCAGTGAGGGCTCCGGACAGCGAAAAATGCCCGGCTCTATTCAGAGCCTCCGGAGACTCTGATGTACATGTTGCGATCGCGGCTCTAGACCTTCTCGCTCAACCGTGTGAGAACCGCGCTCGTCAGAATGAGCTTTTGAGAGCTGTGGCGTCTGGGATCGAGGGGGCGAACTCACTCGGCTGGCAGGGCCCGGCTCACGCACTCGTAGCCCTTGCTTCAGTCTCTCCTGATGTTGCAGAGTCACTCCTGGACTTTTTCTCTCAGCACCCGAACGTGTTTGTTCGCGTTTACGCTGCTCGGGCAGCAGCAGTATTAGGTGACCTGGACGCTCTAGAATTCCTGACCGCAGATCCGGCTCCGAATGTACGGACGGTGGCGGTGCAGGAACTGTTTGGACTTCGGGGTCACGACGTGGATTCCGTTCTGGTGAACCAACTGGATCAAAACGACCCCTTTCTACTCATAACGGTTGCCGGACTACTTAAAGAAACAGTGGATCCAGATGCCGCTGTGCAGCCCTTGTTGGATGCTTTTCGGAGGATCTCACTCGTGCCGCGCCAGACGGCTCGAGACCCCAGGATGGCCCTCTTGAACCGTATTGCGGAGGTCGGTGGACCTGCAGTTGCCGAAGAACTTGAAGAGTATGTTCGTGACTACGACCCGATTGTGGCGGGTCGGGTTGCCCTTATCATTTCTCAGTGGACTGGTGAGCAGAGAGTCGCTCGGCCTAATCCGTTGGTGCGGGTACCGGTCCCGTCTCCCGAAGAAATCGATCGCTTGAAAAGAGCCCGGGTGATTCTGGAGATGGCCCGGGGGGGTGAGATTGAGATACAACTTTATGCGGGAGTGGCCCCCACTCACGCGGCACGATTCTGGTCTCTTGCTTCTTCCGGTTACTTCGATGGCCTAACCTTCCATCGGGTAGTGACGAACTTTGTCCTTCAGGGGGGCAGCCCGGGTGCCAATGAGTACTCAGGGGATGCTGCCTACACTCGGGATGAGCTTGGTCTTCTCTCCCACTGGCGTGGAACCGTGGGGACTTCTAC
>JAYZFL010000004.1:0-20320 GCA_036336795.1 Gemmatimonadota bacterium
CTCTTGGACATCCCTTCGCTGAATCCCGATGGGACGGAATGGGTAGTCGACTGGTACAACCAGTGGGTGGGCACAGAGTATGAAGCCAGTCCAATGCCCTGGCTGTACCAATACTACGTAGGCCACGATAACAATCGGGACTGGTATGCATTCACTCAGAAAGAAACACAACATACGGTCCTAGGGGCCCACAATCTCTGGCACCCACAAATAGTGCACGATGTCCACCAGATGGGTGGAGGAGGCGCTCGTATCTATTTCCCGCCTTACATCGATCCCATCGAGCGCAACGTCGACCCAGGCCTGGTAGCCGCCGTCAATATGCTCGGTACTTACATGGCTGCGGAGCTCACCGCACAGGGGAAGGCCGGAGTAGTGACAAATGCCATCTATGATGGGTTCTCACCAGCCCGCTCTTACCAACACTACCATGGAGGTGCTCGGATTCTATCGGAGACGGCATCAGCAAGTATTGCCACGTCAGTGGTCGTCGAGCGGGATCGTATCGGAGGCGGACGAGAATACGATGCCGCGGTTGCTTCGGCGAACTACCCGAACCCTTGGATGGGAGGACGATGGGGGCTCCCTGAAATTGTGGATTACATGGACTCCGGTGCGATGGCCCTGCTGAGGAACGCAGCAAAAAACCGACGGTACTGGCTCGAAAACTTTTTTAGAGTCAACGAGCGGGCTGTGGAAGGGTGGGATATATGGCCGGATGCTTGGGTCCTTCCTGCCGACCAAGCGAATAAAGGGGGGTTGGCCTACGTGCTACGGATTCTTCGTATGGGCGACGTGGAGGTTCACCGGGCCGCCGAAGCATTCGAATCCGACGGAGGGCTGTTTCCCAAGGGAACGTACGTGGTTCCGATGAATCAGCCGTATGCGTCCTTTGCCCAAACACTTCTAGAGGTTCAACAGTATCCCGACCTCCGAGAATTTCCGGGAGGGCCACCTAAGCGGCCCTACGATGTCACGGCACATACCCTCCCTCTCTTGATGGATGTCGAGGCGATCGCGGTGAGGGAGCTCCAACCGGGTGTGACAGAAGCGTTAGAAGCGGAGCTGATCCCGACGCCGGAGTTCGCTTTTGAATTGCCGCCGGGCCTCCAGGGCGAGGGAGCCCCACGGATCGCACTCTACAAGTCATGGCAAGAGCCCATGACTGCTGGTTGGACCAGGTGGATGTTCGATCAACATGAACTGGCTTACGACACACTTAAAGATGCTCGGGCCAGGACCGGAGATCTCCGCCGTGACTACGACGTGATCGTGCTCCAGGGTCAGACCGCTTCTTCGATAAGGGAAGGATACAACACCGGAGTTGTTCCGGACGAGTATGTCGGCGGACTGGGTGAGAAAGGTGTTGAGGCCCTCGAGGCATTCGTTGAAGCCGGAGGGCGTATCGTTGCGATTGAAGAAGCGACGGACTTTGTGGTGGACCTCTTCGGTCTTGGCGTCGTGAATGCGGTGGACCGGCTGGATAGCAACGACTTCTATGTACCGGGCTCGATCCTGACGGTGGAACTGGAGAGCGGCCGAGCGTCTAATCGCGGCCTCGGCGAGTCCGTGTCAGCCTGGTTTTGGAGAAGCAGCCGAGCTTTCGAAGTCTCGGATCCGGACGTGACGGTGACGGCCCGATACGGTAGTGGAAATCCCCTCCTCTCCGGCTGGATTCTGGGTCCTGAGTACCTGGCAGGAAGGCCCGCTGTAGTCGAGGCTACGGTGGGCAACGGTTCGGTAGTGTTAATTGGCTTCCAGCCCAACTACAGAAGTCAATCGATGTCGACCTGGCCGTTGCTTTTTAATGTCCTGGATCCTGTGGTGAGAGAGCGACCCCGTACTGACAAGGGCCAGGGCATGGAAGGGCCTCGATGACATGTCCGAGATGTAGCGCGGAGGCAGGATCGGGAAGTTTCTGCCCAAACTGCGGCTCACCCCTGGGAAAGGTTCCGTGTCCGAATTGTGCCCAGGAAGCACCACCTGGCGCTCGTTTCTGCAATCTGTGCGGGGCAGCGATGGCGGGCACGTCCCGCAAGGAACCCGGGGGTCCAGCCGCTCGGGTTGGTTGGTGGATGGGCGGCGCCCTGATAGCGGGCCTTATCCTCGTTGTCGCTTACCCGGTGTATGGCCCGGACCGACAAACAACTGATCGCCCAGAGAGATCTTCGGGTGCAACGGGGGCATCGGCCGTAGATCTGTCCTCGATGACGCCTCGGGAGGCGGCTGATCGGCTTTTCAACCGAGTGATGACCGCCGTGTCAAGCGACGACTCTAGCGAAGTCATTAACTTTCTTCCCATGGCTATCCGAGCCTATGAGCTTGTCGAGCCGTTGGACGCTGACGGGAAATTCCACCTTTCGTTGCTCCACCTGACGGCGACATTGAATGAGGAAGGACTAGCCGATGTGGAAGAGATCCTAGATGAACAGCCTGATCATCTCCTGGGGCTGGCAGCTGCGGCCGACGCATCTCTGGCACTGGGCGACACCGCAAGCGCACGAGTGTACTACAGAAGATGGCTTGACGTATACGACACCGAGATAGCGAGGAACGTGCCGGAGTACGGCGATCATGCCCAGATGATGCCCGAGATGAGGGCAAAGGCAGAGGCCCTGGTCGGGAACGATTGAACTGGGCAGACAGTCATCAGCTCGTCCTTGAATAAACTGGCCCATATCTTTCTCCTTTGATTCCCAGGGAAAGGGTTGTGACACCTCGCGAGACGCGCTCTCTTTAGCGACTCTGTACCGTGACAAGCTTGAAGGCCAACACCAGAGGAATCCCGAAAACACAGGCCATAGGTGAGGAAAATACTCACAGAAAAGCTTGGAGGTTATGCTCCGGGCGGTAAGGACACTGGGATAGTAAAGCCCAAAGGGACGTCCAGGATACGAGGTCACGCCGGGTTGGAGACCATTCCGATCCAATCCCGGAAGCCAGAGTGGCTGAAGGTTCGCTCGCCGGGTGGTTCGAAGTATCTACAGCTCAAGCAGCTCATGCGGAGCCAATCTCTCCACACAGTGTGTGAAGAAGCCGGTTGTCCCAACATTGGAGAGTGCTGGGAGGCCGGTACTGCAACGTTCATGATCCTGGGTGATGTTTGCACCCGGGCATGTAAGTATTGCGGAGTGGCCCACGGGTTGCCCACAGAGCTTGATATGGGCGAGCCCAAGCGCGTCGGTGACACGGTGCGAGCAATGGATCTTGAGCACGTCGTGATCACGAGTGTGAACCGGGATGAGCTTACCGACGGTGGCGCTAGCATCTACGCCGAGACGATAAGCCGGATCCATGAGGCAGTTCCGGGTTGTTCAGTCGAAGTTCTAGTCCCCGATTTCAAGGGCGATGAGGGCGCCCTCGGCATCGTTCTTAGGGCCAGGCCAGCTATCTTGGGACATAACCTAGAGACGGTAGAGCGACTTCACCCGGACGTGCGTCCCGGAGGTCGGTACTGGCGCTCCATCTCTTTCTTGGGGGCCGCTAAGCGGATCGCCCCAACCATATTGACTAAGACAGGCATGATTCTCGGTATGGGAGAGGAGGCGGACGAGATCCGACAGAGCATGATCGACATACGAGATGCGTCGGTAGACATCCTTACTCTTGGCCAATACCTGAGACCGTCCGAGCAACATATCCCGGTGGCACGGTGGGTGACCCCTGCGGAGTTCATGGAGTGGAAGAGTGTTGGCGAGGAGGAATTCGGTTTCAAACATGTTGAGGCGGGGCCTCTCGTTCGTTCCAGCTATCATGCGAAGGAACAGGCCAGAGAAATCGAAACGGGTGGACCTGGTAAGATCCAGAGGATTCAGGAGGCCGATATTGCTGCACCCCCGGAGATCTTTGGGGGCTCGAGCCTCGTTCAGCTCAACTTGATGGGTCATCGGGCACCGTCAACGAGGCTCAACGGTGACTGACACGATATCGCGTGTGTTGAATATTAAGAAGGAGGAGCTTCCGCTCGCCTTCCTTTCTGTAGCGTTCTTCTTCTGCGTGTTATGTGGCTATTACTTCCTCCGTCCGGTTCGCGAGGCAATGGGTGTGTCGCGCGGTATGGATGAACTCCGGTGGCTCTTTGTTGGAACTTCGATCGTGTCACTTGTTCTTGTACTCGCCTTCGGAGGAGTAGTGGCGAGGATGAACCGGCGCCGGTTCATCCCGGTTGCGTATCTATTCGTTATTGGATGCCTGTTGGTGTTTTCGGGCCTTCTCGTAGTGGATGCTATTGCTGGGGGTGGACTGATCGGTACGGATACCGAGACCACCGTTGCTCGCTGGGTGGGCTACATCTTTTTCGTCTGGCTTAGTGCCGTCAATCTCTTTGTGACGAGTGTTTTCTGGGCCTTCATGGTGGACATTTTCGATGTTGACCAGAGCAAAAGAATGTTCGCTTTTATCGGAATCGGCGGCACCCTCGGAGCACTGGTTGGCGGGTGGATAACGAATGTGGTCAGCGGGATGACTGATTCGGTGTACCTTCCCGCGGGCCTCATCTTAACAGGTGCTGGTTTCTTTGGGGCTGCCATTGTGGTGATGCTCATTCTGGATCGATTAGCACTTGTATCCGACTACTCACGGCTCACGCCAGAAAAGACCAGTTTTGGCTCGAGACCCCACCCCCTGTCCACCGAAGGCGAGCGCAAAGTGATGCGGGAGGAGATAGGTGGCAAATTTTGGGACGGCGTGAAAGCGATTACGGTGTCACCGTATTTGCTGGGCATTGGTGGTTACATTGCGCTGATGGCAATCTCGAACACGATGATATATTTCACCCAAGCCAATATCATCCTCGAGAATACCGACACATTCAGCCAAAGGGTTTCCGGCTTTGCACAGTTCGACATGCTGGCCCAGGTTGCCACACTCTTTACTCAGATTTTTGTGACGACACAGGTCATAAAGCGTATCGGTGTAGGTTGGACGCTAACTATTCTTCCCGTAGTGACTATGGCGGGCTTTGCAGTCTTATCGCTGTGGACGGTGTTTGGCGTAATGGCTGTGTTCCAGGCGGTGCACCGTGCGACTCGCTACGCGGTCTCGCGGCCAGCGAGGGAGACGCTTTTCAGCGTCGTGTCGCCTTCTGAAAAGTACAAAGCGAAGCCGGTCATTGATGTATTCCTTTACCGTGGCGGCGACCTAGCCGGAGCCGGCATTGACGGGATTTTGGGTGCACTAGGAATGACCCTTGGGTGGGTCGCCGCGGCCACTGTGCCGGTGGCCGGAATGTGGGGTGCACTCTGCCTAGCGCTTGGTCGGGCGCAAAAGGTGAGAGATCGTTAGAAACCCGCCCCATCCGAAA
Organism: Gemmatimonadota bacterium; assembly: GCA_036336795.1. Classification (GTDB taxonomy): domain Bacteria; phylum Gemmatimonadota; class Gemmatimonadetes; order Longimicrobiales; family Gaopeijiaceae; genus UBA822. Next base: position 5,303 of record JAYZFL010000004.1, read on the forward strand.
TCTCCAGTACTAGAAAACTACGACTTTACTTTCCTATTAAACCACGGGGAGGGACCGGACCTTCGTCCTTTACTTGGTAGGGCGCGGGTGCCCGGTTAAACTCTTCCGATCCCCCTCTAGGGATGCTTAGGGTTTTCCAGTCGGCTCCAGCAAAGTACACAGCAAGTTGTACGATCTGGCCCACGTGATAGGCGCAGTGACTGAGTTGGCGAGCTAGGGCACGACTTACAGTGAACGGTTCACCTCGAATGGTCACCATATTCGAGAGCTGGGCGTCTGTGAGGCTTCCGAGTTCCACAAGTCCGAGATCCCAGGCTTCCTGCCACCGCTTCATCAGGGCTTCGCGCGTGTCTTCGTTACCGATCACGAACTCCGTGTCCCTGTGACGATCGAACTTCTCTCCGTCTTCGGTCATGAAGTTGCGCCATCTTGAGCGCATGTTGCCAGCCAAGTGCTTGACTAGCATCGCTGGACTGTTGCTCTCCGGACCAAGAGACCGGAAGAATTCCAAATCGGAGATTTGGGAAAGGGCTTTCTCAGCCAGGGGCTTCAAACGCCGGTATTCGTCTCTGAGATCGTCCAACGGGGTCAAATATGACATAGCCCGCAGCCTCTTGGAGGTGAAACTTCAAGATATGCTTCCCAAAGCCTTTTCAGATAAACGTACGTCTCGACGGAAAGAGAATCAGAAATGACTGCAATTGCCAGAGCGATGTGAGGTAAAACCACCTATTATCATCCTTGTTACACCTCAAAGTCTAGTCGGATAGGGCTACGAGAAGCAGAAATAGAATATATATTCTATTTCATTCTTGCTTTCCGCAGGTATGGCGTCCCGAACAGGTCGCTCGGCGCTGTTTACATTTCAATGGCCAGCCGAGGAGACGCGGTTATGACGAGGGCTGAAGAAGACACAGTAAGTGTTTCGCAAGCCGCAGGTGAATGCAGAGGTGCATTCTGACCGCTGCTGATGTAAGCGGGGTTAAGGTGTCTTGTGGTCCAGAGATGTTCTTCCGGCTTTACCTCTCTTGGTGCCTCGTCTAAGTTTCAAGCCGATTCTCCCCTAGCTGTCAGGTCGGGGCTGGAGCTCCATGTAGGACTAGATTCCGGGCACCTGTGGGGTGTCTGCGCTGAAAAAGGGGTAAGCAGGTGCCAGAAACGAACTTTGATGTACTTGTGATTGGTGGGGGTCCTGGCGGATACGTGGCGGCCCTTCGAGGCAATCAATTAGGCCTGAGCGTCGGGTGTGTGGAGGAGAGCCAGCTCGGAGGGGTATGCTTGAATATTGGTTGCATCCCGACCAAGGCCCTTCTGTCGAGTGCCTATCTCGTAAACGAAATGGAGACCGCGGCAGCTCATGGGATTATCGTCGACATTGCTAAGGTGGCCTTGGGACCGGCTCAGGAACGAAGTCGTACGATCGCCAGGCAATTATCCAAGGGAGTAGGCCATCTCTTCAAGAAGAATAAGATTACGCTGGTAGAGGGACGAGGTCGGCTGATGGGTGCTACTGAGGTTGAGGTCGAAGGTGCCGACGGAAATCGCCAGCTTTACTCGGCTTCCTACGTCATCCTTGCCACGGGATCCCGCCCTAGAGAGATGTCGATCTTGCCGATTGATGAGGAACGTGTCTGGTCGTCCACGGGAGCGCTTTTCAGAAGTGATGCTCCTGAGTCGCTTGCGGGTGTTGGGGCCGGAGCCGTGGGGATGGAGTTTGCGGATATATTTAGTGCCTATGGCACCAAGGTTACAATAATCGAGGCCCTAGACCGCATCCTGACTCTTGAAGACGCCGATTCATCTGCAGCGGTAGAACGGAGCTTCAAGAAGAGAGGGGTCGTTGTGTTCACTGGTGCTACGGTGGAGAATGCTGCCATCGGTGAGAGATTGATACAACTGAACTTCAACGATAAGAAGGGAGCTGATCAAACGCTTGAAGTCGAACACGTTCTCTCAGCGGTCGGGAGGATTCCAAATACCGGCGACCTGGGCCTTGAGGCCTCTGGCGTCGCACTTGACGATCAGGGTTTCTTTGTGGTGGACGAATACATGAGGACCAATGTTCGCAACATCTACGCTGTCGGTGATTGCGCGGGGAGACAGTTGTTGGCTCACAAGGCGATGCATGAAGGCGTGGTGTGTGTGGAATCAATCGCTGGTACCGACCACGGGCCAGTTGACTACCAGAACGTCCCTAACTGCACGTATTGCAGTCCGGAGGTTGCATCCGTCGGATTAACGGAGGCGCAGGCCAGGGATAAGGGTTTTGACGTAGAAATCGGCAAGTTTCCTTGGGTGGGCAATGGCCGAGCCATCACCGCAGGACACACGGAAGGGTTCGTAAAGGTCATTCGAGATAAAGAGTACTCGGAGATACTCGGTGCTCATATTGTTGGGCCCCACGCCACAGAGCTCATCGGTGAATTCGTCGTAGGACGGCACCTCGAAGCAACGGTTGAAGAAATGGACCGGGCCATGCATCCGCACCCTACTTTGTCCGAGGCGATTGCGGAAGGAGCTCTCGCTGCAATCGGACGAGCCATACATATTTAGAGTAGTTTTTCTGAAGAATCTTGAGTATTCGAGCAGGGTGTCTTGATTGTTTTTCCTAGCTGATACTCGCCTCTTCGTCCTCGAGCACGTACTCAAGTCCTCGGATCTGCAGAACCCGCACTAGCGCTTCACCAATCTTGTTGTTGGGAGTCGAAGCTCCAGCTGTCATTCCTAGGTCGAAGGGCCCCTCGGGCAACCACCCCATTTGCTTTTCTTCCGGCGTGTCACTCCCGACGAATGGCTTATACCGTATGGTACCGTCCTTGAGGTTGATGCAGGCGGCGTCTTCAATGTGATAAGTCGTTGTGAATTGTCTGCAAATGTGGGCGAGGTGATCGGTGTTCGAGGAATTGTAACCTCCCATCACGATCATTACATCGGGCGGACCCTCCGCCATCATCGCCTCAATGGCATCCTGTCGCTCTTGAGTTGCAGAGCAGATCGTGCCGAAGGATCGAAAATGGCTTTCCGCGTAATCTTCACCCGATGCTTCGACCATTGCGTCCCGAATCCTGGCCCCGATGGCTAGTGATTCGCTAGCGAGCATGGTCGTTTGATTCGCCACCCCGATCGTCTTTAAATCCACGTCCGGTTCGAACCCTTCGCTTGATTTATTATAGAAGTGTTCGATGAATTCCTTTCGGGAAAGCTGCTTGTCGCGTCCCGCGATGTAGTTGCAGAGGAGGTCCGCCTCATCCATGTCCTTCACGATTATATAACGACCACCGACATGTTTGCTCACTTGGGAGGCGGTTGCCCTGGACTCTTCGTGATAATGTTTTCCGTGAATCACAGCTGTAAATCCGTCACGGGCGTAGCTTTCTACTCTTTTCCAGACAAGCAGGACGGATCCACATGTCGTGTCGACGAGAATACATCCGATGTCTCTAAGTGCGGATAGGTCGTGGAGGGTGACGCCGAAGGCTGGTAGAATCACGACGTCTTCCTCAGTGAGGTCCGAAAAATCAAAAATGCCGTCGGCTCCTGGCTGGATAAACTTCATCCCCATATCCCGGATACGTTGATTCACATGTGGATTGTGGATGATCTCTCCGACGAGTCGGATTGTCCTGTCCGGAAATTTGTGTCGTGTCTCATAAGCGTAGTCAATTGCACGATCGACCCCGTAGCAAAAGCCGAACTTGGCCGCGAGTCGGACCGTCACATCTCCGATGACCTGTCGATGCCCATGCCCTCGAATGCTCTGGACTAGTGCCGAATGGTACTCGGCGTCGATAACGGGTTGGACTCTGGACTTGAGTCCGAATCCTTTACGAAAGTAAATCTCCTGCATGACGGTGCGCTTTCGACTCCTTACGGAAGAATCAGTACGGTTGAGTGCTCAAGCCAAGCTAACGGACTGACTTCAGCAAGCGAAGAAGGACGTGCTAACGGATTGCAAAGGTTCTCTTCTCGCATGGACAGGACCGTTCCAGAATGAGGGGGGGTACTTCCCTAAAATGAATATTCTGGCGAGACTGGCACTTCTTTTTGTCGTAGTCCCACTTTTGGAGCTTGCCCTACTGATTCGGGTGGGGCAGATAGTAGGCTTTTGGCCCACTATCGGACTCGTCATCTTCACTGGCATGGCGGGAGCGTGGCTGGCCCGGCTCGAAGGACTACGCACTTTGTTCAAGCTCCGAGACGATCTGGCTCACGGAAGGCTTCCGGGGCAAGCTATCATGGACGGCGTGGCCGTATTGCTCGGGGGCGCGCTTCTCCTCACACCTGGTATTGTCACCGATATATTGGGCTTCAGCCTGTTACTGCCCCAGACCCGACGAAGCATTCAGAGGCGGGTTCGGGAGGGACTCAAGGCGGGGGTCCGTGACGGGTCGATCCACATGACCGTAATGGGTGAGGTGGTACGGACAAAGTCGGACAATACCAGAGCAGAAGCACACTTCGCGGAAGTAGAGCGGTATCGAGAGGCGGTATACCGCGACGAAAACGATCAAGAAAGATCTTCATGAGCTGGTCGGAAGAACAGCCCTTTTAGCACCGGACCAGAGTCGGTAGCTTCTGTCTTATGAAAGACACCATTTCCTTCTTGGAGCGCCTGCTCGACAGCGCAGGACCATCTGCCTTTGAAAGCCAACCAGCTCGAATGTGGCGTGCAGAAGCGGAGACTTTCGCAGAATCGGTGACTACTGATCTCACTGGAAACACAATGGCCGCTCTGAACCTCGACGGCCGTCCCCGCGTCATGATGGCGGGTCATATAGATGAGATCGGGCTTCAGATCACACATATCGACGAAGATTGGTTTGTTTTCTTCGGTGAGATCGGTGGATGGGATCCCCAGGTTATCGTTGGTCAGCGAGTGCGGATACTTGGTGCTTCTGGGGACGTGCGGGGCGTAGTCGGCAAGAAGGCGATTCACCTCCAGAAGCCCGACGAACGGAAAAAGGTTTCGGAGATCTCCGACCTCTGGGTAGACGTGGGGGCGAAATCTAGGAAGGATACGCTCGCGCTTGGTCTCCGGGTTGGCGATCCGATGGTCATTGATGCAGATATGGTGTGCTTAGCGGGTGATCGCATCGCGAGTCGGGCCATCGACAACCGGATCGGTGCCTACGTGGTTCTTGAGGCGCTGCGGATCCTCTCTGAGTCGCCTCCAGTCTCGTCGGCCGTGGCTGTTGCGACCGTTCAGGAGGAGATCGGGGGAAGCGGAGGTGGGGGAGCCCGGAGTAGCGCTTTCGCTCTGGAGCCCGATGTTGCTTTGGTGGTTGACGTCACATTCAGTACAGACGTACCCGACATCAATAAGAAGGAATTAGGAGAGCACGAGCTCGGTGGCGGCCCCGTCTTAAGCAGGGGTTCCGCCGCCCACCCGGTGGTGTACGATCGCCTTGTCGAAGTGGCTGAGGCCGAGAAAATACCGTACACGATCCAGGCGGCTCCTCGGGCGACGCGTACGGATGCAGATTCCATCTACCTGACCCGATCTGGTGTTCCAACGGGCCTGGTGTCGGTACCGAACCGTTATATGCATTCGCCCAATGAAACCGTCAGTCTCTCTGATCTTGAGTGGACTTCCCGCCTGCTGGCGGCGTTTGTGTCGAGCCTCGACAGCGAAACCGACTTTACCCCACACTGATGTACTGAGGCACCTGCTGCCCAAGTCATCTTGACCCTGAGACGGGACTTCTCTACCCTTTCGGCTCGGTAATAGTCTGTTGAATTAGGCAACCTAAATTCTGTCTTCAAATGGGAACACGACGCTGAATGTTCAAGACTGAGGAGCTGGTTCAGGAGTTGCAGGATCTGCGAGATGACGGATTTCTTTCGGATGCGCTGCTGCGCAAGGCCGTTAGAGAAATCGCTGAAGCAGACGAAAGATTCGACTGGGTGGGTGTTTATCTGCTCAACAAGAGCGAGAAAGAACTCTGGTTGCACAATTACGTGGGAAAGGCCACCACACACCCCAAAATTCCAGTGGGAGAGGGTGTCTGTGGGACGGCTGTGGCTCAAGGGGAGAACATCAACGTGCCGGACGTTGATGCGGTCGACAATTACATCGCCTGCGACCCCTGGGTGAAGTCAGAGCTCGTGGTGCTGATCCGAGCGGGCGGCGACATATTCGGCCAAATTGATATTGACAGTAGGACAGCAGCGGCGTTCACTGAAGACGACGTGGAAGCCATTGAAACCGTAACGGACAAGCTGGCGGAGCAGATGGCTGCGGAGCGCCGCTGAGGAGATTTGAAGCCGCGTTGCATCAAAGCCGACAACCCGGGTCCATTCACGCTGGACGGAACCCGTACCTACCTGGTAGGAAGACGTCGCACTGCCATCATTGATCCGGGCCCGAACATCGAGAGCCACGTGGGGGCCTTGGTTCAAGAAGTTGAGGGAGCGGAGAAGGTCTGGATCCTTCTGACCCACGGACACTCAGACCATGCTGGATCTGGAGCGCAGCTGGCCGGACTTCTCGACGCCGAAATTGTCGGAGTAGGACTTGACGTGGCCACGGTACTCTCTCCCGGTGAGAGCATTCATACGGATTCGGGGCACCTGACGATGTTCGATACTCCGGGGCACAGTAGAGAACATGTCACTTTCCACTGGCTCGATGCCCAAGCGGCATTTCCGGGAGACGTTGTCCTGGGAATGGGAGACACAACATGGGTTGGCGACTACGCGGGTTGTGTAGCAGACTACCTTGATTCTCTCAATCGGCTTCGGGAGCTCGGATGCGAAGTTCTGTACCCGACGCACGGGCCACCCATCAACGATCCTCACAAGACGCTAGATATGTTTGAGAAACATCGCCGCTCCAGGATTCGCCAGGTCAACGAAATCCTCTCCGCTAACTCGGAGGCTACGGTGTCAGAGCTTGTGGAGACCGTGTACGGGCTCACTTTGCCCAAAGCACTGCGTGGTGCTGCAGAAAAGAGTATTGAAGCGACTCTAGACTTTCTAGCGTCCTAAAACTGAAGTTCACATGTCGGAAAGTTGGAAATCTCCTGTGAGTAGGAGTCATGTTGCAGAACTCTCTGCCGAAGGCGCTGGAGAAGGAATTGAAGCGGACGGTAGGTGACGATTGGGTGATCACTCATCCAGAGCGCCTGCTCGCTTACGAATCTGATGGCCTGACAGCCTACCGTAGCCTTCCGGGAGCGGTTGTACTCCCGAAAGACACGGAGGAGGTTAGTCAAGTCCTGGGTATGCTTTCGAAAGCGGATGTCACGGTTGTTCCCAGAGGTGCTGGAACTGGTCTTTCGGGGGGTGCGCTCGCGAGTGTGAACTCGGTGGTGGTCGGTACAGCGCGCATGAAGCGTATCCTCCACCTTGATCCAAGGAATCGCATAGCGTTGGTCCAATCCGGAGTCGTAAACGCGGATCTCTCTACCGCTGCTGCACCGTTCGGCCTTTACTACGCTCCCGACCCGTCTTCGCAGAGTGCTTGCACTCTCGGTGGAAACGTGGCCGAAAACTCTGGAGGACCTCACTGCCTCAAGTACGGTGTCACGTCACGCTACGTTACCGGGCTCACGGTTGTTACCTACGACGGTACCGTGCTGGATCTAGGTGGTTTCGGACGAGAGCTTGGAAGCTACGACTTAGTCGGCGTCTTAGTTGGTTCGGAGGGGTGCTTCGGCTTGGTGACCGAGATTGAGGTTCGCCTTCTCCCTAGACCGGAGGGGGTTCGAACCATCTTGGGTATCTTCGATAGAATAGAGGACGCGGGGCGGGCCGTTACGGGAATCATGGCCGAGGGATTGCTCCCGGCAGCTCTTGAGATCATCGATGGGCCGACGATTCGAGCTGTAGAAGAGAGTGTGTTTGCGGGAGGTTACCCAACCGATGCAGAGGCGGCCTTGATTGTCGAGTTCGACGGACTCGAAGCCGGGCTAGCTGCGGATATTGAACGAGCGATTGTGAGATGCCGGGCAGAGGGAGCTCGTGATATTAAGGCAGCGGAATCAGAGGACGAGCGCATGGCGCTATGGCAGGGCCGTAAAAAGGCCTTCGGAGCGATGGGACGAATTGCCACCGATCTCTTGGTCCAGGATGCCACCGTGCCTCGGAGTCGGCTCCCGGAGGTGCTGGGCCAGATCTCTGAGATTGGAACCCGGTATGACCTGGTGATTGCTAACGTTTTTCACGCAGGTGACGGCAACCTCCATCCCAATATCCTCTTCGACAGAAGTGATGCTGACCAATTGCTTCGGGTCGAGCGGGCATCTAAGGAGATCATGTCGACGTGCGTCGAAGCGGGTGGAACTATCACCGGCGAACACGGTGTGGGCATCGACAAACGGTCGTACATGACATTGGTACACGGACACGATGAGCTCGAAGCTATGCGTAACGTGAAGGCCGTATTCGACCCCAGGAGCGGAATGAACCCGGGGAAAGTCCTCCCCGATTCCTCGGAGCTTCCGACATGAACGCTGTCATGGCCCGCCTTTCCGGAGAGCTGCAGGCTGGGCAGGTCATTGAGAGTTCCCGGGCTGAGGACTGGGTGATTTGTGGGCGAGTTCCTCAGGCGGTTGCCTTTCCGGAAAACGAAGATGATGTGGAAAAACTCCTAGCGATCGCGAACGAGGAGGGATGGCACTGTATCCCCTGTGGGAATGGCAGTTGGCTCCGTGGTGGCGGTCAGCCTCAGGCGGTGGACCTAGTGCTGAGCCTGAAGCGGATGGATCAACTCCTGGCTCATGAGCCGGACGATCTCTTCTTCGAAGCGCAAGCCGGCGTCAGGATGGCCGAGCTCCAGGGGGGAGTCTCCAAGCACGGACAGTGGCTTCCACTCGATCCCCCGGGTACCGCTCGTGGAAGCCTGGGGGCTACGTTCGGCATTGGTTGTGCGGGACCCCTTCGGGCCGGGTTCGGAACACCTCGAGACCACCTTCTGGGAGCGACAGTAGTGACCGGAGATGGAAAAATCCTCCGGCTTGGTGGTAAGGTTGTAAAGAATGTGGCAGGCTTTGATTTGCTAAAGTTGATGGCAGGAAGCTGGGGCACACTCGGCGTGATCACCAAGGTTACGGCTCGTCTCTACCCATTACCGGAAATCGATAGGACACTCCTGTTCGAATGTCGAGATTCAGCGGAGTGTGCCGAGCTCGCTCGATCGATTGTTTCCGTGCCAATCATCCTTGCGGCGGTGGAAGCGTTAGTTCCGGGCCAGCGGGAAAGCGGAGAGGCCAACTCGACTCCGGTGGTGGCGGTCCGGTTGCTCGAATCTCAGGCGGCTGTGGAACAGGCGGAAAAAATCGTTACGGATCAAGCTGGCACGGCTCGGTTCCGCCGACTCGAGGCCAATAGGTCTCGAGCGACCTTCACGAAGGTGCAGAATATTGAGGAAGGAGCGGAATTGGTTCTCCGTCTCAATCTTCTCCCAAGCCGCTTGCCCGAGCTCATGGCGCTAGGCTGGGAGTTGGCCGAGTTCTCTGATCCTGATGCCGGATGGGGTGTGCGGATGGCTGCTCATGCCCAATCAGGTATCCTTCGGATCATGATCTGTCGCTTGGATCGACGGGAGAAGGGATTGGATCGAGTACGTGTTGCCCTGGATACACTTCGTCATTCACTCGAATCAGAAGGTGGAAGCCTCGTGATTTCAGAAGGCCCCCCAGATGTAGTCCGGCATCTTGGAGTATGGGGTGACGTGGGATCAGCGGGTGCTCTTATGCTGGGTCTGCAGAGAAAATTCGATCCGAGAGCAATTCTGTCGCAAGGTAGATTATAACTTGAGCGCGCTCGCTGCTTTCCTTGTGCGGCCGAAGGGGCTGGAGCTTCAATGAAGTCCAGTGCCGAAACCAGCATCGGGAAGGGAATCCTCGAATGACCGAACCCGAACGGACGAACTTGGGAGTTGCACTTCGAGCTCAAGAAGATCGGTTGCTGCCCTGCGTCCACTGTGGGTTTTGCCTTCCGGCATGTCCCACATACGTGCGACTCGGAGATGAGAACGATTCGCCTCGTGGTCGTCTCCACCTTATGCGTGCTGTGGTGGAGGGACGGCTGGACGCCGGCTCTGACGCGTTCCAGATGCATATAGATCGCTGTCTAGGGTGTCGGGCTTGTGAACCCGTGTGCCCGTCAGGGGTTCAGTATGGCATCCTGTTGGAGAGCGCCAGAGAAGCAGCTTACAACGCGCGGAAGCCTCCGGTCTTGGTTCGACTACTCCTAGGCGTGTTTTCCCGAGAGCCCTGGTTGCGCTGGAGCATGGCGCTAGCAAAACTCGTGCGCTCACTCGGAATCGCTGGGGTCATGGCACGCTTTCTTCCGAAAGGTCCATTCCTACACCCCGTAAAGTTCGGTTTTGCTATGCTTGCGGCGAGTAAGGGGGTGGCCTTTCCGAAGGTTCGGGGGACTCTGCCTGCAAAGATTGTAACAGATCCTCAGGAGATCGGTGCGGAGCCCTTACCTCGGAAAAGGGTGGGGTTGTTGGCTGGCTGCGTCCAAGCCGGGTTGTTCAATCAAGTCAATGCGGCAACCGAGCGGATTCTCCGGGTGAACCGACTCGAAGTGGTGAAAGTGGTTGGCCAGGGGTGCTGTGGAGCACTACATACCCATGCCGGCAACGTTGAGCGGGCTCGAGAGCTTGCTCGGCGGAATATCGACGCATTTACGGCAACTGACGTCGATTTCATTGCGGTGAATGCAGCGGGCTGCGGGGCCGCTATGAAAGAGTATGGCCATCTGCTTGCGAGCGATTCAGCTTATAAAGGGTTGGCCCATCAGATTGCAGACAAGACTCGTGATGTCTCCGAGGTATTGGTGAACGGCGGTGGTGGTCCTCGGGTGGGGGTTCCGCTTCCATTGTCCGTCACTTACGACTCGGCGTGCCACTTGTGCCATGCTCAGAAACTGATAGACGAGCCCAGGGTGTTACTAGATGCGATTCCCGAACTCGACTTAATTCCACTGCCAGGAGAGGAGGAGTGCTGTGGCGGAGCGGGGATCTATGGAATGGCGCACGCCGACCTGGGCGGCCAAATCGGGTCGGATAAGGTTGCGGCAGTGGTCGGTACGGGCGCAGACGTCGTGGCTACCGCGAACCCCGGATGTATCATGCAGATCGGTGGCGGTCTCTTACTCGCAGGGTCTGGCGTCAAAGCCCGACATCCGATCGAACTGCTGGATGAAAGTTACCGTCGCGCCGGGTTTTATGATCAAGTGTGAGCGATGAGGAAAGACTTAGATACGCCATTGATCGATAGCGAAGCGAAGCTTATTGGAGAAGTGCTCGGTGGATACCGGGGTGCAATAGTCGAGCTGCTTACAGAATTGGCCAAACTAGAGTCCCCGTCCCTGGAACCCGATACGCAGAGGTCGGTCCAAGACCTCCTTCAGCATTTGTTAGAAGGCCTCGGTTTCGAGTCACATTTCTTCAAAGGAGACACTACCGGCGGACATCTCCACTTCTGGCCAGTAGGCCATATTCTGGGTGAGGGGCCGGTTCAACTACTTCTAGGCCATACTGATACCGTCTGGCCTGTAGGAACACTGAAGAAGATGCCCGTAGAGTATGACAAAGAAGGCGATGTGCTGCGAGGACCTGGTGTCTTTGACATGAAGGGCGGGCTCGTTCAGATGGTGTTCGCTCTAAGGGCGCTTTCTGAGCTGAACCTCCTGCCCTCAGTTGTACCCACCGTATTCCTCAACTCCGATGAGGAGGTTGGTAGCATAGAATCTCAACCCCATATTGAGCGGCTGGCGCGACAATCAAATCGGGTGCTTGTGCTTGAGCCTGCCCTTGGACCGGAGGGTTGGCTTAAGACTACACGGCGAGGTGTCGGACAATTCAAGATCCGTGCGATCGGGAAGGCTGCGCATTCCGGTTTGGCACCAGAGGAGGGCGCGAGCGCTATTCACGAGATGTCACACGTAATCCAGAGGCTACATGATCTAACTGATGTCAACCGTGGAATCGGAGTCAACGTTGGGACAGTATCGGGGGGCACTCGAGCCAACGTGGTCGCAGCGGAAAGTAAGGCGATTGTCGACGTACGTGTGTCGACTCGGGAAGATGCCCGCTGGGTCGAAGCGGCAATCCGGAACCTGGAAGCCACAACCACCGGAACGAGATTGGAGATCGAAGGAGCAGTCGATCGGGATCCTATGGAAGCCACACCTGCGAACCAGGTGCTTTGGGAAGCTGTTCGCGGATGTGGTCGACGCCTCGGCCTGGATCTCGTGGGCGCTCAATCCGGAGGGGCTTCCGACGGGAATACGACAAGCCTCTTTACGGCAACGATAGACGGGCTTGGCCCCGTGGGTGACGGAGCTCATGCCCTGCACGAGCACGTAGAAGTTAGCCGACTTATCGAACGCACGACGCTTCTGGCGCTTATTCTGATGTTGCCAGCCCAAAGAGAGTGAGAGGGGGATTAAGCGTAGTGTGGGCCTCTTCCCGGCACCTTACCGCCCGTGATTGGTGGGTTCTTTCCTGAGGCTGACCCCGCGATCTTCGTCTCCGTTGCCTGACTGGGGACTGGGGTAAAGAAGGCCGATTTCGAATGCTAGTCATCGGTCGACGGCTATCCCAAATTTCAGCGTCGACACGATCCAAGTCTTACCATGCCAGGAGTAGGTAGATGGGTTCCCAACGCACAATTCGCCCCTTCGAAACCATGAAAGATTTCGAGGAGTGCGTTCGCTTCCAGGAAGAGACCTGGGGACAACGGTTTTCTGAGCGGGTTTCGGTAGCTATCCTCAAGGTGAGCCAGCGCTTGGGTGGCATCGCAGCCGGTGCTTACGATGACGAGGGCGGTTTGGCCGGTTTCGTGTTCGGAATTACGGGAGTACAAGCCGGAGAAGTGGTTCACTGGTCAGATATGCTTGCTGTGCGTCCGGAGTCTCGGGACGCGGGCCTCGGTTTCCAGCTTAAGGCCTATCAGCGGGAGACACTTCTGGAGATTGGAGTGACCCGTGTCTATTGGACGTTTGATCCTCTTGAGTCCAAGAACGCTCACCTGAACTTGAACAAGCTTGGTGCCGTGGCGGGAGAATATGTGAAGGATATGTACGGTCAGACTGATTCTCCGTTGCACCGGGGCATTGGGACAGATCGGCTTGTCCCGACGTGGAGCCTAGACTCTAACCGAGTGATCAAGAGGATGGTGGAGGGGCGGAGTGGCCCCGAACCAGGAGCTGACGCCGACGCAACGAGGGTTTTTGAGATGAAGAAGGAGGGAGAGCTCGACCTCCCAGGAGAACCCGATCTCACACTTGAGGCGCCGCGACTCCTAGTTCCTGTGCCCACATCGATCCAATTGATCCAGAACGTATCTCTCGACGCTGCAGCCCATTGGCGGCGCGTTACTCGTTCGGCGCTCTCCACATATCTGGACAGGGGATACGAGGCACGTGAGCTGTACAGACGATCCGTCGGCTCCGAATACCTGCTTTCTTTATGATCTCGAGTGTTTGCTACCCTTCAAGGAAAGAAACAACGTGAAAATTGACCGCGTCGAATTACGAGAAATGACCATGCAGCTGAGGGAGCCGTTCGAGATTTCAAGCGGCGTTAGTTACAATCGTCGTGTGCTGCTCTTGACGATCTATTCGGACGGCCTTACGGGATGGGGCGAATGTGTGGCAGGAGAGACCCCAGGCTATACCTATGAGACCACGGAGACGGCCTGGTCGATCCTCACCGAGTACATCCTTCCCGGACTTAAGGGCACTGAGATAGAGACCGCACGGGATGTTCTCAAAGCTACGAGTGGGATCCGGGGCCACCGCATGGCGAAAGCGTCCGCGGAAATGGCAGCTTTGGATTTAGAGGCTAAGGCGAAGGGAATATCTCTCACTAATCTGATCGGTGGCGTGCGTGATACGGTACCAGTTGGAGTCAGTATAGGCCTCCAGCCGAGTGATCAGGAGTTGCATAACAAGGTCGAGCAGTTCGTCGCTGACGGATACAAGCGCATCAAGGTCAAGATCAAGCCCGGGCGTGATGTGGAGATGCTCATGGGCCTTCGGGAAAAGTATCCCGAAGTGATGTTGATGGCCGACGCAAACTCGGCGTTTTCGCTAGAAGATCTCCCTCGACTGAAAGCTCTGGACAAGGTTGGCCTCATGATGATCGAGCAGCCGCTGGCCCACGATGACTACCTAGGCCACGCCCGCTTGCAGGAGCAGATTGAGACACCCATATGCTTGGACGAATCCATCCGATCCGCCCGAGACGCGGCTTTGGCACTGGAACTCCGATCATGTCAGATCATCAATATCAAGCCGGGAAGGGTTGGGGGCATCGGGGCATCGAAGGCCATCCACGACCTATGCTTATCCCATGGAATTCCCGTCTGGTGCGGGGGCATGCTCGAATCGGGTGTCGGAAGGGCCCATAACGTGGCCCTCGCAACTCTTCCTGGTTTCACGCTACCCGGTGATATCTCTGCGAGCCGACGCTACTGGAAGGAGGACATCGTCACACCGGAGTTTGAAGTCGACGACGGAATGTTGAAAGTTCCCGGGGGCAACGGCATCGGGGTGGAGATAAAGAAACAGTTTATTGAGGACGGGACAGTTCGAAAGGTAGTGTTTTAAAGCTTTCCGTCTCAATTACTAGGTAGTTAGTGCAGTTCTGCAATGGGATGGGACAGCGACAAGGCGAGCTTGGCCAAAGTAGACGAGTTCGGCGGTCTTCTGGGGACCGCGGGCGAGATTAAGAAATCCGACGGCTTATAGTGCTGCGTCTAACGAGGGTGTTAATGGCGTATTCTCCACAGGCCTGACGTCCATCGTGACCTGAACAGCTACATGCCCCATGTCAGCAGGATCTCGAAGTGCATCGCGGATTCTGAGCTCGACCTTCTTGTAGGCAGCCATAACCCCATCCCTAATCTCGACCCGAAGGACCTTCATAGCGTTCACATCAGGGCGGCTCGTTTTAGTCTTCTTCTTCGCTTCGATAAGACGTTCTGGGAGTATCTCGAACGGGGCCATACCAATATCATCGAGTCGAGGTGAGTCGATGTACTGGACTGAGATGGACAC
>JAYZFL010000005.1:0-21025 GCA_036336795.1 Gemmatimonadota bacterium
CGGGCGGTCGATTGTGACTGTTGCCAACTCTGCATCCCACTGTACCCTGACATATTGCAGATCACTCATCTCTGTCTTCGTTTAGCTCTTGTTTGGGTACGTTTCCTTCCGCATCCAATCGGAAAGCTAGGAAGGGAGTTCGCGAGACGCTATCCGACCATAGCGTAGGATACATGCCTTTGATACTTTGGGTTCCCCGCTTGGTCACGCGTGGACACATCCACACACGAAGCTATAAGGAGCACGCTGGAAAATGAGCCGATCCCTCAACAAGGTCATGCTCATCGGTAACGTCGGGAGCGACCCGGAAATCCGAGCCACCTCATCGGGCAATCGCGTAGCAAAGCTGTCCATTGCAACGAATCGCCAGTGGAAAAACAGCTCCGGTCAACCACAGGAGAAAACGGAGTGGCACCGCCTGACCTTTTTCGGTCGCCTAGTGGATATCGTAGAGCAGTGGGTCAAGAAGGGTGACCGGCTATATGTCGAGGGGCGCCTTGAGTACTCTCAAACCGAGAAGGACGGCCAGGTGCGTTACTGGACCGACATCGTGGCCCATGAGATGGTCATGCTCGGATCGACTGGTGGAGACCCCGGTTTTCAGGGTCGTAGTGAATCAACCTCTAGTAGTGAATCAACTTCATCGGGCGATAAGCCGATCACTGAGCCGGAAGACGACCTTCCCTTCTAGTCGGAGCTTCCCCAAAAGTTCGTGGGCTGCCGGAGAATGCCGTGTGGCCGGATGCTTCGTTACTTTAAGACACCCAGACACCTCCACGGCACCATACTAGCTAGCTAGGCGTCACCCCTCAGGTCGATCTCATCTTCCCAAAAGCCCAGAATGTCAGGCTCATAAATAGCTGGGTTCCGAACATATTCCTCAGCCCACAACTCGAATTCGGGAATCGTCATGCGCCTAACGATTCCCTCTGTCGCCATCTGGACCATACGGTCGTATGAGGGGCTTCCATGGGCACCATCTCGTCGATGACTACGCTCAGCAAGAACGTAAACCTCGTCTGGAGACAATGACAGAAGGCGCTCAGCTATCTGAGCGGAACAATAGTCCAGGTACTTCGCCCGCAACACGGCTTCCCGCGCGGAGGCGTGCTCTGGTGAAGAAGCATCTGGACGGGAATCCGCCACACCACACCTCCCAAGTGCCTGTCGGGCATTCCGATTGCATGTCGACCGACATGCAAATCAGTGCCCTGCTTACCTTTAGGTTTATCCAGGCACACCGATAACGTCAACCCCTCAAGTTGGGAGCTCTTTTCCGATCTCCGCAGGGTTTTGCTCCCCCGTACGCCCACGCAAGTGGCGATAAATCGATCGGCGCGTGAGTCCGTAGAGCATCACTCGACTCAAGAACTCCGGATCAGTCCTCCCAACCTCTTCAGCTTGCTCAGCTATATCGTGAGGAAGCCGAACGGTGATCTGGACAGAGCGAGTCTCCCACATGGGCATAAATCTCCCGAAAATCGTTGTTTCTAAAACTCGCAGAATAGCCACGTGAGTTCGCCAACCCTACTGCGGATTTTATAAGTAAACAAGAAGCGACAACAACCTCGAGGTGAACCCATAATAGGGATCATTTCGGAGCCGCGCAAGCCTCCCCTAGAAATTGTCGTGTACCCAACGTTATCCGATAACTCATTGTATATCAATGGTTTATAAAATGCTATTTCCGGGCAAAATCAACTGTTCCTCGACGCACAGAACGTCTCCATTTCGTAGATTTGCGTGCAGGGAAATTCCACGCTGATGGGCACTTACGTGGATATCTCCTCTCGATTCTGCCTCAATATCGGAACAAATGTTTTACAAAAAACAGCCCGTTACAGAGTCGAGCGCGTTTGCCGGAGGGAGAAAGGATTGGAACGCGATTTTAGGGTCGATTAGTGCACAGTGCGAAGGCCACTCGACCCATCCTGAGTCCGAAGAGCAACCGATCGGTGGGGGCGCTCACGCAAGTGCAGGCGAGCGAGCGTGTCACGTGGCCCGAAAGTGGAGAGTTGTTGCTCGACCTCTTCGAAACGGTTCGGCTCGAATTGAGCCAAGATCCGGCCGAGACCCAATCTGATCGTCCGAAGTCCTCGACGTACTTCGGAAAGGCTCATGGGCAAAGCAAGGCGAACCAAGTACTGAACTGTCCCCCTGTTATGCTCTTCGGACATGCGAGTCACCTCATTCTCGGGAAACCCCGCAAGAATAGCAGCTTCCAAGGTGGAATCCGGCTCCGGTGACACAGCACGGAAAACTAAGGCATTAGCATCGTAGTCTAAGTGAACCCGAGTGATCCTGTGATCTCCCATGAGGATCCGAACGGATGTACCCTCGTGTAAATCAAGGTCTCGACAAATGTCACGAAAGCCAATCCTTAGGATCGTGGGCCTTGTGAGGGGACCGTACCCAAGTCGTCCGAGAAGTTCGAGGGCCATTTGAAAACTGTAGGATTCCAGCTTCGATCCAGCCGCTTGACTCTGATCACTTAGAGCCCGATCGGCCAGAAGGAGGTTGACGTGATCCAACGTCGGCTCGTAAACCCAATCGAGAAGAACCAGCTCGGAGCTCAAATCCAATGACTTTACCGTAGAGCTTCCGAGATCGAGCGCTTCTACAGACGACGCGAAGCGCCCCTCCAACACTAATGCCAAACCGATGTCTCGAATCAGCCCGCCCGGTGGGTCAACCTCGTGAAGGTCGCGATACTGAACCACGGCACGGGTGAGCGGAAGCTCACAGATACCGGGAACATCGGCCATGGCTTCCGGTCTAGTCTCCGGGTGAAGCCAGTGCGTCGTTGCGTTCATGGTGTCTTCATCTCCAGGAAATGTTACCTCGCCACCGATGCGAAGTATATACGAGTGCCATAAAGCCATAGGGCAGGGCTACTCGGGCAAAAAACCCGGCATCTTCGCCGGGTTCCAGTTTCCGACTTCAACGGCCGCAAAGGCTCCATCTTAGGCGGTATTTGTCAGATTACGATCATCTCATACGGTTCACGATAACCATATGTTTACAATCCTGGCAAGAGATTCGCGTCCGGCAACATGCACCAAGAAGAATCCCTTACTTGCTCACCCGGACCACTTCCAACATCTTGGCGATAGCTGCTAAGCCAAGCCATCAGCCCATCGCGCTGGTGCGGAACTAACACCTTACCCATCGGAAATTTGGCCGAACGCGCCCTCGTCGATTGCTTGCGCCAGCGCTCCCTCGGCTTTCTGCAGTGGGAGGATGCGGCCTGGGCATGCTTTCTTGTGACTTTTTTGGGGCGCGATCAACAATTCCACGGACATCTGTCGTTCCGCCCCCGAGACTGTGAGGGTGATGCTGACCATTTCCGCACCGCGGACATCTTCATTGAGGCCTCCGAAGCTGAGGTCGATCAGAAGGCCCGCGGACTCGGGCAACCACTTCTGAAGGCTCTTCTTTCATCGGCAGTTCATACCCATCGAGAAGGCACTGATTCGCCCCCGAAAGGGCGGCGTTGGTTCAGAAGTCTTTTGTCGCAGAATTCCCGTGAGCTAAAGGCAACCACCGCACATCTGAACCCTTCGAGTGAAATGGGCAAGGGTGAGCTACGCTCACTCTACGCCTCCTACCGATTGGACCAGGTGTGTCACTTCATCGCACTTTTGGACCCCGAGAGTTTCGAAATGGCCGTCGACTCCATCCTCGAGGGACAACCCATCGATTTTGGATCCAAGGATCGCCTTCAGTTGGCGATGATAGTCGTTGAATACATAGAGTCCCGAATTCCCATGCCTCCGTTCGAGGTCTGGGCCAACGATTTCCTCACCAATCGGGACGAGTACCTTCTGTACTCCCACACACTCCACCGTGAGGGCAGGCTTCCATGATGTAACCTGCATAACTATCTTTTCATACTGACATTCCAAGTAACGATAGGGGAGTAGTGGTCTCTTGGAAGTAACGATACAAGACAACGAGAGTCTCGAGCGGGCCCTCCGCAGATTCAAACGCAAAGTGCAGCGGTCCGGTCTCTACTCGGAGCTGCGGAAGCGCCGCTTTTACGAGAAGCCTTCCGAACAACGAAAACGCAAACGTGAGGCAGCAATCCGTAGGGAACGTCGGCGCCAACGTCGCGGTAGCACCGGTCGCACATAGCTACCTAAAAGCTCTCCATAGTCCGGCTCAGACAAAGCAGACTACACCGAACTCCTGGGTCCCAGTGTTCTCTGGTCTCCAGAAAACTCCTTCCCGCAGTCGCGTACCACTTCTTCACTGAACGGGCAGGACCCTGTCACCTTGCTAATACAATACGTCGCCGCCACTAGAGGAGATTTAGATAGAAAAGCACTGCGGACCTCGTCGCTAAGTAAGTAAGCCACTTTTGTCGAGAGTCGCCCTACGCCGGCGAACCTTGGATCAAAGGGCAAGTGGTTTCGGAGGATCTTCAGACCAGTCGTAGAAGCCCTGCCCAGATTTTCTCCCATAACGACCCATGGATACCATTCGCTTCAAGAGAGGTGGCGGTGCATACCGCTCCTCGCGGTACTCATCGAACATGATCTCGGAGATCCGACAGAGGGTGTCGATTCCTACGAAATCAGACAAGGTAAAAGGGCCCATAGGATACCCGAGTCCGAGCGTCATCGCTCGGTCGATATCTTCGACTGACGCGACCCCTCTGTCGAGGTGCCGAATCGCATCCAGCATATACGGCACCAAAAGAAGATTGACCACAAAACCTGAGTTGTCCTTCGCAGCTATGGGTTGCTTCCCAAGGTTTCTTGCAAATGAAAAGGCAGTATCGAAGACATCGTCTCTGGTGGCGATGGTCCGTACGACCTCCACAAGCTTCATTACTGGGACTGGGTTGAAAAAGTGCAGGCCCACCACCCTTCCGGGACGACTTGTTGCGGCGGCCATGTCTGTGATCGTCAGGGACGAAGTGTTCGAAGCAAAGATAGCTTCAGGTCCACATAAACCATCGAGAGTGGAAAAGAGTTCATTCTTCGCCTCGATATCTTCGACGATCGCTTCGATTACGAGGTCGCAATCCGCCAATGCTGCAAGATCGGTCGAGAAACTGAGTCGGTCTAGCACGACATCGCGATCAGCGCTTTCTAGCTTCCCCTTGTCGACCGCCCTTGACAACGATTTGTCGATTCTGTTGCGACCGGCCTCGGCAAATTGTTCATTCATTTCACATACGACAACATCGAACTCCGCCTTAGCAACGACCTCCGCGATCCCACTCCCCATGAGACCACATCCGACCACGCCTACCTTTTCGATTTTCAACTCATCCTCCGAAAGAAGTCACGAGAATGTTATCACGATCTCAGGAAACCACACTCGAATCCAAGATGCGCTTCAAGCGTTGTTGTCATCACCCACTCCTCATTCAAAAGCCGTCAGAGCTGAACCTACGCAGAGCTTAAAGGGCTTCCACGACCACAGCCCCACCCTGCCCTCCACCGATACAGGCAGACCCGAGGCCAAATCGGCCTCCCCGACGTCGCAGTTCGTGGATCAAATGAACCGTAATTCGGGCACCAGAAGCAGCCAATGGATGGGTGATGGCGATGGCGCCTCCGTCTACGTTCGTGATTTCGGGATCCAAGCCGAGGTCCTTTTCCACGGCCTTGTACTGAGACGCAAAAGCTTCATTCACCTCTACTAAATCCATATTCTCAAGCTTTAGATCGGCGTTTTCCAGAGCGAGGCGAGATGCCGGGGCCGGCCCGATACCCATGATTCGAGGTTCCACCCCAACGAATCCCCACGACAGAAGTCTCCCAAGAGGTTTAAGCCCCTTGTCCTCCGCCCAAGCGGCGTCGGCCAAAACTGCGCTGACGGAGCCGTCACCTATGCCGCTCGCGTTACCGGCCGTCACAAGTCCATCCTTCTTGAAATGAGATCGCAGTTCCTTCAGCGCCTCTAGACTCGTTTCAGGGCGAATGTGCTCATCGTACGCGAACTCCCGCTCTCCGTTACGACTTTTGATCGAAACTGGTACAATCTCAGCTGCGAAACGTCCTTCGTCCCACGCAGCTTTGGCCCGTTTCTGGCTATTGTGGGCCACTTGGTCCGCCTCCTCACGCGTAACCCCGTAACGTTCGGCCAACTCTTCCGCAGTCTGAGCCATGGTCAGATCACAATTGGTATCGAGCAGAGACTCCCAAAGAAGGTCCTCAAGCGATCCCTCCGCAGGACCCAGGCGAAGCTGACCCCATCGCGCCCCTCTTAGCACATGTGGTGCTTGACTCATGGACTCGGTACCACCGCAGAGTGTGACGTTGGCTCCACCCAAAAGGATCTCTTTCGCACCCTGGACAATTGCTTCAAACCCGGATCCACACAGCCGGTTGATCGTGAGCGCGGGCCGTTCCTGCGGAACTCCGGAACGAAGCGCGACATGACGGGCCAGATACATCGCATCCGATGAAGTCTGAAGCGCATTGCCGAAGAAAGTATGGTCGATCTCATCCGGAACCAGGTCCGCGGCCTCGATAGCAGCGACACTCGAAAGTACTCCTAGATCTGTCGCCGTAAATCCCTTCAAGCTTCCCCCAAAGGTACCGAAGGCGGTCCGGTTCCCCGAGAGTATGACAACATCTTTGGGCTGCCCTTGCGTTCCCATCTGGTCCTCGTGGATGGAGTTGTCTGACGGTCGAACTGTGGACTGGAGAATTTAGAGGGCCGGCCCTCTTCGTTACCCTGGATTACCCTCCCTGACAAGAACGGTTCATCGGTCGAAATCCTTTAAGAATCTCGATCCGAGACTTTCCCTGGATACAGCCATATAGAATCACTCGTTATCCTCGAAGTTGGAAGACACAGCTGCAGCAAGGTCGTCACAGATCCTATCCGCCACCTCGGAAGTAGATTTGTCGCCACCCAAATCGGGTGTTGCCACACCCGCGCGGAAAGCCGTGCGGACAGCATTCTCTACGACCATGGCTTGCTCTCGCCAACCAAAGTGATCAAGAAGTAGAGCCACACACCGGATTGCCCCAATCGGATTAGCGATGCCCTTGCCTGCTATGTCAGGAGCTGATCCGTGGACAGGCTCGAAAAGTGCATGGCCGCCCGGATGTAAGTTCGCCGATGGAGCCACTCCCAGGCCCCCAGTTAACCCCGCAGTAAGATCACTCAGAATGTCACCGAACAGATTGCACGTGACGATGACCGAGTATTGCTCCGGCTTCCGTATGAGATCCATAACCATCGCATCCACGTACATCGTCTTCCGCTCGACTTGCGGGTAGTCCGCCGCCACCTCCTCGAACATTCGTCTCCAGAGCGATCCTGCGATAGGCATGGCATTCGCCTTGTCCACCATCGTAACCGTGGTCCCCACCCTGGAAGAAGAATGCTCAAACGCGCTACGAAGGATCCGTTCCACTCCCTTCCGAGTGTTCAGATCCTTCTCGATAGCAACCTCGTCGAGTGTCCCTACGCCGGTGGCTTCGCCGGCGTTCACGTAGAGCCCTTCCGTATTCTCCCGGAAAATCTCCAGGTGGATGGGATCATTTACGTGCTTGAGCGGACAGAGAGAGGGGTCCAGAAGCACGCACGGTCGGTAATTCACGTACAAATCGAGACGAAAACGAAGGCCAAGAAGGATGTCCCGAGCGTGCTTATTGTCCGGGACCCTCGGATCCCCCAGAGCTCCAACAAGGATCGCGTCGTATTCCGTCGAGATAGTGTGGAACTCGTCATCGGTAATCGTGACGCCCTCGCGAAGATACCGCTCCGCTCCCATCTCAAACTCCTGAAGGCTGAGATCTAGAGAGTAGAGGTCCGCCACGTACTTGAGGATCCGTGCCGCTTCATGGATCACATCAGGACCGATTCCATCTCCGGGTATGACGGCGATACGAGGCATAATCCACGAGCAGGCGAGCGGGCCGAGTTAGAAAGGGGACGCGGGATGCACTAGAACATCCTGCACCTGGGACGAGGAAACATAAGACGAAAGGCCTCGACGTTACAGAGAAATTGACGACTAGGCCATCAGTTCGCTTGTGGCCTCCGAACCGTTACGCTCCCATACACCGCTTCGCCATGACTCGTGCTTGAGAACACATACCGTCCCGGCGGGGCCCCCTTGAAATCCATGAGGAAGTGGCTTCTGCGTTCTAACAGCGGAGGAGCGATCAGCTGCCCGGTATCTAAAAGATGGCGATAAACCTCTGGTGAAAGGGAGTCGCGTACGAAAGATATCGTGTGTATCCTCCGGTCAAGATTAACGAATTCGACCCATGAGCCAGCCGTGATCTCAAGATGGGACGGTACGACGTGCTCTTGGTCCCTCACGCCGAAGAGTCGGATAACTTCTGCCTCTTCAACTACGTCGAAGGGCGAATCGGTTTGAGGATCCACATTATTCCCACATCCTGTCAGCACCAAAAGTACCACAGTAAATAATCGGATAAGTATACCGACGGACTTCCGTCCCAAAGGAGGCATAGAACTTAAATTTTCGTTCCAACTCCTCTGCAAACTTATGACAGGCCTAGGGGGCGAGGACACCGTATGAAGGGGAAAGGAGATCACATCCCTATCCGGAAACTCCTGAGGGTTATAAAAATAGGTGGTTGGTCGTCTACGCCTTGGCGTATTTCACGCCGCATTTCGGGCAGAGAAGATCATTGCGCATGCGAATGAGGAATTGGTCAACATGCCGAGGACACTTTGGCTCGGCCCCCTCTCCCATTTCGTCGCGAACCCGCTTCCTTTCAGTGCGAGTGGCCTTGGGTACGTCTAGCCGATACCTCAGCGAGGATGCTGTACATTCCAGGATAACGGAGCCCGAGCCATCGTTCTCGGGCTGAACCCTTAAAACCATGAGAAATCCACCAGGGGGCGAGGGAAGCTGGCCACCCTCATAGTAGAGCCGAAGGAGATCGAGCGAATTCGAGAGGCCCATAGCAGCGTCGGAGACCGAACTGCTGGCCGAACGAGAGTTAGTCATGGTTATTGCGGATCCGGTAGGTCCGCACTGTTACTCTCAAAAGTAAGCCCCCTCAGGGGCGCTCTAATAGCCGTGCTGGCCGTCGTCCTCTCGTGTCCAGTCGGACCAGAGGCCCGCCAAGGTACTACGTCCTCCGATGACTCGCCAGACGGTCCTGCGGCTAGTTAAAGCCTACTTTGGTTTCTCGCACACATAAGATAAAGCGGCGAACAATTGTAGTTCTTCGCCGCCGAATAAGGCAGAGTGATGCTTTCATCCCCGGTCAAGCCGAGCTTGTCTCACTATCTTCCTTCGCAACGTCCCCTATGGTCAACGTCGCAGGCGAACCAGACGCACTCGAATCCTCCGAGACTGCCTCCTCGGCAATCATCTCCTGGGAGGTGCCCACCTCCTCAGACGTCCCATCCGGCACCTCAATCACCTCGTGTTGCACGGCCACGTTATTGATCGCCGGCTGGCAGAATCTCATTCCCACCTCGTGTAACTCCCGAAGATCCGGATCCACCAGATCCGGGTAACGTTCTCCGATATAATCAATCGTTTCTCCCATCCACACCGTCATATCGTCGTCCGTTGCATTAAGTACGCCACAACGATTGATATGGCTGAACAGTTCGTCACGGGCCTGCGCAAAAAGCTTTTCTTTGGGCACTCACACCTCCCTGAATTGGTATGGAACGGGTAAGATGTCCGTTCCCATAGATGATGATAACTTTGCAGCGGCTAAACCTAACCTTTGGATAGGGGTCGGCCAACCAGACTTGGCAACCAAGGGAAGGCCGGTCGCAAACGATCGAACAGGGTGTCATGAAAAACGATTCGATACCTAACGCGGTGACTTTGGAGGTCTTCCGACATCTCTTTACGGCACTGGCCGAGGAGATGGGTGCCGCACTTCGCCGAGCCGCGTTCTCACCCAACATCAAGGAACGACGGGACTACTCATGCGCCCTTTTCTCCCCCAATGGTGCATCGGTTGCATTGGGAGACCATATGCCTGTGCACCTCGGGGCTATGCCGATGAGCGTTCAGGCCGCGCTAGATGAAATGGTCACTCTAGAATCAGGAGACGTGATCTGCCTTAATGACCCCTACCGAGGAGGAACGCATCTGCCTGACATCACTTTGATTTCTCCAGTTCACCTGGAGGAAGAGAACGAATTACTCGGGTACGTGGCGTCCCGAGCTCATCACTCCGATGTCGGAGGCATGAGCCCTGGGTCAATGCCTTTGGCACGGGAGATATACCAAGAAGGTCTCCGGATTCCACCTGTCCACCTCTACAGGAGAGGCAAGCTTCAGGCAGGAGTCTGGAATCTCATCCTCGCCAACGTCCGGACTCCTGTTGAGCGTGCAGGAGATCTCGACGCTCAGCTAGGAGCGCTGCACGCGGGTACGTCTCGCCTTCTGGAAATAGTTGAGCACCGTGGAGCGGAAGAGACGGTTTCCGCGATGACGAATCTCGCTCTCTACGCAGACCGCCTTGTCGCAGCAGGACTTGAACACATTGCCCCGGGAACCTATAAAGCTCACGACTTCATGGATGATGATGGCTTCGGCACCATGGATATCCCTATCCATGTGGAACTGAGGAAGCACAAAGACGGACTTGATGTGGATTTCACCGGGAGCAGTCGTCAGGTTCCTGGTGGCATCAACGCTGTCAGCGCGATTACGTCTTCTGCCACTCGGTACGTGGTCCGCTGTGTCATCGAGGCACTCTTAAATGAGCCGCTCCCTGCCGGAGGCGGTTCAATGTCCATGGTCAATCTGATCCTTCCGGAAGGCTCCATCGTCAACGCAAACCCTCCTGCCAGTGTTGCCGCTGGCAACGTTGAGACGAGTCAGCGAATGACAGATGTTCTCCTCAGAGCCTTCGCGAAGGCTCTTCCTGATCTCATGCCCGCCCTCTCACAAGGCACGATGAACAATACAACCGTCGGTGGTGTGGACCCACGTAGTGGCAACCCTTTTGCGTACTATGAAACCGTGGGGGGTGGGATGGGCGCGGGTCCCACGGGGGACGGTCTTTCTGGCGTACACACGCACATGTCGAACTCGCTAAACACGCCCATCGAAGCTCTCGAGCACGCGTATCCGTTCAGGGTTACACAGTATACGGTGCGAAGAGGTAGTGGTGGAGACGGCAGATGGACAGGAGGAGATGGTCTTCGCAGAGACATTGAGCTTCTTGTCGACGGACCTATCACGCTGCTTACTGAGCGGCGCGCGCGTGGACCGTCGGGCACGTTTGGCGGATCAGACGGAAGCCCCGGCGTAAATGTCCTGATCGAGGGTGGCAAGGAGATCCCGCTCGCAGCGAAGGTCACATTGGATGCAAAAGCCGGGGACATTGTGAGTATCCGCTCGCCCGGTGGCGGAGGATGGGGAGAGCCCACGAGCGATCCTTCTCTTGTCGCTCCCTCTTTGAACTCGTAATGGGGCAAATGCAGCTTCAACTCGCTCTCGTCTGTGATCATGCCGAACAGACACCGGAAGGCAAGCTTGACATCCAGGGCGTCTTCAATGACCTCGCGGCCGTTGGGTTTCCCGCAAAACATGACATGGTCCTCGTCCTTGTGGTCGAGTGGGATCATGCCGACCGGGGGCGCCACGACTTTCAGGTGGACCTCGTCGGACCGTCAGGTCATCCGACGATGACCGTTCAAGGACACTCTGACGTCGACCCGCGGAAGCCGGATCGGCCTCCAGCTCGTACAAGGATGATCATGCCACTTAGGGAAGTCATCTTCCCAAAAAGAGGCATTTACAGCTTTCGGATCCGCTTGAAGGGACGGACTTACGAAGGGCCTTCACTCTACCTCATGGAGTCCGAAACTCAGGAGCCAACGAGGACGCCATCAACTTGACAGATAGCAGAAATGTTCTCAACCAAGTGTACGTCTCTCGTGAGAATCACGGGGCTCACACCACATGATCCGTCTTACCAAAATTTCTGAACTTCAACGATCGGATGGCTTCGAGCTTGTCCAGGTCGGTGACGCGCAGATCGTGTCCCGTCCGGAAGCAACTGCTTGGGCCCGACAAGCCGTTCACCGCCACGGATCTCTCTGTCGGACTGCTGGGGATGTGGCAATAGATACCATGAGTGGGCGAGGCCCCGTTTCCGTATTGGCGAACCCGATTGGGGACGGCCCCCCCTGGGTAGTACGACGCTACTGGAGAGGAGGATGGGTCCGGTTTCTCCAAGATCGTTTCCTGAGATTGGGAAGACCGAGAAGCTTCAAAGAGCTGGAGACAAGCGTACGCCTGCGGGAATTGGACATTGCTACCCCTCGTGTGCTTGTGGCGGCGAGTTATCCCGCTGGACTGTTCTATCGAGCCGATCTCGTCACGGAACTCGTTCCGGAAGCGTCCAGTCTAGCGGATGTTCTGCTGGGTGGTGGCAAAGCATCCTCTCGGCCATGGAACTCCGAGCAGCGCGAGCAGGCAATCGCCCGGACCGTCGATCTCGTGCGCCGCATGGTGACGGTTGGCGTGCGTCATCCCGACTTCAACGCGAAGAATATTCTCGTATCACGAAACCTCGGCGGGATCCAGATAAGCTTGATCGATCTAGATCGATGCCAGCTAACAAGCCCATCGGATTCAGGAAATGTCAAGCTACTCCTCCGTCGCCTCACTCGTTCGATCCGCAAGATTGCACGGGTGCGCTCCGACACGGTGCCTGATCATGAGATGAGACTCATCCAGGATGGAGCGTTATCGCAATGACCCGTGCCGAGCCAAAACGTCCGAGGACGATATGCATCGTTATGTTGAGCGGCATCGGTGACGCGGTCCACGTTCTACCGGTGGCCAATGCTCTCAAGCGGACCTGGCCGGAGGTTCGAATTTCTTGGATAATCCAATCCTTACCGGGGACTCTGGTAAACAGTCATCCCGCCATCGACGAGTTATTGGTATACCACCCCCAGCATCGAGGCACGCGGACATGGGCAAACTTTGCTGAGCTGAGTTATCTCATCAAAGAGCGACATTTCGACTTGGTGCTCGCACTTCAGGTCTATCTCAAGGCCGGAATCATCACCGCCCTGCTTTCAGCTCGAACCAAGCTGGGCTTCGACATGGCCCGTGCCCGCGACGCCAACTGGCTCTTCACGAACCAACGTATTCCTCCGCACCTTCCCCAACATGTTCAGGATCAGTACTTCGAGTTTCTGCATCACCTCGCAGTAGATCCAGAGCCCGTGCAGTGGGGTATCCACATCACGGATCGGGAACGTGAGGAGCAGGCATCCTTCTTCAGTACACTGGATAAGCCCGTATGCTCGATCGTGGTCGCTACAAGTAAACCGCACAAGAATTGGACCGCTGAGGGGTATGCCCGAGTTATCGATGAACTCGAGTTCGTCCATCAATTAAAGCCTGTTTTGATCGGTGGCCCTTCACCCATTGAGCGAAACATGGCGAATCGTATTCTAGACCTCACGAACGCTCACCCGATTGATGCCTTGGGGGACAATCTGAGGCGGTTAATCTACATTTTGGACGGCAGTGCGCTTGCGATCAGCCCCGACACGGGGCCGCTCCACATCAGCCGGGCCCTGGAGACTCCTGTGATCGGCCTCTACGGATACACGAACCCCAAGAGAACCGGCCCGTTTCGACGTTTTTACGACCTGGTAGTGGACGGATACGCAGAGTTTCCGGGTGAAGATTACCCTGTCTCGATGGCGTATAGGGACGGGATGAGGCGCATAACAACCGAAATGGTACTGCAAAAGTTGGACGTGGCCTTGCAGCACTACTTGTAACTAGGAGTACCTGTGACCGAGTATCGGCCATCGAAATGGCGCACTGCAAGAATGGTTCTGTCGACGATGGCATTAGCAGCTTGCAGTGGTGGCCAACAATCGGGAGAAGTGCTGCCCCCCGATGAGATCCAAAGGATACTTCCCCGAATCGCTGCCGACACTCCAGTAGATTTCACTGGTGGGAAAGACCTTTTCGAGGGGAATTGCAGCGCCTGCCACGGACCAGTGGCTAACGGGACCGCAAAGGGGCCACCCCTAGTGGACATTATCTACGAACCGAGTCACCACGGGGACATGGCCTTCGTCTTGGCCGTCAGAAGTGGCGTGAGAGCCCACCACTGGCGATTCGGAGACATGCCGCCACTTCCCGGAGTTACTGAGTCCATGGTTCTGGAGATCGTGGGGTACGTACGCTGGCTCCAACGCCAGGTAGGGATCGAATAATAATGCGGCTACTCTTAGACATTATATCTCAAGGACATGGTAACCCCACGATCTTACCATGAGTTGTCATTAGCCCCACAGAATCATCTTGAGAGCCAGGAGTCCGAATCCGGCCAACCCACCGAGTACAGCTTCCCACTCGCGGTTCCGCTGGTAGCGAGTCAGAGAGAAGCCCGGGGATCCTTGCCCCTCTCTACCGGTCCGAAACGCACTGAGTCGCGGAAGGAAGAGCGGCACTGCAGTCGCATAGATACGATACGACTCTCCGAACAACGCTTCCAGTTCCAGGGCCTCCCTTAGAGCCGCCGTCCGGTATATGGACAAGAAGAAGGCGACAAGAACCACGGGGAAAAACCACCGACCTCCTGCCACAGCGAGACCAACCCCAAGCAGGAAACTACCTGCGTACAAGGGATTTCGGGTATACCCATACGGCCCTCCCATAGCCAACTCCTGGTTTTTCCAGACAGAGCCCGCAGCCCAACCTCGGAGCACCAAACCGAGGATCCCAAGAACACTTCCCAACGCCAGGCCAGTCGGCGTCGGTGCTGCCAGAAAGTAGAACGGGAAAAGAAAAATCCATACCATTCGCAGTCGGATTTTTGAAAAGAAACACATCACGGGAATTTCAACTCAGGGCACAAAAGAGCCCAGCATTCTTAGAGGTTGCCCTCGCCGGGATGGATCGGCACGCCCTCTGTCAACTTCTCGAGGTGCAGTGTTACAGAGCCGATTAGCGGGATCTTGGAACGAAGGTACACCAGGTGACGGCGCTCATCGTCTGTAAAGTGGAGCTCCGCTTCGCCTCCCTCGCTGAAGAGGCCCCGGGTTTTGATCGTTGGCCGGACCACGATGGTATTGAATGTTCCTGCAGGAACCTCCCGCCGATCCCGACCCTCGACGGTGATTATCACCGGGTTCCCCTCTTTCTTGAAATACCTAGGTAACGTGTAAGTCTTTCCGATCTCAAGCGGGAGGGTTCTCACGTAGTACACGAAAGCTATGTCATCAAGCGGAAGGGCGGTGGCTAAATCTCCGAAAATCCCTTCATCGGTCTGTTCCCAATACATCTCATCGGGAT
The DNA here is from genome assembly GCA_036336795.1 of Gemmatimonadota bacterium. Taxonomy (GTDB): domain Bacteria; phylum Gemmatimonadota; class Gemmatimonadetes; order Longimicrobiales; family Gaopeijiaceae; genus UBA822. The sequence continues at coordinate 15,257 of JAYZFL010000005.1, forward strand.
AGAACTCGAAGGACCGGTATCTATTGTAGCCCAACTGGTGAACGTCACTGATGTACCGGCGACTTGAGATAAGCCGGGTGTCGATCCAAGAATCGTATTGGTCGTTTACGTTCAAGGCTCCAAAGAGAAGGCTCCCCTGCATCGCCATCTGGACGTGGTACGTCGGTTCTCCACGGATAGAATCGATCCCCACGACCTCCATGTAAGCTTTACCGGTATCTATGATGCCAAGTTTTACCTGATACTCAAGGCGCTCCCCAGGCCCGAACGGCACAACCGCCGCTAACGGATCAATCTCGTAATGCTTGGTCACTGGAGAGCTAGTCACAATGAGGGTGTCTGCCAATGGAACGGGGGGCGACTGGGTACTAGCCCATGTCGGCGTCGCAATACCCAGAATCATTGCCCCCAAAACCAACCTCATAAGTTTTTCCCTTCTACCTCAGGTATTTTCCACCTCTCTCCTCGTACACGAAGCAAACCACGAAGGGTTCTAATCGTCCGGAAGCGTGACGGGCGCACTTGAACGTCATAGCGGAGGCTTACGGGTGTTTCTACGATACGTCGCGCATGCGGTGTGACCATCCCCAATAGCTCGAGATTTGCCGCCCACCCATCAGTAGTCTGGACTTGGCTATCACGATAATTTAGCTGTGCTTTCTTGAGAACTATAAGCCGGTACGCACGGAATCCGCTCAACGGATCCGACACAGGGGCCCCCCTGAAGGTCCTACCGAGAAGCAATGGCGCCATCCACCGTGCTACACGCACAGACCGAGGTAAGGGCTCCCCATTGGCCTTGATCGATCCCGCTACAACATCCGCACCTCCCTCAATAGCATTGATCATCGGTACGATATCCTCAGGACTCTCAGTGAAGTCTGCTTGGAGGATGACGGCGACGTCCCGTTTGGGATATCCAGTTCGATCAAGAGCTTCCCGAAGTAACCGTAATACGGCCGCGGAATACCCGATCTTCCGCTCCATAGTGAGCACACGCATCGGGAGCGCCCGACGATACCTTTCCAGAACTTCCGGCATCCCATCCGTTGAGGCATCATCAAGAACAAGAACCTCATAGTCACGCCCACATTCCTTCATCACCTTCCGGATCTTCCAGATCAGGATCCCGATCGTTCGCCCTTCGTTATGCGCAGGAATACAAACGTAGATCAACGGTTTAACCAGTCTAAGGGGACGTACCCGATATTTCGGGGGATAATAAGGAAATCTAATACAGAGACGGGATCAAGACGGTTCCGTGTCTGGACGAGTCTTCCAGCGGCGGTGATGCCAAAAATATTGCTCCGGTGTCTCACGAACCCTGCACTCGAGCATTGAGACGTGCTGCTGTGTCAGCTCTCGCACAGCTTCCTCGATCGGGCCCGTCTGAGGAAGAAGAATTCTCTTTAGTATTACTTGATAACGCGAGGGCCATCCAGGAAGGCGTAAAGCAAAGCCGAAGAAAACCGGCGTACTTCCCCGAAGAGCGAACAAGGCGGGGCCCTTAGCCGTTGCGGCGAGATGGCCGAAGAAATCCACAAAGACACCGCGTCGTTGGAGATTTTGATCCGCGACAAAAGTCACTGCCCGTCCCGAAGCCAACGATGTAGGGACAAGCCGAAACGCCTCATTTTTCACGATCACGTTGAGGCCGAGACGTTCGCGAGTTTCCGCCAAATACTCTTCGAAAAATGGGTTTCTCTGGAGGTGAGTGATCACGTCCATCGGTATACCTCTAGCAGCTAGGGCGGCGCCCCCGATCTCCCAGTTGCCAAGGTGACCACTAATCAGGACGACCCCCTGCCCCTGCTCTACAATCCGTCGAAGGTCTTCGAATCCCTCCATTGTCGTTCGTTTCATCACCTCTTCGGATCCCATATTGGAAAGCCGTAACGTCATTGCTGCCTCTCGGACGATGTGACAGTAGCTCCCCCGGGCGACGCGAACCCTCCACGATTGCTCACTCATCGGGAACGCCATGGTAAGATGCCGATCGACATCCGCTCTACGGATTCGCAACGCCTCCCTAGCAAACCATCCCAGCATAGCAGATAGGGCCAAAGCTATACGCTCTGGCAGCATTCCGAAGACGCCCGAAACGAACCGGAAGGTCAAGAATTCAAGATGATGTCTTAAGGTCGCATGATTCACTATTCGGCAACCCCGTCCGCAGACCGACGAGCAAACTGGGACTCATGTAGGCGACGGTATAGTCCGCCCGCAGCAAGAAGCGACGAGTGATCACCACGCTCTACGATCTTCCCGTCGTCCATTACCAAGATGAGGTCGGCGCGCCGAACCGTCGAAAGCCGATGCGCAATGACCAGAACCGTGCGCCCCGCAAGTAGATTTTCCACCGCTTCCTGGACCAAGCGTTCGGACTCAGTATCAAGCGAACTCGTCGCTTCGTCCAAGACTAGGATCGGGGGATCCCTGAGAATCGCCCGGGCGATAGCCACGCGTTGGCGCTGTCCTCCGGATAAGCTAGTGCCTCTCTCACCTACAATCGTATCGTATCCCTCCGGGAGCGCACACACGAAGTCATGCGCGTTGGCCGCGCGGGCGGCTCTCTGAATATCGTCGTAAGTTGCGTTCGGAGCCGCATAGGCGATGTTCGCTCGTACCGTATCGTGAAACAAAACGGTCTCTTGTGACACAATGCCCATGGAACCCCGAAGGCTGTCCAACTTCAACTTGCGAACGTCCACACCATCAACGGTCACACAACCCTCGGTCACATCGTAGAATCGTCCCACCAGATCAACGACCGTGGTCTTACCAGCTCCACTGGGTCCTACCAAGGCGACGACGTTCCCAGATGGCACGTCGAAGGTGATCTTGCGCAGAATGGGTACCCCAGGCCGGTATTCGAAGTCGACGTCTTGAAACGCAATCGCACCCTCTGGAACACTCAAAATCCGAGCGCCCGGGTCATTTTGAATCTGGGCAGGAGCATCCAGGAATTCGAAGACCCGCTCCGCTCCCACAAGCCCTGGTTGCACAAGAGCCGGAAACTTCGCACCATACTTTACCGGCGCATAGAGTTTCAGGCTCAGCGCCAGGAATCCCACAAACTGAGCACCTGTAAGCACTTCGTCGACCACCACCAGCCTCACACCGTACCAGAGAATTACGACCGTTCCGACCGTCGCCAGTGTTTCCGTGAGGGGACCGGAAAGAGCCCTGAGACGCTCTGTTTTTAGGAAAGTCTTGTAGTACATGTCCGTAATGTCACGGAAACGGAGTCGCTCAATATTTTCTGCGGCCGCCGACTTCACTAGTCGGATCCCCGAGAGAGTCTCTTGGATATGAGCGGTCACTTCTCCAGCTAAGTTGAGCACTCGGAGATCCCCGTGACGCAAGCGTTTCACGAGCGGCCCCCAGATGCCCATCGTGCCCGGAAGTATGACAAAGGCTGCTAATGTCAGCTTCCACGACAATACCATCATGATGACCACGGCCATCAGGAATTCGAAGGCCGCTGACAATACCTTTGCCAGCTCCTTAGTCACGAGTGTGCGAAGTTGCTCTATGTCATGTGTTAATCGTGAGGAAATATGACCCACCCGCGTTCGACCGAAGAACGCCAAATCTAGAGTCAAGAGATGGTCGTAGACTTCGTTCCGTAGATCTCGCGTGACCGCCTGCTCGACCCGGGCCACCAGATACGCGCGACCGAAATCAAACACATTCTTGAAAGCAAACAGAACTAGGATGATGATGATGATGCCTCGGATCGCTTGGAGGGGATCACCGTGAACATCCACCACCCGATACACCGTGACATCGAAGAGTCGCGTCAGAGGATCCTGATCAGCGGCTTCAGATTCAAAGGAAGCCCCAATCTCGCTACCCGAACCACTGAAGAGTGCTTCAACGAAGGGTATCAACAAAACGAACGTGGAGGCATCAAGCCCCGCGAATATGAACGTCGCCCCGACAGCCATCGCGAAGGTAGTAAGATGCGGCTGTAGGTAGGTTAGGACCCGTGCGTAAAGCTTCAATCCGGACAATCCCAGTCGGTGGTCCTTAGCTGAACGAGCGGAAGTAGCATTTGTGCGACTTGCTCCCTTTTACGGTCGCACTTCGGGAACTTTACGGGTCAGGTACTTCGCGTGCCGAGATTACTCAGACGCGGAGTCAGTTGGGCAACCGGCACTATCATCTCTTCGGGCGAAATGCCTCCGTGGAGGAACGAGTTACGGTACCGGCGTTGGTATTCCCTAAGCTTCGTCGGATATACGAAGAAGTAATCGTCCGTAGCCACGACGTAAGTCGTGCCCATCTTCCCCATCGGAAGGCGGAGATCCTTGTGATGAGCCGTTGAAAACACCGCCCGCGGGTTCTCCGGCCGTACGTCTCGACCGAACTTATAACGGAGATTGCTGGTGGCGTCCTTTGCTGCGTACACAGTAGTGGGGCGTTGGCACAAGATAGAACCGTGGTCCGTAGTCATGATTACGCGATGGCCAGCAGCAGCAGCTTCCTTGAGAACAGAGAAGGCAGTCGAACCCTTGAACCAGGTACGCGTCAGACCCCTGAGAGCCGCTTCGTCCCTCGCGACTTCCATGAGAATCGGAGATTCGCTACGTCCGTGAGTCATCAGGTCCACGAAGTTAAAGACCATGGCGATCACAGATTCCGGTGTTTTCAGTGCGGACCTCACCCGGGCACGGACCTGACTTTCTTCACGGTCCGTAAAGATCTTCTCGTAGTGTACGGGAATTTTTCGGCCGGTCAGACGCTCAAGCTGAGCCTTGAGGAGCTCATCTTCGAAGGTGTTGAGGCTACCCTCGTCGTCGGACCGATTCCACCAACCCGGGTTGTCAAGCGCGATCTGATCAGGAAATTGACCACCGAAGATCGCATTTCGCGCATACGGTGTAGCCGTGGGAAGGATTGAGTAATGATAGGACTCCTCAATCTCAAAGTGTCTTGCCAAGAGTGGTGCAATCACTCGCCACTGGTCGAGGCGCATACAATCCAATACCACGAGGAATACGGGAGAGGGCCCTAAGAGCGGCACGAGAAATCGTTCAACTACATCAACGGAGAGCAGAGGCCGGTCAGCAGTTTCATTTCTTAGCCAACGAGGATATTCTCTGGCGATCCACTGCCCGAAGTCTAACCGGAGCTCGGCGATGAGCGCTTGGACAGTGTCGAGGAGTCCCAACTCGCCGGCTTCCTCAAGCCGCACGTGCCAATCCGTCAGCTCCATGTACACTTCCGCGAAATCAACCTCGGAGCCGGCTTCCTGGCGCTTCAGCGACAGTTGGCCGAATCGATTAGCGAAGTCTTGAGCGACGCGCTGCTGACGGATTGACGATCCTTCAAGAATGCGTGTCACTACTGACAGAACCTGCCTTGGGCTAGTGGGCTTTACGAGGTAGTCGGCGACATGCCTCCCGATGGCCTCCGTCATCGTGTGATCCTCCGAAGATTTCGTGACCATCACAACTCTTGCGTGGGGATCCTCTCTACGCATCACCTCCAGCACCTCCAGCCCCCGCCTCCCCGGCATCTGTTCGTCCAACAACACGAGGTCATAACCATGCTGTCGCATAAGGGCGATAGCGTCATCCCCGTTCGTAATCGTGTCGACGTGGTATCCCCGGTCCCGTAGGAACAGGAGGTGAGGCTTGAGAAGGTCGATCTCGTCGTCGACCCAGAGAATACGCTTTCCGGACGGTTCCATGCCGAGAACCTAAGACCGCTTCGGTGTCGAAAGGAAGGACGGGGGATTTCTGCTCATGATTAGCCGCTAAC
>JAYZFL010000006.1:0-82784 GCA_036336795.1 Gemmatimonadota bacterium
TAGCACCTCCATTCACGTTTACACGGTTGGTGTCGAGATCCAACTCTCGAATACATGAAAGAGCTTGTGCTGCGAACGCTTCATTGAGCTCAATCAGGTCGAGATCAGCTACCCCGATACCTGCTCGCTCAAGGGCGATATGTGTGCTCGGAACGGGTCCGAGCCCCATTCGGTGAGGCTCAACTCCTGCCACTCCGGTGGAAACGATCCGCGCGAGCCCTTCCAAACCGAGCCTTTGCGCTTTGCTCTCTTCTACCACTAGAAGTGCCGCCGCTCCATCGTTGAGTCCGGATGCGTTTCCAGCAGTCACTGTTCCGCTTGCCTTGAATACTGGTTGGAGGTGCGCCAAATCTTCCAGCGTGGTATCGGGGCGCGGATGCTCGTCTGTGTCCACCACTGTGGGTTTTTCCTTTCGGTGGGGAATTTCTACAGAAATGATTTGGGTGTCGAAAAGGCCGGCGGCAATGGCCGCCCCCGCTTTGTGTTGACTCTCCACCGCAAAGGCGTCTTGTTTCTCTCGACTAATACCAAACTCATTGGCGACCACTTCGGCTGTTTCACCCAATCCGATGGTCCAGTGGTTGGGTAGTGCAGGGTTGGTGAAGCGCCATCCAAGGACTGTATCGGCGGTGATTGGGTGCCCACGGGAGAAGGCCTTTTCGGCCTTCAGCATCACATAGGGGGCACGGCTCATACTCTCTACTCCACCCGCTATGAACACGTCACCTTCGCCTGCCTGAATGCTGTGAAAGGCAGAGTTGATGGCCTGAAGGCCAGATCCACATAATCGGTTAATGGTTTGACCGGGGACGTCCACCGGCAGACCTGCTAAGAGAAGAGCCATGCGAGCCACGTTGCGGTTGTCCTCACCCGCTTGGTTGGTACATCCCATCAACACGTCGTCGATGTCGGACGGATCGATATCCGTGCGTTCGACCAGGGCTCTGATGACATAGCTCGCGAGGTCGTCAGGGCGGACCTCTGCGAGGGCTCCTCCGTGCCGTCCGATGGGCGTGCGTACTGCGTCGACAATCCAAGCAGCCCTCATGTCAGCACCTCACGTCAGGAACCGGTGAATTCAGCCGTTCGCTTTTCGACGTATGCCGACAGTCCTTCATCCGCATCCGAACTCTGGAAGAGCTGCTGCTGGAGTTCACGCTCGAGAGTTAGAGCCAACTCAAAAGGCAATTCGGCTCCAGTCTGCACGGAGCGCTTAATACTACCGACGGCTCTCACGGCCTTGTTAGGAGTCGTGAATTGTTTTGCGTATTTGATGATCTGCGCCAAGAAATCCTCGCGGTCACCGGCCTCAAGCACTTGGTTGACGAGTCCGAGTTCCAGTGCCCGGTCGAAGTCAAAGGTTTCACCTCCGGCCATGAGCTCAATCGCCTTTGATTTTCCTACAATCCGAACCAGTCGTTGTGTTCCGCCGGTGCCTGGGAGCACGCCAAGGGAAACTTCCGGCAGACCACATTGGCCAGCGTTTTTGCGTGCGATCCGTATGTCGCATGCCATCGCAATTTCCAGTCCACCCCCTACCGTATGCCCATTGAGTGCTCCGATGACAAGCTTCGGGGTATGCTCGAAGCGATTCAGTGTCTCGTTGGCGTGGAGGCAAAAGCTATACTTGAAACCAGGAGTGACTTTCGAGAGCATTTGGATATTTGCGCCGGCGCAGAAGAACTTTTCGCCTGCCCCCGTGACCACGATCACTTCTGCACCTTCGTCGAACCGAGCTTGGATGATAGCCTGGTCGAGTTGAACCATCATCTCATGCGTATACGTGTTGGCTGGTGGATCGTCGAGTGTCACGATCGCAATACCATCGCGTAACTCGTAATGAACTAATGTCTTATCCGTCATCTCATGCTCCCCTTTCAGTCTTAGTTTTTGTCGAAGAATGGAAGGCCACTGGGATCCGCTTCCGCTACCCCTTTTCCTTGATTGGGAAGGCGTGAGGAAATGCCTTCCAAGAAGATATGAAGGATCACGGATCCGAGGCGATCAATCGAATCGTCTTTCTCAGGACGATACCACGTATAGATCCAGTTCATCATTCCGAAGAGTGCAAACGTAACCACTCGGGGGTTCGCCGCATCCGGGGCCTCTAGAATCTCTTCTACGCACCGATGGACTAAGCCGACATAGGTTCGTTTGCGGTCAGAAATTTCTTTCCGGTAGTCTCCCGTGAGAGCGTCAGCTTCGTGTGAGAGTACCTTCATTTCTGCCATATTGTCTCCGAAGAAACGAACGTGATTTCGAACGATTACGGACAAACGCTTGACGGGAGAGTCAAGTCCGGCAAGATCTTTACTGAGGCGCTCCAGTAGTGTGTCGAAGCAAGTCTTCTGGATGAGAAAGAGCAGTTCTTCTTTACTACTGAAGTAATAATAGAGTCCGGAGAGGCTAATCCCGGTGGCCGCAGAAATATCGCGCACACTTGCCCGGTCGTAACCCTTCTCTGCGAAGACCTCTGACGATGCGCGCAAAATGGCTGCGAGCTTGACGTCAAATCGTTGCCTCTGCTTAACGATTTACGACCTCCGAGAGCATCTTGTCTCGCACTTGCTTAACGACGGCATGCGTTTCCGGACTGACGCAGACTGTCACCAACTTGGTGGTTCCCGATTCGGACGAGCGTTCGAACGGGAAGCTATCCGAGGTGGAGAGGGTGGGCAACCGCACTGAAGGTCGAAGCGATCAACGCTTCTGCTGGGCCTAAAAGATTGATCCGTAATCTCGGTTTACGGCGGCTCGCAGGTATCGCTATGCATATTGCTCTAACTGCTACATGGGCATGATCGATGATCACAGCCGTGTTCGTGATGTCGACGATTACTCACAGGCAATTCCTGGGTTGTGTTACGCTGACCTCCTACCAGGAGATTGAGATCTCCGACTGAGAGATCGGTTTTTGCGCCCTCTGAGGATCTGCTTAGATGGTGGGGACAGGACAGTTTCCCTTTGTGAGACCCGGCTTCCCATCTTAACTTAGATCTATCTAGTTCGACTCTTGCTTCGAGGGAAATGAGACCCATGTCAAGGAGTACACTTGCGGCTGCGGCCCTTTTGTTTGGAGGGCTTCTGGGATTGCCGACCGCATCCATGGGGCAGGGCTCGCCCGTCGTTGTGCGAGTACCCGTGACGGGCGTGATTGAGATGGGTCTGGCTCCGTTTATCGAACGGTCCATCCGAGAGGCAGAGGAAACCGGTGCCGCCGCCATCATTTTGGACGTTGATACGCCCGGGGGACGTGTCGATGCGGCGGAACGAATCGCCGACGCGATATCGGATTCTGAGGTGCCAATCTATGCTTTTGTGAACCGGAGAGCTTTTTCTGCTGGTGCGATGATCTCCCTTGCCACCCAGCGGATTTATATGCGACCGGGCTCAGTCATCGGGGCGGTGACACCGGTAGATGGATCGGGCACCAAGGCTTCAGAAAAAATTGTCTCGGCAATGCGAAGTGAGATGAGGGCGCTCGCCGAAGCCCATGAGGTCGATCCGGCTATTGCGGAGGCAATGGTTGACGAGTCGCTGGCGATCCCTGACATCGTGGAATCTGGCAAGCTTCTCACGTTGACGACAGAAGAAGCTGTGCTCTACGATTTTGCACGACAAACAGCAGACTTCACCAGTCTTTTGGGAGAGCTGGAACTCGCTGGGGCTGAAGTGCAAACGATGCGAGTCAACTGGGCCGAGCGCTTGGTCCGTTTTTTTTCACACCCCGTGGTGGCGCCGTTTCTCCTCTCCCTCGGATTTCTTGGACTTATCGTTGAGATTAAGACGCCGACCTTCGGCTTAGCCGGCGGCGCAGGTGTGCTCGCGTTGTCGCTCTTTTTCGGTTCGCATCTCATCCTCGGGCTGGCTGGATGGGAAGAATTACTTCTGGTCGGAGCCGGGGTTGGCTTTCTAGCGGCGGAGGTTTTTGTGATCCCGGGGTTTGGGTTGTTCGGTCTCCTGGGCATCGTGGGCATCTTTGGAGGTATTTATATGAGTCTGCTCGGAAGCCTCCCGACCATGCAGGATTTCAGCCGAGCCGGAGGAATCCTCTCCACAGCGATCCTTCTTATTCTAGTGACGGGCTGGGCTCTGCTCCGTCACCTTCCCAAGAGCACTCGATTGTACCGCTCCGGCATTTTCTTGGGAACGCGAACAGATAAGGCGATCGGGTATCAGTCGGCAGAGACTCGATTTGACCTTGTCGACGCCGAGGGCATTGCCGCAACCGACCTGCGGCCTTCAGGGATTGGACTTTTCGATGACGAGCGTATCGACGTCGTCTCGGAATCCAAGTGGATCGAAGAGGGGACACCCGTGCGCATCGTGAGTGCAGAAGGATCTCGACACGTGGTGCGCCCGGTCAAGATCAAGATTGATGAGGAATGAGGACGTCTACCAACTATGCCGATCCTCGCGGGTGCTACCCCGGGAATCGGCCAGCTTAGCGAAAGGATCACCGCATGGTGCAGCTTGATATTTTTAGCCTTTTCGTACTCTTCGCCGCCATCATGGGCGTTTCGGTACTTGCCTGGGCCGTTCCGGTTCGGCTTTGGATCGAAGCCATGGCGGCAGGGGTGCGAATAGGAATCGGGTATTTGGTGGGAATGCGCCTTCGAAAGGTGAGCCCGCCCGCCGTCGTTCGGCCGCTGATATGGGCGACCAAGGCAGGAATCCAGTTGAACGTAAACGACTTGGAGGCTCACTACCTCGCTGGTGGACAGGTGGAGCGTGTGGTGCGGGCACTGATCAGTGCGGATAAGGCGACAATCAGCCTGACCTTTCAACAGGCTGCCGCCATTGATCTGGCTGGTCGAGACGTGTTCGAGGCCGTTCAGGTCTCGGTGATCCCGAAGGTGATCAACACGCCCAAGGTGGCGGCCATGGCCAAGGACGGGATCCAGCTCATCGCGCAAGCTCGGGTCACGGTTCGAGCTAATATCAATCGGTTGGTTGGTGGTGCGGGCGAGGACACGATTCTTGCCCGGGTGGGTGAGGGCATCGTGTCTTCGATCGGTTCAGCCAAGTCCCACAAACAGGTGCTCGAGAATCCTGACGCCATATCCAAGACTGTGCTCTCTAAGGGTCTAGATTCGGGCACTGCGTTCGAGATTCTCTCGATTGACATCGCTGATGTTGATGTGGGCAAGAATATCGGTGCCGACCTTCAGACACATCAGGCCGAGGCGGACAAGCGGGTCGCCCAGGCTCGTGCGGAGGAACGCAGGGCCATGGCCGTTGCGAGCGAGCAAGAGATGAGGGCGAAGGTAGAGGAGATGCGGGCTGACCTAGTCAAGGCGGAGGCCGAAGTCCCGTTGGCTCTCGCCGAAGCCTTTCGCCAAGGCCACATGGGGGTCATGGATTTCGTCCGCTACGACAACATCCGGTCGGATACGACCATGAGGAATGCCATCGCGGGTGGTGAAGATGACACGACTGAGCCGTTGGGGTAGGGCGTAGCAGACAAAGGAGGGGGAGACTCTATGGGTGAAGGTTATGTTCAACTCCTGGTAATCGCGTTCTTCGTCATCATCACTCTGATGGATGGGGCCGCGCGAAAAAAGCGTCAGGCTGCGCAGCGGCGTGGCCAAGTTCCCAGACCGACCGGACCGTCGGGAACCAACGACGAAGAGCAATTCAGAGAGGGCTCTTCAGAAAAGATGGTGCCGGGCGAACTCTGGAAAGAGATGGTCACACTGGCTCGAGGGGGTGTTCCAACCGGGCGTACTGAGTCTGATCGTCCGAGTCCGACACGCGGGCATGCACTGGAGCCAGAGTCTCCCGGGTCCACGTTGTTCTCGAACCGTAACCCTCCGGTGGAGATCCAACCTATACCACCTGTGCAGGCCCACCCATCCCTGAGCGAGGTGCCACACGAGCATGTGATGCATCCCGAAGACACGGCTATCGACTCATTTGAGGTGGTGACCCGCAAGTTAAGGAAGGATCCCGTTTCCGGCGGGACCACGAGTCGACTCGCTTTACTCCGCAGAGCTATTGTGATGGCGGAGGTCCTGAAACCGCCCGTATCGTTGAGGCATGAAAGGCGTGAGCCTTTGGGCTGAGTTTGGGCTTAGACAAAACGCCGGTCTTACATTTCTCCGGAGCCCATACGCCGTAGCACGGTGTGGAGGATTCCCTCGTTCCGGTAGTACTCAACATCTACCTCTGAGTCGAGTCGAGCGATCGCTCCGAAGGTGGTCTCCTCCCCATCCTCTCGCCGTGCGACAACCCTCAAGCGCTCACGTGGTCCCAGGCCGTCGGAAATCCCGAGGATATCGTACGACTCCCAGCCGGTTAGCCTGAGTGATTCGGGAGTGTCTCCCTCCTCGAACTGAAGAGGCAGAACCCCCATTCCGACCAGATTGCTTCGGTGGATGCGTTCATAGCTTTCCGCGAGTACGGCACGCACACCTAGGAGCGTCGTTCCCTTGGCGGCCCAATCCCGTGAGCTGCCCGTGCCGTACTCCTTCCCTGCCAGGATGAGCAGGGGAGTCCCCTCGGCCTGGTATCTCATTGCCGCCTCGTAGATGGGGAGCTCGTCACCAGTAGGCACGTGCACCGTGTACCCTCCCTCCCGTTCTTCCAACATCAGGTTTCTGATGCGCACGTTTCCGAAAGTTCCACGCATCATTACTTCGTGGTTGCCCCTGCGGGACCCGAAGGTGTTGAATTGCCAGGGCTTCACGCCCTTGTCACGGAGGTAGAGTCCTGCCGGCTCATTCTTGGGAATGGCCCCGGCCGGTGAAATGTGATCTGTAGTCGTCGTCCGCCCGAAGACGCCGAGCACTCGGGCTCCCGTAATATCAGTCAGCTCCGTTGTGTCGTGGGACATTCCGTCGAAAAAGGGTGGATTCCGGATATACGTGGATTCGGGCTCCCAATCGTATAGGGCGTCTTCGTCATGTGGGAGGGGAAGTGCCTTCCAGAGATCGTTGCCCTCGAAGACCTCGCCATAGCGCTGCGAGTACATCTCGGGATCGAGTGCCGATCGGACGGTCTTACGGATTTCGGCCGAGGTGGGCCAGAGGTCCTTAAGAAAGATGGGCGCCCCGCCCTCGCTGTTCCCCAGTGGCTCACTGGCCAGGTCGATGTCGATCCTGCCGGCCAGCGCATAGGCCACTACGAGCATCGGTGACGCCAAGTAATTTGCCCGGATATCTGGATGGATACGAGCTTCGAAATTCCGGTTACCGGAGAGTATCGAGGCAACGACCAAGCCCTGCTCGCGTACTGCCTCGTCAATTGGCTCGGCGAGGGGTCCAGAGTTGCCGATGCACGTCGTACAACCGTACCCGACTACACCGAATCGAAGTTGGTCGAGGTACTTCATGAGATTGGAGGCTTCGAGGTAGTCCGTTACGACCTTCGAGCCCGGAGCCATACTCGGCTTCACCCAGGGTTTGACATCGAGTCCCAGCTCGACTGCTTTCTTGGCAAGAAGGCCTGCCCCCACCATGACCGACGGATTCGAAGTGTTCGTACAGCTAGTGATTGCTGCGATCACGATACTTCCGTCACCGATCTCGACCTTCTTTCCTTCCAGGTTGACCTCCACTATCCGCTGCTGCCCTTCGTCCACGGAGAAGCCAGTTGGCACGAGTTCAGGAAGATCTTTACTGAATGCTTCAGGGAGGTCGCTGAGGTTGATGCGATCCTGAGGTCTCTTCGGCCCCGCGACGCTTGGCTCCACCGTCGACAGGTCCATATGTAAGGTCTCGGTGTAATCTGGATCGGGAGTCTCATCCGTACGGAAGAGACTCTGTTCCTTACTCACCCGCTCCACGCGCTCGACCAATTCTGCGCTACGGCCGGATCCTCTCAGGTAAACCAACGTCTCGTCATCGACGGGGAAAAAGCCGATCGTCGCACCGTATTCAGGTGACATGTTGGCTAGTGTTGCCCGGTCCGGAAGTGTCAACGTCGAGAGGCCCGGCCCGAAGTATTCCACGAAGCGACCCACCACACCGTGTCCACGGAGCCTCTCCACGACGTGGAGAACTAGATCCGTCGCTGTGGAGCCCTCCGGGAGTTCTCCCGTGAACTTCACTCCCACGACCTCCGGCACCAACATGTAGTAGGGTTGGCCAGTGAGAATCGCCTCTGCCTCGATCCCGCCGACGCCCCAACCTACGACACCCAGGCCGTTGATCATCGTGGTGTGCGAATCCGTGCCCACCAGTGTGTCCGGATAGGCGAGAGAGGTGCCGTCTTCGCTTCGGCGATGGACCACGGAAGCCAAGTATTCCAGATTTACCTGATGTACTATACCCGTACCAGGTGGAACCACTTGGAAGTTCTTGAAGGCGTGCTGAGCCCACCGAAGCAGCGTGTACCGCTCACGGTTCCTCTCGAATTCAAGCTCCACGTTCTTGCGGTATGCCTCCGGTGTTCCGAAGAAGTCGACCTGCACGGAGTGGTCGATGACTAGATCGGCCGGCACGACGGGGTTGATCCGCTTTGGATCACCTCCCAGAGCCATGAGTCCATCCCGCATCGCTGCGAGATCAACGACAGCTGGAACGCCCGTAAAGTCCTGAAGGACCACGCGGGTCGGCATGAATGGGAGGTCAGCCCCTGCCTTTGTTGGGCTCCATTCGGCCACCGCCTTCACATGGCCCTCCCCGACGTACCGCCCGCCGGAGTGGCGCAGCGCGTTCTCTAATAGAATGCGTATGGAGAAGGGCAGGCGGTCGAGCTCCACCAGACCCAATTCCTCCAACCGAGTGAGGCTATAGAAGGAGGTGGGTCCTTCAGCCAGCGCTATGTCCGTTCGGGCACCGAAGGGATCACTGCTCATTGAAGCCTCTTGATGGTTATTCTAAGCATACGGCGATGGCAACTTTATCGAAAAGTCCGAAACGGAAAAATACGAAAGGGACTGTACTGAAGACACCCCGCGTTCACAGAATGCGGTGAATCTTATCGGGGAACTCGTAGAGAGTCATTAGGGCGTTAGGGCCTGGCTGACAGCGGATGCCTGCGCCAACTTTCTACTGTATTCTATAGCCTTACATTCTTCCGGGAGGTTTCTTGAGCACACCATACGAGAACGCCGATCTATTGATGCGTCTTTACGATTTTCGTCGGGAGGCTGAGCTACGTGACGCACGAAACTGGGTAATCCGCTCCTTTAACCCCAATTCTCCTGAAGATTATACCGCGGCCCTTGCCTCAGAGAACAGCGCCAAGCTCCGCATGGTTATGAGTTACTGGGACATGGCTGCCGCCTTCGTTGTACATGGGGCGATTGCAGCGCCCATGTTCCACGCTACGTCCGGCGAAATGCTTGCAACTTTCTGCAAGATTGAGCATATGTTGGAGGAAGTCCGTGAGCATACAGGACAAGGCAATCTCCTCTCACATGTGGAGGAGGTTGCCGCCGAATGGCCCGGAGCGACGGAACGTATGGCTGGACTAAGGGAATATTTGGCAACACTCTCAGAGTGACTGTGACACGCACCCGTTCCAAGCCAGAGGTTTAGCTGTGAGGGGGTACCGGCGTACAGATTTAGATATTTTTTCGGTGTTTCCATCAAACTTTGGGTGTGGCGGTCCGATCGTGAAACCATTGAGAGGCTATGTCTAAACTGTGGTGGTGGTTATCCCGGTTGTCCTTCACTTAGGTGCACTAGTGCTTTTCGGTCCGATCTGAAAACGTTAGGTTTTATCCCGATAAACGCGCTATTCTGGGTTGGCCGGGATGGTGGAATTGGTAGACGCACCGGACTCAAAATCCGGCGGGCTTCGGCCCTTGGGGGTTCGAGTCCCCCTCCCGGCACTGAGACGGACGGCGGCCGATTTTCAATTAAATGCTGTGCCCGATCTGAACTGAATTCTTTGAAATTCCCTAGGAATAGGATATGAATATCTGTGAAGCGGATCCAGGACCGGCACCGGAGAAGAGATGACCGATAAGCGGGATGGAAAGAACAGTTTGACAATCCGGGACAACCGAACTGGTCGTGATTATGAGGTCGGTATCCTCGAAGGTGATGTGATCAGGGCGATGGATCTTCGTCAGATCAAGGTCGACGACGCTGACTTCGGCATGATGTCTTACGATCCGGCCTTTTTGAATACTGCCTCGACCCGGAGTGCGATCACATATATCGACGGTGGGAAGGGTATCCTAGAGTACCGCGGATACCCGATTGAACAACTTGCGGAGCACAGTTCGTTTCTCGAGGTGGCGTATCTTCTTCTTAAGGGGAATCTCCCCACTCAGCCAGAACTGGACGAGTTTGTTAAGAGCGTAATGAGTCACACATACGTTCATGAGAACATCCGGACAGTGATGGACGGGTTCCGGCACGATGCGCACTCGATGAGCATGTTGATTAGTGGCGTGGCAGCACTGGGAACCTTCTATCCTGACGCGAGAAGTGTGCGCGATCGTGGAAATCAGTGGCTACAGATTCATCGGATCGTGGGTAAAATGCCGACTTTGGCAGCGTTCGCTTACCGCCAGCAGAGAGGCCTTCCTTCTTCCTACCCGGCGAAGGAGCTTTCCTATACGGCGAACTTTTTCGACATGCTGTTCCGCATTGAGGGTGGTGATTATGAACCGAATACGGTTCTCGAGCGAGCGCTAGATGTGTTGTTCATCCTCCATGCGGACCACGAACAGAATTGTTCCACTACTGCGATGCGGGTCATCGGAAGCAGTGAGGCTGATCCCTATTCGGCTTTGGCAGGAGCAATGGGGGCTCTCTTCGGGCCACTTCATGGTGGGGCGAACGAGGCCGTTCTTCGAATGCTCCAGAAGATTGGCACGATGGACAAGATCCCTGCGTTCATTGAGGGTGTGAAACGCAAAGAAGAGCGCCTCATGGGGTTCGGGCATCGAGTGTACAAGGCATATGATCCCCGTGCTAGCATCATCAAGCGGACGGCTGATGAGGTGTTTGAGGTGACGGGTCGAAGCCCCCTCCTCGACGTGGCTCTTGAGTTGGAACGTATTGCACTTGAAGATGACTTTTTCATCTCTAGGAATCTGTACCCTAATGTTGATTTTTATTCAGGCCTGATTTACCAATCGTTAGGATTTCCCGTGGAGATGTTCCCGGTGCTCTTTGCGATCCCTCGATCGGTGGGGTGGCTGGCGCAGTGGCAAGAGATGCTTGATGATACGGAGCAGCGCATCGCTCGTCCGCGTCAGGTCTTTGATGGCGATGCGTTCCGCGACTTCGTCCCAATAGAAGAGCGCTGAGTCCGTCGGTCAGAGCCCATCTCTACTGCGGAAGGATCGAGTGACCGTAGTTCCCATAGACCTCGTACACCTCGGCCTATCGGGCTCGATCTCATCGTATTGGGTTGACGGTGTGGAACCAATGATCGTGGACCCTGGCCCCTCAACTTCGCTGAACGGACTTGAGCGAGGTTTGTCGGAATTGGGTGTTCAGTTCTCGGATATTAGGCACCTGCTTCTGACGCATGTACACCTCGATCATGCGGGAGGAACAGGGCATCTCGTGTCACGCTTTCCTGATCTCCAAGTTCACGTGCACATTGACGCAGCGCCGCACATAGTTGATCCGGAGAAGTTGGTGGCTAGCACACGGAGAACCTTTGGAGAGGCTCATGAGCGGTTGTGGGGAGATGTACTCCCTGTGCCCAAGGACCGTATTTGCGCTTGGAACCCTGAGACACGTGAGCCCGTGCCGGGCCTGAGTGCCCTCTCTACTCCGGGGCACATTGCCCATCACGTATCCTATCTGGATGAGTATGATGGGATCCTAATCGCGGGAGATGCGTTGGGCGTGATCCTCGCTCCGGGAGCTCCCACCCATCCTCCCACACCGCCGCCCGGAGTAAATGTAACGGCCTGGCTCGAAACTTTGGACAATGTACAGACGATCGGGCCCAGCGCCTTCGGTGTCTCTCATTTCGGCCTACACGATGGATTCGAGAATCGGATAAGTGAAATGCGTATGCGCCTCCTCGCGTGCCGAGATCGAGTGGCATCAGCTTTGTCTGCTGGTGACGAGCAAGATCGAGAAATCTACGAGACAGAGGTCAGGGAAGTGATCTCGGATTTTCGCCCAAGGGACGAAGTGGAAGCTTATTTCGATATCTTTTCTCCAGCCTTGGATTGGGACGGAATGCGCTTCCATTTGGAGCGAACGAATTGACGGGAGTGAATGATCAGATGAAAATCGTAATAATCGGCCAATCAGCGTTCGGCAGGTCCGTGATGGAAGCGGTAGCAGATACGGGAAAAGACGAGATCGTCGGGGTGTTTCCGCCGCCTGATCGAGAGGGCCGCCCGGTTGATCCGCTCAAAGAGGGTGCCTTAGACAGATCTATCCCCGTGCATCAACATGGTAGGTATCGTTCCCAAGAGGCGATCGGCGCTTTCAAGGCACTGGACGCAGATTTGTGCGTGATGGCATTCGTCACAGATATAGTTCCTGACGAACTGATTGAGGCACCGAAGCTTGGGACGATTCAGTACCATCCGTCACTGTTGCCAAAGCACCGTGGACCTAGTTCGATCAACTGGCCGATTATTCAAGGAGAGGCCATAACCGGCCTTACTATCTTCTGGCCCGATCGAGGGCTCGACACAGGTCCTGTTCTCCTTCAGAAGGAAACTGAGATCGACCCTGACGATACACTGGGATCTCTTTACTTCGACCGGCTTTACCCGATGGGTGTGGAGGCAATGGTTGAAGCGATCGACATGGTTCGTGATGGCACGGCGCCAGAAATCGTGCAGGACGAGTCACAGGCAACTTATGAAAGCTGGGTTAGATCGGAGGATGGAGTTGTCGACTGGTCTCGATCGGTGGCCACTGTTTACAACCTGATTCGAGGTTGCAATCCGCAGCCGGGCGCCAGCACAACTCGTGATAGTGAGCCTTTGGGGCTATTCGACTCTGAGCGTAGAGACGGTGATGTTGACACCGCACCCGGCACAGTAACGGGAATCAGTGATATCGGTTTTACTGTCGCTGCGGCGGGTGGCCAGATTCTCGTGAAGCGAGTTCGGCCTCAGAATTCCCGCAAGATTTCCGCTGCTGGCTGGGCCTATGAAGCCGGACTTCAGATTGACGAAGTGCTGGGTGACTAAAGGTAGGGGAGGAGTCAGGTTACCCAAAGCCCTTGATCCCCGGTGGGGATTGTCTGAGGGCCGTAAGGTAACGGAAAGGAGTACGAGTGCCCCGCTCCTCCGGCTCGGACCACCACTCCAGGGTCTCCGGCAGGTCAGAGTGGGGAGCCTCCGGCCGTGCTGCTTTCTGGACCCGAATTGCCCTTACCTCGTGGGCGATCACGTTCATAGTCCGTCCGTCTTTCTGTAGACGTCCACGGACGATTAGGAATGGCTCCATCCGTATGGACATCCGGAATTTTTCATAGATGTTTGGTTTCACAATCACGTTTATAGGACCGGACTCATCTTCCATCAATATAAAGACATAGCCGTTTGCCGTAGAGGGTCGTTGACGAGCTACAACGATCCCGGCCACTGTCACTGTGGAGTGGTTGGGTAGGTCTATAAAGTGGTTGCCGGTCATAGTTTCATCCGGAAGCTCGCCCCGGAGTAACGCAAGGGGATGGAGGCCCGTGGAGAAACGGAGCATGCGGTATTCTGCTACTATCCGCTCCGAGTCGTTAAAGTCGGGAAAGGTGATCTGCGTGTAGGGGTCCTCCAGTCTCAGTTCTGTCTGGGAGTGGTTGTCCCGGCCACCGCTCCGCTCTGAGTCATTCTTGGGCCCTAGCCAGAGGCCAGCTTGCCATAGGAGCTCTCTCCGTGTCAGGCCGAAGCTCTCGAGTCCACCCACACAGATCAGGTTCTCGATGGCAGGTCTTTTCAGAGACGTGGGCGTTCTCCGGAGAAAGTCGGAGAGAGAAATAAAGAGCCCACCGAGATCGCGCGCTTCCACCACTTGCTCGGCTATGTCAGATCCCCAGCCTCGGACGAAGCCCAAGCCGATCCGGAGGTCGGACTCCTCGGGCGTGCATTTTACCCGACTCCGATTGACGTCTGGAAGGAGAGTCCTGATACCGTGACGGCGGGCGTCCCGACCCAGCGCGTCTAGGGAATAGAAGCCCATGGGTTGGTTGTTGAAGAGACCCACGTAGAACTCGGTGCTGTAGTAATAGCGGAGCCATGCCGATTGGTAGGCCAGGAGGCCAAACGCTGCCGCATGAGACTTGGGGAAGCCGAACTCACTGAATGCTGTCACCTGCTGGAAGACTTTTTGAGCTGTGACCTCATCGATTCCCCGTGCGCGTGTGCCGTTACGGAAGGCCTCCCAGTGGGCGTTCATAGCTTCCTTGGAACGTTTTCGGCTCATAGAGCGCCGGAGGCTCTCCGCCTGCCCGTCCGAAAATCCTGCGAGAGCTTGGCATACCTGGAGAACCTGATCTTGGAAGATGATGACACCCAGAGTCTCTCTTAGGGCCTCCTCTAGGAAAGGGTGGTCGTACGGTATGCGGAAGCTCGGATCTTCCCGTAGAAGCTCGCGCCTGCGCACGTATGGGTTAACTGCACCCCCCACGATTGGACCGGGCCGGACGATGGCTACTTGGACCACAAGATCTTCCAGATTCCTGGGCTGGACGCGCCGAAGCATCTGGATCTGGGCGCGGCTCTCTACTTGAAATATACCGATGGTGTCACCCTTGCAGATACGCTCGTACACGGCCTGATCGTCAAAATTGATGCGAGAGAGGTCAGGAGCCTGGCCGTCGCGCTCCGAGATGAGATCCACGGCTTCTTCAACCAAAGAAAGCATGCCTAGCGCGAGAAAATCGATCTTGATGAATCCCGCGTCGTTGCAGGAGTCCTTGTCCCATTGGCAGAGAACCCGGCCTTCTCGAGCTGCGGGTTCTAGGGGTACGATCTCCACCAGGGGACGGCTCGAGATAATCATTCCACCCACGTGCTGAGAGATGTGACGGGGAAGGCCTTTGATATCGTCAGTCAACTCGCAGAGCGCCTTCCATAAAGGTGACTTAGCCTTTTCCTGGAATTCTGGTAGGCGCTGGAATTCTTCCAGTAGGCCTCCCCCCGAGCGATGCTCTGCCAGTTTTGAAAGCTTTTCCAAATCTCCCATAGGGAGATCCAGGGTCTTACCGATCTCACGGAGCGTAGATTTCAGACGATACGTGGGAAAGGTGCACACGAGCCCCGCGTGCTCATTTCCGTAGCGCTGGAAGACTCTCAGGATCAACTCTTCACGGATTTCCCGTGGGAAATCGAGGTCGATGTCTGGGACGCTTTGCATAGCTTCATTCAGGAAACGCCCCGGAAAAAGATTCCTTTTCACTGGGTCCACGTGGGATAGGCCGATGAGGTAGCAGATGATGGAGGAAACCGAGGAACCTCGACCTCGTCCCGGCGGAAGTCCTGCGTGAGCACGTGGTGCGGTTCCCCGGATCTTGATAGCCACCTCACGAGCTAACTCCATGATGTCACGGTAGACGAGAAAAAAGCCTGCCAGGCTGTGCAGATCCACAAGTGCAAGTTCCTGATGAAGACGTTCCCGTGCTTTTTCTTCCAGCTTCAAGCCACTGTAGCGCTTATCCAGATTTGCTAGACAGATAGCGGTTAGGGTTTCCATGGCCCTTCCTCGGTCGCTTCCTTCGAAGTCGGGAAACTCATATCCCAGATCTCGAGTGAGATCGAAGGCGGCGCACCGCTCGGCGATCTCCAAGGTGTGGAAAAGGGCGTCGGGACGGCCTCGGAAGCGGTTCGCCATCTCTTCCGGAGGGGCGAGGTAGAAGTGCGCATTGGAACGCCGGTGCACGTGAGAACCGTTCAGCGTCGTCTGGTTCCGGATGGACACTAGGATGTCTTGGAGCCGATGCCGCTCGGAGCGGTGGTAGTGGACATTTCCTGTGGCCACCACAGGGATTCCGAACCGATCGGCTAGGCGTCCAAGGCTCCGATTCCGGTAGCCGTCTCCCTTTTCCTGGTTGTCCTGAAGCTCGATGAAGAGCTGCCTAAATCCGAAAGCGCTCCGAAGTCGTTGAGCTAGAAGCTCGGCGGTGGCCACACTGTCTTCTAGAGCGACTAGGAGTGGGCCTCTCCGGCATCCGGTCAGGGCGATAAGGCCCTCTGTGTGTGCGAGGAGGGAAGAGAGGGGAAGAGTGGGCCGTCCGCGTTCACTCTGTAGATGTGCATCACTCAGAAGCCGGCAGAGATTGGCGTAACCGTTTGGGGTTTCGGTCAGGAGTGTCATATGGCAGCCACGTGCCAACGGGTCACTCTTGGGATTGCTGTGCAAGTCGCCCGAGCCTAGTCCGTCCAAGCCCTTGGGGATTCCCGGAATGTCGAGAGCGACGGTGACTTCGGCGCCGGTTATGGGTTGGAGCCCTTCCGCGCGAGCTGCCTGGGCGAATTCCATGGAACCGTACAAGCCGTTGTGATCCGTGAGCGCCATGGCCGGGTAGCCCAATTCGAGAGCCCGAAAAACCAGTTCCTCCGGATGGGAGGCTCCATCCAGAAAGGAGAAACCGGAGTGACAATGAAGCTCAATGTAGGGAGGTGTGGACACAGCTTTCGGTTTTTGTTTGGTAAAAGAACACGAATATAAACCGAAAGTAGGGGATGTGCAACAAGGCCATCTCTCCGTACTTTTTCTTCTTGGTGACCTACCACCAATGTTGTTAGCTACCGCACTTTCTGATTCGGGAGATTGATGGACGAGCATTTGAGTGTGGCACTCATCACCGATGTCTTCCACGAAGATGTGGACGGATCGCGACTGGAAGCGCGACTGGCCCACGCGCGCGCTGGCGGCGCAAGCATGGCGGTTCTCCCTGAGCTTCCGCTGAATCCCTGGTCACCGGCTACACGTGTGCCACGAGACGAAGATACCGAGCCACCTAAAGGATCCCGCCAACAGATAATGGCCGAAGCCGCGGCCAAAGTAGGTGTCGCTCTTCTTGGTGGAGTCATCGTCACGGATCCGGATACTGGTCAAAGGCATAATACGGCCATTCTGTACGACAACCGGGGGCAGGAGCTAGGTTGGTACCGAAAGGTCCATCTGCCCGAAGAAGAAGGCTATTGGGAAACGTCGCATTACGTGCCGGGCAGGGAACCACCGAAGGTGATACCTGCACCTGGGATCACCGTAGGGATCCAGATCTGCTCTGATATCAACCGCCCTCACGGGTCCCAGCTTCTCCGGAGCCAGGGGGCGGAAGTGCTCTTGGTACCCAGAGCCACGCCCAGTGAAACGTATGAGCGTTGGCGCCTGGTGCTCCGGGCCAATGCTCTCATGGCTGATACCTACCTGCTCTCGGTGAACCGGCCTGGGCCAGAGTTCGATGTGGACATCGGTGGGCCTTCGCTGGCTGTGGCTCCCGACGGTGAGGTTCTTTACGAGGGGACAGATCCGGTGGCTATCGTAGAGCTAGAGGCGTACCGGGCCGGACAAGCGGTGGAAGAGTACCCAGGTTACCTGGCTCGGCCTGCGGGTCTCTACGCTCGTGGCTGGACGTCCCTCGATGGAGATGGGTAAACGACTAGATAACGGATATTGGTTTTCGAGCCGATTTTGACGAAGAGTGGGGCCTTAGTTGCGCCTTCGAGGACGTTAGTCACCCTGTTCATTCGTCCAGGCTGTCCCGTGCTCTAGCTTCTGCCTCGGTGAGTCCGGCACGGACTGCATCCGATCTGAATCCTCGGCGACTCAAGAAAGCATGAAGACGTCGACGTACCTTTTGCCTGTTCGCTTCTGGATCAGTGCTCACGAGAGCATTCCTGGAGGATTGGTTCTGACGAGAGATCCATTGTCGGGCGGCATCGCAGGCCAACTTTTCTTCCGATGTCTCTTCATCATTGAAGACCTCGTCGATAGCGCGATTAGCTATCTCAGTCCTCACGCCTTTCTGACGGAGCTCCTGGCTTAAACGGACACGTCCGCGCACATGAAACCGGATGCGGCTTCGCACGTGCGCCAAGGCGAACGCGTGATCGTTCAAAAGTCCCTGATCCTCGAGAAGCCGGAGGCATGATTCCACAAAGTTGTCGTGGAAACCCTTTGCGTGAAGACGAATACGGAGTTCGTGCTCTGTTCTTGGTCTGTACGAAAGAAGGTGAAGGGCAGCCTGACGAACACGCCACTTCATATCACCTTCCCGGAGGAGCTTTAGGATCTCCGTCGTAACCTCGTCCCCAACGTGAATTCCCGACTGCTCGACGACGTCCAATGCGATTTCTATAGGCTCATCCGTATCCTCCAAATGGATAAGGACCTGAGTCCTTTTTCTCGGAGCGAGTTGGATTTGGCAAACCTTCACTGTCCGTACCATTCGTTGTCGACGAGGTCTCGGAAGAGGATGATGAGTTGTCCATTGTCCAAAACCAAGGCGAAGTATTCCCTTGATATCCGGTCCCGCCACCACTCGTCGTCGATCTTCCAGCGCTCTCGAATGGCTACGACACAGGATCGCTTGCCCCTTCGTTCGAGTTCGGCTGGGAACCCCTCGTCATTCGTTCGGACCCGGATGGGAAATGGGAGCCTCAAGGGAAGAAGTTTTTGGTGCTGAAATCCACTCAGATGGTCCTCGTTAGTGTTGGTTGGTGATGGAGCGTATTGGTTCATCGCATCGCGGTCCACAGGGTTCAAAAACCGAAAATAAACCGAAATAACGAACGATGCAATTCAAAGACGGGGCGATCGGTGAATTTTACGGCTCGAAAACTTCATTGATGAGACTTAACATGTTCTCGGGAGCAAAGGGCTTGAAAGGCACAGCCTTAGCCTGGAGTTGCTCACCTCCGAAATCAACTCTTCCCGGATCTTTGCCGTATAAAGGTCTGCTGTCAGCGTTTAGTGAAGTACGTTCGTGTCCGATCTTTGTTGTCGGTATCGTGGTATCTGGACGAGTGGTGAAGTTTCAACAAGCAGGTTTGTTGACGTGCGCCGATCTCAGCCTCACCCTGTACTGAAAGGTCCCATGAGATGCTCGGTCATGAGATTCGAGTTCCCCTAAATGGAGGAAGCCCCGTGGCCACCGTCGCCAACGTTCGAATTGCCTTCCTGAGCTTTGCGTCTGTCGTGCTGCTTGCCTTCGTTCCACTAGAGGAGGGGCTTGAGTTTCTGCAGGAGACCTACGAAGTCACCATTCGGGAAGGGACAAACATGGCGGCCGTCCTTTCACCGGACGGGTCCACGCTTGCGCTGGACGTTTTGGGTCGAATCTGGGTCCTGCCTGTCGAGGGGGGAATTGCTCGACCGCTTACTGACCCACTCGGCGACGCTCGTCAGCCGACATGGTCACCGAATGGAGTCCGGATTGCGTTTCAGGCGTACTGGGACGGCAACTACCATATATGGGTGGTGAACAGGGACGGGACGGATCTCGAACAGCTTACCAATGGCCCCTACGACCATAGGGAGCCCCACTGGTCGCCCGACGGTTCTAAGATCGCTTTGTCTTCAGACCGAGACGGAACGTACGGCATCTATGAGCTTGCACTTGCGAGCCGGGCCGTGACCCGGCTTACCGATGGTGAGGGGAATGAGTACGGACCGGCTTATGGTCCTGACGGGCGGAGTGTAGCCTATCTGACGGATGGAGAGGGAGCCGGGCTCTGGGTTATCCGTGCTGCCTTCGCCGAGCAGATTGTCGATCTTGGTGGTGCTCAGGGATTTGGCGCCTCTTGGAGTCCGGACGGTGTAGAGATCGCCTACAACGAATTAACTCGCGGCATGAGCACACTGAGGGTGGTGGGAACAGGTTCCGGCGCGGAAAGCCGGGCAGTGAGTGACCCTAATGAAGACGTGTTCCCCTTCCGGGCGTCATGGATTACCGGTGACCGTCTGATCTACACGTCGGACGGAAAGATCAGAACTCGATCAACAGGCGGAGGAAGTGCACGTGACGTGCCTTTCGAGGCGACGGTGACGTTGGATCGCCGCAATTATCGAAAGGCCACTCAGGACTTGGATATAGAAGGTCAGTTTCCGGTTCGAGGAATCGTCTCGCCCGCTGTTTCGCCCGACGGCATTTCGGTAGCGTTTTCGGCACTCGGCGATCTTTGGGTCATGTCCCTGGGCGAGAGCCCGGAACGCATCACGGATGATCCCTGGGTGGAGGTAGATCCGGCGTGGTCCCCAGATGGGCGCTCGCTCGTATTTGCTTCCGACCGGGAGGGTGAAGTAGATCTCTGGCTTCGTGACATGGGCACTGGCGCGGAGCGTCGAATCACAGAGGGTGGAGGAATGGCGCCTGCGTGGTCTCCGGACGGGCGACAGATCGCATTTATCGGAGGTTCCGAGGGCGAGGTCCTCTATGAAGGTGGGCTTCGGGTCCTGAACATGTCTACGGGAGAAGCTCGAACGGTTCGATCCGGTTTGAACAATCCGGGACGGCCGACGTGGTCGCCCGATGGTTCCCAAATCGGGGTGTCGGCTCATTGGCGTTACTCTACTCGGTTCAGGGAAGGGGTGAACCGTGTGTTGTTGATGCCGATCCCACGCACCGCCGCTGAAGACCAGGGCTTTGGAGTAGCCGAGGATGTGACAGGAGAATTCTCGAGCGGCTCCCACGGTGGCGTTTCTGGGTGGGAACTTGGTCAAGCTGGGGATGTGGCTCTTCCCCCCGAACTAGTGCTGCAAGAGGGGGAGCGCATGCTCGAGTTCCTACCTCACGGGTCGGTGGGTACGCGTTCCACGAGTGGCCCGGTCTGGTCTCCTAATGGTCAGTGGATGGCCTACGTTTCGACCGGAGTCCTCTGGGTGGTTCCAGTGAACCCGGAGGGGGATGCGACTGGGCCGCCCATACGACTGACTAATGAGGTTTCAGACGACCCGTCATGGGTGGGAGATTCTGAGTCTCTGCTCTACCTCACGACGGACCGACTGAGGCGAGTCTGGCTACGGAATGGACGTATTGAGGACGTTCCGATGGATCTCACGTGGGAGCGCGAGGTGACCCAGGGATCGGTGGTCGTCCACGCTGGAGGGCTGTTCGACGGGACGTCCGATCAGATTCGCCGCAATGTGGACATCGTCATTGAGGGCAACCGAATTGTCGCATTGGAGAGCCACAACGAGGTCCGCCACCAGGGTCGCGTCGTGGATGCTTCGGACGGTTTTGTATCACCAGGCCTGATCGAAATGCACACGCATGGGGGTCTTTCGTCCGGGGAGCAATTGGGACGTCTCTGGCTTTCGTACGGAGTCACCACGATCCGGAATCCCTCGTCCGACCCATACGAGATGGTGGAGGGTCGTGAGTCTACAATCTCGGGGCGGCGCATTGGACCCAGAATCTTCGGTACAGGAGGTAGTGTAGATGGGAGCCGCATTTATTACGCCGGCTCTTCTTCATTGGGTGCGACGGCCCAGGTGGAGTTGGAGCTCAAGAGAGCTGAGGCGTTGAGGTACGATCTCATCAAGACGTACGTCCGCCTCTCCGATCCGACTCAAAAGCGTATTATTGAGGATGCGCACGCGATGGGGGTCCCGGTAACCTCTCATGAACTTTACCCGGGGGTAGCCTACGGCGTTGACGGGGTTGAGCATGTTCGTGGGACGAGCCGCAGGGGATATTCGACCAAGGTGACCGAGCTTTACCGGAGTTACGATGACGTTGTCGGACTGCTTGCGACGTCCGATATGACGATCACGCCAACCGTTGGTATCTATGGGGGCTTTGCGCTTCTGGCGCAGGAGGACCCCTCCATCTTCGACGACGCTAGAGTGAGGGCGTTCTCTCTGGCCGCGGGTGCACGGTATGGATCCTCTGGGGGGCGAATTAGTGAGGATATCGAGACTACCCGTCTCTTAGTGTCCGACATGGCAGGCACCGCCCGGCGGATTGTCGAAGCCGGTGGTACGGTGATGATGGGCACTGATTCGCCTATTAATCCTGAGGGTCTCAGTCTTCTTGTCGAGATGGAAATTCTCGTCAAGTATGGCGGCATGACACCACTGGATGTTATGCGTGCCACAACGTCGGTTCCCGCACGGATCATGGGGTACGGAGAGGAATTCGGCACCATCGCGGTTGGGCGTCTGGCTGACCTTGTCGTTTTCGGTGCCAATCCGCTTGAAGACATCCGCGCGACCCGGGATGTACGGATGGTCGTGAAGAACGGAGTGGTTTACGAGCCGGAAGAGTTGCTGACGAGGCAATAGAGCAAACGATTTCTGCCCGTTCGACAGGTTGATGAAAGATGAGGTCTCACAAGCATTTACAGGCTTGTGAGATTTTTTCTATTAATTTGAGGCCGATTGTAACGGTCCCACTCTTCCTTGTTCGGGCCGAACTTGAACGTATTTGTGTGTCTGGGACTGGTCAGTTCTGACCGGTGGATTTCATGACATTTTCCACCAACTCTATAAGGATTACTGCTACGACAGAACCAAGCCACCACAACATGAGCTAGTCCTCCTCTCAGGAACCCTACAGTTCCTCATAGCGTTAGCTAGTTCAGGTACGGCCCTTCCGCCAAAGAGTATTGCCTCGGTAGCTCAATAGACCTAGCACGACAAATGCAAGTAGGGATGCCCACATGGGCAGAGTCCATGATCCTAGAGTAAGAGATAAACCCTCAATTACTCGAAACAGATGCAGGACAGAAACCAACCCAAAGATGCAGCTAGAGATAAGCAGGTATTTGTGTCTATCCATTAGTCATCATCCTCACTCGCGAGCGATGGTCGTATCCGACCCTTGAGATCCGGCCTCTCCTAGCACCTGCCAACACGGTTTTGTACGTCTGATCCGGCTAGTACGTTGGACAGATAATTATAATACGGGATGTCATGTGGGACTTCGTCGTCCTTGCCCTCCTTGGGGTGGCGATGCTTCATCGCTCGGCTTCCCACAGACCTCGTAAGCGACCCCAGCGACGGAAGGAGTCCTATGCTACAGGACTGGTTCAAACTCGCCGAGCAGGGCACTTCGGTCGGTAAGGAAGTGCTTGCCGGGATGACGACTTGGGTCACCATGGCTTACATCGTTGCTGTAAATCCGCTTATGCTCGAGAACGCGCAGATGGATTTCGGCGCAGTTTTCGTAGCAACGTGTCTGGCTGCTGCGTTCGGAAGCATATTCATGGGGGTCGTCGCTAATCTGCCGGTTGCTCTTGCCCCGGGCATGGGGCTGAATGCCTTCTTCACCTACAGCATTGTGATTGGGATGAATCTCCACTGGCAGACCGCTTTGGGGGCAGTTTTCTGGTCTGGAATCCTATTCCTGATCCTCAGCCTGACTGGTGTTCGGGAGCGAATTGTCTATGCAATGCCCGTGAGCATCAAGATAGGGATCGCTGTCGGCATTGGCCTTCTTCTCACGGTCATCGGCCTTGGGAACGCCGGGGTTATCGTTCAAGGCGAAGGTGCCCTACTTGCCATGGGCGACCTGAAAACTTGGTCCGCGAGTCTGTTCGCCATCGGTTTTATACTTACGGTCGCTCTGTTTGTTCGCGGTAGTTCCTTTGCAGTGATAGCCGGGATCTTGGTCGTGGCGGTGGTCGGATGGTTCTTGGACCCGAGCTTCGAGTTTCCTGCGTCGGTGGTCGCGCTCCCCCCCTCACTGGGCCCAACCTTCCTAGAACTCGAATTTCTACTACCGCTCGAAGTTGGATTCATGAGCGTTATTCTGGCCCTGTTGTTCGTTGATCTCTTCGACACATCGGGCACCCTTGTGGCGGTGGTAAATCAAGGTGGTCTCGAAACAGAAGAGGGGAAGATTCCCAATCTTGGCCGTGCAATGCTGGCTGACAGCAGCGCAACCGTTGTCGGTGCTCTGCTCGGCACCTCGACTACCACGTCGTACATCGAGAGTACCACGGGTATCTCGGTCGGAGGCCGCACCGGCCTGACATCAATAGTGGTTGGCCTGCTTTTCTTTGCAACGCTGTTCGTGGCTCCTTTCGTAGATGCCATCCCACCGTATGCAACTGCTCCTGCGCTCGTGTTTGTGGCGGTACTGCTCATTGCATCGTTGAGTGAGTTTGAGGCCTGGAAGGATTTCTCGGAGTTGGCACCCCTCGTGATTACCGCCGTCATGATGCCCTTGAGTTTCTCGATTGCGGACGGGATCGCTGCGGGGATCCTAACCTACGTCCTGATCAAGATCCTCGCGGGCAAGCACGGGGATCTGAACGGGATATTGATTGGGCTCGCCGTGATCTTCCTGGGTAAATTTGTACTACTGTGATGGAAATGTCCGTCCGAGTGTTTTCACGACTACCATCTACCACCGGTCGGGATTTGCGGCCTCCCATTCCTGGCTAAACTCAACTGGTACGTGATCGTCAAGCAGCATTTGGCCGTCAGTCATAAAGTCGTAAATCTCTCTGAAGCAGCTTACCTGCGTATTGCTGATGCGGCGAAACACGTGGCCCGGGCCCAGCTCTGCCGGATGGCGTAACCCCATTGCCGCGAGAAGTTCGAGGAATCCCTCGACCGTTCCCTCGTGATAGCGCTCCACCCGTTCAGCCTTACCCGCCACATGTAGCCCATACATCAACGACGGATCTTGCGTGGTGATACCTGTTGGACAGCGGTCTGAGTTGCAGCGCAGCGCCTGGATACAGCCTAAAGCGAGCATCATGCCGCGCGCCGACACGCAGAGATCGGCTCCGAGGGCGAGTGCACGAGCCATGTGAAATCCCGTGAGAATTTTTCCCGAGGCAACAATTGATATTTGGTCGCGCAGCCCGATTCCTGTGAGAGCGTTGTGCACGAAGACCCAAGCGTCGCATGCGGGCATGCCCACCGAATTTGAAAACTCGAGCGGGGCTGCCCCAGTTCCGCCCTCTCCTCCGTCGACCGTGATGAAGTCAGGGGTCACGCCGGTCTGGAGCATCGCCTTGCATATGGCAAAGAAATCTGAGGGGCGACCGACGCAAAGTTTAAAGCCAACAGGTTTTCCGCTCGAGAGTTGGCGCAGTGTTGCCAGGAATTCGAGTAAACCCCGCGGTGTCGAAAAGGCCCGGTGCGAGGAAGGCGAGACCACTGTTTTGCCGGCCGGGACTCCACGAATGGCAGCGATCTCTCGGGTGACCTTGACCGCCGGGAGAATCCCTCCGTGTCCAGGCTTGGCGCCCTGGGAAAGTTTGAGCTCTACCATCCGCACCGCTTTCTCTGCAGCTTGGCGCTCGAATGCCTGCGGATCGAAATCACCGTCCTGGGTTCGGCATCCGAAGTATCCGGTGCCGATTTGCCAGATGAGATCGCCACCGGGTTCAAGGTGATAGGGAGAGAGGCCCCCTTCACCGGTATTGTGAGCAAAATGTCCTCGATTGGCACCAGTGTTCAGCGCGAGCACTGCATTCTTCGAAAGGGAGCCGTAGCTCATGGCGGAGATGTTCAACAACGATGCCGAATAGGGTACTTCACAGTCCGGGCTGCCGATCTTGACTCGAGGCGGCTCGCTGATGGGCTGCGTAGGTGCCATCGAATGCGCGCACCATTCGTAGCCGACACGGTAAACATCCCGGTGTGTGCCAAACGGCTTAGTCTCGAGTTCACCTTTGGCTCGCTGATATGCGATGCTGCGAAATTCCCGTTCGATCGGAAACGCATCGATGTTGGATTCGATAAAGTACTGTTGTATTTCCGGTCGCAACGCCTCGAAGAGATATCTGCCGTGTCCGATCAACGGGAAGTTCTTGAGGATGGTGTGCTGGCTTTGAAGGGAGTCATGCAGACCCAGTGCGATCAAGGGTCCCACCAGCACCAACGCCCACAGGACGTGAAGTGAGATAAAGGCGCCTGCGAGTACCAGGACGATTACTCCAGCTGAAATTCCGTAAAAACAGCGGCGAACCATTTAAGACTCCCCCTCTCCAAGGCTTTGGCGTCCGAATTAATGAACTTCCCACCCTGTCTCCCCGGCCCCGAAGACGGTAACCAGTCCCTTCAGTATCCTCGCCCCTCTGCAAGGAGTGGTATTTCTAGCGCATCTATCCCGTCAGGCCAGCCCGTCGAACAGTTCTTCCATGCGGGTTCGGGTTCGCTCGTCGGGCAACAGCCCGACATTGGCACCCATGTTGTCAATTAAATGCTCCGGATCCGAGGTGGCGGGAATGACGACCGTCACCGCAGGGTGCGCTAGGATGTATTTGAGGAAAAACTGTGCCCAGCTTTGGCAATCGAACTCAGCCGCCCACTCCGGAAGCTCTCGACCACGTGTTGCGGTGAAAAGTCGGCCGACGTTGTACGGCTCGTTGACGACCACCCCGATCCCTCGGTCCTGTGCCAAGGGAAGGAGACGCTCGGCGGCTTCACGTTCACCGAGTGAGTAGTTGAGCTGGACGAAGTCGAGTTCCTCCGCCCGGAGGATTTGCTCCATCTGTTCGTACTGTCGCGTGAATGAGGTGGTAACTCCTACATACCGGGTTCGGCCCTCCTCCTTTGCTTGTCGGATCGTCCTCAGGTGGATGTCGACATCTCGTAAGTTGTGCACCTGGTTTAGGTCGATGGTGTCGCGTCCCCAACTCTGGAGTGATGCTTCCTGCTGATCGATTCCGGCTTCCCGCCCTCCGCCTGTCGAGATCTTAGTGGCGAAGAAAAGGTCGTTCTGAATGCCAAGTTCCTGAACCAACTGGCCGGCGACCCTCTCCGAACTCCCGTACGAGGGGGCTGTATCGAAGAAGCGACCCCCCATTTCATAGAAGAGTCGTAGTACGTCCCTCAGGGGGTCCTGCTCCTCGTCAGATGGGCCGACACTGAATGTGCGAGCGCTACCAAGTCCTACGGCAGGGAATTCCTGTCCTGAGGACGGGATGGAACGCATGAGTAGGGGTTGTTCATGAGCCCAGGCTCGCGTCTCACTCAACAGCAGAGCGGCCCCAGTTCCTGCACTGATCTTGAGCATCTTTCGACGCGAGATCTTCATTTCGTCACCTCGTCGACTAAAAGATCATCTGTCTGTACATCATCCCAAGATGAGCACCCGTTCCCGGAACGGGCAAGAAAAGGCACCCCGATAGACGAAGGCTTAGACTCAACCAACCTTCCCCGATCGTTTCCTGCACAATCAAGTCCATCGCAGGAAATTCGATGATCGGATATCGGACGGCCTCATCTCTCGTTAGCTCGACCAGAGACTGCGGGCATGACGGAGTAGGGTCCTGAGAGGAACCTTATCGGCCACCGGGAATTCGCCGCTTGATGTCTAATGGTACACGGGTTCCGTAGTCCGTCACACCGGATAGCCTCTCAAAATACTCGTAGACCACTGCTGATACGGCTTCGATCAAGGCACCACCATTTCCACCGTAATTCGACATCACTGAAAGCACATAAGGTCGATCGGGTAGACCAACGAGCGCCCAGACGGTAGCGACTCCCGTGATGCCTCCGGGCTTGAATGCGATGGGGATCTGTCTCGGGACGGGCTCACGAACTGGACCCCCCTTATAGATCTCCAAGATCTCGCGGACGCGGACACATGCGGATCGGTCCATTGGCAGATCACAGGATGCGATCTTTGCCATGATAGTTGCTGCGTCGACTGGGGTCGAAATATTCTCATTACCACGAGCAGATTCCTCAGGTCTGATCATTTTTCGCTGAAGCTTGGTCCGCGGAGCTCCGAGCCGGGAGGAAAGTTGGTTGATAGCGTCCATCCCGAGCTCGTCTATAAGGATGTTCGTCGCAGTGTTGTCTGAGTGCACGACCATGTAAATCGCATAGTCTTCAAGAGAGAGCGCAGAACCTCCATCCGTGAGGACTCTGAGTACACCGCTTCCACCGGTCCGCACGTCGTCATTCATCACGATTCGCTTCCGAAGGATGTCAGGATCGAACTGGGCCCGACGGAAAAGCTCCAGCAGGATCGTAACCTTGATTGAACTGGCTTGCGGAAAAATCAGATCATCGTTGACGGCGAGCCTATCGTCGCTACTCAGATCAATCACATGAAGCCCGGCCACGCCTTCGTATGCGGCCACGATGCGATCCAGATTCGTCTGTAGCTTGGCCCTGAGGATACTCAGATGCTCTTCTTGGCCTGAGGCCGGGTTGGTGGCGGTCGTCACCCAAACGACGATAACACTAGCCAGTACTTTCCAACTCATGGGATAACCGGAAGAACGATGGCTGACGCGTGAGCACGATCGTGATAGATCGTCTGAATGGCCACTCGCATGTCTCCGACTGTTTCTTCTCCCAAGGGCTTACCTGAATTCAAGTTCCGGTTGAAGCGGGGAAAGTTGCTGCTCGCGATATGCAGGCGGATGCGATGGCCCTCCTTAAACACGTTGCTGGTCTCCCACATCGCAATATTCACCTCGTAAATCTGGTTTTGGGTTAGAAGAGTCGGTTCTTCGAGTGAATCCCTAAATCGGGCTCGCAGAGCACCCTCCGTGATGAGAATGGCCTTACCGTCCGGATAGACGTCGGAAAGTGTAAGGAAAAAGTCGGTATCCGTCACGTCGGTGGAGAAAAAGATTTTGGCCTCGATCGTTCCTGTCACTTCAGTGTCCTTTTCCAACGGTTCACTGGAATAGACTAGGATGTCCTGTCGTTGCTGTGTCGATCGTTGATCTAATGGTCCGTTAGGAGTGGTACCAGCTCCGCAGCAACCATGGCCACCGTAGGTTGGTATTGGGTGGTTCGGGTCGTAGATGTACTGGTCCGGAGACTCTTCTCCCGGTGGTTCACTTGCGAGTGTGCCGTCGCCGAAGCGAGTGTTTGCGTAACTTCTGCTATGAAGGAATAGGGTTGTCGGGATCGCTCGGGAGAGCGGCCACTCGTACTCATCACGCCACACGTTCTCGCCCATCACGAAAATCCGGATGGGCGCCTGCGAGTCGAGCCCGTTCTGGATTCCCTTGAGGTGATAGTCGAACCACTTCCTTTCCATGACCTGAAAGTCAATTTCCACGTCACTTCCGAAATCCGTATCACCGTATCGAGGGCTTGGACGTACACCATGCCCCCAGGGTCCGATCAGCAACTTTTGCCACCGTCGAGAATGTTCCGACCGGGAGAACTGACGCATCTTGGTGAAGTTGAGGAGTGTTTCAGAAACTAAGTCGTCGTACCATCCGGTTACGTGATAGGCGGGAACGTCCATCTCCGAATATTGATCTCGGACGCTCATCTGCCTCCAGAAGTCGTCGTAGACATCATGACGGATTGTGTTGGCCACGAACTCGGAATAGACACCGACTTCATCCATGGCAGACTGAAGAGGAAGGTGTGTCATTACTTCCATCCAGTTCAGGTCTGGGATCATCTGATCTGTTGCGATCGCTTCCTGCCTCGTTCCCCAACTCAAGCCGAGGGCAAGGTGGTACAGCCCGTTAGTGGACCAAATGCTCCCGAAGTTGTCAGATTGAGCGGCAACGGGTACCAAGGCCTTCACGTAGGGACTCCGATACGGGGCAGGTAGGAGTTGGGTAAACCCTGGATAGGAGGTCCCGTACATTCCGATGTTTCCGTCGCACCATTCTTGCCGTCCGATCCACTGCTGTGTGTCGTATCCATCCAGGGCTTCATCGACGTAGGGTCGCCATTCGCCTCGCGAACCATTGATGCCGCGAGAGTCCATCACGACGACGGCGTAACCCTGTTCCGCGTACCGTTGGCCTGTGCGAGCTCCGCGGTTCTTGTTGTAGGGCGTGCGAGTGAGCAGAACCGGAAATGGACCGGGCCGATCGGGAAGATAGATATCGGCTGCCAAGCGAACTCCGTCACGCATCGGAACGAGGACGTTGGTCTGGACCTGAACGCCGGGTGAATTTGCGGTCGTCTGTGCCTCGGAAGGTTGTGGCCCGGTAATCAGGAGCAGTCCGGTAAACAGAGACACGACTAGGAGCGAGGGAGAAGACATTCTGAATCCCGATCTTGATTTCGGGTTCATGGGTTCTCTTCGGTAGATGCGAGGGCCTAGTAGTAACAGGCGTTGTTCCACTTTTGGGGACAACTTACCTCACCTTGGCGGAGGAGGCGAACAGACCAATTGGACAGGCCCCATGAAGGTCACTCGTCAGGGAAAGCCAGACAGTGAATCGCTTAGCTTCACGGGTCGAAATTCAGTAATGCGTGTAGCCGCTCTGGAATCCTTGACCATGGGTTTACCTCCACGACCCGGTATAGTGGAGAAAACCCCAGCTTCAATTTCAATTCTTTTACGGCTTCCCGGAGTGAGGAAGCAACAGCGCCTTGGGATAGGTCCTGTCCACTTTTTTCTCTGCCGTTAGTTTCTGCACGGTCAAAGAGCTCGTTCTGAGAGGTTGCGGGGCCAAACTGAAAAAACTCCACCATGAGGGTTTCAACCGCACGGAGAGGAGGGGATAGAATCATCCGGGCTCGGACGGTCAAGGCGATGCGCTCTTGATCTGATGTGGGTTCTCGGAGAATCGACTCCAAAGCCCACGAGCCCCCACCCTCTAAGCGAGCTACGAGGCGTACACCCTGTATGCTCCGACCCTTACGTGCCGGACGAGCCAACGCCTGTTCTAGGAGCCGGTCAAGAGCTCTGTGGAGTGTGTCTGCTTGGCCAACAGGGGCGTAAAATTCTAGGAAGGAGCGGATTGGTTGAGGGCAGTGATACGCCTGGACAGGGTCAATTCGCTCACCCGTAGCCCACGCACGAGCTCTCTGTCCGTCAGGGCCGAACTGCCTGACTAGGGCGGCGCTAGGAAGGCGAATGAGGTCACCTAGGGTCTCGATGCCGAGATGCTTGAGCCGTTCGGCTACGACCGGTTCTACCGGAAGTACGGAGACGGGATACGGACTTAGGAATTCCGGTAACTCTTTGTCCGGGACGATCACTGGTCGGCCTAAGGTTGCTCCGGCTGCAGCTACCCAGGCTCCAAACTTTCCAGGGGCCCATCCGATTCTCGTGGCAGCGACCAATGGACGGGGGAAGATCTTCAGAAGTGTGTGCAGGACTTTCTTCACTTGGCATGGTTGCGATCCGTACAGCCGGCCGAGACCGTCCATGCCGACGAAGATCCGCCCACGGCCGGCCGGTTCCACGATGGGGCTCAGGCTCGAAAGCGTTTCCATAAACTCTTCTTGTGTGGCGTCGTAGTGAGCTGTATCGGGCTCTAAAAGGGTAAGAGAGGGGCATAGGGAAATAGCTTGTGAGATGAGCTGTCCGGGCCACACACCTGCGACCGAAGCTCGCTCGGAAACCTGCCAAACTGTTCTGCGT
This sequence comes from Gemmatimonadota bacterium, assembly GCA_036336795.1. Taxonomy (GTDB): domain Bacteria; phylum Gemmatimonadota; class Gemmatimonadetes; order Longimicrobiales; family Gaopeijiaceae; genus UBA822. The sequence continues at coordinate 31,096 of JAYZFL010000006.1, forward strand.
GTGCCTTCCCCAGGGGAGAGAAGGGCCACAGAGGTGCTGTCCAACTCCGGGGTCCGAACTAGCTCCAATCGAAGCTCGAACGTGGGTAGCCAAGCGCATAGTGCTTGACGACTTCCACGCTGCCGTGTGGCGGTGGTACCCGTGGGTTCCCACTCCCAGACGGTGGGGTGGGTGAAGCCACCGTGTGCACATAAGCGGGGATTCGACATGGATAGATGAGCTGAACAGAATACCGAATAAAAACCGAATACCAAACATATGCCAAAGAACTTGGAAGGGCAAAGAGGTAGGCCCTTACGGTTCCTCGCCGACTCTCCCGATCAATCTGTTCAAGAGGATTACGGGTACAAGCCCGACGGCGATGATGATGAGCGCGGGTATCGCGGATTGAGTCAACTGTTCGTCTGCGGCGAGCTGAAATGCCCGGGTTGCCAGAGTATCAAAGTTGAAGGGACGTAGAATCAGTGTGAGTGGTAGCTCTTTGAGAACGTCGACGAAAACCAGGAGAGCTGCGCTAACGAGTGTACCTTTGAGTAACGGCAGATCTACCTTCCACAGTGTCTTCAGCGGCGGGACTCCAAGTGACCTTGACGTCTCGTCCAGATTCCCACAGAGATGTTTGAACCCGGACTCCAGAGGATTCAAGGCCACCGCTAGGAAGCGCACCATGTAGGCGAAAATCAGGGCCACGAGTGTTCCACTCAGCAAGAGGCCAGTGGGGGTGTTAAAAGCAGTTGTCATCAACGTGTTCAATAGGCGATCCGCCCAAACTAAGGGGATGAATACCCCTACAGCGATAACTGCTCCAGGAATTGAATAGCCCAGTACAGCTACCTTGGACGCCAGGCGAAGAATTGGGGTGGGACTCAGGCGGGTTGCGTATCCTATCAGCAGGCCTGCTGACACGGCGAGTAATGCTGTGGAGAGTGCCAGGGAGAAGCTGTGCAGGGTGAGCCTAGCGAAGCGAGCGTCTAGGGCATCCCATCCGGCGCTGGTGGCCCAAGTCATCAGTTGGATGACCGGAATGAGGAATCCCAGTGCTACTGGAATCAGGCAGATTCCGTAGGCAGACCAACCTGGGAAGCCTTTCAGTACCCGTCTCTCGGTGGGTCGATATCCCTTGGCGTCATCGTGGAATCGAGCACGTCCACGCTGCAGACGCTCGAAGATGATTAGCATAAAGACGAAAAGCAGCAGAATACCTGAGAGACGCATAGCTGCGATCGGATCATTCAAAGGAAACCAGGCTCGAAAAATCCCAGTTGTGAACGTCGGCACACCAAAGTACCTGACTGCGCCGTACTCATTGAGGACCTCCATGAGGACTAGTGTTAATCCGCCTACGACGGCTGGTCGGGACATCGGTAACGCCACCTTCGCGAAGGTATCCCAGGGTCCACGTCCAAGCGCGCTGGCAGTCTCAAGTACGGCACCTGATTGCCGCATGAAGGATGCTCTGGCAATGATGTACACATAGGGATAAAGGACTAATGCCATCATGACGACTGCCCCTTTCAGAGACATGATGGCTGAACGGAGGTGCCATGCCTCTGTACCGGACCACACAGCGCTCAGGGCGCGTGGCAGTACGCTGTCGTATTCGAGTAGGCCGGCGTAGGTGTAAGCAATGATGTAGGTAGGAATTGCCAGGGGAAGTACCAGACTCCACTCGAATGTTCTTCGCCCCGGGAAGTCATGCGTCGATACGAGCCAGGCTGGAATGAGACCGAGAAGGAGGGACAGGGCGCCCACTCCCAGCATGAGGATAGTCGAATTGATCACGTATGTGGACAGCACCGTGCTCGCTAGGTGTGACCACATCTCGCTCCTTCTACCCAATGACCCTAAAAGGATCACGAGGATGGGGATCGTCATGAGTGTGACCAAACCCAGTGCGCTAAAAGTCCAGGGTGTTAGCCCTCTCCGGAATTCACGTCCGGATTGACGCTGGAGGTCCCGGAGTGCGTTCCAAGCACCCCGAGCCTTAGTGTGGTACTTCAAGAGTGCCTTAGCCATTTGAGTACTGGTTCATCCGCTTCCGCTGCTTTGCTACTTGTGGACGTCGTTGCTTGCAGCAGTTAGAACACCACACTGGGGGTTCCTCATGATCGCTATGATCCGGCTTGTCTGATAGGCGCTTTACTACCGCCAACCGGCTCGATCGAACACCATTACCGCACGAGCGTTTAACTCTCCGAGAACGGAAAGATTCAGGCTGTCAGGGCGGAATTTTCCCCATTCGGACAGCGTCTCAGCCCAGGCGATACCGGGCTTCACAGGGTACTCGTAGTTGGCTTCCGCGTAGCCGGTTTGTGCTTCGGTGTCTGTCAAGAACTCCAACAGGCGGAGCGCGTTTTCAGGGTTGGGCGAATGCGCTGTCACGCCAGCTCCACTCACGTTCACATGGGCACCCCGGTCGTCTTGGTTCGGAAAGAAGACGCCTACTTTTTCAGAGAGTGCTCGGTCGGCTTCGTCATCTCCGTTAAACAAGATCCCGAGATAGTAAGTGTTGACGATTGCCAGATCACCCAGGCCGGCGGCGATGTCCCGGACTTGGTCCCGGTCGGCTCCCTGAGGAGACCGAGCCATATTCCGTACCACCTCCTCCGCCCAAAGCTCCGCTCCCTCGTCTCCGTGCATCGCAATTATAGACGCAAGAAGGGATTGGTTGTAAATGTTTTCCGAGCTGCGGACCAGGATTCTTCCTCTCCATTTGGGGTCGGCGAGGTCCTCGTACGTCGACAGATCTTCGGGGGAAACTCGATCTTTTGCGTACACCATAATTCGCGCACGTTGTGTCAATCCGTACCAGTAGCCGTCCGGGTCCCTCAGGTGCTCCGGGACGTTCGATAAGAGTACGTCGGAGGATACCCTTCTAAGAAGGTTCCGCTCCTTTGCTCGTTGAAGCCGTCCTGCGTCCACGGTGACAATCACATCGGCTTGCGTTTCGGCTCCTTCGATTTCAAGACGCGTGATAAGTTCATCGGCAGATGCAGTCTGCACGTTGACTTTGATCCCCGTTGACTCGGTGAAGAGTCGGAACAGTTCCTGGTCTGTGTCATAGTGCCTATGGCTGTAAACGTTGACGGAGGGCCCTTCGTCTCCCTCACTGCCGCAAGCGGCGAGGAAGACCACTCCAACGGTGATCAAATGTCTGACCAAATGTGTCATGATCCATTTTCCCGGGAGAGGTATGAGATGTGAGTATTGAATATGTGTGCGAAGATAAGGGAATTAGTTGAAGTTGAGAACCAATCTCAATCATGGTTTTCAAGATCGGGTAAAATATGAGAAGATGCAAGTGAAAGCAGGGAATCCGGCATGATTGGCATCTGACTCGTGGTGGAGATATCTTTTCTAAGACGGCACCTGAAGTCTTCTTTTACCTAGGCCCAGGCCACTTAATACATCACGTTGGAGTATCCATTGATCGAATACATGCATGCTTCTGTCCCGTCCGAGGGAGAGGGGATCAAAGTGCGGTCCGGCAACCGCATCGTACCGGACCAACCAATAATCCCCTTCATCGAGGGGGATGGAATAGGTCCGGACATCTGGCGGGCTACACGAGGAGTTGTCGAAGCCTCGGTCGAGCATGCCTACGCGGGAGCGCGCCGCATAGCATGGATGGAGATCTACGCCGGGGAAAAAGCGCGGACGAAGAGCGGGGAATGGATACCGGAAGAGACATTCAGAGCACTTAAGGAGTTCAAAGTTGGTATCAAGGGGCCTCTCACTACGCCCGTGGGAGGTGGGATGCGCTCGTTGAACGTCACGCTCCGGCAAGTGCTTGATCTCTACTCATGTATTCGTCCCGTGCGTTGGATAGAAGGTGTACCGTCTCCGATGAAGGAGCCCGAAAATTTGGACGTCGTGATTTTCCGGGAGAACACAGAAGATGTCTACGCGGGTATTGAATGGTTGTCCGGCACACCGGAAGCGGACCAGGTTCGCTCGTTTCTCGTGGATGAAATGGGCGTGTCGATCCGAGAAAAGAGCGGCATCGGAATAAAGCCCATCAGCCCTTTCGGGACTAAGCGCCACGTCGCAGCGGGAATCCGGTATGCCCTTGAGCGTAATCGAGAATCCGCGACGCTCGTCCATAAGGGCAACATTATGAAGTATACAGAGGGCGCGTTTCGCGATTGGGGATACGAGGTTGCAGCGGACGAATTCGGTGACAAAACCATCACTGAATCGGCTGTTTGGAAGGGTGCCGATCCAGCTGGCAAGCTTCTGATCAAAGACCGGATTGCCGATGCGATGTTCCAGCAGGTCTTGTTGCGTCCTGAGGAATACGATCTCATCATCACGCCTAACTTAAATGGTGATTATCTTTCGGACGCCTGTGCTGCTCAGGTGGGTGGGTTGGGGATGGCCCCTGGGGCGAATGTGGGAGATGAGGTAGCGCTATTCGAAGCGACCCACGGGACAGCGCCGAAGTACGCGAATCAAGACAAAGTCAATCCCGGATCACTCATCCTTTCGGCCGTCATGATGCTTGAGTATCTGGGTTGGAATGAAGCCGCGGAAGCCGTCAACCGTGGAATGAAGGGAGCCGTCGGGGCCCAAACGGTTACGTATGACCTCGAGAGGCAGATGGATGGTGGAAGAATCCTGAAGACCTCCGAGTTCGGTCGGGCCGTCATCGCGCACATGTAGGCGGAAACGAGGTTCATGAACATCCGGTATGTTTCGTCGACTAAGGCCGCCGACCACGATACCCCGCTTTTAGTTGTCCCTGTGCACAAATTGGATGCAGAGATTTCCGTAGCGATTCCCACCGGACTCACGGCGGATTTGTCTGATGCCTATCGGGCAGATGACGTGAAGGACAGGGCGGGGGAGACTGTCCTTGTGTATCCAAGAGAAGGTACGGGATCACGACGTGTGCTCCTCCTCGGGGCCGGAGAGCAGGAAGCGTTTGATGCCGAAGCGATCCGGTGCTTTGCTGGACACGCAGTCCGAGCGGCGGAATCTATCGGTGTCCAGACAGTGACTGTGTACCTCGGGTCGATATGGTCGGTTGGGGCTGAGCGAGCAGCTCAAGCGGCTGCCGAGGGCGGAGCCCTTGCGGCTTGGCGCTTTACCGAGATGAAGAGGGAATCGATCAAGAAGGACTATGTCGAGGTGTCGGCTTTCGAAGTAATGATGGATGCTGAAGTCTCGGAAGATGCGGAGAGAGGAATAGTTGTAGGTGGAGCGATCGGTGAAGCTGCAAACTTTGCGCGGACGCTGCAGTCCAGGCCAGGCAACGTAGCGACACCTTCTCACCTCGCTGACGAGGCGGTGAGGATGGCCGGTGACCAGGGGCTTGAGGTCACTGTCATGGGACCTGAGGAGTTAAACCGAGAGAAGATGCATGCCTTGTTATCGGTGGCCCGTGGCTCGGATGAAGAACCCCGGTTCATCGTGCTTCGTCACAATGGTGAACAGGCTGGACGTGCCCCGCTCGTGTTGGTAGGCAAGGGCCTCACTTTCGATTCGGGTGGAATCTCGATCAAGCCGGCACAGGGAATGGAAAAAATGATTTTTGACATGTCTGGTGGTGCTGCTGTGATCGGTGCCATGCAGGCCATTGCCGAGCTAAACATTCCAATCAACGTGGTTGGGATTGTGCCGTCTTCCGAAAATCTCATTAACGGGCGAGCGATGAGGCCGGGCGATATCATCGAATCAAGAGCGGGTAAGTCCATAGAGGTGATCAACACGGATGCGGAGGGACGACTTATCCTTGCCGACGCTCTCTCGTACGCAGTGGGTTTGGAACCCGCCGCGATCGTCGACTGTGCGACGCTTACAGGTTCGGTCGTGATTGCGCTCGGCCACCATGCGGCTGCGATACTTGGTACCGATGACGATCTGGTGAATGAACTCCGGGCCGCGGGGGACAAGTCAGGGGAACCCTGTTGGCCGCTGCCACTCTGGGATGACTATCGTAGGCAACTGGACAGTGAGGTCGCCGATCTCGCAAATGTAGGGGGACGTCCAGGTGGAACGATCACCGCCGCTTGGTTTCTGAGAGAGTTCGTGGGTGACTGCAGCTGGGCACACCTGGACATAGCAGGAACGGCGTACGGAGAAGGGCGGCACTCGTACCAGCGAAAAGGTGCTCTTGGGTTCCCGACGAGACTACTTATCGAGTGGGTGCGGAGTCGGGCCGGGTGAAGTGGGTTCAATTGCGCCTGCGCGCACTCCGGGCCGGGATGGCTCGCGTGTTGCGCGGTGGCGTCTTATCAGCATCTCTCATTGTGCCCGGGGGCATGCTTGTCTCCGAAGTGCAAGCCCAGGATCCCGACAGCGTTTTGACAACTCCTGATTCCTTGGAAGGGAGGGTGGACTCGCTCGCTACTGAAGTAGTGACGCTCCCCCGAATGGCGCCGGGCACGGGTCCGTCCTATGCAGCAGGTGTTTGGGTTTGGGAACGACGAACGCTCGAGTCGACAAGGGCCATTACTTTGTCGGAGTTGGTCGGATTAGTTCCAGGTATAATCTCCCTGCGGGGTGGAGACTACGGAACCCCGGTCGGCGTGAGTTCATTCGGCGTCGGTGGTGGACGTGTCCGTGTTGTTTGGGATGGCTTCGATTGGGTACCACTCGACGGAGCTGTTCCGGATCTGTCGAGAATTAGCCTGGCGGGCCTCGACGAGGTCCGGGTAGAGCGACATCCGGGAGAGCTCCTCATCGAGATTCGCAGTAAGGAACCAACGTCGTCTGAGCCGGCGACGGTAGTCCACGTGGGGACAGGGGATCTAGGGACGAACGTCGTTCGAGGCGTCTTCGCACATCCGAACATACTTGCGGGCGCTCTCACATTCTCTTTGGATCGTGTGGACACCCGAGGTCCGGGCTTATCCGCTGCTGGCTCACTGAGTGGCGTGAGTCTGCGGTACGCTCTCCGTCGTAGTGAGAGAGGGGGGATCGTAGCAGAAATTCGCCGCCTGACACCCCAAACCGACGTTTCCGGATATCCTTCGAAGCTCAAGCGGAACGACTGGAACTTGCGCGGGAGATGGCGGTTTACCGAGGGCCTGATTGGAGAGGCATTTTGGGGTGCATCATCGTTGTCTGGTGAGGCAGATGATCCGGTTGCCGGGATCATCGATGCCAGGCGGCCTCAATTTGGGCTCAGGACTAGTTATGAGCGGGGTGGCTTGTGGGGGAAGGGATCCGCGCACCTTTATTCGGGGGATGGACTGCAGAACGATGCCTATGAGTTTGCGGTCGGTGTGAATCGTTCACAGGTAGTTTCAGTGGACGGATCGCTCCGGATGGAGCGTTGGGAGGGAACTGGGGCATCGTCGTGGAGGGCTAGAGCTCAATCTATCTCTCTAGCAGGAGTTTCTCTATTTGCCTCGTACGAAGACGGAATGCGTGGAGCTCCGTATGTTCCTGAGTACGAAGAATACCTCCTCTCTTTAGTTCCTGGGTCCTCGATACTCCCCAGTTCAACGGTTTCTACGCAGGCGCCCACTCCCCGGTTCACGAACAATACCGGCATACGGGTAGGGGGAATGGTGGTCCTGGGAAATTCGACCTTGGCAGCGGCCCGGATCACCACTGAAAACGACATAACGCGCCCTCTTGGACTTCTTCTTGACCGGCGTGGCATGTCGGTCGAAGGCGGTAAGCGTAAGGGATACGAGCTCATGACGAGCTTATCCCTCCCGATTCCCGGCTTCAAAATGGAAGGCACTTACCAAGCTTGGGACGAGGAGGGTATATACCTTCCGAAGCACTCTTGGCAGGGGGCGTTGACATACTATGGGCTCTTCAAGGAGTCGAAAAACCTGGAGGTTTGGGGTACCGTGGGGATGACCGGTCGGGATTCGATGTTGCTACCCATTTTAAGTGTGGACGGCGATCCCACTTCCGAGCTCGCCCGAGCGCCATTATTCGAATACTGGTTCGCCTTCGTTCAGGTCCGAATCGTTACAGTGAATGTTTTCATCCGCTGGGAGAATCTCACGGGGAAAAGAGACAATTTCGATTTTCCCGATCGACTTCAACCTCGGTTCCGTACGCTCTATGGTGTGCGGTGGACCATGAACAACTGATGCAAGTATCACTTGGGTACACACCTCTCGGAGGTGAACTATGAGCGCGCGCGCGATTGTGTTGAGCGTAACTTTGTTAACCCTTCCTGCTACGCTGTTACGTACTGCACCGGCCGATTCTCAACAGCCACTCAAATTCTTTATCTCGGTGGATCTAGAAGGCATCGGTGGAGTCGGGTCCCCGTTGATGACTAGCACTGGCGGGAAAGATTATGGGCTTTCCAGACAGTTCCTGACCCGGGAAGTCAACTCTGTTGTAGCGGCAATTTTCGAGCGTATCCCGGAGGCTGATATCCTCGTGAATGATTCCCACGGTGACCATCAGAATGTGCTACACGGGGAACTCGATCCTAAAGTTAGTTACATCCAAGGTTCCATTAAGCCCCTTGGAATGGTACAGGGGCTAGAATCTTCCTTCAATGGAGTAATCTTCGTCGGATACCATGCCAAGGCTGGTGATCCCGATGGGTTCCTTGCCCACACCGGCAGCGGTTCCGTCAAGGGTTTGTGGCTGAACGATGTAGAGGTAGGTGAAGGTGGGATGAATGCGGCGTTTGCAGGTAGCCTTGGGGTGCCTGTGATCTTGGTGGCGGGTGATTCCGCAGCAACCGCTGAGTTGGGTCAACTACTCGGCACGGAGACAGTTACGACGAAGATCGCTGAAACTCCTTCTTCAGCCCGGCTCCTCCACCCTGACGTGGTGAACGATAAGCTACACGAGGCCACAGGAGTTGCACTTAACCGACTTGAGAACAGTGATTTTGATCCGCTCGAACTTGGTTCGCCCGTTGAGATCAGGATGAGGTTCGCGTCAACTACACACGTGGATGTCCTCCAGTCGATTCCGGGGATGTCAAAAATAGATGGATTCACGATCAGGTATGTGGCTCGTAATATGGATGAAGCATACCGACTTATCCGACTTATGTACCGGTTTGTGAGTGCGTGAAAGAAATCTGTAATAGAACGGCCACATGATGAGTAAAGCCCGACCCCGGACTCTGACCCATTAAAGGGCCAGGAGGGTGGCACCCCAATAGGCGGTAAATAAAGATGATTCGAAGCATGACGGGCTTTGGAGAAGCGGAAAGGAACACCGATGCCGGCAAGGTGCGTGTCGAAATCAAAACCGTGAATCATCGGTTTTTCAACGCGAGCGTGAGAACCCCTAACGGTTTCGATCGTTTCGAGTCCGAGATTCAACAGTGTTTGAGGGCGTACGTGAGTCGGGGTCATATCACCTATACCCTTTCATTCGAGCGGAAAGGTGTGAGTAATGATACCTCGGTACCTGAGTTGGATTTGGAACGAGCAAGGTGCTACGGAGAAATGCTCGAGGAGCTCAAACAAGAGCTGGGACTAGAAGACCCTATAGGGGTCTCTGACATCGCAGGATTTAGAGACATTTTCACGGTCTCAGAACGGTTGGATATGGCCGCGGAAATTGACGCCGATCTGATCGGTGAACTTACTCAGATGGCTGTCGCCAACGCTGTCGATTTACGGGAAACTGAGGGGGCTAGGCTACAACTAGATTTGGAGGAACGATTGGACGTGATTGATGCGGGATTAAGTCTGGTGGAAGTCAGGGCTCCCCATCGTGTCGCTACTAAACGGGATCGCTTGCGTTCTGCAGTTCAGGAGCTCGTCGAGACGGAGGCTATCGATGAGGATCGACTTGCCCGCGAAATTGCTTACCTTGCTGAGAAATGGGATATCAATGAGGAGATTGTCCGGTTTCGGTCTCACGTCACGCTATTCCGTGAAACTCTTGCAATCAACCCACCCGAGCCGGTTGGCAAGCGCCTGGGGTTTGTGATTCAAGAGATGCAGAGAGAGGCCAACACAATCGGATCCAAGGCTAATGACACCGAGATCAGCCAGGCTGTAGTCTCACTGAAGGAAGAGATCGAGCGTCTCCGTGAACAGTTGGAGAATGTGGAGTGAGTGCCTCTCCGCTCAGAGCTTTTCCTGTGGTTCTCTCAGCACCCAGCGGAACCGGCAAAACCACCATCGCTAGAGCGTTGGTCGAAGGCTCTGAAGAGTTCTTTTTTTCTCTATCAACTACCACTAGGTCGCCGCGGGCCGAAGAAGTTGATGGTGTGGACTATCACTTCGTATCGGAGTCGGCTTTCCAAGCGATGGTTGACGCGAGAGAGTTCGTGGAGTGGGCCACGGTGCACGGCCACATGTACGGGACTACCCGTGAAGGACTTCGATCGGCAGAGGAAGCAGGGCGTAACCTAGTTCTCGATATCGACGTGCAAGGTGCCCTGCAGGTGCGGGCTCGGGTCCCCGAGGCAGTTCTTGTATTTGTGGTCCCTCCCACAGCGGACGTTCTACTCGAGCGTCTCCAAGGAAGAGCTACGGAAAGTGCCGACGCGGTCATGCGTCGGCTGAGTAATGCCCAAGGTGAGCTTGATAAGGCGGGATACTTTGACTACATCTTGGTCAACGAGAAGGTTGAGCAGACAGTTGAGGACGTTCGCGCCATCGTGCTGGCCGAGAGTCGTCGTACTACTGACGCCATCGACTTATCGCATGTGATTCGCCAACTTCAAGAGGGGATTGAGGAAATTCTCAATCACGAGCTCGATTCGGTTGGCAAGTGATATAGTGTAAGATATTGCTAAATAAGGATATAAAAGGGTATAGCCCGGGGGTCCTATCATGCGCGTATTTACACCTGACGAGTCAGCTAAGCACACGCAAAGTAAGTATCTCGGTGTGCTCGTGGCCGCGAAGTACGCCCGGGAGCTCAATTCATTACCACGTGAGACTCTTCCGCTGGGCGAGGAAAAGAAGCTCACCACGAGGTCACTCGAGGCGCTGACCTCGGGGCAGATTGAATTCCGCCTCGTCGGACGGAGACGCCGGGAGGACTAGCGTTCTCGGGTGCTCCGACCGCGCTCACGCCGCTGGGAGCGAGGGTTTTGTCCGGAAGTATGCTTCAACCACGACGTCCCTGGCAGGGTCGCCGCATCGTTCTCGGGGTTACCGGGGGTATCGCCGCCTATAAGGCTGTTCAGATAGCGAGAAACCTGACACGGCTTGGCGCTACCGTCGATACAATCCTCACTTCGGGTGCACGGCACTTTGTCCAACCACTCTCGTTTGAGGGAGTGACGGGTCGTCCTGCGTCCACAGAGCTTTTCTCCACGGACGGGGCTGCGCTCCACATCAGAACCGGTTCCGAAGCTGATGTTGTATGCGTAGCACCTGCGACGGCCGACTTTTTGGCGCGAGCAGCTCAAGGGCGAGCGGACGACTTGCTGACGACGACGCTCTTGGCGACTCGTGCCCCCGTAATCCTTTGTCCGGCGATGAATGATCTCATGTTCTCCCACACCCAGACACAGGCCAATGTGTCCTACCTCTCCGAGGTCCTCTCCTATCGCATCGCAGGACCTGGTGTAGGTCCACTGGCGTTTAGCGAAGGGGAGGGTCGTGGAAGAATGCTTGAGCCCGATGAGATTATTGAGGAAATCGGGCGAGCTTTAGTCAGGCCATCTGCTATCCGAGGAAAGAAGATCGTCGTAACTGCGGGTCCTACACGAGAAACCATCGACCCGGTAAGGTACATGGGGAACCGATCATCGGGCCGGATGGGCTTTGCTCTTGCAGCTGCTGCCTGGCGAAGAGGGGCGGAGGTGACCGTAGTAACGGGTCCTGTGGCTCTGACCTATCCTTACGGAGTGGAGGTTCTCAGGGTGGAGAGCACAGAGGAAATGTTAGCGACGGTCTCCAAGGAGCTACCTGAGGCCGACGTATCCTTTTTCGCAGCCGCCGTATCTGATTACCGTGTGGCAGACCACTTCCCCGAAAAGCTGAAACGCTCCGAGACGGGACCGGAGATGGTGCTGACCCTGACTGAAAATCCGGATATTGCGGGTGATACCCGTGATCTGAGGAAGAAGGGATCCCTCTCTGTCGGGTTCGCTCTCGAGACGGAATCACTTCTGGAGAACGCCCGAAATAAACTCAAGTCGAAGGGCTTTGATCTGATTGTGGCAAATAACGCAGAAGAGCCGGGTTCAGGTTTTGAGGTGGAGACCAACCGCGTTGTCCTCCTCGACAGCCGAGGCGAAGATAAAGAGCTTCCGCTTTTGAGTAAGCACGAGGTCGCTGAGATGATTCTGGACAAGGTTTCCGAACTTCTGGAGCCGTCTGAGTGAGTCCGAGGTTCGACGGACGTCGTGAGGTGGCACGGTTTCTCGTCCAGAGGAAAGATCTTGGTCTGGGGGAGATTTTCTTAGACAGACTAAGTCGAAAGCAGTTCCTCAAGTGCGCGGACCAGCGGGAAGATAGTTCTGAATCCGTGTCTGGAGAGGCCACCGCTGTCTCCTCTCCGGAGCTAGTTCCAGTGGCGCGTGATTTGGATGAACCATCCCCTGAGGTGGATGTCAGCCAACTTGACTACGAGGTACTCAAGCAAGTCGCCGAGTCGTGCGAACGTTGCCGGCTTTCAAAGGGGCGAACCCAAGTTGTCTTCTCCGATGGGAATCCCCAGGCCCGTCTCATAATCGTTGGGGAGGCTCCCGGAGCGAATGAAGATCGCACCGGCCTCCCCTTCGTTGGCCAGGCAGGGAAGTTGCTCGATCTCCTTTTGGCATCGATAGATCTCTCGAGGAGGGACACTGCATACATCTGCAATGTGCTCAAGTGCCGACCGCCGGCGAATCGGGATCCTATGGTCGATGAGATTGATCTGTGCGCACCGTATCTAAGGCGACAGATTGCCTTGGTCGCGCCGGAGGTTATTCTGGCTGTGGGCACGTTCGCGGCAAAATTGCTAACCGGGAAGAATCGCCCGCTTGGGAAGCTCCGGGGTTCGGTGTTTTCCTATGAGGGCGTCCCCCTGGTCGTGACGTATCATCCGGCGGCGCTTTTAAGAAATCCGAGCTGGACTCGTTCGACGTGGAATGATCTCCAGCTCCTTCGAGAGGTCTTGGATAGAAACTGATGGAGAGTGCGTCAATCCCGGCGGTGATCCCCGGATACGATCGGCAGCCACCTTATTCGCTCGAAGCCGAAGTGTCGGTACTCGGTGGAATGCTCATCGATAACGACGCGGTTGCTCGTGCGATCGAGATCGTCCCCTCCGATTCCATGTTCTATCGGGAGGCGAACAGGCGCGTCTTCAGGGCGATGGTGAGCCTCTTCGAGCGTGGAGAGGTCGTTGATGTCGTCACGTTAAATGAAAAACTCAAGAATACTAGTGAACTTGAGGCAGCCGGTGGCGCGCCATATCTAGCCGAACTTCTCGATGCGGTTCCCACTGCTGCGAACATTGATTATCACGCCCGCATCGTTCGGGACAAGGCTCTTCTCAGACGACTGATAGACGCGGCCTCTGACATCATTAGGGACACCTACGATCAGGGTGAACTCAAGGTGGAGGAAGTACTCGATCAAGCCGAACAAAGAGTCTTCCAAGTGGCCGAGACCCACGATCGGGGGGGCTTCGAACGGATCAAGGAGCTCTTGTGGCCAGCTATGGAGCACATCGATAAACTCCAGGAGTCCCCTGGGGGAATCACGGGCGTGCCCACCGGCTTCAGAGACCTTGATCGGATGACGATGGGTCTACAAAACGGTGACTTGGTCATTGTCGCAGGTCGCCCTTCCATGGGTAAGACGTCGTTGGCGCTCAATGTTGCTCTTTCTGCTGCGATTCAGCACGCTACGAAGGTCGCCATCTTTTCCTTGGAGATGTCGAAGCAGCAGCTTGTGCTCCGCTTCCTATGTGCCGAGGGTAGGGTTGATGCCCAGAAGCTGCGGGGGGGCAGGATGAGTCCCGAGGAATACGAAAGGCTGGGGAAGGCAGCCGGACTCTTGAATACGGCACCGCTTTGGATCGATGATTCACCCGGAAGCACTGTTTTGGAAATGCGTGCAAAGGCTCGGCGCCTTAAGTCGGAGGGAAACCTGGAGCTCTTAATTATCGACTATATGCAGCTGATGGCTGGCAGCGGGCGCACCGAGAGCCGAGTCCAGGAAGTCAGCGAGATCTCGAGGGGCCTCAAGGCTCTGGCTCGTGAGCTAGAGGTGCCCGTGATTGCGATCAGCCAGCTCAGCCGAGCACCAGAGCAAAGGACCGACCGCCGGCCGCAACTCTCGGATTTGAGGGATAGTGGATCGATTGAGCAGGATGCCGATCTAGTCATGTTCTTGTATCGTCCTGAGTACTATTTCGGCGTCATCGACAGTGACGGTAAATCACTAGAGGGTGAAGCTGAATTGAATGTCGGGAAGCAGAGAAATGGCCCGACCGGTCCGGTCAAACTCTACTTCCACAAGGCCTATACCCGCTTCGATTCTAGGACGGCGCCTCCTAACGTCGACGGTGAAGCGGAAGCCGGTCAGTAAGAAGATTCGTGAGTGGGCTCTCCGACAGCGGAGCACGATTGAAACGAGGGATACCGACGGTCGGCGTGGTGGTACCGGCTGCTGGACTCGGGCGACGTATGGGAACACCCAAGCAATTCCTCGAACTCGCAGGTGAGCCCATCCTCCGAAGAGCTCTCCGTCCCTTTCTCGAATACCCAGGTGTCGAAGCGGTGGTCGTGGCACTTCCACCGGATCATGCGGCAGAGCCACCGAGTTGGCTGATGGAGTCCGACGAGAGGATTCACGTGGTCAGTGGAGGCTCGAGTCGGAGAGACTCGGTTTGGGTCGCTCTCCAACTTTTGCCCTCCGGCTTGGATGTGATCGTTGTACACGATGGCGCACGTCCACTTGTCTCATCCGTCGTGGTTGCCCGATGTGTTGAAGTAGCGGCTGGAGGGATCGGTGCTGTAGCTGGCTTTCCGGTTGTGGACACATTGAAATGCGTGGACGGAGAAGGAACCGTGACGGAGACCGTGGATCGCTCACAACTCTGGCACGCCCAGACACCGCAGGCTTTTCCGGGGCATGCACTAATCGAAGCCTATCGTCGGGCGGTCTCGGAGGATTGGTTGGTCACCGATGATGCGGAGCTCATGGAGAGATCTGGTGGACAGGTGATGATGGTGGAATCGTTGTCTGGCAACCTGAAGATCACACGGCCCTCGGACCTCGACACTGCGGAAGCCTTACTGGATCGTCGGGGCCCATGAGTGGACCCCAGCTCGTCGATTTCCGAGGCTTTCCCAGTGATGACGCTCCGCTCCATTCCGTGATAGGTCACCTGAAATTCGGCGGACTTCTCGCTTATCCGACTGAGACTGTCTATGGCTTCGGAGGTATTCCCGACCGGGCGGTCATCAGGGGTCTTCAGCATCTCAAAGGACGTGACGCCAGCAAGCCGATGCTCCTTCTAATACCAGATCGAGCGTCGGTGGAAGATCTCGTTTGGACGGAAGAGGCCTTGGATATGGCGGAGATGTTTTGGCCAGGGTCCGTGACTCTGGTCCTTTCGGATCCGGGTTCTCGATATCCTGAAGGTCTTCGCAGTTCGGAAGGGAACGTGGCCGTCCGGGTGAGCCCTCATCCGCTCGTGAATGCGCTGGTAGACGGTGCCGGACCGATACTCTCGACGAGCGCAAATTTATCCGGCCAGCAACCAGCACTGGACGCTCAGGACAGCTTAGATACTGCCCGAGCTGTAGGGATCGGAGAGGAGATGTGGGTGCTGGACGGAGGTGTGTTAGAACCGTCCCTCCCCTCTACTGTCGTCGATTGCTCGGGTTCGACGCCGACCGTCTTGCGAGAGGGTAGTATCCCACTCGGTCAGGTCCGGCGTGTCCTCCCAGAGATCAACACCGTCTAGGATGAGTAATTCGCCCCGTCTCAGGATCCTCTTTGTGTGTACCGGCAATACGTGTAGGAGTGCCATGGCTCAAGTGATCGCCCAGCGTGGGGTGAAGGACCGAGGGTGGAATCGGATTGAGATCCGATCCGCAGGCGTCTCTGCCCATCCGGGGACCCTAGCGAGCGAAGAAGCCCGATCCGCCGCAGAGAAAGCAGGGCTGAGCTTGGAAGAACATCGGGGTAGTTTCCTTGGGGACGAATTGGTAACGTGGGCGGACCTTATCCTCACCATGGGCGCCCACCACCTTGAGGTTGTGGAGGGACTCGGTGGCAAAGGCAAAGCGTCAATGTTGACCGCCTTCGCTAGGAAGTCGGAGGAGGGTCGGGAACGAGAGGTCCAAGATCCATTTGGGGGTGATGCTCATACATATATAGAGAGCTTTCACACGATCGCCGATCTGGTAGAAACCAGTCTAGAGCGCGTGGGTCACGAGTGGGATAACCGGAAAGAAGGAGCGGGCCCTTGATTTCTCCGACTGCGAACACGAGGCTCCTCGTCCTTTTGGGGAAACCGGTCGCTCACTCGTTCTCTCCTGTGATACAAAATGCGGCATTCCGAGAAGCCGACGTCGATGGCATATACGTGGCGCTTCGGTGTGAGGAGGAACGTCTGCCTGGATTCATGCGCGGGTTGGGTGCGGCTGGCGCCGCGGGAAACGTAACGCTTCCGCACAAAGAGAAAGCCGCTTCCGTTCTCGATGTGTCTTCGGAGGCTGTCCGCAGGACCGGAGCTTGCAACACGTTCTGGTGTCAAAACGGGAACGTGTGTGGAGACAACACGGACGTTGAGGGTTTCAGGCGTGCTCTTCAGGACTTTCTGGGAGATTCACCCGCCGGGTTTCGAGTACTCCTCCTAGGCGCGGGAGGAGCTGCGTGTGCCGTGCTCCTAAGTCTTTTGGACAACGGCGTCGACGAAGTCCTGCTCATGAATCGATCAGTGGAACGCGCGCGCGCCGTTGCTCGACGCTTGGGTGGAGTCAGGACGAGAGTGGCGAGAGACCTCAGTGAGGTCGAAAACGGGGAGTTCGATTTGGTCGTCAACACAACGTCACTCGGATTATCCGAAGACGACGATCTTCCCATCGACCTTGAGCGCTTGTCACATGCAGGGGGAGTGATGGATCTTGTGTATGGGCCTCAGCCAACCCGGTTGGTGAGGGTGGCGGAGCACCTCAACATACGAGCCGTAGATGGAGGAGAGATGTTGGTCCAGCAGGGGGCGGTCTCTTTCGAGCGCTGGTGGGCGAAGTCGGCCCCGGTCGAGGTTATGAGACGGACACTAAAAGAAGTTCGATCAAGTGAGGTCGTTGGATGAGGTCCGGAGCGATTAGGGCTCTTTTAGCCGTTGCCTTTCTCTCCACCGCAACTGTGGTGGCTTTCAACAATGGAGATGCGTCGACGGCGTCTCCATCGGTTGGTGTCTTCTCCTCTCAATCCGGGTCACGCCCGCTCGACATCCAAGAGCATGTGCTCGATAACGGCTTTGCGATTCTTGTCGTGGAGGACCACCGGGTTCCACGCGTGGCTGCCAACCTTTGGATCCGGGTGGGCTCAATGCAGGAACCTACCGGTTTACATGGCATGACGCACTTTCTCGAGCACGTCATCCACCAGGGGACTACCACCATCGGGACCAACGATCTCGTGTCGGAGTTTCCCATACTCCAGGAGATCCACGACACCGAACAGAAACTCATTGCCCTAAGAAACCGTGACCGGAATCGGTTGCGTGAGCGGGATGTTTTTATCGACGAGATGGCTTGGCCAGGTACACCCGAGACCCAAGCTCTCCGGGAAAGACTCTACGAGCTTGAGGATCAGGACAACGCTTATCGGGACTTTTGGACCTCCTACAAATGGTATCTGCAGTACGGCGGCTATGCTCGTCACCAGGATCCGGTTCCAGCCAGCACCGAGCAGGACTATATGGAGATCAACATGGCGCTTCCCAGCCAGCACCTCGAGCTCTTCTTCCGTCTCGAGGCGGATCGCATGGTCAACGCGGTCCTCAGGGGCTGGGAGGCGCAGCGCTTCACGGTGCTGGAGCAAATCCTCGGGGGACAGAGCCAACCCCAGACGCGGTTCAACGAAGCGATCGACGGTGTGACTGCATCTTCCCACCCCGTGTATCGTCCTGACGGCGGCCATATCCGCGACTTCGGGAACTTCACACGTGCCGCCATGCACAAGATCTACGACGACTATTTCGTGCCTAATAACGCTACCCTAGTCCTCGTCGGCGACGTCACCTTGGCGGAGGCCGTGCCCTTGGCTGAACGTTACTTTGGCCAGCTACCTCGGGGTCCGGAGCCGCCGGCTGATCTCGACGTTGAGGCCGAGCCCGTCCCGGGTGGAGCGATCCGTCTGGATTGGACGGATCCGGTGTCGCCGCAGGTGCACGTCCGATACCGCATCCCGGGTATGGGCCACCCAGATCGGCCCGTGCTCGACCTGATCGCCGCTCTGTTGAGTGGACCTCACGGCCTCGCAGGGCAGCGGCTCGCCATAGCTGGCAAGTCGGCTTCGGTATCGGCGGATTTCCGGGTGATCCACACGTATCGCTTTGGCTCGCCCGGCGCGTTCAACCTAGTAGCGCGGGCGGGAACGGACGATGATCTTGCGGTCATTGAGCAAGAACTTCTGGCTACCCTGCACGATCTGCGGGTGGGGCGGATTGACCCCGCGGCCCTCGCACGGGCCCACAAGCGGCTCCGGGTCGAGTGGGCGGAGTTCCTCGACAATCCCCAAGAGTTAGCGTTCCTAGTTGGGCACCACCAAACGATGAACCACTGGAGTACGTTACCTGCTCTCATCGAGGCGAGGGATGCGGCGACGGCAGAGGACGTGCAACGGGTAGCGTCGACCTACTTCGTAGCGTCGAATCGAGTAATCGCTCTGGCCCGTGCCAAGCCTGCGGAAGGGAGCGGACCTAGCTGGCTAGACTTCCTGTGGTCAGACTTGCCGGGAGAGCGATGATGAGGGCCGGGATGGATCGCCTCTGCGGATTTTTAGCGGTGCGTCGTATTTGGGCACTCCCGGGGGTAATCGCGTCAGCCCTCATCGCAGGCGGATGTGATGGTACCGGAGATTTTCTCCCTGGGCACTCGCGACCGGTTTTCGAGCACGATTGGCCCGATCCGAAAGAATTGGCTCTCGGGATGAACGAATTTACTCCTCCTGATCCAGGCGAGGCTATTTTCGAGGCCTCGAGTGGTGTCCGGGCGTATATCGTTCCGGAATCGTCGGATCCACTGGTGCGCATCACGGCAGCCTTGCCCCTTGGCCGGCTCTACGAGGCCGAAGAAGAGGTAGGCGCCGCGACCCTCCTAACCCGACTCCTAACTACCCGAGGTGCCGCAGGAGCGGGCCCGCCACTTTCGCTCCGTCTTGCAGAGCTAGGAACGACTCTCAGCACCGTTGAATCTCTGGATGCCACCCAGATCTCCCTCGATGTCATACCGGAGGATTGGCGGAAAGGGCTGGAGTTGCTTGTGGAGCTGCTCCGGGACCCCGATTTAGATGCCTCTGCAATCCGGCAATACCGGTCGGGCACCGGCTACGACATGCCCATGGCTGGGATCGGGGGAGAGGGCTTTCGACCAAAAGTTGAGCTTGAGCGCAGGGTGAGCGGATATCCACTCGCTCCTCCGGACTCCGGGACCGCGGTCTCTCTGGCCGCGATCCGGGGACTGGCCTCGCGAAGCCTGCGACCCGACCGGGTAGTGCTTGGCATCGGAGGTGCTGTCTCGCGTGATGCCGTCGAAGAGCTCATTGAGTCTGTTACCAGAGGATGGACAGGTTCTGAAGAGTCTCTAGTACCGCCGCGAGTGATTGAGTCGGATGGGAGCCCAAGCCGATTCTACACCGTGGACGTTCCAAGCTTGGAAGGTTGGATTGCTATCGGACGGGTGGGTGGGGCAGTCCCGGAATCGGATCAGGCCGCTCTCTCGGCTCTTCGCTTCATCCTTGCCGAACGACTCAACATCGCAGCACGCGAAATGCGAGGCTTGGCGAACCGAGACGATTTCCAGGTTCCGGAGACAGGGTCCGGGAGTGGTCTGCTCCACATCCGTACAGGGGGTCGTCCGGAGGCCGTGGCACCTCTCATCCGCTTCAGTCTAGACGAGGTAGAACGTATCTATGATCCGAGCGAGCCGGTGACGGATGCGGAGGTGAGGCGGGTCCAAGGCTGGATGTTGGGCGCGGTTTGGCAACGCTCCTTGGAGTCGGCGACCAGTGCGAGCGGCACCTTCGCCCTGGAACGTCTGCGTCGAGGGAGCACTGACCGACTGATCGAATGGCCGGAAGCTGTAAAATCTGTCACCGCTCCGGACATTAAGGCGATAGCCCAGCGCTACCTGGACCCCACGACCCTGGTGACGGTCGTGGTCGGCCCATTGGATAGAATCAGGGAGGCTCGCCACCCTCGTTGGCCCATGGCCTTGGATGAGCTAGAGGCGAGCCTCTCTGGCAGCAGGTGAAACCAACTGCCCAGCAGCTCTACCCAATCGGTTCGCGTGTCGGTAGTGGGGTTATGATGGCCGAATACCCCATCTCCCGTACCAGGTCATTGAACTCATTGAGCCGCTCCCCCAGGAGAAGTTCTACCGTGGCCCGATGCATAATCCAGCGCACCCTCAGGTCCCGCAGCACGTCCTGGGATCCTTGACTCACCCCAGCATTCGCCCCGTCGGCGTTTCCGTGTAACCACACGTACTGGAACTTGAGCCGCGTGGGGAAGTTGATGACCGTCTGTCCATCCACTGTCTTGGATTGGTAGAGGGAGTCAGCCACGACCTCCAGATCCCGGACCAGAGTGCCACCGGCTTCGGCCACGGACTCGATATCTTCGCGGCCCTCGAGTCGATCCAACAGCGACTCGATTTGCTCCCTCACGTCCTGGGTGCGCATCACTGAGCGGTGGATCTCTGTGAGCTCTCCGGCCACGTTAGCCACGAAGGTGTCCTGTTCCCGGTAGTCGTCCAAAGTCGCTCCTACACGGGGATCCATGCGGACCTCCAAGGGCTGAGTCATGGACCAATCACCCACCGTTAGTTGGACCCTGTACCTGTCAGGTACCGCACGTCGCCCTTGGAGCGATCCGAATACGTAGGCACCCGCAATATTCGGGATTGCCTCATACCTGAGGTTCCAGCTCGTTCGGTTCATTCCAGCTTCCGCTACCATAGACTGGGCTCCGGGGCTCAGGTCCTCGTCTGGCACGGTGGAATACGTCCGCACCAAATCGCCATTTTCCTTGAGAACCTTGAGGGTTAGGACCTCGCCCTCCGAGAGATCGTCGGGCAACCAGAAGTCAATGGTGGCTCCCGCGGGAGGATTCCGGCCGACGTTGCCTCCACTGGCTGGGCCGCCTCCGCCTCCGCTTCCCAGGCGGTAAGCATGGCGGGGGACAAAAAGATGGGGTTCGTTTCCAGTCACGTCGGGTGCCTGCTGGAGGGGGGAGAGGTTGTCGAGGATCCAGAAGCTTCGGCCCGATGTGGCCGCGACAAGATCGTTTTCGCGCCGCTGGATGATTAGGTCGTTGATAGGTGTGTTCGGGAGGTTGAGCTGAAGTGACTGCCAGTACCCTCCACCGTCGAACGAGACATATATGCCCGTCTCTGTGCCTGCATAAAGGAGATCAGGGCGCACCGGATCCTCACGGACTACCTTCACCCAGGCCTCTTCGGGAAGTCCCTCCGTGAGATGCTCCCAGCTAGCGCCGTAGTCCGTGGTCTTAAAGATGTGGGGCGTGAAGTCATTAAACTTGTAGCGCGTGAACGCGATGTAGGCTGTAGCTGGATCGTGGGGAGAGACCTCGATGGCGTTGATCACGCCCTCTTGGAGGCCATTAGGGGTCATGTCCTCCCAGTTAGCTCCGTCATCCCGGGTCAGATGTACGAGGCCGTCGTCACTACCAGTCCAGATAGTGCCCATCTCATGCTCGGATTCAACTACATAATAAATAGTGCCGTAGATTTCTCCGCCGGCTCCCTCGTTGGTGATGGGCCCTCCCCCGTAGTCCTGCTTCTCGTCCTCGTCCCGAGTCAGATCTGGGCTGATCTCCTGCCAGTTCATCCCCCGCTCCCGCGTACGCACGAGAATGTTGGACGCGTGATAGATGGTTGAGGGATCGTGCGGTGACGCCACAATGGGAGCGTTCCAGTTGTACCGGTACTTCATCTCACGGCCCTGGAGGGCAGCGGGTAGCACCGGATACACGCCGATGTCGCGTGATCCGGCGGTCCGATGATCATATTCGGAAATAATGCCCATGTAGCAACCGGCATACACGAAACGGGGGTCATCCGGATCGAAGGCAGTGTAGGCACTCTCGCAGCCACCCACGGGATACCAGTCTTTCCAGGTGATTCCTCCGTTCCCGAAGCTGGCGATGGCCACCGAACTGTTATCTTGCTGGCCACCATAAACATGATACGGAAAGCGATTGTCGACGTTGACCCGGTAGAACTGTGCCGTGGGCTGGTTGCGTTGAGTGGACCACGACTCGCCGCCGTTGAACGAGACATTGGCTCCGCCGTCGTTGGCGTTGATCATCACCTCGTTATCGTCGGGATGGATCCACAGGTCGTGGGTATCACCGTGGGGAACGGAGACCCGCGTGAAATTCTGTCCACCGTCCACGGACTTCACCATGGGAGCGTTTAGGACATAGACTGTCTCCTCGTCCACGGGATCGGCGTACACTTCGATGTAGTACCAGGCTCGAGCTCGGAGCGTCCAGTCCTCGCTCACGATCTCCCACGATGCTCCGCCGTCGTCCGAACGGAAGAGCCCTCCACCTGGGTCGGCTTCCACCATGGCGAACACCCGGTCGGGATTCGCTCGAGAAACGTCGATAGATGTTTTGCCCATGAGTTCGGGGAAGCCGTTCTCAAGCTTTTCCCACGTGTCTCCACTGTCCGTAGATTTCCAGAAGCCGCTGCCAGGGCCACCACTCCGGACCTGCCAGGGCAAACGCCGATGCTCCCAGAACGCCGCGTAGAGGATGCGTGGGTTGGTCATGTCCATGGACAGATCGGACGCACCAGAGTTCTCGTCCACGTAGAGAATCAGCTCCCAGCTTTCTCCGCCGTCGCTGGAGCGATAGACGCCTCGCTCCTCGTTGGCTCCGTAGGGAGCTCCCTGGGCTGCCACATAAACGAGGTCGGGGTTCTTTGGATGAACCCGGATCCGAGAGATAGCGCGCGTACGATCGAGACCCATATGCACCCATGTCTTACCAGCGTCGGTGGAGCGGTAGACCCCGTTGCCGTGGGATGTCATCACACCACGGATGGCATGCTCGCCCATGCCCACGTATACCACGTTGGGGTCGGATTCAGCCACCGCGATGGCCCCTACCGATGACGTGGCGATCTGGCTGTCGGTCACGTTGATCCAAGTGACGCCTGCGTCCCCCGTTTTCCATACGCCGCTACCGACGCCGCCAAAATAGTACGTCATCGGGTCACCCGTCACACCCGTTGAGGCCACCGACCGACCGCCGCGGAAGGGGCCGATGCTTCGCCACTCCATGTCCTGATAGAGACTCGGATCGACCACGGGGTCGGCGTCCTGAGCGGTGAGATCTCCTGGCATAGCTAGTGGAGTGATTACCGATACTAGGGTAGCTATCAACAGAACTGAAAGCCGTGGTGAAATCCGATCACACATGGGAATCTCCAAGAGAGTAGATTGGGGGCTGAACACTAGATGGTTGCTCTCGCGAGTGCACAAGAGAAGATAGGTGTCGATGTGTCGGCACGGGATACGGAATACCAGGAAGGTGAGCTTGGCCCAATGAGAGGGCGGGGATATAATTCAGTCCGATCCGACATAAGCGCTACCGTGTGAGGTGTTCGAGTGTTAGTGGCGGCTGATTTTCTCAGAATTGGACACGGCGCCCAAGTGGCGGTTATGCGACTCACCTGAACAGGGGACTTACAGGTTTTTCTCACCATGTTCGCCTGAGCCTCTCCTTATGTGTAGCGTACTCGACAGGTTCTGTGCTTCCGGCGCTGTTACTTTACTAGCCAAACTACTATAGGAGGGGAGTGGATGCCCATCCGCGTTGCCATCAATGGATTTGGCCGCATCGGCCGAAATGTACTCCGGTCCGCCAAACGCTCAGCTGCTACGGATATGGAGTTCGTAGCCGTGAACGACCTGACGGACAATACAATGCTCGCTCACCTGTTCAAATACGATTCGATTCACGGGACGTATCCAGGAGAGGTGGTTGTGACGAATGACGGATTGAGGGTGGACGGTGACGAAATCAAGGTGTACTCAGAGCGAGATCCGGCGGCGTTGCCGTGGGGTGACCTTGCCGTGGACATCGTCGTCGAGTCCACCGGCTTCTTCACAAGCCGTGATAAGGCTGAAAAACATCTAGAAGCAGGCGCCAAGAAAGTCATCATAAGTGCTCCGGCCAAGAACGAGGACGTCACGATCGTCCTCGGTGTAAATGACGATCGATACGATCCCGAACGACATGACATCATATCCAATGCGAGTTGTACGACGAACTGTCTGGCGCCCGTGGTTAGAGTCTTGATGGATTCCTTCGGGTTTGAGTACGGGCTGATGACCACCGTGCACTCCTACACAGGTGATCAGCCGGTTCTGGACGTTACGCACTCCGACCCACGACGTGCCCGCGCCGCCGCAATGTCAATGATCCCGACGACCACCGGCGCGGCCAGAGCAACTTCACTCGTCATTCCTGAAGTCGAAGGGAAGCTCGACGGGATGGCCATCCGAGTTCCTACCCCAAACGTTTCCGTTGTCGACCTTGTCGCCACGGTGGGGTCCGAAACGACTCGGGATGCTGTCAATGAAGCTTTGCGAGACGCTGCGGGAGGTTCCCTAAAGGGCATATTGGCTGTGTGCGACGAGCCTCTCGTGTCAGTTGACTTCCTGGGAAATCCACACAGCTCGATTGTTGATGGTCCAAGTACGAGCGTGATTAGCGGTAGGATGGTGAAGGTTCTTTCCTGGTATGACAATGAATGGGGCTATTCCTCACGGGTCGTAGACCTCGTGGGATACGTCGGGCGACAGTTCGAGTCTTAGGTAGGAGCCTAAATCGCTTTGGAAGGGAGTCCGATCGGATGATCACGGAGAGCGCGGCCAAGGGTTGTGACATGAAGCCAGAGGCGGGTGTGATGAGTAAGGCTTCCGATCGGGCGTTAGCCCTTCCATAGTTTCTGGCCCTCGTATCGTCGATGAATCGGCCAGCGTTAACGACCCATGGAATGGGAAAGAAGAGCCTCCACGACCGAGTGTCCGAGTCCATTGCCGGGGCCCTCACTTTGGTGCGCGTCGACTTTAACGTACCGTTGGGAAACGACGGGAGGATTCTCGACGACATTAGACTGGTTCGCACGCTCCCCACACTCCGTCATCTGGTTGACGCTCGTGCGAAGATTATTCTCCTCTCCCATCTCGGAAGACCTAAAGGAATGGTGAAAGCGGGGCTCTCCCTCAGGGGTGTATCTCTCCATCTCGAAGAGCTTCTTGGGGTTCCGGTCACCTTTTGTCCTAAGTCCACGGGTACGGTTACCCAAGCGGCCGTCGAAGAATTGGGGGAGGGGGAGATCCTGCTGCTGGAGAACACTCGCTTCCAATCAGAGGAGTTGGAAAACGATATGGTGTGGGCGGAATCACTTCGCCATGGAGCGAAGCTCTTCGTCAACGACGCGTTTGGATCTGCGCACCGAGCTCATGCCTCGACTGTAGGGATCGCGAATACCGTACGAGCAGCCGGTGGTGAGGCTCTGGCGGGATTATTGATGGAGCGAGAACTTCGCTTTCTTGGCGAAACTCTTGCTGATCCCGTACGCCCCTTCGTAGCCGTTATTGGTGGTGCGAAGATCTCCGGGAAGATCGATGTGATCGAGGCTCTGCTTCCGAGGGTGGATCTCCTGCTCATCGGTGGCGCGATGGCTAACACGTTCTTCCTTGCGCAGGGACTATGTGTGGGAAAATCACTCGTCGAGCGGGATAGTACAGAGATTGCAGAGGGCTTGTTGGAGCGGGCGGGAGACAGGATTCTCTTGCCGACAGATGTGGTGACTGCTGAGAGCTTGAAATCGGGAGCCACGACTCGGGAAACCCCGTGCGGGGAAGTATGTGAAGATGAGTGCATTGGTGACATAGGGTCCCGGTCAGTTCGGCGTTTTGCGAAGGTGATCTCGGGTGCGAGTACGGTCGTGTGGAACGGGCCCATGGGTGTGTTCGAGGTGTCGCCTTTCGAAGCCGGTACGTTTGCAGTGGCGAGAGCGGCTGCTTCGGCCGCCGACAAAGGTGGGGTGGTGGTTTTAGGTGGAGGAGATTCGGCCGCTGCGGCACGGGCGTCAGGTATCGCGCACCGCATGACACACATCTCGACCGGGGGTGGCGCGACGCTGGAATTTCTCTCAGGCAAAGAGTTGCCCGGTGTTGTGGCTTTGTCGGATCGAATAGAAGAATCAGAGATCAGGACTGAGGAGGATAAAAGGTGACGAGAATGGTGATCGCAGGAAACTGGAAAATGCATCATGGTCCTTCCGCGACCCGAAAATTCTTCGAGGAATTTTCTCCTGAATTTGCAGAGCTTGAACCTCAGATTGTGATCTTTCCACCGGCGATATCGCTCTTGGCTGCCGCAGAGTCTCGAGGAGGTCGCCCGGAAGTGGAGCTGGGAATTCAGAACATCCATTGGGAGCCGAAGGGTGCTTTCACGGGCGAGCACTCTTCACGGATGGCGATGGTGGCGGGTGCACGGTATGCCCTTGTGGGGCATTCGGAACGGCGACATGTGTTCGGTGAAACTGATGCTGAGGTCGAACTCAAGGTTTCTGCGGGGATAGAGGAGGGGCTCATGCCAGTCGTATGTGTCGGTGAAACGTTGGAAGAGCGACGCGCTGGGCGGGTAGAGGAAATAATCGTCCGTCAGTTGGATGCCGCTCTCTCTGGGTTTTCGCGGGCGACTGGGCAGGCTCTTATGGTTGCGTATGAGCCGGTCTGGGCTATCGGCACCGGAGAAACTGCGACTCCAGATGACGTCGTGGCCGCACACGGTACTCTCCGAAGCCGGTTGACGGAATCCCATGGCGCCTCTTTTTCTGCCGCTACGGCCATCCTGTACGGGGGCAGTGTGAACCCTACGAATGCGCGGGATCTGCTCTCACTTCCCGACGTAGATGGCGTGTTGGTGGGTGGTGCGAGCCTGGAGGCCGAGAGCTTTGCGAAAATCGCTGAAGCTGGTGCACCATAAGGACTTCCACGATGACGCAAGGTTGACACAGGGAAGCGGCGTAGCCACTTTTAGCCCCTAATTCCTAACCCATCAGACGACTACTCTATGTACACGATCTTACTGACTCTCCTTGTGCTGGACGGCCTTTTTCTCGGCGTCATCGTCCTTCTTCAATCCGGGAAAGGTGGTGGGCTCGCAGCTATGGGTGGTAGCGGCACCGCCACAGACGGTATTCTGGGTGGCCGGCAGGCCACAACCATGCTGACCCGTGGAACATGGATTACTGGATCGGCCTTCATGGGCTTAGCACTGATCTTGTCCATCATGTCGTCCCGGGCTCAACTGCCAGAGTCGATTCTCAGACAGGATGTAGCGCCCGTCATGCCGGCCGCTCAGCCGATTCTCCCCAGCCTCAACGAAAGTGGGGACGCCGGTGAAGGATCTCAAGAAGCTACCGATGTACCGCCCAATGACGAGGGCAACGACTGACCAATCCCCGGTCCGATGCCCATCTGTGTGTGCGGCTGTAGAGCGGGCGTCGGATCCCAACCGTACACTCCTCGTGAGCAGCTGATGCAGTCGTGCCGACCGTGAGCCCTCCTGAACATGTGTCGAAAACTGCGCAGGGTGAGCCCGTAACCCTTCTTGAGGCGATCAGTGAAGGCATTTTCGAGGAAATGGTTTCTGACGAGAGAGTATTTCTCGTGGGCGAAGACATCGGAGTATATGGGGGCGCCTTCAAGGTTACCCGTGGATTCCTTGACTTTTTTGGTGCGTCGCGAGTCATCGACGCGCCGATCGCAGAGGGAGGTTTTACTGGAGCTGCAGCCGGTGCGGCCCATATGGGACTCCGACCGGTGGTTGAGATGCAGTTCATGGACTTTATTTCCCCGGCGTACGACGTCATCACGAACTACATTGCTACCTCTTTGTACCGTGGAAGTGGACCGATGCCACTCGTTGTCAGGGGACCGGTTGGTGGCGGGAACCGAGCGGGTCCCTTTCACTCACAGAATGTCGAGATGGCCTTTTTTCACACACCGGGCCTAAAGATCGTTTATCCGAGTAATCCATACGATGCCAAGGGTCTCATCAAGGCCTCCATCCGAGACGAAAACCCCGTAATATTCGAGGAGCACAAGGGCTTGTACCGAGCACCATTCCTGAGAGAGGTGCTTCCACAGGAGGACTACGTCGTACCCCTCGGAAGCGCTCGGATTACACGGAAAGGTTGTGATGTCACTGTTGTCACGTACGGCCTGATGGTGCACAAGAGTGCTGAAGCGGCGGAAGAACTCGAACGAGATGACGGTCTGAGTCTAGAGATCGTGGACCTGCGTACCCTTTTGCCGCTTGATGATGAAACCATCATCGAAAGTGTGAAGAAGACGGGGCGTCTACTGGTGGTCCACGAAGATACGAGGACCGGAGGAATTGCCGGGGAAATCGCGATGAGAGTGAGTGAGAGTGCGTTTGAATGGCTCGACGCTCCGATGTTGCGAGTTACTGCGATCGATTCTCCCGTTCCGTACTCCGGTACGTTGGAGGATTATTTTCTCCCGCAGTCAACGGACATTGTTACGGCGGCGAGATATCTCGCGAACTATTGACGTGATCGGTGAAGTAAGAACTTCGAGTGTTGTTGGAACGGTAGGACCGCCGTGCGTTTCTCCGGGTATTCTGGGATCGCCGGTGTTGATGAACACCAGACTAGATTGAATCTGGAGAAGTAACGTGGCCCGAATTGAGATTCCGATGCCCCAGATGGGAGAATCCATCGTCGAAGGCACGGTATCAAAGTGGCTGAAAGGAGTCGGTGACTCCGTCAAGCGGGATGAACCGATCCTGGAAATCTCCACGGACAAGGTGGATGCCGAGATTCCATCTCCCCAATCGGGTACGCTCGTAGAGGTGCATATCCAGGAGGGAGAGACAGTGGAGGTCGGCACGATTGTCGCATATATCGACACCGAACCGGGAGCTGCTGCTACGGGACCTCCGCCTGTCGGATCTGATGAGATGCTGGAGTCAGACACGCCTGCGTCTTCTGTTGTTCCGAAGATAGATGTTTCTTCGCCCATTCCTCCGACACCCTCCGCAGACGGGAGCGGGGCATCTTCCGTCTCAGTTGAGGAGCGACTCCGTACTCGCTCTACTCCCGTGGTTAGGAAAATTGCAGAAGAACACGGAATCTCGATTGAAGACCTGTCCGGCACGGGTACAGCAGGTCGAGTGACCAAACACGATATCCTCTCCTACATCGAGGACGGGGAGTCCCGTTCAGATCCTACCCCGTCCAATGTGATTCGGGAGATGCCGGGCGGACCGTTCTCGCCACCGCTGGCGACGCCACCAGGTGCCGTTTCGGACGTGTGGGCGGCCTTCTACAGTAAGGTGCAACACCCGGAATTTCCCGTACGTGAAGGTGACCACGTTGAGCCGATGGATAAGATCCGTGGCCTCACAGCCGAGCATATGGTGCTGGCAAAGCGGATCGCACCACATGTGCACTCTTTTATCGAGATCGACTTCTCACGCATAGATCGGATTCGAACCCAAAGTAGAGCGAAGTGGGACGAGCAGGAAATCCGAGTCAGCTATACGGCTTTTGTGGCGTGGGCTTGCTCGCGGTTATTGCGTGGTTATCCGAACGTGAACGGCACTGTGTCCGGAAACAACGTGATATACCGAGGTAGTGTCAACATAGGATTGGCCGTTGACCTTGACCCGGGTCTGATCGTACCCGTAATCCACGGTACTGATGACCTTAGCCTCATCGGTATTGGCAAGAAGATCATCGATTTGGCGGATCGGGCACGGCGCCGCAAACTGGCTCCGAGTGAGATTCAGGGTGCCTCTTTTTCTATCACTAATCCGGGTGTCCTAGGAACCCTTGTAGGTATGCCGATCATACCGAAGGGTACGGCGGCGATACTTGGGACCGGTGCGATCGAAAAGCGCACCGTCGTGGTGGAGGATCCCCTTACAGGTACGGACGCGATTGCCATCCGTAAGCGGGCTCTTTTCTCGCTGGGCTACGATCATCGGATTGTAGACGGGGCGAATGCTGCGCGATTCCTTTCCGACTTGAAGGAACTCCTAGAGGATTTCCCGGAGGACGCGTAGCTCGAGTGTCCCTTCAGAAATATTCTAGCGAGTCGATGGAGTTGGAGGTGCAGCGAACGGGGCTCATTTCGTATGGAGAAGCCCTGGCACTTCAGTCCGATTTGGTTAAGCGGCGGCGGAATGGAGATTCGCCTGACCAACTCCTACTTCTCGAACATCCTCACGTGATCACAATGGGTACGGGAACTCGAGGTGATCACGTGCTTGCGGACCGGGTGGAACGGAAGCGTCTCGGCATTGATCTCGTCGAGGTCGGGCGCGGCGGAGCCGTGACGTATCACG
The DNA here is from genome assembly GCA_036336795.1 of Gemmatimonadota bacterium. Classification (GTDB taxonomy): domain Bacteria; phylum Gemmatimonadota; class Gemmatimonadetes; order Longimicrobiales; family Gaopeijiaceae; genus UBA822. The sequence goes on from JAYZFL010000006.1 coordinate 61,600, forward strand.
GCCCAGGACAACTAATTGGGTATCCGATTCTGGACCTGAAGCCCAGTCGGAAGGATGTGTACCGCTATCTCCGAGACCTTGAACAAGTAATCATCGACGCTCTAAGTGCACTCGGAGTTCATGGGCACAGACTGAAAGGCCAGACAGGCGTCTGGGTGAGCGGTTGTAAAATCGCTGCTGTTGGTGTGCGTGTATCAAGTAGCTGGATCACTTCGCACGGGTTTGCGTTGAATATCTCCACGGATCTCTCCTACTTTAAAACGATTGTTCCTTGTGGCCTCCAAGGCGTGTGCGTCACCTCGGTTTCGAAAGAATTCGGTCGGCACAGGGAAGTGGCAGAGGTGATTCCGATGGTCATAAACGCATTTGCGGCGCTTTTCGAAAGACGGGTGGTTAGTGGTAGCCGAACAACTGGAGCCGAGATCTGATTGCAACACATAGTGGCTATGGCACGGCTTGTTTTCCAGAATCCGGTCAGGAAGGTGGAGTGAATTCCGTGTAATTTAGGAAGCGGCCGTATTTGTCACGTTGCTCGGTTAACCAGGCACTGTATCCGCTATCGATCAACCCCCCTGAAGATGTTGCATTCTTTGCCGCAGAGGTGGCAAGATGATTCGCGTACTCATTCTGCGGATGCCCGATGTGTCCACGCACCCAATCCCAGTCCACAGTGCATAATCCGGCTACCCGGTCGAGTTCTTTCCACAGGTCGATGTTCTCGATTGTTCCACCCTTCCGACGCATTCCGCGAGCCTTCCACTTTGGTAACCATTCCGTCATGCCCTTGATGAGGTATTGACTGTCCGAGACGAACTGAATTCTGCAGTGTTGCTTGCGGAGAAGATTGAGACCCACGATGGCACTGTGAAGTGCCATACGGTTGTTAGTCGTGTCTGGTCCTGAGACCCAATAGTCACGGCGTATCCATTGGTCTCCCTCCCAGTGTTCGACGATGCCCCCGGCACCGCCCGGATTCGCTTGCTCTTCAAATTGATTACCCAGACAAGATTCGTCAGCGAAGATCGTGATGTTGAAGAGTTTCTGCATGTCTGTATTCCACGTCGTTCGTTCAGTGCTCCAGGGCCCGGGAAAGGTAGGGGTATGATCGTGCTCTCGGACAGGTAGGTGTTACCGCTTGACTCCTAAAGACCCACCTTTAGATTGCCTCGGCCAAGCCAACAACCTTTTGTTTGGAAACCGGATCATTGGCTCGAATTCTCCATCGCGAACTGGCATACCTTCTTCTTGAGGATGGTCGCCACTTCGACGGCTTTCAGTTCGGCGCCCCGGGGCCCTCCCTGGGAGAGGTCGTGTTCAATACCTCCATGACGGGCTATCAAGAGATCCTGACAGACCCTTCTTACGCTGGACAGCATGTGTTGATGACCTATCCACTCATCGGAAACTATGGTGTAAATAACGACGACCGAGAGTCTGAGGTTCCACAACCGGCGGGATTCATCATCAGAGAGGCTCCCCCACAGCATTCGTCCTGGCGAGCCACCGACTCTCTTGAAGAATACCTGATCCAGCATGATATCGTTGGCATCTCCGGTGTAGATACAAGGGCACTAACCCGTCACATTCGGTCGAAGGGCGCCATGCGGGGGGCGATCGCACCTAGGGAAGTGAACCCCACCCCCTTGCTGGAACGGGTGCTGGCCCATCCTCGCATGGAAGGTTTGGATCTGGCATGTGGAGTTTCTACCGATCGTCGCTACGAAGTGAGCGCCCTCGGCGAGGAGCGTTTTCACGTCCTTGCCTATGATTTCGGTATGAAAGCTCATTCCCCTCGTCTTTTGGCTGAGCGAGGGTGCCGTGTCACCGTCATACCGGCTGAGACGCCAACGGCGGACGTTCTTGCGGAGCGACCTGACGGACTGTTCGTCTCCAACGGCCCGGGTGATCCTGCCGCAGTCGAAAAAGCTGAAGGTGCCATACTCAGTCTTTCCGAGATCGGTACACCGGTATTCGGTATTTGCTTGGGCCATCAGTTGATTGCCCGAGCGTTCGGAGCGGAAACATATAAACTTCCGTTTGGGCATCACGGGGGTAATCACCCGGTTCGAAACCTGGATCAGGATACGGTGGAAATCACTTCGCAGAACCACGGCTTCGCCGTGAGAGCTGGAGACGATAACGGAATTACGGGGGCCCCGTCATTGAGGCTCACCCACGTAAATCTTTACGACGGAACCGTTGAGGGCATTGCCCATCGCGAGCGCCCAGTATTTGCCGTACAGTATCATCCCGAAGCAGCGCCGGGTCCACACGACAGTCGGTACCTATTCGATCAATTCATCAAGCTACTTGAAGGCGGGCATCTCGTAGGTTCAACAGTCACTTGACGTTCCAGGCTCGACAACGTTACCGTGCCTCCCGCGCTGTGCCTGTGCAACCTACCGCTTTCTGGAGAAACGCATGACCAAAGCCGACCTCGTCGAGCAGGTCGCAGAAGCAATTGGTCCCGGGATCACTAAGAAGGACTGTGCCTTGGTTGTGGACGGTCTACTCAACGCCGTGAAGCGAGCTCTTGCGAATGGCGAAGACATTGAGATCCGTGGGTTCGGGACCTTTAAGGTGAGAAAGCGGAAGAGTCGTATGGCTCGAAACCCAAGAACTGGCGAGGGTGTCCAAGTCCCATCTCGGAAAGTGCCTGTTTTTAAGCCCTCAAAGCATCTTCGCAAACGCGTGAGTCAGTTGGAGGGGGCCTCCCCTGTAGAGGAGACTGGTCTAGTTTAGCTTCTTACATGCCGATCACCCTGATTCGGCGTGAACCTCGTGCCCACCTCCCTGCGTTTAACACATTGGTACTGGCGGACGTCTAATCTGCGATGCCTGAGGACTCCACCCGCGAGCCGCTTTCAGACGATGAGTTGGTCTATCTTGTCCAGTCCGGTGACCGGCGGGCCATGAACGAATTGGTGGATCGGCACCATGGCATGGTGTTTCGAGCCTGTATCGCCATCCTCAACGAGGAGGATTTAGCTGCGGATGCTACTCAGAATAGCTTCATTAAGGCTTTTCGGGCCATTGACCGCTTCAGAGGTGATGCGGCTCTACGCACATGGCTGGTTGCCATTGCGAGAAACGAAGCGCGAGGGATTCTACGCAAAGTCAAAAGGCGGCGAGAGCAAAGCCTTGAAGACGCGGGACCTGTTGCATCCTTGGAACAGGATCCCTCCCAGCAGGTTGAGCTTCACTCGGAAAAGGCTCGCATCCGCGCTAGCCTCTCTCGCCTTCCGAGGAAGCAGAGGTTATCCGTGACGTTGAGAATCGATGAGGGATTGAGCTTTCGTGAGATCGGTGAGATCATAGAGTCATCCGAGGGAGCGGCTCGTGTCAACTACCATCATGGGATTCGTCGGCTGAGGGAACTCTTGAAGTTATGATCTTGGTTAACTGTGCCAAAGCAAAGGACTTGTTGCCGGAATTCGTTCGAGGTGATCTTACGGATGAAGAGCATCGTTGGACTGCCGAGCACGTCACGGTCTGTGTTGACTGTCAACAGGAAGCTGAGCTTCTCCGACGGATCCACAACGATACTGTGAGGATTCCGGTTGGCTTGGACTCGGATATCAAGGCTGCTCTAGCGAGAGAGCAGAAATCCCCTCGGTGGTTGCTATCCTGGCCGGCGGCGGCGGCCATTATAGCTGTCGCTCTCGGGATTGGCGTCGTGTGGGAGAGGGTCCGAGTACTTCCCGAAGTGGGGCCTCTCGGACGGGAACCGTTCGCGGTTGTGTGGCCGAGCGATGATGCCGACGTGGCTGGTGCTCCGAGTCTAGAGGGTCTTACGGACGATGATCTGACGATACTACTTGAGGAGCTCGGAAGATGAAGAGACAGATCGGTATTCTAGCCGTACTGCTACTCGCAGGCCTCGACGGGGTTTCCGCACAGCGTCCGGGGCGACGCCTTCCTCCCGGAGCCAGGGATCAGCGTGGCCGCATGGAGCAAAGGATTCAGGCTCGATTTGACGGCCTAGTCCGAGATCAGCTCGAACTGAGTGATCAGCAAGGAAGACAGCTCGGCGACGTTGTTGAGGGGTTCCGCCAGCGACGAGAGGAATTGGCCTTGAAGGAGGGGCAGTCCCGGCGTAGGCTGACCCGTCGAGGAGAAGCAATCCGGGAGGGCCGTGAGTTCAGCGATCAAGAGGCCAGCGTCGCTCTGGAGGCGATAATCGCTTTGCGAGAAGAAGAGACGCGACTTTTCCGTGAAGAGCAGGAAGCTCTCGCCGGTGTGCTCACTCCCCAACAACTCATTCGTTTCATCGTGATGCGAGAGGAGCTTGCCGAAAGGATTCAGAGGATCCGTTCTGGTGGAGGTTCGCCAGGTGGTCCGGGTCGTCGCCCGCCTGGAGGGATTCTCCCGGGACGTTGACGGGCGAGGCAGGCTCCGTAAATTTGCCTGAGTCTTCCTAATCGCTCCAGGAATCGAACTATTCGTGGAAATTCGAGCCCTTTTCTTTGCCTCCTACAAGGAGATTCTCGGCACTGAGGAGCTTCGGGTGGATCTACCTAGTGGAGCTACTGTAGCCGACTTCCTCGAAGAGCTCCGTTCCCGAGGTGGTGCCTTCACGGTCCTTCCGGAGATCCCAGCCGTAGCGGTCAACATGGCTTATTCAGATCCTTCCTTAGCATTGAGTGACGGAGATGAAGTGGCTTTGATCCCACCGGTTGCAGGCGGATGACAGTCCCTTTCACGAGGATTGTAAAAGATCCTATCGATCCGGCAGGGTTATTGGCCAGCGTAGGTTCTGATGCAGATGGTGCAAGCATGCTCTTTACCGGAGTGGTACGGAACCACAACCAAGGTCGTGTCGTAGGAGGCGTCCGGTATGATGTCTATGAGGAGATGGCCACGGGAATCCTGGCACAGATCGCGGAAGAGGCGAAACAGTTAGTTGGAATCGATCACATTGCTGTGGTACATCGGGTGGGTGAGTTGACCGTTGGAGATGTGTCAGTGGCAATTGCGGTTTCGAGCCCCCATCGGGCCGAGGCCTTCGAAGCCTGTCGCTTCATCATTGAGGAAATCAAGAAGCGTCTACCCGTCTGGAAAAAGGAGCGCTACGGTGACAGCGTGGAGGAATGGGTCGAGGGAATCACACCCGTGGGAGTGCCCACGAGTCGGGTGGGCCGATCATGATCGACCAATTCGGTCGTAGCGTTGAGTACCTCCGGATCTCGGTGACGGACAAGTGCAATCTTCGATGTGTGTACTGCATGCCGCTCCATGGTATGGAGTGGCTGAAGCGCGAGAGTCTTCTCAGCTACGAAGAAATCGCCACGGTGGTGAGTACGATGGCTGGGATGGGACTTCGCAGGGTTCGGATTACAGGTGGGGAACCGCTCGTTCGAAAGGATCTCCATCGTCTGGTTGGTATGTTGGCAGAGATTCCGGGCATTGAGGAGATTTCCCTTTCCACCAATGCGGTTCTTCTGGCCGATCAGGCTCGGGCTCTTCGGGATGCTGGAGTTCACCGGGTCAACATCTCCCTTGACTCGCTCAGAGCAGACCGCGTGGACGCGATCGCGAGACGTCCCGGTTCTTTCGGTCGTATTGAGGCGGGGCTGGAGGCGGCAGAAGTCGTTGGTTTTCATCCGATCAAGATCAACGTAGTACTCATCGGTGGGCAGAATGACGACGAGATCGAGGATTTTGCACTTCTGACTAGAGATCGTCCTTGGCACGTTCGCTTTATTGAATTGATGCCTACGGGCTCCAACTTGGACTTGAGCTCGGATAATTTCATTTCGTGCCAGGAAGCCCTGACTAGGCTACGGCAGCTCGGTGGCATTGAGCCGGTGGAGGGTCCCGTCGGAAACGGCCCCGCGACCTACTACCGTTTTCCGAATGCACGAGGAACTGTTGGCGTCATTACTCCAATGAGCCACAACTATTGTGACAGGTGTAACCGCATGCGCCTTACGGCCGATGGCCAGCTTCGTCCCTGTCTCTTCGGTTCTATCCAAACCAACCTCCGTGATCCCCTCCGTGAAGGTGCGGACCTCGTCCCACTCATAGAGAAGACACTCACGATCAAACCGGAACGGCACTACCTCATTCAAGGAAGTGATGAAGGTTCAGGAGGATTAGTGGCGCTCTCGCAGACGGGTGGTTGAGCGTATCATCCTTTTGTAACTTCTGGCGTTACCGTGGTGTCGACGCCGAGTCGTCGGGGTCATCCATCATAATTTTCAAGAACTTCACTCAGGCTTTTTCTTATGAGCGCGAAAAAAATTACTGTGGTCGGAGCCGGTCACGTTGGAGCTACGTGTGCACAGCGACTTGCTGAAAAGGAACTCGCTCGTGAGGTAGTACTGATCGATATCGTCGATGGAATTCCACAGGGAAAGGGTCTCGATCAATGGGAGACTGCTCCAGTAGAAGGCTTCGATTCTCTTGTCATTGGGTCGAACGACTACGGAGAGGCAGCGGGCTCCGATATCTTCATCGTTACCGCTGGGATTGCTCGCAAGCCAGGCATGAGCAGGGACGACCTACTCAAGACCAATGCCGGCATCGTCGAGTCGGTCTCCAAGGAGATCGCTCGAGTGGCACCCGACTCCATCATTGTCATGGTTTCGAACCCACTTGACGTGATGGCATACGTGGCGCTGAAGACGACGGGCTTCCCGAGAGAGAGAGTGATCGGCATGGCCGGTGTTTTGGACACAGCGCGGTATCGTTCCTTCATCGCCCTGGAGCTTGGGGTGAGCGTGCAGGATATTCAGGCGCTCGTCCTCGGAGGACATGGAGATACAATGGTGCCTCTGGTTTCCTACACAACCATCTCCGGAATCCCGCTCACTCAGTTTCTCAGTGATGATCAAATCGAAGGTCTCCTCGATCGCACGAGGAATGGGGGCGCGGAGATTGTCGGTTACCTGAAGACAGGGAGTGCCTACTACGCGCCTTCAGCTGCAGCGGTGCAGATGACGGAAGCGATCGTGAAAGACAAACGGCGGATCCTCCCTTGCGCTGCGTACCTCGAAGGTGAATTCGGCCAGACGGGGATTTTCCTCGGTGTCCCGTGTAAGCTAGGGGAGGGGGGTCTTCAGGAGATCATTGAGGTAGAGCTCACCGTAGCCGAGGCCGAGGCATTGGAAAACAGCGCCCGCGCCGTCCGGGAGACAATGGAGGCGCTTGGGTAGCAATAGCCGGGGGTGTGGGGCCGGGGAAGAAACACGACCCCACACCTCTGCGGACTCCCGATTGCTGTCCAATCAGTTGAGAGTTTCGGCCAGTCGAGGGCCGGGCGTATCCGATCCTCTGCGCCAGCTCTCGAGCTTTGGGCAAAGAATCCCGCCTGATAGGGTCCGGCTTATTCTGGAACTTCCGGAAAACTCGTTTCACACGCCTTATCTTAGATAAACAGCATTCATTTTTATATATGCACCATTATTCACAAATAAGTATTGACTTGGGTTAATAGTAAGTTTACACTGTTCACTATGTCGACACAAAGAGAACAGATTCTGAGTGAGGCGTGTGACCTCCTCGTGACTGGTGGACTCGACGGTTTATCGATGCGCAAGTTGGCCGCACGCCTTGGCGTTACCGCCCCTGCTCTCTATCGGCATTACGAGAGCAAGGAAATGGTTCTTGTAGACGTGGTAGGAGAGGCTTTTAAGGTTTTCGCCCAGTACCTGTACCGTGCGCTTGAAGGCCGGACGGCCTCTGATCGTTTTAGCATGACGGGTCGCTCTTACCTGGCCTTTGCCCTTGATCACCCCCAGTACTACGCCCTTCTGCATGTGGCTCATGAGATCATGGGACGTGAGGGGCTGCCGCACGAGGCAACAGATCACGCGTGTGCCGTCGGACAGTTCATGGTCGACCGTGTTAGGGAAGGGATGGAGTCGGGGATGTTGAAGCCCGGTTCTCCGCAAACGGTCGCGCGCACGATCTGGGCTCATTCGCACGGACTCGTCTCGTTTTATCACCGTGGCCTCCTGAGGACGGACGAAGTTGGTCACTTCCGTAGAATGGACGAGACTGAATTTCGTCAACTCTTTCTCGAATCAAGCTGGCGACTCATGGAGGGGTTGGCCGAACCCGAATTCGCTGCGGCCATGGGTGAGCGCGTCCGCCAAACTGTGGTTGAGGAGGGGAAGACGACGACTGTTGGTGGGAGCGACGGGGTCGAAGGCGCCGAATCAGCAGTGGAGGCGCCGTCAATTTTATCATAAAGCGAGGTCGCGGAAATTGTGCAAATGGCCCTTTCCGTGCTTCTCGATGTGACACTCGATAATGGTGAAAGATATTGATCATGCACATATCTAGATGGTTGACAGTATGGGTCGTCGTGTCGCTCGCTGTGGGAAGTGAGGCGATGGCGCAGGAACGGGAACAGGTCCTCACCCTGGAGCAGGCCGTACGGATGGCCCTAGAGCAAAGTGAAGATCTCAGAGACGCTCGCCTCGGGCTTGAGTTGGCTGAAGAGCAGGTGTCGGAAGCTCGCGGCGAACTCTTTCCCAAGGTTGACGCCACTGCGGCCTATACACGCAACTTGAGTGTGGCTACGAATTTCCTGCCGGCTTTGATCTTCGACCCCTCGGCTGATCCTAAGGATTTAGTCCCGGTTCGCTTCGGGTCGGATAACATTTGGCAAACGAACATTACGGTTGAACAAGCGCTCTTCAAGCCATCGATTTTCCTGTCAATGGCCGCCGCCGACCGATTCGAGAACCTTGAACGGGAGACACTTCGTGGTCGAACTCAGGCCATCGTCACACGAGTGCGTCTCACTTATTACGGCCTTCTTTTGGCACAAGAACAGGCACGCTTGATGGAAAATTCTGTACGGCGTGTCAGGCAGTCTCTCGAGGAAACGGTGGCTCTTAACCGAGCAGGGATGGCTTCCGATTACGATGTTTTACGACTCGAGGTGGAGTTGGCCAATCTGGAGCCAAATCTTCTGCGGGCCCGGAATTCTGTGGCACAGTTCCGAAGAGAGTTGGGGATAGAGCTGGCACTGGAGGTTCCAGACCGATTGCGTGTAGCTGGTTCGTTGGCGGAGATCGACCTTGCGGACAGGGAGGCGAACTCAGGGGCGAACCGGGAGATACTTGAATTTTCAGCCTGGGATGGGGGTACGGGACCAGAAATCGACCAGGGGATCGACGTCGAGGCCAGGTCGGATCTCCGTGTCCTCGACTTTTCTGAGGAGCTTCGCCGATCTGAGTTACGGGCAGAGCAGGTGCAATACCTTCCAGAGATCGTCGTTTTTGGCTCCTATGGAATTACCGCACAACAAAATGGTGGACTCCATTTTTTTGGAGAGTCGACGCAACGAGCATATGCCAAGCAAGCCGGACTGCGCGTGACTTGGCCAATATTCAGCGGTTTTTCCAAGGACGCCCGTATTGACCAACGGCAAGCGGCGCTAGGTCAGGTTCAGGCTCAAAGTCGTTTAGCTCGATCTCGGGCAGACAGTGAGGTCAAGACTCTGTGGGATCAGGTGGGCGAGGCACAGGACCGAGCTGAGGCTCAGCGCCAAGCAGTCCGGCAAGCCCAACGGGGCTTTGAAATCTCTAGTGCACAATACAGCGAAGGGCTGGGGAGCCAGCTCGAACTCACCGATTCTGAAGTCGCCCTTCGGCAGAGTGAGTTCAATTACGCACAGGCCGTATATGACTTTCTCGTGGCACAGGCGAATCTGGATCAAGCTCTCGGAACTGTTCCGATGGTGGATGCTGATCGATTGCCTGGACGTGTCCAGTGATCAAAGGGGATCTATTTGTTATGAAGGTTGGGAAGCGATGGAGGAGGGGGCTACTCTTGGCAAATTTCGGGGCTCTCGCTGGGTGCGGTAGCGAGATCGAAGCGGGGGGGGCGGATGCTGTCGGGGGTCTAGCCGAAGCATCACCGAGAATCATTAATGTTGAGACGTCCACCGTTAGGACCCGCGAGTTTGCGGAGCTGATAAATTTGGCCGGCGTAGTGATGGCGGACCAAGATGTGACGATTTCCGCCCAGGAGTCGGGCGTCATTCGGCGTATTTTGGTGGACAAGGGCAATTCAGTGAGATCTGGGCAAATACTCTTCGAGATCGATGATCAGATTCTCAGGAGTCAAGTGCTGGAGAGCGCAGCACAGGCTTCGTTAGCAAACGAAATCTGGGAACGTCGCAAGCGCCTCTATGAGGAAGAGCAGGTCGGGTCGGAGTTGGCTTATCTCGAAGCCAAATTCAGTGCGGAGCAAGCGATAGCCCGTCTGTCGATGCTGCAGGCGCGGTTGGCCAACACGGTGATCCGGGCACCCATTGACGGAGTCCTAGAGACTCGCATGGTGGAGATTGGCACCATGGTCATCAACGGAACCGACGTGGCACGGGTGGTTTCCCTTGATCCCGTAAGGATCGTTGCCGGCGTGCCTGAGCGTTACGCGAAAGACGTGACAGTCGGAGCTTCGGCAACGGTTCTTCTTGAGGTTTTGGATATCGCCACAGAGAGCACCATCAGTTATGTGGCGGCGACGGTGAACGCGCAGAATCGTACATTTCTCGTTGAGCTCCAGATGGCTAACCCGGCATCGGTGATCAAGCCCGAAATGGTGGCCAACGTCGGGCTGGTCAGGAAGGCCTGGGAAGATGCGATCGTGATCCCGCAAGAAGCTCTTGTGCGAGTGGAGGCGGGCTTCGTCGTTTTCGTGGTAGATGGCATGGGGAAGAATGCTGTAGCTGTGTCGCGGTCTGTTGAAGTTGGGCCAAGTCAGGAAGATGAGGTCGTAATCGAAGAGGGTCTGAGCGTTGGCGACCGATTGATCGTGGTTGGGCAGCAACAGGTTGTGGCGCAGGACAGGGTCAACGTCGTGGGAACGATCTGAGGATCTACGGATAATGACCGAGCACACCGACGGCCGTTCACAGCCGAAAGAACGGAGACCGGAATCCGGGCCGGACAAGGGCTCCCCCGATCGTTTCAAGGAGTTTGTCCCAACAAGCATCGCTGTCGATCACCAGACGAGTGTCATAGTGCTTCTCATCTTTCTTACCGTCGCAGGCTTCTTAGCCTACCGAGCGATTCCGAGGGAGTCGTTCCCAGCGATCGAAATTCCGATGATCGCTGTGAACACGATCTATCCGGGGGTCTCTCCAGCGGACGTTGAGAGTCTCGTTACACGTCCCCTTGAGGACGAATTGTCGACGATCTCGGATATGAGAGAGATGACGTCGACGTCGGTAGAAGGTTATTCAAGCATCATTTCTGAGTTTGAAACGACAGTGAATCTTGAAGAGGCGCTCCAGCTGGTCAGGGAAAAAGTCGACCTAGCCAAGCCGGACCTCCCGGTTGAGGCTGAGGATCCTTCGATCTTGGAGTTCAACTTTTCCGAATTCCCGATCATGCAGGTGAACCTTTCGGGGCAATATGGCTTGGTACGGCTTAAAGAGATCGGTGAAGACCTGCAGGATCGCCTGGAACAGATCCCGTCGGTTTTGAGAGCAGAAATCCGTGGAGGGCTGGCGAGGGAGGTCAAAGTGGACGTCCACCTCGACCGCCTTCAGTTCTACGGCCTGGAGATTGGAGACCTAATCGAGGCTATCCGGGGGGAGCACGTTAATATCCCCGGTGGATCCATCGATGTTGGTTCACTCAAGTATCTTGTCCGTGTCGATGGTGAATTCGAAAATCCCGTAGCCATCGAAGATGTCGTGGTGGCCATAGAGGATGATCGTCCGATCTATGTTCGTGATATCGCTGATGTGGAGTTCGGCTTTCAGGAGCGTACGAGTTTCGCCCGTCTCGACTCGGACCCTGTCGTGACGCTCGATATTGTGAAGCGGTCAGGTCGCAACATCATTGAGACGGCCGACTTGGTTAAAGCCGTGATCCTCCAGATGGAGCCCAATTTTCCACCTACCACTGTCGTAAAGATCACGTCGGACCAGTCTGCCCAGATCAGCGACATGGTAAGCAGCCTTGAGAACAATATCATATCGGGCCTGATACTGATCATCGGAGTGCTGCTATTCTTTCTTGGAGTCGGTAACTCGGTGTTCGTTGCGATCTCAATCCCCGCATCGATGCTGCTCTCATTTATCATCATGCAGTTTCTTGGGATCACACTGAACATGGTGGTTCTTTTCTCACTGATCCTGGCGTTGGGAATGTTGGTCGACAACGCCATCGTGATCGTGGAGAACATCTATCGATACGTCGAGGAGGGCTGGGATCGTCGAATGGCAGCGAAGAAGGCTACCGGAGAGGTGGCTATGCCGGTAATTGCCGCTACACTAACAACACTCGCCGCATTTACACCTCTCCTTTTCTGGCCGGGGCAGGTAGGCGAATTCATGAAGTTTTTGCCTTCGACTCTAATCATCACTTTGTCGAGCTCACTGTTCGTGGCGCTGGTCATCGTCCCGACCCTGTGCGCTATGTTTCTTCGGCTTGAGGATGATCCGGTCCTTCCGCTCAGGTCTGCGGCTCGTTGGACTATGATCGGGGCGGTAGCATTGAGCTTCCTGGGTCTCGCTTCTCAAAATGTTCTGACTGCGGCGATGCTGGCTGGGACCATTCTGGTGTTGTATGCGCTTCACCATGTTCTCATCGCAGGTATGGCCCATCGTTTCCAGACCCTGTGGATGCCTGGGATCCTGCGTGTGTATGAGGTGCAACTGCGGTTCGCGCTCGGTCACAGGGCGTTGGTCGTCTTCGGATCGTTCGCGGGGCTAATTGTTGCCATTTTGCTCTTTGCACGGTTCAACGCTGGCATTGTTTTCTTTCCAGAGGACATGCCTCCGAAGCAGATCCTGATCGACATGAATTTGCCGGTGGGTAGTCGAGCGGAAGCGACTGACCGCATCGCGAGACGCCTAGAGAATGATATCGTCACCCTAGCCGGTATGGCGGATGCGGAATCGGTCGTTGCCACGGTGGGTGGTTCGGGAGGGGGTGGTGGTGGAAACCCCATGGCCGGCGGAGCTTCAGGCCCTGACGCTGGACGAGTGACGGTCAGCTTAGTCGAATTCGGATCTCAACAGCTTGACCCCTTCGATCTTCTTGCCACCATGCAGGCTTCGTTGGGAACTGACATCGCAGGTGCCGAGATCACTATAGACCAACTGCAAGAAGGGCCGGCCCAAGGAGCTCCGGTGAATATTGAGATCATCGGCGAAGATCCGACAGTGCTCGACCGACTTTCCCATCGCGCACTCGAGATTTTGGAAGGCGATCCGATCTACGCCAAACTCGTCGGCCTCGAAAGCGATTTGGATGACGCCCGACCGGAGCTTGCCGTGTCGGTAGACCGTGAGAAGGCGGCGCTATACGGCGTCTCAAGCCGCGATGTGGGGATGGCGATCCGTGGAGCGATCCAAGGGATCGAGGCGGCGAAATATCGGGACGGTAATGAAGAATACGACATCGTCGTTCGATTGGCTGAGAAGTACCGAGGTGAACTTGAGAGTCTGCGCGATTTGACCGTGATGAACGATGGAGCGCAAATCCCCTTGCTCTCCGTCGCGAAGTGGGAAGTGGCCGACGGCTACGGAAGCATCCGTCGTAAAGACCAGACCCGTATGGCGACGATTAGTTCAGACGTTCGTGCCGGCTTGAACAGCAACGCCGTGCTCCGGGAGGTTAGGCAGGTTCTGTCGGACTTCTCATCGAGCGAACTGCCTGTGGGTTACCAGATACGCTACACTGGGCAGTCCCAAGATCAGGACGAGGCTGCCGCTTTCCTACAGAGTGCGTTCTTTGGTGCTGTCATGTTGATTGGGCTGATACTCGTGACTCAATTCAATTCAGTGGTGAAGCCGGTTATCATCCTTACTTCTGTGTTCATGTCGACGGCCGGTGTCTTACTCGGACTGGTCGTCTTCCGGATGCCTTTCGGAATTATCATGACGGGGGTAGGTGTCATTTCTCTGGCCGGGATTGTTGTGAACAACGCGATTGTATTACTCGACTACATTGACATCCTTCGGACGAGGGACGGCATGGATCGAGAAGAAGCCTTGGTGCGAGGCGGCCACGTTCGCTTTCGTCCCGTCGTCCTCACTGCGATTACTACAGCGCTCGGTCTGATTCCGTTGGCGATAGGTCTGAACTTCGACTTTTTCGGGCTGTACACTAGATTAGAGCCTGAGTTGTATTGGGGAGGGGAACAAGCGGCTTGGTGGGGCCCGATGGCTATCGCGGTGATAGTAGGAATCCTTTTCGCGACTTTCCTAACGCTTGATCTAGTGCCTGTCCTGTATTCTATCGTCGATGACGTGGCTGACTTCTTCCGGCGTAACTTCACAAGGATCGATGGAGTGCCAGCTGCGGATGGGGCGCTTCAACGGACAAGAGCTCCAGAGAGGGAGTCGGTAGTCCCATCTCCTGTCCTCTCTAAGATGAAGGCCTCGAACGGTCCGTCCCCGATGATCCCACACCCGTTTCTCGGGAGAACGGGTGGATTTACGCCTCATCGGGAATGACGTTGCGCGACCAGGACTCGTTGTTAGGCCGAGGAACTTCTACGGTCATGTGTGTTGGAGGGTCTTCGAGACGCATGATTTGTGATGGATTGGGTGTACGCGCTAGATGGATGTCGGTTGTTGCTATCTTGTTCTTGGGGATAGCCCTTGCGGACGGGGTTGTTCGCGTTCAAGTAGCCAATGCGCAAGAGGTCGGCGAAACGGAGGCTCTCCGTGTATTTTTGGACTGCTTCGGGCGTAGCTGTGACTCGAACTATTACCGTACAGAAGTTGACTGGGTAAACTGGGTGCGAGACCGAACGCTCGCGGGTGTCCACCTCATCATTACCAGTCAGAGAACCGCGAGTGGTGGGAATGAGTTCGTGCTCGACTTCATCGGGCTGGCAGAACTGGCGGGCGAAGATGACCAACTTACGTACACGTCATTGGGATCCGATACCTCTGAAGAGAGTCGGAGAGGGATCACCCAAGTCTTGGCCATTGGCTTGGCGCGCTATTCCGTCCTCAATGGAGTCGGTGAAGGGCTCCAAGTAGGGCGCACGGGCGGAACGAGGGAGCTGCAAGACCGTCTGGTCACTGGAGATGAGGTCGAGGATCCATGGAACTTCTGGGTGTTCAACGTCGGAGCGAACGGAAGCGGCAGCGCGGAGACCTCAGAAAGTGACCAGAATCTGCGGAGCAATCTCTCGGCAAGTCGCACCACGACCACCTGGAAAATCAATCTGCGTGGTAGCGGAAGTTACTCCAGAGACACGAAGGAGTTGAGCGACAGTTCAACTTCCGTCGACACGCGGATCAACTGGAACCTGTCGCAAGAAATTGTCTATGCGCTAGCTGGTCATTGGTCCGTCGGAGCGGAAGCCCGCGCGAGCTCCTCTACTCGATCGAACCAAGATGTAGGTATAGAGATTGGTTCTGGAATCGAGTACAGCTTTTGGCCTTATGAGGAAGCACCGAGAAGGGCGCTTTCGTTGTCCTATCGAGCGGGCTTTGAGTACTTCGACTGGGAAGAGATAACGGTTTACGGAAAGATGAGTGAAGTACGCCCTTCACAGGCGTTACAGCTCAGACTCTTTCAACGGCAACCCTGGGGTGACTCCCGCCTCTCTTTGGAGGCGTCCTCCTTTCTCGATAACGTCGAGCAGCACAGGATTGAACTGAGTGGAAGTGTGAGCGTGCGCATCTTTCGTGGATTTCGCTTCAACGTCGGTGGTGGCATCGATCGCATTCGTGACCAAATCTTTCTGCGCGCTGAGTCCTTCACTGACGAGGAGATCTTGCTGGGAAGATTCCAGCGGGCGAGCTCGTATGAGGTCGATTTTCGCATGGGATTCAGCTATCAGTTCGGCTCCATTTTCAACAACGTCGTGAACAACCGCTTTCGTTTCTAATGAGCGCCACTTGTTCGAGATCGGACAGTCGGCATATGATGCGCTCGCAAGAAAAGAAACCCACCTGACCGGAGACAAATGGAGAGCACGACACCGCTGCATACCGCAGGCCAGGCAAGTGTTTCCGAGCAACCCGTTTGGGCGAAGGTCATTGATCATACACGTTGTATTGGTTGCCACGCGTGTACTACCGCGTGCAAGTCTGAGAATGACGTGCCTCTCTCGGTTACGCGTACGTATGTTAAATACGTGGACGTGGGTCACCATCCTCAGACCCGCAGGTCTTTTCAGGTCACACGGTGTAACCAGTGTTCCCACGCACCTTGCGTGACCGCGTGTCCGACTTCCGCGATGTACGCACGGCCCGACGGGATCATCGACTTCGATAAATCGATATGCATCGGGTGCAAGGCCTGCATGGCTGCCTGCCCATACGACGCTATCTTCATCAACCCGGTCGATCATTCCGCGGAAAAGTGTAATTTTTGCGCACACCGGATCGACATCGGACTTGAGCCAGCTTGCGTCGTCGTTTGCCCGACGGAGGCGATCTTAGTCGGAGACATGACCGATCCGCTCTCGAGGGTGAATCAGGTCATTAACCGGGATGCGGTGACGGTCCGCCGTCCGGAAAAAGATACTCTTCCGAAGTTATACTATAAGGGTGCCGATCAGGTGACGCTTGACCCCTTAGGTTCCAGGCGCCCCGAGGGCGGACTGTTCATGTGGAGCGAGCAGGGAAACGTTCCTGACCAGGTTCACGCGGGTCATCCGGGGCCGTGGAACAGCTCCGCAGCTGCGGTTCTCTCCTACGACGTGGTTCATCGGGCTCCCTGGGATTGGCGGGTCAGCCTATACACCTGGACGAAGTCCGTGGCGGCGGGGGTTTATCTCGTTCCCTTGCTGCTTGCTCTTACCGAGGCCATACCCTGGACGAGTGCCCTCTGGACACTTGGAGCCCCCATCCTTGGCTTGCTCTTTCTTGCCTTTACCGGTGCGCTCCTAATCTGGGACCTCGAGCATCCCGGGCGATTCTATATGATCTTTACGCGGCCCCAATGGCGCAGTTGGTTAGTCCGGGGGGGTGTGATCATCGGTGCATACGGGTTGGTGCTGCTAATCCACCTTTTAGCTGTGTGGAATGGATCGGAAGCGGTGACTATCCGATTGACGTGGCTAGGTGCACCTTTGGCCGTCATGACTGCTGTCTACACCGCATACCTCTTCGCCCAAGCGAAGGCTCGTGACCTTTGGCAGAACCCGCTCCTCCCTCCCCATCTGACGATCCAAGCGATCCTGGCGGGTGCCGGTGTGCTGTCCTTGGTTACATGGTTTTGGGACCGAGGCTTGGCGGGAGATCTCGTAATGTGGTTTGTGGTTGGTACGGGAGCACACCTCCTGTTGGTAGCTGGGGAGGTGACCCTTCCACATGGTACGGCACACGCCCGTCTTGCGGTCCGAGAGATGACTCACGGACGCTTCAGTCGTTGGTTCTGGACTGGCCTAGCCCTATCAGTGATCGGACTTTTTTCTCCCTGGCTGGGGGCCGGTGCTGTAGGCCTGGGTCTTATGGGGCTGGCAGCCTTCGAACACGCATATGTGCAGGCCGGACAATCTGTACCTATAGCATGATGCTAATATCCTGTTATATAAGATTTTAACATGCGTAACCTAAACTATCTTAACACACTGGTTTCAGCTGCTCGAGCAGATGTGGAGTCGAGGGGTGAGACCTTTTATCCTGGACCCAGCCGCGTGCATCTAGCCTCGTTCCCACCGAAGGAGCGTTGGGATGATTGGGTAGAGCTGGACCCTTCCTCTTGGCCCTCTAGGGTAGAGCGGCGCTACATGCTGGTGCCTACGACTTGCTTCAACTGTGAGTCGGCGTGTGGGCTCCTCGCCTACGTGGATCGAGATACGCTTGAAGTAAAAAAATTCGAAGGCAATCCGGAGCATCCTGGATCTCGTGGAAGAAACTGTGCGAAAGGGCCGGCCACTCTGAATCAAGTTACAGATCCGGACCGCATTCTCTTCCCGTTGAAGCGGGCCGGACGACGGGGGGAGGGTAAATGGGAGAGGGTAACCTGGGACGAGGCGCTTGATGAGCTTGCGGCTCGGATCCGGGCAGCCCTCGAGGAGGATCGAGCGAATGAAATCATGTATCATGTTGGGCGTCCCGGAGAAGATGGATTTGCTGATAGGGTGTTGGCTGCTTGGGGTGTGGATGGGCACAACTCGCATACAAATATCTGTTCGTCGAGCGCCCGAGTTGGCTTTAACCTCTGGTCAGGATCCGATCGACCCAGCCCGGATTTTGCGAACGCCGATGTGATATTCCTCATTTCCAGCCATCTCGAAGCCGGTCACTACTTTAATCCACATGCTCAACGTATCATCGAGGCGCGTCAGCGCGGAGCAAAAGTGATCGTCTTTGACACGCGCCTCTCCAATACAGCGACACACGCCGATCATTACATCTCTCCTTATCCGGGGTCTGAGGCGGCGATCAACCTCGCGATCGCCAACTATCTCATCCAGAACGATCTCTACGATCGTTCGTTCGTGCGGCGCTGGTGGAATTGGAAGGAGTACATGGAGGCCGAGCGGCCTGCCGAAGAACCCAGTTTCGAGAACTTCGAAGGTGCTCTTAAGCACCTCTACGAAGAATACACCTTCGACTTTGCAGGTGCGGAGGCGGGGGTGGATCCAAATGCCTTACAGGCCGTTGCCGAAGTCGTGGCACAAGCGGGAAAACGCCTTTCGGTCCATACGTGGAGGAGTGCGGCCTCGGGAAATCTTGGTGGCTGGCAAGTGGCACGAACGCTCTACATGCTCTGTGCTCTCACCGGTGCTGTTGCCACCGAAGGCGGTACCCACCCAGCGTCGTGGCACAAGTTCTCGCCGAAGCCAATCTATACACCATCGGGTCCTCCCGAGTGGAACGAACTGAACTGGCCAAGGGAGTATCCTCTTTCGTACCATGAAATGTCGATTCTCCTGCCGCACTTCCTTCTCGATGGTCGTGGGAAGCTGGACACGTACTTCACTCGTGTCTATAACCCTGTTTGGACCAACCCGGACGGATTCTCGTGGATCGAGGCGCTCACCGACGAGTCGTTGGTCGGGCTACACGTAGCGCTCACACCTACCTGGAGCGAGACCGCCCAATACGCCGATTACGTGCTTCCCATGGGTTTAGCTTCCGAGCGCCACGATGTGCACTCGTACGAGCAGTATGATGGGCAATGGGTGGGCTTTAGGCAGCCGGTGCTGCGTGCTGCTCGAGAGCGTCTCGACGGCAACGTCGTGGATACCCGGGAAGCCAACCCTGGAGAAGTGTGGGAAGAAAACGAGTTTTGGACCGAGCTTTCTTGGAGGATCGATCCAGATGGACAACTGGGTATTCGCCGGTATTTCGAGTCGATGAAGGAAAAGGGAAAGCCGCTCACCGTAGATGAATACTATTCGTGGATGTTCGAAAATTCAGTTCCGGGCCTTCCCAAGGCGGCAACCGGCGAAGGTCTCACTCCACTCGAGTATATGCGGAGATACGGGGCTTTCGAGGTCAGACGGAAAGTGGGCGCCCTCTACGAAGCGGAGGTGCCCGAGGCCGAGCTGGAAGATGTCCATACCGACGCTTTCGGGCGAGTTTTTACACGGGCCGATGCCCCTGATACTCCCCATACGGTCTCCGGCCCAAAGGCGCCCGGCGTCGATGGCAGACGTTGTGTAGGTGTGCGGCTTGAAGACGGTGTGAGGAGAGGGTTCTCGACACCTTCCGGGCGCCTGGAATTCTTCTCCAGTACCCTGGCAGACTGGGGATGGCCCGAAATGGCTCTTCCGGGCTACATCAAGAGTCACATTCATCGGGAGAATCTTGCGAATGACCAGATGGTGCTCCTGCCGACTTTTCGCGTGCCTGTCCAAATCCATACTCGCAGTGGAAATAGCAAGTGGCTCGACGAGATCGCACATACCAACCCTCTATGGATCCATCCGTCGGACGCCGCACCTCTTGATCTAGGCACGGGTGATCTGGTGCGTGTCGAAACGGATCTGGGGTATTTTGTTCTGAGGGCATGGGTCACCGAGTCCATCAAACCGAGTGTCGTTGCGTGCAGCCACCATATGGGCCGTTGGCGACTGCATCCCGAAGGGCAAAGGCAAGTGGCGGCGTCCGTTACGCTTGATCGATCCGGTCATGATTGGACGATGCGTCGAAAGGAAAATGGAGGCTCATATGAATCGGAGGATGCAGACACTTCTAGAATTTGGTGGGCTGACGTCGGGGTGAACCAGAACCTCACCTTTCCGGTGCATCCGGATCCGATCTCCGGTATGCACTGCTGGCACCAGGCGGTTCGTGTCACAATCGCGCGCGCCGGAGATCGTGCGGGCGACATCAGTGTGGACACAACCCGATCTCGCGAGATCTACCGACGGTGGCTCGACAGGACCCGGCCGGCGGAGGACGTGAGTCCCGATGGAACTCGCCGGCCAAGCTGGTTCGCCCGCCCGGTCCGTCCGACATCCAGGGCGTATCGGCTACCTGAAACCGGAGATGACTTAGACCGATGAAGTGGATCGCTTGCCGACTGTGGGAGTGAGGAGGAGGCTTGGAACTACTTCGGGCACTCGGTGTCTTGGCAGAGCCACCCTCGGTCGAGCACCGTCGGATCGCAGGAGTGCTGGAACTTCCTGGGACGCCGGAGCCAAGCGATTACTCGAACATCTTTGACCTTGAGCTCCGACCATACGCCTCGATCTATCTTGGCTCGGATGGCCTTATAGGTGGTGAGGCTTTCGATCGTATCGCGGGTTTCTGGAGAGCACTCAAGTGGGATCCTCCTTCGGATGCGGATCACCTGGGAAGTCTGCTCGGGCTCTATGCGACCCTGACGGAAGCAGAAACGCGGGAAAGCGATGAAGCCCGCACGGCTCTGTTCAGGCACTCTCGATCGGTTCTCCTATGGGAGCACCTCTCACCGTGGATTTTTCCGTACCTCCACCGTGTGGCAGAGGTTTCAGGTGGGGTTTACCGAGCTTGGGCGTGTCTTCTGGACGATGCTCTTCATGCCGAACTTAGTGAGCTCGGTGATTTCGACACCAGGCCTCCCCATTTATCGTTGGCCCCTAATCTGCCCGATCCTAGAACTGAAGGTGCGGACGCATTTATCATTGGGTTGCTCGCGCCGGTTCGGAGCGGAATGATCTTGCTACCTAGGGACTTGGCTCGAGCGGCCGAACACGCAGGCGTCGGTGTCCGGGTAGGGCGGCGGCGGGGGACTCTAAGGGGTCTCCTATCTGAAGCACCGAAGGCCACGCTGGAGTGGCTTGCTCAAGAGTCACAGTCTCGTGTGCCC
>JAYZFL010000007.1:0-84673 GCA_036336795.1 Gemmatimonadota bacterium
ACGGCCGCACTCAAGTCGCCGAACTCGAACTTGAGGAAGAACCAACTCACTCCTGCGGCGGCATTCGGAAGTGTGAGCCCTCGTACTACGAGCACCAAGAGGATCACGAAGAGAAGCGGAGTGATGACCGAACTGACCCGCTCGATCCCGGATCTGAGTCCCCTCAGCAGAACCGCCACACACCCGAGGATTACCAGTGAGGTGAACATCAACTGGAGCCCGAGCGCTGAGCCACTAAATCCTCTTTCAGGAGGCAGGATCCCGGACGGATCGAACTCGGACCCGAAAAGGGCCACCGACTGGCCGAGGGCATGGTATATGACCCATCCGATAGCGGTGCTGTAGTATCCGGTGGCTGCCGTGACCGCGAGGAAGAAAAGCCAGCCGAGTTGACGGCCGCCCGGAAGTCCGGCTGCTTCGAATGCTCCGACGCTTCCTCGGCGGGTGTGGCGTCCGAGAGACCATTCGGCCATAAGGGCCGGAACGCCGATCACGAGGGCCAGGAGCAGATAGACGAGCACGAAGGCGGCGCCGCCGAAGCGACCTACCATGTAAGGGAAGCGCCACACGTTACCCAGCCCGACCGCGACGCCGATCATCGTGGCGATCAAGCCGAGGTGAGACGTGAAGGTCTCGCGTGCCATCCGACTTTCCTCCCTCATTTCCCACTCCCCATGGATCTGAAGACTTCTGCGAGAGCGGTCAGTGCGGCGTTCACGTCATCTTCTGTAGAGTAGAAGTGTGGAGCGAGCCGCACGACCGGGCCGCGCGCCGAGGCGATTACACCTCGGTCCCGGAGTTTATGCTCGGCTTCGTGTGCATCACCGGGACAGAGGAACGCCGTACTCGGTGTTTTCTGGGTGGGATCCTTGGGTCCGAAGTGTTCGACACCGTGTGTCTGAGCTCCCTCAATGAGGAGCTCCGACAGTCGCTCAGTCCAGGATCGGATCGCCGCCGGTCCGATCTCATTGATGATCTGCATTCCCGCTCGCGCCACGTAAGCGTTTGGAACCGGGGGTGTTCCGGAGTCGAAGCGGCGAGCACCTGGAGCAAAGTCCAGGCTGTCCACTTCGAAGGAGTAGGGATCCCGTTGCCCAAACCAACCGGTTAGGGTGGGACTTAACCGGTCTGCAACGGTCCTCTTTATATACAGAAAGGCAATGCCCGGTGCACCCATGAGGTACTTCAAATTCCCCGAAGCGAGGAAGTCGAGATCGAGTAGCTGAACATCAATGGGGTGCGTGCCAAGCGTCTGATACGCGTCAACGAAGAGTAAGGCACCGGCTCGGTGGGTGATGTCGACTAGGGTGCTGAGGTCTTGCTTGAACCCGGTCTGGTAATATCCGTGGCAGGCCGATACTAGCGCTACACTCCCGTCCATGGCTTCGGCGTAGCGATCCGGGTTGATCTCCCCGTTGTCGACCGGCACCCAGCGGAGTCGTGTTCCGCTCCGGGCTTGAGCCATCCAAACGTGGCCCACCGTGGGGAACTCTGCCTTGGAAAGAACGACGGTGTTGCGGTCTCCTTCGAGTGATGTAGCGGAGGCTATCGCGGCCGTCGCGTGCGAAACGGATGAGCAAACAGCTACGTCTTCGGGAGCCGCGTTGATAAGCCGGGCGAATTCCGTTCGTGCTTTTTCG
This sequence comes from Gemmatimonadota bacterium, assembly GCA_036336795.1. Classification (GTDB taxonomy): domain Bacteria; phylum Gemmatimonadota; class Gemmatimonadetes; order Longimicrobiales; family Gaopeijiaceae; genus UBA822. Next base: position 1,641 of record JAYZFL010000007.1, read on the forward strand.
ACCTCGGCTATCCACTCGTCCCAATCCATCCCGTCAGTGCGCCATGAGTTCAGATAGCGCTCTGCTGCTTCCCGCACGGTGTCCACCTGCGGGGCCTGCGAGCAGTTGTTCATTGGGATCGCCGTTTTGAGAATTGGAATTCGGCTCCTCCAGGCGTCGATATCGTACTTGGGTTTAGATGACACAGCGGAGACGGCTCCTTGTCGGGACGAGACGGGTTGACGAATGCCAAAGATTCACGATGAGGATCGAGCGGGCCAGGGGACTCGGGAGTCTGGCCGAGCAAGAAACTGCTCACTACTCTGTATCTGCTTGGGTGGGCCCTTGAGTGAGGATGATGAACGTGTGCAAAATTTGCGAATCACTTCAGACCCTTACATCTAGCAGAACCTGGCTAAAGTTCTTCGCCTCCGTGATGGGTATCGTTGTAATGATGTCTCCTATCGTTGCGCAGGGGCAGCAGTCGGGGTCTTTCCAAAGGGAATCGACGCTGACCATCGCTGTAGGCTCGCTGCGATATAAGCCTTCGGGGAACGAGAGATTTCCGATGCTGGCACTTCACCGTGATCAGGCAGTCTCTCGATGGGCTCGCCTTGAGACATCCATGTCTTTCAGTCGACCCAACGTACAGATTGACTCGATCGGTCGGTACGATTCCACGTTGCCCACGGAAAAAGCGACCCTGTTCACGCTGACCCTAGGCGCTCAAGCTCGATGGGGCATTGGCCCACTGGAGCCTTACGCTGGCCTCGCTCTTGGCATTTTCGTTCGGCGCGACGACAACTCAGATGGTCGCCGCTTTTCCCGGCCAGCCTATGCCTTTCCCCTTGGGGTCCGCGTCAAACTCACGGATAGCCTTGGCATCCGGGGTGAGATCCGGTTTCGACAGGACAGCCACGAGGTCGTTACACATTCCGATCGCGAGATGACTGTGGGAATCACCTGGACCCGCTAATTCTCTTGGTAGGGCGTTGTTCTGCTCCCGCAATCCCGGTAAAGTAAGAAGTTAGAGGATACACGAAGTGAGGGTCGCCGTCGGGTCCTTTCGGACATCGATGGAGGAAAGTCCGAGCTACGCAGGGTAGGGTGCCGGGTAACGCCCGGGCGTTGGCTTCGGCCGATGACGGAAAGTGCAGCAGAGAGTAGACCGCCGATGGCCTCTTTTGAGGTACAGGCAAGGGTGAAAGGGTGCGGTAAGAGCGCACCGGGCCTCCGGAGACGGAGGTCGCATGGCAAACCCCACCTGGAGCAAGGCCAAGTAGAGGACGAGGAGTTGCCCGCTCCGTTTGAGTCCCGGGTAGGCCGCTTGAGGCCGCCAGCAATGGCGGTCCTAGATAAATGACCCTCCCGCCGCTTTGGCGGCGGACAGAACTCGGCTTATTCCGTGTGTCCGATGTTGCGCCCGTAGCTCAGCTGGATAGAGCGCTGCCCTCCGGAGGCAGAGGTCACAGGTTCGAATCCTGTCGGGCGTACTTAGTAAAGATAGGCCCTACAAGCACTTACAGTTTGTGGGGTTTTTCGAATACGGCAGCTAGTTGATGGACTTATTTTTGGGGGTTGCAATTAGTGCTGCTGCTAGCCGCCGGACGGCCGACGGCTCTCGGCGCTAGTACCCTACTTCAACAGGATTCGCAACTCGGCAGCGTCGTCGGTACGGTGGCCGAGCAGGAAGGTTTTGAAGCCAGATTTGAATACTCTCAGGCCCCGTGCGTCGCCCCTCCTATCTCACTGGCTATCATCCGTGATCAGGATCCCGAGGCTCCGGAGCATCTGGTTGAGTGCCGCGACATCACTGCTCACGAGCGCTTCGAGCGCGGCGAGATGCTCGAGGAGCTGCGTGTGGAGGATGCCCTGCACCTCGATCTCCTGGTCGGTCGGCGCAAAATCGGCCGCGGAGATACCGCCGGTCAGATACCCCAGCTTCGACAGGAGCGTCGCCCCGAATCGCAGCGCGTCCTGACCTTGCCCCGTAAGGCGGAGGTCGACCATGTCCACCTGTAGCTCGACGAGCTTTTCGCCGAGCGCGGCCATCGCCTCGGTCGCCGCGTCATCGTCGGCGAACCGGGCGAGCGTCTCCAGTTGGACGCGCAACGCCTCGACTCGCTCTATCGCCTCGCCAGCCGTGACGACGTCTGCGCGGACCGCCTTTATGAACGACACCTGCTCGGCGATTTCGGCCGCGGTTCCTGCCGAGTGCGGATCCTTGAGCACCGTCAGCGGTTGTTCCTGGGTTTGGCCGTTCGCCTTCAAACGCACGGTGTACTGACCCGGGGGCATTAGCACCGAGATCTGTGGACCGCCGGCCGGCCGGCCGTCTTCAGGTACGCTGATGTGGTCCGCGTACAAGGGGCTCGTGAGCAGGCGGATGGGATCGTTCGGCTCGTCCCGTAGATCCCAATGGATGCGATTGATGCCCCGACGGTTCGTGCCCCCGAGCGTTCTCACCACGGTGCCGGAACCGTCGAGTATCTCCATCTCCGGCGCTTCGTCCGAGACGTCACCCAGCCAATAGTTGAGAGACGCGCCGTACTCCGGATCTTCGCCCATCGTTGGGTCGTCGTACTGGATCGAAGGCGGTGTGATGGGTCGGAAGCGGTACGCATCGCGAGGCGCGAACAGGTGTGAGGCGGACGGCATCACCTCTGGCATCAGCTGCTGAAGTGGCGCCAGGTCGTCGAGAATCCAGAACCCGCGACCGTACGTGCTGATCACCAAGTCGTTGAAGTGCTCCTGGATCACGATCCCCGACACCGGCGCGGCCGGTAGGTTGTTCTGGAGCGGCTGCCAGTTGTCCCCGGCGTCGAACGACACGTAGATCGCGTTCTCGGTTCCGACGTACAGCAGACCGGGCCGCACCGGATCCTCGGCGACTACCTTGGTATAGCTGAGCATACTGCGCGGAATCCCGTCGGTGATCTTCTCGAACGAGGCGCCGTGATCACGAGTCCGATAGATGTGGGGATCGCGGACGTTGGCTTGGTGTCCGTCGACCGCCACGTAAGCAGTTCCCGCGTCGTAGCGGGACGCGGCGATGCTCCGCACGGCGCCCCACTCAGGAATCCCCGGCATGTTGGCGGTGACGTCGGTCCACGTACCGCCGTCATCGCGCGTGACATGTAGCAAGCCGTCATTGGTGCCGGCCCAGATGAGCCCGGCCTCGATCGGTGACTCGGCGATGCCGAACACCACTCCCGCGTATTCGACGCCGATGTTGTCACCTGTCAGGCCGCCGGATGACCCCATGCGGCTCTGATCGTTCAGGGTCAAATCAGGGCTGATCACCTCCCAGCTCTGACCTCCGTTGCGCGTACGGTGCACGTGTTGGCTCCCCACGTAGACGGTGTTGTGGTCGTGGGGGGAAATTGTGATCGGCGCGTCCCACACGAATCGATAGCGAACGCCGGATGCGGCCCCGCGGCTCTGCTCTGGCCACACTTCGACCGCGCGATACTGGCGGCGGTCCTCCTCGTAGCGGACAACGATGCCGCCGACCATACCCGACCCCGAGGCCGACGACCACACGATGTTCGAGTCTACCGGATCCGGTGTGGCCCACCCGCTCTCGCCGCCCCCGACGTGGTGCCACATCCCGCGCGGGATGCCGTTGATCCGGCGGCTCCCGAGGATCCGGCTGTTGCTGGGACCCCGGTACGATGGCTCGTCCTGCTTGTTGCCCAGGACGTTGTAGGGGATCTCGTTGTCCACCGTCACGTGGTACATCTGCGCGTTCTTGAGCCGCTGCCGGAACCACGTCTTACCCCGATTGATCGAGATCGAGAGCCCTTGGTCGTGCGCCACGATCATGCGGTCGGCGTTCGTCGGATCGATCCACATGTCGTGGTGGTCGCCACCGGGCGCCTGGGGACGCGGGGTCACGTCGAGCGTCCGGCCGCCGTCGGTCGACACCGTAAATGAATTGGTCAGGAAGTACGCTTCGTCCTCGTCGTCCGGGGAGATCACGACGCGAGAGTAGTAGTGGGGACGACCCATCGCGTTTCGGTTCCGCGTGATGAGCCTCCAGCTACGGCCGCCATCCTCCGATCCCCATACCTGACCGTCCTCGGTCGGCTCGCCGTTCCACGGGATCCCGTCACCGGTTTCGAGCATTGCGTAGACGCGCTGCGTGTTCGAGGGCGCGATAGCCACGGCCACCTTGCCGACGGGTTTAGTCGGGAGGCCGAGTCCATTATCGGGACCTGATAGCCGCTCCCACGTATCGCCTCCGTCCCGGGTCACATGAAGTCCGCCCCCCGGGCCGCCGCTGGTGCGTCCCCAGGTGTGAATCTCGAGCTGCCACATGCCCGCGAACAGGACCCGCGGGTTCGTGGCATCCATGGCGATGTCCGAGCACCCGGTGTCTTCATCGACGAAGAGGACGTGCTCCCAGCTCTCCCCGCCATCGAGGGTGCGGAAGACGCCACGCTCCGGCTGCGGGCCGTAGCTGTGACCCAGCGCGCAGACGAAGACGATGCTGGGGTCAGTGGGGTGGACGGCCAGCCGCGGGATGCGCCCGGTCGCTTCCAGCCCCATCAGAGTCCAGGTGTCCCCTGCGTCGGTAGACTTGTACACGCCCTGCCCGATTGAGATGTGGCTGCGGATCTTCCCTTCCCCAGTCCCCGCCCAGACGATGTTCGGGTTCGTGGGAGAGACCGCAAGCGAACCGATCGACTGCACCGGCTGGTCGTCGAACATCTCGTCCCAATTCACTCCGCCGTCGGTCGTCTTGTACACGCCCCCCGAGGCAGACCCTACGTAGTAGGTGTACGGCTCGCCCGGAATCCCGGCGGCTGAGCTGAAGCGGTTTCCCTCGGGACCGATGGTCCGCCATTCGAGCGCGCCGTATGAGGACGCTGCGGGGGCGACCTGGGCCGCCAGAGGGATCGCGGAGACGGCAAAGGCGAACAACCCCACCAGGGACCCGAGAACAGAGCCGCGGAAGAAAGGTGCGCGCATGAAGAAACCTCACAGACTTGGGCTGGTCGATCACATCGGGGATGACATCCTAGGCGTAACGCAGTGACTCGAGCAAGACCGGGTCGTGTGTGTAGACGTATGCACGTCTGTGGACCCTCGCGGAGTGCCTGGGTGCAGCTGCGTTCTACGACACCATGGGGTGGAGTTTTAACGGCGGTGTCCAAACAGAGGGCGGCGAAAGGCGGCGGAAACGAGGCGCGAAGGAGGCGAAGAACGGCGAGGTAGAACGGCCTAAGTCATTGGAAATAGGTTGATTACGCCATTTGGCATGCCACCTCCATCAATCCTCCGGAGGCAGAGGTCACAGGTTCGAATCCTGTCGGGCGTATTGATGTAAAACAACGTTGTATGACGCTTTATACGCTCAGTATGGTCTCTGTTGTTGAGTGTGTCGTAGCGTCCCAGTGACGAGGGGGGGGTATTTTGTGTTCGGAGATCTCTAGTGTGTCGGGATAATCTCCCTCTCAGCGATTTCGAGTGATTACCTCGATCACTCCACTGGGATATCCGGTGCCGTAGCGGATGCTCGCATCTGTGGGACTGACGAACCTCATCTCCGCAACTTGATCGGGTCGGATGCTCTCTAGTGCTTCTCTTAGTCTATCAAGCTCCTTGACCTCAAGCTCGTAAGGCTGATTGTCCAAGAATAACGACGGAAATCCGCCTTCGGCAAAACCTGTCCGCCTCAGCCATTGCGGGCGAAGGGTCTGTATGGCTTCGTAGGCAGATCGGTCGAGAACGTCGGCCTGCTGCAACTCCGCCGCAGTAATCAAGTTGGCACCGCCCATTCGTGGGCTATCGTCAATGATCCGGATGTTGGGCAGTGGTTGAGTGAAATATTCAGGAAATCTACCCTGAAAGTCTTTACAATTATCGGACTTCTTGAAGCCCACTGAGGCTGCTATGGCGTACCCCAGGCCAACAAGGGCCCCAGCTAGTATGTGCTCGCCGCGATCTTCTGTCGGACCCAGGTTGCCAGAGGATGCTATGTAGCCAGAACCAGCGGCTGCTATTGCCATTCCAACATCGACAATCCCCCAGGGGGAGGATGGATTACACGGGTCTAAAGTGATAGCTCTGCGGAGATTTCGATTTACCTCGTCCGCCATTTCCTCGGCCTGGTCTTCGGTAAACTCCACCTCCGAGAGTGTCCCGGCCCCACGGATCATCCCCGGAGTCACCTCCTCTACTTCCTTTTCCTCCTGCGTCGGGCCTGCCGGCGTGTCCCAGCCCGGCGGTGGGCCTTCGGAGAAGACGAGCGAGCAGGACGTGAGCAAGAGTGCCAGCAGTAGGATTGGGGTCCGAGTTTTCATGGCTCGTAATGTAGTGGGCTGATCGAACGATATTCTTATACTTAATGTTGCTATTAAGGTATTGGAATTGCAACCTGTGGCTTAGTGCTCCTTCTCCTGTGTTTACCCCATTTCGAGTGGGATGTCACTGCTCTCAAGATATCTTCACCCCACCAATGACTATTAAGAAGTGGGCTGCCGCTGGCTCGTTCTCAGTGAGGCGGGCTACGAAAGTTTCCCCGAGGAGCGAATGATGCATTAAGAGCATCGTTCGGTCTGAAAAATTCAATCTTCTACCGGGTCCCCCCCCCGGTCGAATGACAGTAGGACGACTCTTTCGACATCGAACTCACTTGGGAAGAGAACCAGCAAATAATCAGCTCCCAGGTCGAGCAATCTGGCTCTATTAGGTAGGGTGAACTCACCTAGGTAACCCTCTGCGGGATCCATGATTGACCAGGTCTCTGGGGCGTCGCCAGGTGGTGTACGTTGCTGTAGCCAAATCAGTCCTGACGAGTCGATTCTTAGCGCCGTATAAGCGGGACCCTTGTCGGGCCAAGGTAGGCCAGCGAGTCCTTCGCGCGCGGCTGACCTGAATTGTGGAAGAGTCTGTTCTAGGATCACGTCTTCGTATTCGCGGCGCACTTCGTCCGTGATCGTGAGGTCGAGTTCAGGTCCCCTGAGAATTCGGAGAAGAGTTCCGTCGAGGCTTCTCACCTCGATCTCAAAACGCTCACTCGAGCCCACGTAAAGTCGATCATCGTGCAGAGAGAAGACCGTTCCGCGGCCGAACGGATGCGGCTGGGGTCCCATCGGTGTACCGACGCGCTCGCTGGAGAGCCATTCTCCAAAATCGGTCTGCACCGATCCGTCGAGATTCATCAGCCACAGATGCGAATGCGACTGCCGAAGCTCACCAGGTGAGGTGTTCTCTGGGCTTCCTTCCACTCCTAGCGCCACAACATGGGGATGCTCGTCACAGCTCAGTTCGAAGGGTGCTCGACCGTCCGGTGTCAGCGGCTCGAGCCTTTCCAGAAATGAGCCATCCTCTCGGTATAGGTGGATTTGCCAGTCCCGATCGATTCCTGCGATCCCGCTTCTCCCGCACCGGGCCAGACCACGGAGGAAAGAGTAATTGCCCAGACGGTTGGTGAGGTCAGCCCCATGTGTTTTCAGAAAACGACCTTCCTGGTCGAAAAATCTGACTTCGTTGTTTCCGTTAGCGATGACGATCCGGCCGTCCTGAAGGCGAAGGCCACCGACGACACCCGACAGCAGGTATGCTGGAGCGCCTGCTATCATTCCGATGCTGAGCTCGGGCACGGGGTCCAAGGACCATGGCATTGAGTGCGGACCAGAAGCCTCGCTCTCCACGATCGTGACCCCGGCGCTATCACGCTTGATTGAGGTGGGTGGAGAGTCCGGGGTGACGTCACAGCCGAGATTTCCTAACACGAGGATCCCGATCGTGATGCTTAAAAGAGCGGATTTCATCTGGACTCGATCGCTTAGGGTAGCACTTGTCCGCGGCTTTCAGTCGTTATTAGGAAAGCGTACACCTCTCGGCGCACTTCATCAACTTAGTAGGAGACAGGAAATACGGCCGCATGGCGAAGGGTCCTACAAAAGGAGTGTAGAAGTGGAATCTGTCCCGAGAGCTTGGCTTCTGGGGCTAATCGTTCTTATCATGACCCCTAAGTTTGTGCCCAACGATGCTCTTACCGTCCGATCCCGGAGGCTCCATGCTGCGCTCCCGATGGCTCACGCTCCTCTTGATGACATCCATGATCGTGGCGTGCGCAGGCAGGACGGTACCCAACGCACAGTCCCTTGCTGACCCGACCCCGCCAGTCGAGGAGCCTCCAGTTCTTGTGCCATCTCCAACCGCTCCGAGTCTGCCTGCTGTGGAGCTGCCTCCAGTAGTGTCTGAGTCGCCCAACTCTGCGGAGTATGACCTGATCATCGAGAATGGACGGATTGTGGATGGTACGGGAAGCGCATGGTTTTACGGAGATATCGCGGTGAAGGATGGACGGATCTCCAGAATCGTTCCGAAGGGGGTTTTGCGCGGGATATCTGCCACGGAGCGGATCGACGCGCATGGCCACGTCGTCTCGCCGGGGTTCATCGATATCCAGAGTCATTCCAGGTACGCGTTCCTTGAGGGGGACAGCAGGGTGGTGAGCAAGGTCACTCAGGGGGTAACGACAGAAATCATGGGAGAAGGTACAACCAATGCACCTGTCAATCCGGCGAACCTCAGTAGGCAGGAGGGAGACGACTCGGAAGCTGAACGACGTGCAAGGAGCTTCTCTGGATCGCGTGGTTTCGACACCTGGCTTCGTACGATGGAAGCTCGGGGTACGTCAGTGAACCAAGGATCGTTCCTCGGAGCGAGCACGGTCCGGACTTATGCCGTTGGATCACGGATGGGAGACCCAACCCCGACGGAATTGGACACGATGAGGGTGGTTGTTCAGCGTGCTATGGAAGATGGCGCGTTCGGTATAGCCTCTGCCCTTATCTATCCCCCGGGCAACTTCGCATCTACTGAGGAACTGAGTGAGATTGCAGCGGCGATGGCTCCCTACGGGGGTGTCTACATTACACATATGCGTTCTGAGGCGAACAGTTTTCTTGAGGCTATCGACGAAGCCATCGAAATCGGCTCGAACGCGAGTGTGCCGGTGGAGATCTACCACCTCAAAGCCGGTGGTCGAGAAAATTGGTCCAAAGCTGCAGAAGCCATTGCAAAGATCGATTCAGCACGAGCTGCCGGGACGGATGTTCAAGCGAATATGTATCCGTACGTTGCGGGCAGCACGGGATTGACGGCGTGCTTCCCGCCCTGGGCCTCGGCCAACGGAAATCTTTTTCGAAACTTGGCGGATGACGAAATGCGGAATCGGATTCGTTCTGCCATCGAGAACCAGACTGAGGACTGGGAGAACCTCTGCACTCTGGCGACGCCGGGTGGTGTGCTGATCTTGGGCTTGGGGGAGTCCGAAAACCAGAAGTATGTGGGCCGTTATCTCGATGATATTGCGGAAGAACACGGCAAGGATTGGATCGATACGGCCATGGATCTGGTTCTCAATGAGCGGCAGCGCGTAGGGACCGTCTATTTCATGATGAGTGAAGAGAACGTCCGACTTCAGCTTCAACAGCCGTGGATGAAGTTTGGAACGGACGCGGGGGGTGTGAATCCCGAGACTACGGCAGAGCTTGTGCATCCAAGATCCTACGGGACCTTCCCTAGGATCCTCGGACGATACGTTCGGGAACAGAAGAGCTTAACTCTCGAGGACGCAATACGGAAAATGTCTTCGGCGGTGGCGACTCGCCTGTCGATAGCTGATCGTGGGGTGCTCAAGGAGGGTTTCTATGCGGACATCGTCATTTTCGATCCCGAGACGATCATCGATCGAGCCACGTTCGAGGAACCTCATCAGTTATCCGAAGGTGTCCGCGACGTGTTCGTGAACGGGGTCGCCGTGGTTCGTGGTGGTCGGCACACGGGGGCGAAGCCTGGCATGATCGTGAGAGGCCCGGGTTACCGCCCCGGAGGTCTCCCGCCGATCTCAGATCAACTTCCGGTAGGCCTCGCGGCGTGGAGCCTGTAAGATCTTCCAGATTCCCACGGTGAGCAGGGGCAGAAGGATTACCACGAGGAACACCCAGGTGATAGTCCCATAACCCTTTGCGATGAGGTTGATTAGACCGAATTGTGCCAAGAGGGCACCAATGGTCAGCAGTAACACGGCAATCAAAGGCCTTGCGGCGGCGGGAAGCTCCCGCCCCGCCTCCTCAAAAGTTGACGCGAGTCTCTCGTTCACGCCGTGGATCATCCCGGTTCCCGTCTCGATGAGCGTACCAAAAAGCACGACCTGGAAAAGGATTTGAAATGCCCTTGAGTCCAGCTGTTCTAGGATGACATTCACCGGTACGGTCGCGTCAGCCACCTCTGGATAATGTCCTGCCATGAGCAGCAGGAGGAAGAAGCCTGGCATGATGGCTATCGGGCCTGCAAGCGCCCCCGCCACGAGAGCTTCCTTCCTGGTGGTCACGTGTCGGACGGAAAAAAGTAAAACGATGACTATCGCAACGTTGTAGGCCGCGTAGCGGATCCCGCCGATCATCCAGCCGGAGCCCACGGGCACGTCCCTGAGTCCGGAAGCGATCGCCGGCCCGAACCTAGCGAGAGACCAGGCGAAGAGGACCACGTAGGTACCGTATAGAACAAATGACCAGCCGGCCAATACTCTCTCGATGGCCCCCGTTCCCTCGAAGACTAGGAGTCCGATGGCAGTCATGATTCCCACCACTCCGACAATGTACGGGAGACCAAAGGTTTCCTGGAGGATTGATCCTGCGGCTGACGCGACGACCGCAAGCACGACGATCAGCATGACCGAGTAAGTGATCTCGAAGACAACCCAGCCTCTGCCAAGAAGATGGCGGCAGAAAGTGCGGTAGTCGAATGCTTGAAAAGTGCGCGCGAATTCGTATGCCACTGCACAAACGAGAGACCAGAATGTCATCGACACGAGGATCATTGCCATGAGTCCACCTCGAGGGCCGTAGCCTAGGAAGAACTCTGCTAGTTCCCGGCCCGTGCCGTATCCTCCCGCGATGACCACCGACTGGAAGACGAATCCCGGAAGGAAGTAACGCCGAAATATGTTCAGAAGGCGTCCGGTTTCAGTTCGTTTTTGCTTCGAGGGTGCATCCATACCCGAGCGTGACATGACGAACCGCCGGTGTCAACCGAGAACTGACTCGTGGCACCTTACTCGTCAGGAAGGCCGGAGACTCTGCTTGCAAGACTGAACTCGCATCACCTTTAGCGATTCTCCCGGCTGAATGGCGGTTGGCTCCCCCGCGGCGCAGCCGTAGCTTTCACAGCCAGAGCGCGTTGCATGTCGCGTCGATCCCTTCCGCTTATGGAATGATTCTATGAAGTCAAGTATTCCACTGCTTATCGCCATGATCTTGGTAACTGTCTGGGCTTGCGCTCCGGAATCTCGGGCCACTGAAAGCGCTTTGCTTCCTGAGGAGGTGCTGGCGGCTGCGGCATCCATCACCTCGGAGGACTACCTGCGCAAGATCAGTATTATCGCCCACGACAGCATGGCGGGGCGGGATACACCGAGCCCCGGGCTTGAGGCGACAGCCACCTGGATCGCAAGTGAGTTCAAGCGCCTTGGGTTAGAGCCAGGGGGCGACAACAACTCTTATATACAACGTTATGAAATTGAGGTTGTTAGCCCCGATTTGGTCTCGTCCTCGGTGGAAGTGAGTGGCGATAGAGGTCTCCAATTTGGTCGTGACCTCATCTCGCCCTTCGGTGTGATGGAGGATGATTTAGGGGGTGGAGTGGTGGTACTCTCCGGATCTGGGGAGCCACCTCCGGATGTAGTGGAACAAATCGTAGGAAAGCACGTCATTGTCGCTTCTATGGCCCAAGGTCTAGACCGCGATAGTCGTCGATTCGCTACTAACCTACAACGCAACGGCGCTCTTTCCGTGATCGTGGCCACTGACCGGACCGACCAGGAGTGGGAGCGAAGTGTACGTGACTTCACCCGTCGCAGTTCTCTGCGGATCGGGCGTAATAGTGGACGTGGTGGCGGTGTCTCACTCGAGGTGAGAGATCGTGCCATCGAACCAATCCTCTCCGCCCACGGTGTCGATCTCCGCACGGCTCGGCATGAGGGAGGTATGGTGGTTTTGGAGACCAATGGTTTGGAGCTACATCTCTCACTACGAACAGAGGTTATAGATCGCCAATCTGCTCCAAACGTGGTGGGCATCCTCGAAGGGAGTGATCCGGAGCTGAAGGAAGAGTATGTCGCGTTCAGTGCTCATATGGATCACATCGGCATCGGCACGCCAAACGCTCAGGGCGATACTATTAATAACGGTGCCGACGATGATGCCTCCGGCACGACGACTGTCTTGGAGGTTGTCGAGGCGTATGCTTCGGTAGAAACGAAACCGAAGCGATCTATGATCTTTTTGTTGGTCAGTGGTGAAGAGAAGGGATTATGGGGGAGCGAGTATTTCGTCGAGAACCCTCCGGTACCGATTGATCGAGTGGTTGCTGGCCTTAACGTGGATATGGTCGGCCGCAACTGGGCCGATACCATCGTTGTAATTGGGAAGGAACACTCTGACTTGGGGGAGACGCTCAACGCGGTCAACTCGGCCCATCCTGAGCTAGGCATGACCGCCATTGACGACCCCTGGCCCGAAGAGCGGTTCTACTTCCGATCCGATCATTACAACTTTGCCCGAAAGGGTGTCCCGGTCCTCTTTTTTTTCAGTGGTACGCACGACGACTACCACGGGCGTGACGATGAAGTGGATCGCATCGATACGGAGAAAGCTGCTAGGATCAGCCGATTGATCTTTTATCTGGGGCATGAGGTAGCTAGCCGCGTTGAGCCGCCCCGGTGGGACCCAGAAAGCTTTCGCCAAATCGTCTCCGAGCCTTAGAAGGAAGTCGACTTCACTTGGCTCAGATTAGCAAGAAAATCCATCGCCCGTAAAAAGGTTTCTCCGAACAGTGAGAGGCCTTTGTGCGACCGTAATGGCGGGCTAGTTCATGAGACAGGTAAGCAACTCACCTGATCTCACAATCCTTGTGTTGGCTTCCGATGACGGTGACGGCACTGATCTCTGTTTTGTGCCCGTCAAGGGTCATGCGAATTAGGGAAAGCTCTCATGGCACGGGGAAATTTGAGGTATCTAGAGGTACCAATGGCGAATCCTCACTTTACGTGGAAGATTAGTGGTGCTTGGTATTTGTCCGGTTCCACGCACTGGTCCACTGAGGTTGTGGATTGTCAAGGAGGAACGCATGGGTGCAACGTCGAAAGCAATCATTAGTGCTCGAAATCTGGCGACGGGATCGCGATTTCGTACTCGTGCGCCAACGCCTCTCCCGGTGAATTGAGATGGCTATACATTCGGGTTTCATCCCCTTGCCCGGTTACGTGAAGTATACCGAGAGCGAGATGCTGGACCGGGCGCTCAACTTTTTAGAGGAGCTCCGCAGACGTCGTACGGTTCGTGATTTTTCCGATCGACCGGTTCCTCGCGAAGTCATTGAGGCCTGTATTCTGGCGGCTGGCACGGCGCCCAATGGTGCTAATCGTCAACCGTGGCATTTTGCCGTGGTTACGGATCCCGAGATCAAGAGAGTGATCCGCGAGGCCGCTGAAGAGGAGGAGAAGTTGTTCTACGCGGAACGAGCTCCGAAAGAATGGTTGAAAGCGCTCGAACCCCTGGGGACAAATGAAGAGAAGCCGTTTCTGGAAAAAGCACCCTGCTTGATCGCTATTTTTGGTGAGAGCTATGCAGTGAGTGAGAAAGGCAAGAAAGAAAAGAACTACTACACGATGGAGTCCGTTGGCATCGCTACCGGGATGTTAATCGCCGCGATCCATCGGGCGGGATTGGTGTCTTTGACCCATACGCCTTCACCGATGGGTTTTCTTAACGAGATTCTCGGACGGCCGAAAAACGAACGACCGTTCTTAGTCCTTGTCGTAGGTTATCCGGAAGCGGAAGCCACAGTTCCCGACATCGGAAAAAAGTCACTCCAGCAGATTTGTACATTCGTCGAATGACCTTCGGTGGTTGATCTCATGGGCCAAGAAGCTGCTTCCACGGTAGGCGGCGCTGGCATCCGGACGTTCACTAAAGCCCTTCTAAAGGATCTCCAAGCACTCGAAAAGATGCTCGAGGACGGGCAAATCGAATCGGGGATTCGGCGCTTCGGCTGCGAGCAAGAGATGTTTCTCGTCGACCAAGCCTGTCGGCCTGCTCCGGTCGCGATAGAGGTACTCGGATTGCTTGATGACAGCAGCTTCACCACGGAATTGGCCCGCTTCAACCTTGAAATCAACGTCGAGCCGATGCTGCTTGGCGGAGCGTGCTTCAGTGCGCTGCAGACTAGAATTGAGGAACTGTTGGGGATGGTGCGTGAGGCCGCTCAAGGCCTGGGGGCTGAAGTTGTTCTGACCGGGATACTACCCACTCTCGGCAAATCTGATTTAAGTCTGGACAACATTACTCCCCGGCCTCGTTACCATGAGCTCAACGACGCTCTCACACAGATGCGAGGGGGTGCGTATCGACTTCAGATCGAAGGTCGGGACGAGCTACACCTCGAGCATGACTCGGTAATGCTTGAGGCTTGCAACACGAGTTGTCAGGTTCACCTCCAGGTCGATGCCGAGGAATTCGCCACGGCGTATAACCTGGCTCAGGCAATGACAGGGCCTGTGGTAGCGGCTTCGGTTAATTCTCCACTCCTTTTCGGTAAGAGGCTGTGGGCCGAAACCCGAATTGCTCTCTTCCAGCAATCTCTGGACACTAGGAGTGCCACCGTACACTTACGGGAGATCAGCCCCAGGGTTCGCTTTGGAGACCGGTGGGTGGAACGCTCGGTGACTGAGCTCTTCCAGGAAGACATCTCTGCGTTCCGAGTGTTGCTAGCCCAGGATACCGTGGAGGATCCGTTCGAGCGGCTGGCGGCCGGAGAAATTCCTCGTCTTGAAGCGCTTAAACTCCACAACGGAACTGTGTACCGTTGGAATCGCCCATGCTACGGCATCTGCGAGGGCAGGCCACATCTTAGGATCGAGTGCCGTGCCCTTCCAGCTGGCCCCACAGTGCTTGATGAGGTGGCCAACGCGGCATTCTGGATCGGTCTCATCCTCGGGGCTCGCGACGAACTAGGAGATATCACCGAGAGGCTCAACTTCGACGATGCTAAGTACAACTTCTTGGTAGCCTCTAGGCATGGGCTCGATGCGGGCTTCCACTGGATTGACGGTCGACAGGTAAGTGCGCCCGATCTCATCTGCGAGACGCTCTTGCCTTTGGCTGGAAGAGGGCTTGCAGGCCTGATCGACAGTGCGGAGGCCGAAAAGTATTTGGGTGTGATTCGCCGTCGTGTCGAGTGTCGAGGAACTGGATCGGACTGGATGATTCGTTCTCTGAATGAGATGGATGATCGAGGGACCCGCTCCGAAAGAATGGCGGCTCTGACTGCTTCGATGATACGAAAGGAAGTAGAGGGCAATCCTTGTCACGACTGGGACCTCGCTAAGTTGGGAGAGGCGGGGCGAGGGACCCAAAAGTATTCCCATGTGGAACACTATATGACCACTCAACTCATCACCGTGCATCAAGACGAATTGCTCGAGATGGTCGCGTTCTTGATGGACCGGAACCAAATCCGTCATGTTCCGGTGGAGGACGACGAACACCGTCTGGTTGGCTTGGTATCGTATAGATCCATCCTTCGGATGACTGCAGAGATGGGAGGTGATGGGAGCAAGGAAACGACACCAGTGAAGACGATCATGGATTCTGGTCCGGTGACAGTCGCCCCCGAGACCTCCACCTTGGATGCGATCGATCTCATGAGAAAACACGGCGTATCGTGCTTGCCCGTTGTAAAGAGTGGAAAGCTCGTGGGGCTGGTGTCCGAGGCGGACTTCCTTCCCATCACGTACGAACTTCTCGAGAAAGAATTGATGGACGATTAGCATCCGGTGAGTGAAATCATCATGAGGACAGATCGCACGTGTTTTGGATCGAGTGCGAGCCGAGCCCAGGAGCTCGACTCTCATCTTTGTAGATGGGCTTGATCGGCAATGAATCGGCAGTGGCCATCAATCGTCTGAAGGAAGGAAAGAGCGATGTGTGGTCGGTACGCGTTGTCCTCAAAGCTCGAAGACCTCGTGGAGGTTTTTGGTGTTCCTCCGGTGGACTTCGCGTACGAACCGCGCTATAACATCGCCCCTTCGCAGATGGCGCCCGTGGTAGCCACGGGTTCGCACGGAACGAAGATGGGTCTGTTACGTTGGGGACTAATTCCGTCGTGGGCCAATGATCCGTCGATCGGATCGCGGATGATCAATGCGAGAGCCGAGACTCTTTTGAGTAAGCCAGCATTCAAGGAGGCTGCTGGAGTACGTCGCTGTCTCGTGCCAGCGAATGGGTTCTATGAATGGGTAGAGGAGACAGGGGATAAGGTCCCTTTCTGGATTCATCCGCCAAACGAAGCTCTGATCAGTTTCGCCGGCCTTTGGGAGCCTTGGCGACCCAGCGGACAAGACTCGGTTTACTCGTTCACTATCATCACCGTGGAGGCGAGTGATTCGATTCGCCACCTACATCACCGAATGCCCGCTATCATCTCGGCCGAGAACAGGCATGCTTGGCTCGACGGGTCGGTCCTACACGAAGAACCCCTCGAACTGCTCAAACCGTTCGCTGATCAGCTCGATGCTTACCCAGTGTCGACATTAGTGAACTCTACGGCGAACGATATCCCGGAGTGTGTCAAGCCCGCCACTAGCTGAGTACGGTATTCCAGAACGGAGCATCCTATGCTGGAATGGACCAATAACGCCCGGTCTTGAACGGGATCGATCATACTTGCTTCTACTCAGTTGACTCGGGATGGTCCGGTTTCTTAACTGGCTGTGCCCAGGACACCGCTGCTGGCCATCCCTGTTTCTACATTGTCAAAGGCCTTGGCGAGCCTTCCCAAGGCTTCTTCTAACTCGTGTATTGGAAGCCCAAAGCCGAGTCTCAGATAGCCGTCCATCCTGAAGTGATCTCCTGGAACCACCAGCAGGTCCATCTCTGTCCGGAGCTTTTCCGCAAACTCTGAGGAGTTCACATTGGTGTGGTAGCCAACATAGCAGATAGCCCCGGCGTCGGGTGCCCGATAGCTGAACCGCTCCCCTTGGGAGTCCATCCAATCCGAGAGCACGGCCATGTTCTTCCTCAAGATATTCTTAGTGCGCTCGAGAAGTTTGGCGCGTGTCGTGGATTCGAGCGCGATGCAAGCTAGTAGATCCGATATATTTGCCGGTGCAATTGACGTGTAATCCTTACGGCCCCATAGCGATTCCGTCATATCCTCCGGTCCGACGATCCATCCCAACCGGAGCCCAGGGAGAGCGTAAGCCTTGGAGAGAGAATTCGTCACCAGTGCCCGCTCGTAGCGACTCCAGAACGAGGGAGTCTCTGCCGCGTAAAGCTCCGCCCCTTGGTAAACTTCATCCGCAAAGATCCATGCTCCGTGGCGGTCCGCGAGAGAGATAATCTCGGCCATTGATTCGTCGGTCAAAACAGCTCCTGTCGGGTTGTTTGGATTGGTGATCAGAATCGAGCGCGCACCCTTCGCCAGGGCACTCTCCAACTCAGTCAGGTTGGGTTGCCAACCCTGCTCTTCGACGAGTCGTACCGGATGGATGGGTACATTGAAGCTCTCAAGTAGCCCCGGGACCTGCATATAGTTTGGTAGAAACACGGCTGTGGCCGCGTCCGGATCCATAAGCTGCCAGCATGCAGCGAAGTTGGCTTCAGCTCCACCTGTCGTCACGATGATTGACGCCTCTGATGTATCTGGGTACAGGGCGGCGATTCGGTCTCTCAGCTCGTCGCTGCCGTTTGACTGACCGTAGCCGAGGTGGACGTCGAGCGCGTTTGGGTCTTGTCCTGCCAGCTCAAGGAGTTCAAATGCAGAAAGCGGATGGACCCCGCTTTCTGAGAGATTGAAGCGCACCCGATGCTCATAGGTGGACTGCCAGCGCTCCATCGCGAATGGATCGTACCTCACGTTAACCTCCTCCTAATTCATCGGACGTAGAATTACCCTTAAGCGCGATACCCCCATGCGTCGTATCGGCTCCATCGAGCCGTTATGTTCATGCAGAGGAATTCTCTTCCCTAGATTCTCAGGACCGGGTTATGACACAGCTCTCACTTCCCGATGACCTTGCCACTCGGGGTGAAGCTCGCGGGAGCATCATCATGTTGGTGTTGGATGGATTAGGGGGGTTACCTCACCCCGATACCGGCAGAACCGAGCTGGAGTCAGCTTGTACGCCCAACCTTGATGTTTTGGCTGGCCGGAGTTCCTTGGGCATGTTGGTACCGGTGGGTCATGGGGTCACTCCAGGCAGCGGACCAGGGCACCTCTCACTCTTCGGGTATGATCCAATTGAGTCGATGATCGGTCGGGGTGTCCTGAGTGCGCTCGGCGTAGGATTCGCGCTTGAGCCAGGTGACGTTGCCGCTCGCCTCAATCTGGCGAATGTGGATAGTGAGGGGTTAGTGGCCGATCGTAGAGCTGGACGCCCTATGGATGAAGACGGCCGAAGAGTCATCGACAAAGTCAGGAGTGGTCTTCGGGTACCGGACGACGTTGAGGTGACGTTGATCCATGAAAAGGAGCACCGGGCGGTCCTCGTATTGCGAGGCTCTGGGCTTGGGGCTGGTCTGCGGGATACCGATCCACAGCGAACTGGTCTTCCTCCGCTTCCGGCCACCGCTAGCGATTCG
Source organism: Gemmatimonadota bacterium (assembly GCA_036336795.1). Taxonomy (GTDB): domain Bacteria; phylum Gemmatimonadota; class Gemmatimonadetes; order Longimicrobiales; family Gaopeijiaceae; genus UBA822. The sequence continues at coordinate 20,282 of JAYZFL010000007.1, forward strand.
GGCTCGGAACGTACTACTGAGATTGTCCGAGATTTTCTCGATCAAACCGGTGAAATTTTGTTCGACGAACCAGTGGCTAACTTCTTCCTGGCCCGTGGCTTCGCTAAGTATGTCCCCTATCTGACATTCGAAGAGCGGTATGGACTTCGTGCAGTGGCTGTGGCGAAGTACCCGATGTATCGAGGTGTGGCCAAGCTGGTGGGCATGAACGCCGATGCTGTCCCAGCATCAAACGAGGAGACCGTTTCTTTACTTGAGGATCACTTCGGAGATTACGACTTTTATTTCGTGCATTTCAAGGACACGGATTCTTGTGGGCACGATGGGGATTTTGCAGGTAAGGTGTCGGCGATCGAAGCTGTCGACGTGCTCTTACCAAGAGTCACAGCGTTGGAGCCGAGCGTTCTGATTGTCACCGGAGATCATTCCACTCCGGCTCTATACCGAGAACACTCCTGGCATCACGTTCCGTTGCTTATTGCATCGGAGTGGGCTCGTCCGTCCTCTGCCGAATTCGGTGAATCGGCATGCCGCGGTGGTGACCTTGGCACGCTGCCCGGCAAGGATCTTTTGTCGTTGGCCTTGGCTCACGCAGTTCGCCTTGATAAATACGGGGCCTGATGAGCTTTCCGGAAGAGCGACTAGACCGGGCCCTGCAGTTAGGAGACGAAGGGAACTGGGAGGGCATGGCGGAACATCTTCGGGAGATGCTTGAGGAGTCTCCTCAGGACGCTGTCGTCCTCTGTTGGCTCGGTGTTGCCGAACGCGAATTGGGAATGGATGGTGTTGCCTACGAGCGCTTCAAGGCCTCCGTCTCTGCAAAGCCAGGCGACGCGTACGTTCTCGCGATTGCGGGGACAGGGTTGGCTCGCTTCGACGATCCCGAAGCTGAGGCTGTTCTTCGCACGGCTACGCTCATCGATCCACACCTGACATATGCTCGCACCATGTACGGAGGACACTTGGCGAGGGAAGGCCTTCTTGATGACGCCCTGAAGGAATTGGAGGCTGCTGTCTCGATGGAACCCGATGACCCAGACGTGCTCACCGAGTTAGGAGTGGCGTTGGCGTTGGCCGGATCCGTGGACGAGGCCGTGGATGCCTTCTACGGGGCTTGCTCGGCGGACCCAAGGGACGGATGGGCGAGAGCTTTAGCGGGTCTTTCACTTGTGAGTCTCGGCCGGATCAAAGACGCATTCGGTGATCTTCTAAGTGCCGCCGATCTACGGCCAGAGGACGTGGAGATCGCTTTATTGGCTGCGTTAGCCGCGGCCGCCTGCGACGATCCGGATCGCGCGTATGAACTAATTGAGCGCGCCCGTATCAATGCCATCGCGGGCGATCTTGTGATCGTGGAAGATGTCACGGATCGTGTCGACGACGGGCGTGAGGCGTCGGAAGAGTTCTTGACCGAAGAGCTAGCTTCAAGCGCTCTTCGTGAACGCCTCATGACACGCCTCTAAACACCTTTAAGATGACCTACAGTCTCGAGCTTCAGCACAACCCTAAGATATTCTGCACGGATCTTCTTTTGTCTTTCCGGCAAGAGGACTGAGGGCGATGCTGTCCGTTCCTGTGGAGCGGTTCACGCTCGACAACGGTCTTCGGGTCAACCTTTCGCATGACTCAACCACACCTGTCGTTGCTGTCAATCTCTGGTACGGTGTCGGATCAAGGAATGAGCGGAAAGGAAAGACCGGATTCGCTCACCTGTTCGAGCACATGATGTTCCAGGGCTCGGAGCACGTACCGAAGGGCGGGCACTTCGAACTCATCCAAAAGGCTGGAGGTTCGCTCAACGCAACAACCTGGTTTGATCGAACCAACTATTTTGAGACGGTTCCTTCCCACCACCTTGAGCTGGCCCTCTGGCTCGAATCGGACCGGATGGGCTGGATGCTTCCGGCCATGACACAGGAGAAACTGGACAACCAGCGCGATGTCGTCATGAATGAGAGACGCCAGCGGTACGATAACCAGCCCTACGGTGACTGGGACGAGTGGATCCAGGCGATGGTGTTTCCCGAATCTCACCCGTATCACCACACAGTGATCGGGTCGATGGAAGACATCGAAGCTGCGACGCTGGAAGATGTCGCAGAGTTCTTCGAGGCCTATTATGTACCCAATAACGCAGTCCTTACGGTATGTGGGGATTTTACGCGGAATGAAGCTCTCCGGCTCATAGAACGCCATTTCGCCGAGATTCCCCAGGGGAAGGAAATTCCACCGATACCGGGTGAGCCAGAATTGGACGCCACGATTGGCTCGACGATCCGGGAGTGCGTCAAGGCAGAAGTGCCACTTCCCCGAGTCATCATGGCTTTCCGGATTCCACCCTACACAGACTCGCGTTTCCATACGGCCGACGTAGCAAGCGCCGTGCTGGGGACAGGGCGGGCTTCACGGCTATATCGCTCTCTGGTGCGAGAGCGGCGTGAGGCCAAGGACGTGATCAGCATGGCTTTCCCACTTACCACGGGCGCGGGGATACTCCTCCTCTGGGCGACGGGATTCCCCGATGGCGATCCCGCAGCTTTGGAAGCTGCACTGTCGAGAGAGGTTGAAGGACTAGTGACCGTTCGGGAGAACGAAATCGAGAGGGCGGTTTCTGTGACCGAGACACATTTGGTTCGGGAGGTCGAGCAGGTCGGCCAACGGGCCGACCTGATCTCAATGTTCGATCAACTTTTCGATGATCCTAGCCGGATCAACAAAGAGATCGGGCGCATGAGGGAGGTGAGCCCGAAGGATGTCTCAACTTTTTCCGAGGATTTCCTCGGGACAAACAACCGGGCTGTACTGACGTACATGCCTGAGAACTCCAAAGTGGTTGACGTGTCGTCATGAGCTCCTTAGGTCGAGGAGATATACCCGCTCCCGGAGCTATTCGCAGCTTCGACTTCCCTCCAGTTCGTCGTGAACGGTTGGAGAACGGTCTCCAGGTTCGTAGTGTTGGTGTTCCGCGAATCCCTATCGTTACGGCAAGTTTGGTGCTAAACGCCGGTGAGGGCGTCGTGGGACAGAGCCATGCCGGCTTGGCTGTCCTGACGGGAGATTCTTTGGAGGGCGGTACAGCACTACGCTCCGGCGTGGATTTGGCAGAGGCGCTGGAAATGATCGGTGCGGGGTTGTCAATCGCCACGGGTTGGGACGCGACCACGATGTCTCTCTCGTGTGTAGCGGATCGCCTTGACGAAGCGATGGAACTGCTTGCGGAAGTGGTGCTTCAGCCGATTTTTCCAGTTGATGAGGTGGCAAGGATTCGTGGACAGCGTCTGGCGGCCATCCAGCAGAGCAAGATGGATCCGGCGTCCATCGCCACCGATGTGGCACGGACGGAGACTTACGATGACGGCGCACCATACGGTCGGCCACTCGGTGGAACACACGATTCCGTAGCCTCGCTCAGCTCTGATTCCGCAGCTGGTTTCGTAGAGGCGCGTTACCGTCCTGGGGGGAGCGGGTTGGTGGTGGTGGGTGACGTCGATGTCGATCGTGTGAAGGCCCTCGCTGACCGAAACTTCGGAAATTGGTTGGGTGAGGTGCCCCGAGTACATGAGATCAACACCAAGCCCCGGGCCAAAGAGCGCAGAATGGTTGTGGTTGACCGACCGGGCGCGGTCCAATCGGAAATCAGGATGGGACACGTGGGACAGCCGCGATCAACTTCCGACTACTTTCCACTCCTAGTTTTCAACGTGATTCTCGGAGGAGCCTTCACCAGTCGGTTGAACTTAAATCTGCGTGAGAAACACGGTTTTACCTACGGAATCCGTTCTGAGTTTTCCTTTCGTCGAGGTCCTGGGCCGTGGATGATCTCCACGGCGGTTGCTACAGAGGTGACGGCTGCCGCGGTTCGTGAGGCGATTTTTGAGGTGGAAAATCTCCTTCACGAGGGTCCTACAAACGAGGAGGTCGAGGCGGCCCGAGACTACATCGCTGGCGTTTTCCCGCTCCGTTTGGAGACCACCGCTCAGATTGCTTCACGGATTGCAGAACTGCTCATCTACGACCTACCCGACGACTATCATTCCACTTATCGAGACCGCGTGCGTAATGTAACTAGGGAACAGACTATGGAGGCGGCCAGCCGCTGCATCCGACCTAGTGAGATTACTGTGGTCATCGGTGGCGACGCGGAAAAGATTCAGACGCCTCTGGAAGGGTTGGGGTGGGTTCCTCTGACGATTGAGCCTCCCTTGTGACGGGAACGCATGCTGGGACACCGGCCTCAGCGGACGAAGTGTCGTCAGGCCGAGTCAGTAGTGAGACCATCTATGAGGGCCGGATCCTGAGCCTGACGGTGGATGAGGTCTGTTTCCCGGATGGCAGCAAAGGCCACCTGGAGCTGATTCGACATGTCGGGGCATCTGCAGTTCTGCCTTTCGTTGGAGCGCTCTCGGAAGCTGATCCCGAGGTCTTGTTAGTCAGACAATATCGGTATGCGTCAGGCGGTTACCTCTACGAGGTTCCAGCGGGCCTGTTAAGCGGGCCGGAGGAGAGTTGGGAGGATTGCGCGCGGCGGGAGCTTGAGGAGGAGACGGGCATGCGGGCAGGAAGATTGATTCCGTTGACTCGCATCTATACGACGCCGGGATTCACGGACGAGATTATTCGATTGTTCGTAGCAACCGACTTAGAGGTGGGCGAGGTGGCGCACGATCATGACGAGTTCCTGGAAGTCATTCGCATCCGTTTTTCGGAGGCGATTGAGATGGTGAAGGATGGCCGAATCATAGACTGTAAGAGCGTAGCGACTCTCCTATATGTCGATCGTTTCCTTCGGATGTCTGGTTGTGAAGACGAAGCATAATCGAGCGGTGTTGTGTCATGCCGTTAGAGCTGAGCATAGGTAAGGTGCCACCGATCGTGGTGCGTAACTTGTCGAATTGCTTTATTGTCAGGTAAGGACCGTTGGCACGGAACATGCACCTGTGTTGTGTAGGTAGACTTCAACTCGGTCTGACAGAGAGTTGAGACGTGAAGAACAAAGCGGAAATTCAGATGGTACGGGGTCAGGCGGCCAAAGAGCATCGTAAGATGCTTGGCCACCTAGGCGATAGCGATGTGGTCCGTTCGTTCTTAGAAGGTGACGAGCGGGCTTTCGGCGAGTTGGTCAAACGCTACGATGGCCGCCTCCTGAACTTCGTGTTCCGTACGGTGGGGGACCGTGAGCGTGCTCAAGATCTAGTGCAAGAGACATTTGTGCGCGTGTACCGACACATGCACCGGTTCGATCAATCCAAGAAGTTCTCTACTTGGATCTATACTATTGCCGGGAATCTTGCTAAGAACGAGTTGAGAAATCGGTCACGGAATCCGTTAATTCTCTTCCAGAAGATCCGGAAGAATTGGGAGGCGGATCATCGGCCTCTGGAATGGGAGGATTCCAGTTTCAAGCCGGACGATCTCTATCGGAAGAGACATTTGAAAGAGTTAGTCGAGAAGGCGGTCACCGAGTTGCCCGAACACCATCGGATCGTCTTTGTTTTGCGAGAACTCGAGGGTAAGACCTATGAAGAGATCGCAGAAATTACCGACTGCAACTTAGGTACGGTGAAGAGTCGCCTGAACCGAGCGAGGAACAATTTTGCACGGGTGATTGCTCCAACGCTCGATTGATCGGCGGACTGCACCAGGTTTGCTGCAGATGGTGTTCCTGATTTCGGAACCCCCTTCCTGTCCTCTCGGTGCCAATGTGATGTGAAGGGAACCTCGCGACACCCCTCTACGTAGTACATCAACCTCGACGACAAAGATCGAACTAGAAACCGGAACAAGGAGTCCTCTACCTATATGAATTGCTCGGAATTCCTGAGTCGCTTTTCCGAGTTCTTAGACGCTCCGGCCGAGGGCACGTTCCCGCGGGAGGCGGAAGCTCATTTGGAAGAGTGTGAGAAGTGCACCCGCTATCAAGCTGTTGTGGATCGGGGTGTTCGCATGCTGCAGTCTATGCCCCGGGCCGAGGTTCCGGAGAACTTTCGGCCGAGGCTCCAGCATCGCTTGTACCATCTCGACGACGTTTGGGTAGGGAGTGGAGCCAGCGGTTCGGCGGTGTCCATTGCCACTGCGCTCGGTATGGCGATTCTCCTTACCGTCATTGCTTGGGCTCCGAGGGCCTTAAAGAGAACTCCCGAGGTCGAACTCCCAGCCATCGTTGTCTCAGGCCCTCCGCAGATTGATGGCCTGTTTCCGACCGACCCGAGAGGGCTGCAGTTGCCCGTTTCCGCGTTGAATCTAATGGGAGGTCTTTGGTCGGATCCAAACTCTCTACTTTACGAATACTCACCCATGCGTGAGCGGTATCGACTGAACCGCGTGGTTCGACGAACAGGTCTCGATTGACCGAAGGACAGCGAGTCACAAGACTGCTATTACCATGACCAGCCCCCTCCGGAAGGTCCTTGATAAGGGTTCCCGGGGCGGGGTTTTTTTTCTTCATGGAGACGACGAGTACCGTAAACAAGAGGCCTTCCAAGAGTTGGTCGAAGTTCACGTAGATTCCGAAACGCGTGACTTCAATGTGGATATTCTAAGGGCTGCGGAAGTGAACGTGGAAGATCTTGCGCGCATCCTCGCGACACCCCCGATGATGGCGGAGTGGCGGGTCGTGGCTGTAAGGGATGCGGAAATGTTTGCCGGGGCAGCTCGAGCCCGAGACCTCATTCTGAGCCTGGTTGATTCTCCCCCACCTAATCTAGCATTGATTCTTTCCGCACGAATTCCTCACCGGTCTAAGGCGAAGTTTTACCAGACGTTGATAAAACGTGCTCAGTCTACAGGGTTCCCATTGATCACCCTGGATGACACACCGGGGTGGCTGATGGAGCAGACTAGAGTCCGTTTCGCAATGACTCTAGAGACTGACGCCGCTAAGGCACTGGCTCAGTCGATCGGTGTCGATCTCGGTATTCTTTCTCGCGAGCTTGAAAAGCTGTCAGGTGTGGCCGGAGAAGGCGATCGCATTACGTTAGAACATGTGCGCCTTGCGGGGGCAGTACTTCCTAAACAGGATCGTTGGCGGTGGTTCGATCTTGTAGGAAGCAGGCAGTTTGAGGAGGCGATCACAGGACTTCCTGTGCTTCTCGGGCAAGGAGAGAGCGGGGTGGGCTTGGTCGTTGGGTTGTCCAGCCACCTTCTGAGGATCGGGGTGGTGGTCGAAAAGGGGCCGGGCGCTCTCGAAGAAGTACTGCCACCCCATCAAAAGTGGCTCTCCCGGCAGATAGGGGGTCAGGCTGAGGGCTGGACTCCGAAGACGATTCGGGTGGCAATTCTGAGGCTCTTAAGGGTAGATCGCTTATTGAAAGCCAGTTCACTATCAGACGAGCACCATCTTGAAGAATGGCTTCTAACATTGATGGGTCCCGAAGGCATCAAAGCGTAATCGTCTTCTCGCTACTGCTTGTAGTTGCGGGTTTCGGAGATCCTTTGGAGGGTCAAGGGGATCTCGATGTGGTCAACGTGCTGATTTCAGCGGGCCGCACTGAGGAAGCACGTGCTATTCTAGAATCGTGGTGGGAAGACTATCATGCTTTGGCTGACAGAGGTGATCGTCAGCAGGCTTTGTGGTTACGAGCTGTGCTTACGGTGGACCCGTTGATAGCTGGACTCGACTATCAGCGTCTGGTATTGACTTATCCCAGTAGTCCATATTCCGACGAGGCCCTACAAAGATTGGGCTTGATTTCAGCTGCGGAGGGAGACCTGGCGGAGGCGGTAGACTATTTTCGTGCCCTTGTGCGTGATTATCCAGGAAGTCCGAAGCGGGGGATTGCGCTGGCTTGGCTCTCTGAAAACGAAATGGAAACCGGGGCAGGGAAGGTATCTCTCACCGGGACTGAAGCGGTGGGTGGGCAGCGCAAAAGCGCGCTTTTCCAGACCGGCGAACTGGGTGTGAGTTTACCCTCTGAGGTTGCCATTCTCGAATCGCCAGATGCTCCAGCTTTGCAACGAGCGGAGTCAGAGCTTCTCCGGGTAGAGTCGAGATATGCAGTTCAGTTAGGGGCTTTCCTGCTTGCAGAACGAGCTGAGCGTCTGATGGAGATCGGAGAGGATGCCGGATTTGTGACTCGTTTGGCACGAGTGAAGGAGAGCGACCTGATCCGCGTGCGGATCGGCAACTTTACCGATCGTACCGAGGCGGTAAAGTTGATGGAAAAGATCCACGAACTTGGCTACGATGCTACCGTTGTTAGGGACGTGACCCTTGAAGAGCCGTTCAGGTGAGTGTCGTTTAGAATCTCTGGATCCTCCAAGGGGCACTACCGAAGTCGCTAGCCTTGATTCACCATTCTCCGATGGTTTGTGGGGACCCCGTGAACGACGAAACAACAGTCCAAAACACAGGCCGCTCTCCGAAGGCGGCCGCCCGAGAATTGGAGCTGCTCATCCAGGAGTTCCCCATCTTGGGTATGACCTGCGCTGCTTGTGTGCGTCGAGTGGAAAGTGCAGTCACTGCTGTTACTGGGGTATCGAAAGTCGAGGTCAGTCTTGCCACTGAGACGGCTCGAGTAGAATACGTACCCGGAGCGTTCGATTTCGACGTTCTTAGTAGGGCTGTGGTGGCCGCTGGCTACGAAGTCGATGCTATCGCTGAGACTGAGGAGCTAGAAGAGACCCTGAGGCGGCGAGACAAAGAGCGGGAATCTGAGACGGCAGGACTTTTCCGACGCTTTTGGCTTGGAGCCGCGCTGGGCTTCCCGGTCGTGGTGATAGGACATGTGCATTGGATCCCCGCCCTATCCGATCTCCCCGCTGAGGTGATGCGTTCATGGTGGGTAGTGAGCGGGGTGCTTACGGTGCCGATCATGGTGTATGTGGGTGGGCAGTTCTTTTCGGGCGGATGGTCAGCGTTTCTCCGTCACGACGCAAACATGGACACGCTCGTGTCGCTCGGAACCGGTGCGGCTTGGCTCTACTCTACAGTGGCAGTTGCGTTTCCTGCACTCTTTCCGGAAGGCACAGCACATCCATTCTACGAGGCTCCGGCAGTAGTGATAACGCTCGTTATTCTGGGTCAGGCGTTGGAAGCTCGGGCCAAGGGACGAACATCTCAAGCCGTTCGGGGGCTCATGGATCTGCGCCCGCTTGTGGCTCACGTCATGCGGGATGGCTTCGAAACAGAGGTGCCCACTATCGAAGTAAGGGTAGGGGATCGGGTCGTAGTGCGGCCCGGGGAAAAAGTTCCGGTGGACGGACGTGTTGTCGAGGGAAGAAGCATTGTAAACGAGTCGATGATTACCGGTGAAAGCATTCCCACTGAAAAAGGCGTGGAAGACGAAGTCGTGGGAGGCACCATGAATACGGCGGGTATGCTTCATGTCCAAGTAGAGCGAGTGGGTAAAGACATGGTGTTGTCCCGGATCGTCCAGATGGTCAGGGAAGCCCAGGGAGCCAAGCCTTCCATCCAGAGGATTGTGGATATTGTGGCAAGCTATTTTGTGCCCGCCGTGATGATCGTCTCGGTTATCTCCTTCTCGGTTTGGTACACCTTCGGCCCAGCCCCAGCCCTGAGTTACGCGGTGGTAGTTGCAGTCGCGGTTCTGGTAATCGCGTGCCCATGTGCGTTAGGGCTGGCGACGCCCATCTCCATTATGGTGGCTGTCGGTAAGGCCGCCGAGTACGGGATCCTCATCCGGAACGGAGAAGCCTTGCAAAGGGCTCGCAATATTGACACGGTTGTGCTGGACAAGACCGGGACGGTCACTCAAGGGATTCCTTCCCTCACCGATGTTATGCCTTCTGAGGGAATAACATCCGAAGACCTGCTTAGGTTTACTGCCGCCGTAGAAACCGGCTCTGAGCATCCGTTGGGCAGAGCGATTGTGGACGCAGCGCAGGCGCAGGGAGTCAATTATGGGAAAGCTCAGGAGTTCGCAGCGGTACCGGGCTGGGGAGTAAGCGCCACGGTGGAGGGCCGGCGGGTTCTTGTGGGTACAGCTGCCTTTCTTGCAGAGGCCGGTGTGGAAGTGGCCGAATTAGAACGGCAATCAACCATGTTGGCCAAAGATGGGCGTACCCCCATCGTAGCTTCTTTGGACGGACGGCCTCTGGGGGTCCTTGGAATCTCCGATCCCGTGAAGGGTGATTCACAGGCGGCCGTTCAGCGACTGCAGGCCCTAGGAAAGCGCGTGGTCATCCTCACCGGGGACCACGAGGCTGCGGGGTGGGCGACCGCCCGTGAGGTGGGTGTGGAAACGGTCTTGGCACGCGTGCTGCCGGACCAAAAGGCGAAGCACATCAAGGCCCTTCAGAAACAGGGTTTTCGAGTGGCGATGGTTGGTGACGGTCTGAATGATGCTCCAGCTTTAGCTCAAGCGGACGTGGGGATCGCAATCGGCACCGGCACGGATGTAGCGATGGCAGCCGGTGATGTGACACTCATGGGTGGGTCGCTGAGAGGGGTAGTTGATTTGATGGAGATCTCCGAAGCGACCCTTGTGAACATCCACCAGAACCTTGTTGGAGCCTTCATTTACAATGTGCTCGGAATTCCGGTGGCCGCCGGTGTTTTTTATCCCTTTTGGGGTATTCTGTTGTCTCCGGTCATTGCCGGTGCCGCCATGGCTTTTAGCTCTGTGACAGTGGTGACAAACGCGAATCGCTTGAGGAGCTTTGTACCGAGAGGCGTAGAAGCGTGACCCCGAGGGCAGGAAAACTCCCGTGGACGTGATCCTAATCAACGTCGGGGCGGTACTGGTAATCCTGTGGATTGTCTGGTACTTCTGGATATCGGAAAAGGGCTGAGGGGTGCTGACTGGCCATAAACTAGGAGGCAGAAGTGGGATTCGGTGAAGAGGGAAGAACGTCCAGACGCAGATTCCTAGCTGTAGTGGGCACGGCGGCTTTGGGTCCTGGGTTGGGTGTTGCTCTCCACCGAGAGCCGATTCCCTTGGCGGGGATGACTCGTGAGAGAGTTGGCCCCAAGCGCCGCTCGATGAGGATCGGCATCATTGGGTCAGGCCGGCAAGGAGGTGCGATTGGACTACTTTGGGCTGCAGCAGGGCACGAGATATTGTTTTCATCGCGCCACCCCGAAGGACTGAGTGATCTTGTCGAGCGTGCTGGAGCCCGTGCGAGCGCGGGCTTCCCACAGGAGGCCGCGACGTTTGGCGAAGTTGTGCTCATCGCTGTGCCCTATGGAGCACTCCCGCAGGTGGGGAGAGACCATGCGCCCCTGATGCGTAGGAAGGTCGTGATTGAATGCGGCAATCCACGAGCGGATCGTGATGGGCTCATGGCGAATGACGCTATCTCCAAGGGGACAGGAGTTGCATCTGCCGAATACCTCCCAGGTGTTCGTCTCGTGCGCGCGTTCAACTCCGTTACCTCGCGTACCGTAGAAGAGGAGGCGCATCGCACTGGAGAGAAGGTGGGAATTCCGGTTGCGGGCGACGACGCGGACGCTGTTGAAATCGCGGTCCAGCTCATAAAGGACGCTGGTTTTGAACCGGTCGTTGTCGGGCCTCTGGCTCGAGCCCGTGAGTTCGACCGAGGTACATCGGTCTATGTGACTGGAATGACGGCCGCGGAGCTCCGACAGGCCCTAAGCCTTCGATAATACTGCCGTTTCGGAGTCGAATATTCCCTGTTTAACGCATGGGTACGTCCGCTCCTCATTGACTAAGTTGATTGGGTTTGGGTGGACGGATATCCTTGTGGCGATACGGTAAGACTTTCGCTTGCTCGCGGTGAGCCGGAGCTCTACAAACCCAGGTAATGCCAAAGCCTGACGACACCCCTCTGATGCGGCAGTGGAGAGAGGTTAAGTCCCGACACCGGGATTCCCTCGTTTTTTTCCGCGTCGGCGATTTTTATGAACTCTTCTTCGGTGATGCCGAGGAGGGTTCACGTCTCCTCGGATTGACACTTACGTCCCGAAACAACGGTGCTGCTTCCCGTGTCCCTCTTGCAGGTGTTCCGGCCAAGGCCCTGGACGACTACCTTGGCCGGCTCATCGCTCTGGGCAAGCGGGTTGCTATCTGTGATCAGGTCGAGGACTCTGCTGACGCCAAGGGAATCGTGCGACGCGAAGTCACAGAGACGGTGACACCAGGCACTGTTCTGCACGACACGCTCCTCAGTGCCAACAGGAACAATTTTCTGATCGCGCTCACCGAATCCAGCGATGAGCGTGTGGGGCTCGCGATACTGGATCTCTCCACGGGCGAACTCTCGATCCAGGCGGTGCTTGTCGACGAGTTGAAGGCGGAGTTAGGCCGCTGCGATCCTACTGAAATCCTGCTTCCCAGGTCGCTAGACAATGGTGGAGAGGACACCGCAAGGGGGACCGACTTGACACCCTTGGCCGATGCGCTTGCTGGACGTCTTCACACATTCCGCGACGACTGGATCTTTGACTACGAGACCGCCGAACAAGAACTAAAGCACCGGTATGGAATTCAGAGCCTTGACGCTTTCGGTTTCCAGAAGGAGGACCAACTCCTGGTACAGGCCACCGGTGCTCTCCTGGCTTACGTAGCCGAGATACGCCCGAACGGTGTCAGTCACCTCCGGGCTCCGGAGATCCTCCGCCGCGGAAGCTCCATGCTTCTTGACGAGATGACTAGGAGAAATCTGGAGTTGGTGGAACCGCTCAGGACTGGTGAAGAAGGTGGCACACTGGTCTCGATCCTGGACAAATCTGTGACTGCGATGGGTGCAAGGGCACTCAGACATTGGATTCTCCATCCCTTGGTGGACGCCGAGAAGATCTGGCGAAGACAGGAGGCGGTCGCGGAACTCTTCGATGATCCGAATTTGCGCTCCCACCTCAGAACTGCACTGGGTCGTATGACCGACCTAGAACGCATGGCAGGGAAAATCGGGTCAGGTCGAGTTTTGCCCCGCCAGCTTCTCGGCCTGGGCCGTTCGCTTGCCGAACTGCCCTCAATCCAAGAGGCAGGGGCAGGGGTTTCGAGTGCATTACTACAGTCACTCGTAAACGAATTAGACCTGTTGGAGGATGTCAACGAGTTAATTGAGGTGTCGATCTCACTGGATGCGCCGCCCACGTTCCAGGACGGCGGGGTCATCCGTGAAGGTTACTCTGCTGAGTTAGATGAGTTGCGCGCGATGCGAGACGGTGCACGTGACTTCATCGCAAGCCTCCAGGTCCGTGAGCGTGAACGTACGGCTATCCCATCGTTAAAGGTTGGATTTAACAAAGTGTTCGGGTACTACTTGGAGGTTACGAAGGCGAACCTTGCCAAGGTTCCGGACGACTTTGTGCGTAAGCAGACATTGGTTAATGCAGAGCGTTATTTCACTCCCGAGCTTAAGGTATGGGAGGAGAAGGTTTTGATGGCGGAGGACCGGATCGACAAACTGGAGGCAGAGATCTTCGGTGAGGTCCGAAACCGCGTGGCGGCCGAAGTGACCCGCATCCAAGAAGTCGGGATGAGGGCTGCTCAGCTCGATGTGCTGACTTGCCTCGCTCACGTTGCGGTGAGCAGACGATACGTAAAGCCCGAGGTACACACAGGCTACGGAATGAAGATTACTGCTGGGCGCCATCCAGTGGTCGAGACGATGATGCCCAAAGAATCATTCATCCCGAATGACCTGACGCTTGACAAGGAGAATCGCATCGTGGTGCTCACCGGCCCGAACATGGCGGGTAAGTCCACTGTGCTCCGCCAAGTCGGACTGATCCACCTGATGGCACAGATCGGATCCTTCGTGCCCGCAGACCGAGCTTGCCTCGCAGTGTGTGACAGGATCTTCACCCGGGTGGGCGCCTCGGATAATCTGGCGCGCGGCCAATCTACCTTCATGGTCGAGATGAATGAGACTGCTTCGATCGTCCACAGCGCCTCCGAGCGGAGCCTAGTGCTGCTTGACGAGATCGGGCGCGGCACATCCACCTACGACGGTGTCTCGATCGCGTGGGCGGTCACCGAACATCTACATGAGGCGATTTGCGCCAAGACGATCTTTGCCACGCACTACCATGAACTGACCCAGCTCGGCGACCTTCTTTCAGCTGTGAAAAATATGAATGTTGTCGTACGGGAGGTTGGGGAAGAAATCGTTTTCCTCCGACGACTCGAGGAAGGTGGCTCGGACCGGTCCTTCGGGATCCAAGTGGCCCGCTTGGCGGGACTGCCCAGGGAAATTATCGCTCGCGCGAGGGAACTTCTCACCGAGTTGGAGGGAACACACACAGGTGGGGGTGGGGGCTTAGGCCGGCGCGGAGAGCATCGACTAGCGTCCGAACGGTCCCCCGATCAGTTTTCTTTTTTTACAGCTGGAGATCCACCGATCTTAAAGCGGCTTCGGGCCATTGATCCGGACTCCATGACACCGAAAGAGGCCTTGGACCTGATGTTCGAGCTTCGTAAAGAGATTGGACCGGGAAAAGACAGTTGAGAGGAACTTGTAGCCCGTCCAGTGACACCGGCGGTGCACTTACCTTAGGCCCTCTGGTGCTGGGCGCTTTTTTTATCGCTGGCCTAACTGGTTGTTCCGGTGATCAGGAGATCGACAGCCCATCTCCGCTCAGTACGTCGGTGCCAATCGAATATCCGCTTGAGCTGTGGGACCAAGGGATTGAGGGGAGTTCCATTCTCAAGGTGCGCGTCACCGACTCGGGAGCGGTAGACAGCGTCGTCCTAGTGGAGTCTAGCGGTCACGCTGCCTTTGATTCATCGGCTGTACGTGGTGCTCGGACTCTCAAGTTCAGCCCGGCTCGAAAAGGAGACAAGCGTATCGCAGTGTGGGCTCACGTGCCGGTCTACTTTTCGAAGAGGTCGCGTCCTTGAGCAACAACTCGATTCCCTACGATAACATTACCGAGGTGGTGGGCTCCACTCCCCTGATCCGCCTTAATAGCGTGAGCCGGGGTGTTCCGGGAACCCTCTACGCTAAGTGCGAGTTCATGAACCCGGGCGGATCAGTGAAGGACCGTATCGGTCTGGCCATGGTGGAAGCCGCAGAGCGTGAGGGACAGCTCAAGCCTGGTGGCATCATCGTGGAAGCGACTAGCGGTAACACTGGTTTGGCGCTCGCGATGGTGGCGGCTATACGGGGGTACCGGTGCATTTTTACGATGCCGGACAAGATGAGCCAAGAGAAGGTAAAGCTCTTGCGCTCCTTCGGTGCGGAGGTGGTTATTGTGCCAACGGCAGTGCCACCGGATCATCCCGAACACTACACGGTGAAGGCACAGGCCATCGCCCGCGACACGCCAGGGGCTGTTCTCGCGGACCAATTCTACAATCCGGCCAATGCCCAAGCGCATTACGAGACTACTGGCCCGGAGATCTGGGACCAGACGGAGGGTAAGGTCACTCACTTCTTCGCCGGCGCCGGAACCGGTGGAACGATCACTGGAGTGGGCCGCTACCTGAAAGAGCAGAACCCTGATGTTCAGATCGTGGGTGTAGACCCTGTGGGTTCGGTTCTGAAGTCATTCTTTGATACGGGAGAAGTGACGACGGGAGAACCGTATAAGGTTGAGGGCCTTGGGAGCGACAAGATTGCAGGTGCGCTAGATATGTCGGTCACCGATCGCTGGATCGCGGTGACGGATTCGCAGTCGTTCGGGATGACTCGCCGACTGGCTCGCGAGGAGGGACTCTTTGCCGGAGGCTCCTCGGGGCTTCTCGTGCATGCGGCGGTGGAGGTTGCGCGAGAGCTTGATGACAACGCTGTTCTCGTGACGCTTTTGCCCGACTGGGGCGAACACTATCTGACCAAGGTTTACGACGACGACTGGATGCGAGAGAATGGATTTCTCGGGCGGGCACACCATAGCGTGCACGACATGGTTGCCAGCAAGGACAAGCGCCTGTCGGGGTTGATCAGTGCTCAGCCTACGACCCCCGTTCGCGTGGCGCTCTCTACACTTACGTCAAACAATGTTTCACAGCTACCGGTCATTCTCAGCGGTGAGTGCGTTGGCTCCCTCACTGAAGGTGAGCTCATGGCTTCAGTGATTGAGGATCCCGAGTTACTCGACTTGCCGGTCGAGTCGGTCATGGATGCCCCCTTCCCGGTCGTGGACAAACACATGAGTGCTGAGAGTGCTGTGGGCCTTCTCACTCGCAAGAACCCTGCTGTACTTGTGCGCGAGGGAGGTGCGCTCCAAGGGATCCTCACCCGGTACGACGTTGTCCGAAACCTAACTGGGACAGCGGATTGAAGGATCCATGAGAGTCGTGGTCCTCCTAGGAGGGGTATCTGAAGAGCGCGAAGTTTCCCTCGTGTCCGGTTGCCAGGTTGCCGCTGCACTCAGGGAGTCCGGACACGACGTGGTTGCGATAGATCCTGCGGACGGAATGCTCAGCCAGCGAGACGAAGAAGAGATTCTGTCTACCGGTGTTCGGCTCCTTCCCCCAGGGGCGATTGCCGATGCGGGGGCCTTGGCGGCTCCATTTACGATGCCGGAAGAGATCCCTGCCGCCGATGTGGTTTTTCCTGCTCTCCATGGCGGTATGGGTGAGGACGGGACACTTCAGGCCCTCCTCGACATCGGTGGGATTACGTATACTGGAAGCGGCGTACTTGGATGCGCGCTCTCGATGGATAAAGACGTCACGAAGCGGATCCTCCGGGATGCGGATATCCCGACCCCGGACTGGCTTGTGAATCCCACGGTCGACAATGCGATTCAGCAGCTGGGCTTGCCCCTTATCGCGAAACCAGTGGCCGGAGGATCATCGGTGGGACTTTGCTTGCTCCGCGATTACGAGGGAGTGGAGAAGGACATCGCGGAGGAGGAATCAGGATCCAGGGAGCGGCCGGGACGTACCCCTATCAAGACGAACTTCCACGTCCCGTCTATGATGTACGAGGTGTTTGTGGCGGGACGGGAGTTCACTGTGGGCATTGTAGGAGGGGAACCTCTCCCAGTGGGCGAGATCATATCGACTCATGAGTTGTTTGACTACGAGTGCAAGTACCAGTCGGAGATGGCTGACGAAGTCTTTCCGGCCGACATTTCAGACGGGCTCACCCGGACACTTCAGGAGCGAGCGCTCAAGGTCCACCGATTGCTTCGACTGCGAGACTTCTCCAGAGTCGACTTCATGGTCGATGAAGGAGGCAAAGCTTGGTGTCTTGAGGCGAACGCCCTGCCCGGCATGACTGCAAATAGTCTCCTTCCCAAAGCTGCATGGGCAGCCGGCACTTCCTTTCCGGAGTTTTGTGATCGCATCGTGCGGATGGCAGCAGACCGTATTTCCGTAGGTGACTAAACCCGGTTGCTGTAGAGAAATGGACCCAGATTCGACTTTAGGAACTTGCTCGAAAGGAGCGGGGTTTGAAGTTATGATCTTGGATGTGGCACTGGTTTCATGTTTTGTGGTGTTTAGGGCGGAGAATAGTCTTTGAGAAGTACTGGGCATTACGGCTTTGGTCAGATAAACCTCAGTTACAATATGACCCCATGGGTCAAACGACTTCTGATCGCGAACACGATGGCTTTCGTGATCAGTCAGGTCGTCGGTCCCATGTTTGTTTTTGAATGGTTCGCATTCCAGCCCGCCAAGGTACTCGTCCGGCCGTGGGGTGTGCTCACATATATGTTCCTCCACGGCGACTTCTGGCATGTCTTCATGAACATGTTGGTCCTCTTTTTCTTCGGGCCTCCCTTGGAGTCGAAATGGGGATCTCGGGGGTTCATTCGGTACTATCTTGCGTGTGGTCTTGGTGGCGTGGCGCTCAGTTTCCTCTTTGTTTCCCACACGATCATTGGTGCCTCGGCCGCTGTATACGGCGTCATGCTAGCTTTCGCGATGGCGTGGCCGGAAGCCCCGATCTATGTCTGGGGAATTTTCCCCGTGAAGGCCAAGTGGCTGGTCATGTTCCTTTTTCTTGTGACCTTCACGAGCGCTTTTGGCGGAGCTGGCGGAGGGGTCGCTCACTTCGCACACCTAGGTGGTTTTGTGGCTGGGTTCTTATATCTCAAGGCCGACTGGCGGGCTGCACGCGCAGTCCAGAACTTGGGCAAGGCAGCGCGGATCCGGCGATTTGCGATTGTTTCTCGAGAAGGAGTCAAGAGTGGCTCGAGTGATCGGCGTGAACAGGCGGATGCGGAACCTCAAGATGAAACAGTATTGGATGCTGTGGATCGGGTGCTGGACAAGATCTCTGCTGAGGGTATGAGATCGCTTACGGAGGCCGAGAAGCGACTCCTGGACGAAGTGTCGAAGAAGCACCGCACGAACTGAATCTTCGTGGGGTCCCGGACTCGAAAATGTCTTGACCCCTATCGGTGCCCCATCTAGAATCACCGTCCCCTCGAAAAAGCGATATGGTACACACTTGCAGGAGACATAGATGGGGTCCGTTAAAGAGTACGTAACTGATAAAATCAGGAATGTCGTCGTTCTGGGCCACGGTGGGACCGGAAAAACAACCCTCATTGACGCTCTCTGTTTCACTTCTGGGTCGTCACAGCGGAAAGGGAATGTCAGTGAGGGCCATGCCCTTACAATGTACACTGAGGAGGAGGCGAACCACGGTATCTCTCTCCAGTGTACACCGGCGTTTGCAGAGTACGCGGGGCACAAGATCAACCTGCTGGACACACCGGGCTTCATTGACTTCGTTGGAGAGATGCTAGCAGCTATACGGGTAGCGGACTCCGCGGTCATTGTCGTCAGCGCCACCTCCGGAGTGGAGGTAGGCACTGAAACTGTCTGGGAACATGCCGAAAGCCGGGGGATTCCCCGGCTTTTTTTTGTCTCGATGATGGACAAGGAGCATGCCTCCTTCGATCGCGTGTATCAGGAGATCAAGTCAAGGATGACTGAGAAGGTCGTTCCCGTGGAGATCCCGATCGGCGAAGGGCCCGACTTCCGTGGGATCATTAACCTCTTCAGTGGGCGCGCCCACATCTATAAGGCCGGAACGCAAACAGGCGAGTACGACGAGACCGACATCCCGGAAGATCTCCAAACGAAGTTCGACGACTGGGAGACCGAACTGCAGGAGACGCTTGCCACGACCGACGAACGCCTACTAGAGCAATATCTAGAGGGAGAGAAGATCACCCGCGAGGAGGCCATTGAGGCCATGGCCCTAGGGGTCGCACGGGGTGAAGTGATCCCACTCTTTTGTGGTTCTGCGGAGCAATCTTACGGGATGAAAGCATTACTGAAGAAGATCGTCGAGCTTTGCCCCAGTCCGGCGGAGACCGGAGGCGAGCTGGCCCAGCGCGTGGGTGTGGAAGAAGAGGTCCTCCTCTCAGCTTCAGACGACGATATGTTCTCCGCTTTGATCTACAAGACGGCGGCTGAGCCACACGTAGGGGAGCTTTCGCACTTTCGAATCACCAGCGGGTCTGTGAGTAACGGGCAGGAGGTGAAAAATGGGGAGCGTGGCGGTACCGTGAAGCTGAACCACCTATCTGTGCCCATGGGGAGAGACCGCATTGAGGTTTCCAAGCTTCACGCGGGAGATCTAGGTGTGGTCGCAAAGCTCAAGGCTGCTCACACTAATGACACTCTCTGTGACATGTCCCGGCCTGTGGTTCTTGAAAAGATCAAGTTTCCGGAGCCGGAGATCGCAGTGGCCATCAGAGGACGGGCCCGTGGTGACGAGGATAAGTTGGGCGAAGTTCTTCCAAAGCTCCACGAAGAAGATCCTACCTTCGTGGCCGAGTTCGATCCGGAACTCCACCAGACGATCGCCCGAGGTCTAGGCGAGCTACATTTGACCGTCCAGATGGAGCGCATGCAGCGGAAATATGGAGTTGGTGTCGAGATGGAGCAGCCGAAAATCGGCTACCGTGAGACCATTACCAAGGAGGCCGAGGGGCAGGGTCGCCACAAGAAGCAATCCGGTGGACGGGGCCAATTCGGAGATTGCTGGATCCGCCTGAGGCCTAGGCCCTCCGGCCAGGGATATGAGTTCGTGAACAAAATCAAGGGTGGCGTGATTCCGACCAAGTTCGTCCCCTCGGTGAACAAGGGTATCGTAGAGGCGGCCCAGCGTGGAATCCTCGCCGGTTTCCCTTGCGTCGACTTCGAGGCGGAGTGCTACGACGGATCGTACCATTCGGTAGACTCGAGCGATATTGCGTTTAAGCTGGCCGGGTCCACTGCGTTCAAGAACGTAGCAGGGAAATGCCGACCCGTAATCCTTGAGCCTATCATCGAGGTAACGGTAACCACACCTGACAACTACGTGGGTGATATCATGAGTGACATGAATCAGCGTCGCGGAAAGGTGCTCGGGATGGAGCCGTCCGGGGGCCGCACGACTGTCAAGGCTCTAGTGCCTGAAGCCGAGCTCTATAAGTATTCAACTTCGCTTCGAGCCATCACACAGGGCCGTGCGCACCACAGCCGGAACTTCTCGGGATATGAGTCTGTCCCAGAGCATGAGGTGCCCAGGGTGATCGCAGCGTCAAAGGAAGCCTCCGAGGCGTCGTAAGGCGAATACGGCTATGGTGGTAGTAGTAGTGGTGGCACAAGAAGGAGGTAGTACGGTGTCTGGACACAGCAAGTGGGCGACGATCAAGCGCAAAAAGGCCGCGACTGACGCCAAGCGCGGTAAGATCTTTACGAAGCTGATCCGCGAGATCACGGTGGCGGCCCGAGACGGTGGTGGTGATCCCGATTTCAATCCGCGACTTCGCCTTGGTGTGGACAATGCTAAAGCCGGCAATATGCCTGCGGAAAACATCACCCGGGCGATAAAGAAGGGTACCGGAGAGCTTGAGGGCGTAAGCTACGAGGAGATCACCTATGAAGGGTACGGGCCGGGCGGGATAGCTCTTTACATAGAGACACTGACCGATAACCAAAAACGCACCGTAGCAGACGTGCGCCACATCCTGACCAAGCTTGGCGGAAGCCTCGGTACGACGGGGTCGGTGGGCTGGCAGTTCGACCGTAAGGGTCAGATTTATGTGGATGCCTCTCGCTATACCGAGGAGTCGGTCTTCGAGGCTGCGATCGAGGCCGGGGCCGAGGATGTCGAGAGCGCGGGTGAGGAGTTCATCATCACGACCGAAGCGAGCACCTTCCCCAATGTGCAGGAGCGGATGAAGGCCGCGGGAATCGAATTCGAGCGGGCCGACCTCTCGTGGGTTCCCCAAAATGAGGTGCGCGTCGAGGGGAGAGATGGCGAAAAGCTCATGAAACTCCTAGATGCCTTGGATGACATCGACGACGTACAGCAGGTTTCGTCTAACGCAGATATCGACGAAGAGATCCTTGCTCGGGCTATTTAGGTGAATTCTGAGCTGATTCTTGGCATTGATCCGGGAACGGCTATTACCGGGTACGGCGTTGTCGCTAAGGAGTGCGGCAGCGCTATTTTGTTGGTGGAGTGTGGAGTAGTGCGGACGTCAACTGACGAGACTTTGGCGGTCCGAATTAGGGAGATCTACGATGAGGTTACTGAGATTATTGACCGTCACGGGCCCTCGGTGATCGTGGTCGAGGACGTCTTCCTAGGAAAGAACGTACAGAGCGCCCTCAAGCTCGGACATGCCCGTGGCGCTATACTCCTTGCTGCGGCGTTGGCAGAGATTCCGGTTGCCGAATATACACCCCGAGAGATCAAGAAGGCCGTAGTGGGAAACGGTAACGCGACCAAGGAACAGGTGGGCTTC
This sequence comes from Gemmatimonadota bacterium, assembly GCA_036336795.1. GTDB lineage: Bacteria > Gemmatimonadota > Gemmatimonadetes > Longimicrobiales > Gaopeijiaceae > UBA822. The sequence continues at coordinate 41,853 of JAYZFL010000007.1, forward strand.
ATGGTGCAGCAGCAGCTCCGGCTCAAGACGGTTCCCACACCGTCCGATGCGGCCGATGGAGTGGCTGCAGCGCTGTGCTATTGCGTCATGGGAACGCTAAAAGTGTGAGGGCGTGTTCGGCAGTTCTGTTCACGTGCCTCCCACTCAGGTGCACCTGTGATTAGTCGTCTCAGAGGCACGCTCCTATCTCGCGAGCCCGACTACGTCGAGGTGGAGACGGCCGGAGGCGTGGTGTACGAGGTACAAATTCCACTTTCGATCCTAGAATACCTACCCACACCACCTGCGCCGGAGTTCGAGATTCGCATACTCCAGGTAGTCCGGGAGGACTCAGTCAAGCTCTACGGTTTCATGGAGCTCCATGAACGCGAGCTGTTCGCTCGACTCTTGGGGGCGTCCGGGGTGGGGCCCAAGGTGGCTTTGGCCATGCTCTCTACCTACTCGGCGCCGCGTCTGGCTCGTGTTTTGGTCGAGAAGGATGTGAACGCCCTTAAGCAAGTAAGCGGGATCGGAAAGAAAACCGCTGAGCGTATAATCCTCGAGTTGACGGATAAGATTGAGGACCTCGCGATCGGTCTGGAGGGCGAATCGGCCGGCCCATCGTCTAGAGCGCAGGAAGCGGTAGCAGCGCTGGTAGCTTTGGGGTATGAGTTCGTGGACGCGGACACAGCCGTTCGGAGTGCTATAGCCGATAGTGATGTAGGAGACATCGATGAGTTAGTCCGCCGGGTGTTAGCGAAAGGTTGACCATGACGACGAGCACGAAGGCCACGGTAAGATGACCGAGCGACACGAGGTCACCACACCCGAGGCGCTTCCGGAAGACACCACAGTAGAGCCGTCCCTCCGGCCGCAGCGCCTAGAAGAATTTATCGGCCAAGACAAAGTCCGGGAGACTCTGTCGATCGCTATCGAAGCCGCCAGACAGCGTCGAGAACCCCTGGACCACCTACTCTTCCACAGCCCGCCGGGACTTGGTAAGACCACGTTAGCCTCTCTCATCGCTCGCGAGATGGGGGCTAGCTTTAAGGGTACGTCGGGGCCTGTCCTAGAGAAGCCTGCGGACTTGGTGGGAATGCTTACCAACCAACGGGAAGGAGATGTGATTTTCATCGACGAGATCCACCGGCTTCGACCCATTATTGAGGAATTCTTGTACCCCGCCATGGAGGATTGGCGGGTGGAAATCCGGCTAGCTGATGGACCTCGAGCTCAAACCATGACTATGGACATCGAGAAGTTCACGCTTGTGGGGGCCACCACTCGATTCGGGCTCCTCACTGCACCCATGCGAGCGCGCTTTGGCATCATCCAGCGCCTAAACTTCTATCCACCCCAAGAGTTAGCTGTGATCGTGGCTCGGAGCTCAGAGATTATAGGAGTGGAGTGCTCGACGAAGGGTGCCCGCATCCTCGCCCACAGGGCCCGTGGAACCCCTCGAGTGGCCAACCGACTGCTCCGCCGGGTCCGAGATTTTGCTCAGGTGAGGGCTGAGGGTGTGATTACCGAGGCGGTGGCTGAGGAAGCTCTGGCTATGCTGGACGTGGACGAGTATGGGTTAGACGAGATGGACACACGCGTACTCAAGACCCTCATTGAGAAGTTCGAGGGCGGTCCTGTGGGGCTCCAGACCCTGGCTGTGGCTTTGGGGGAGGATGTCTCCACACTGGAAGAGGTCTACGAGCCATTCCTCATCCAAGAGGGTTTCATCATGAGGACGCCGCGTGGACGGGTGGCTACAGTTCGAGCCTACGAGCGGTTTGGGTACAAAGCGCCGTGGGAAGATGGGCCCGGCGGTAGCCAGTCATCGTTGTTTGGGTGAAGGTGTGTACGACTGGCATGAGAGAGAATCGTTGGTCTGTGGATGGGGGGTTTCGGGAGAACGCGCGGTAACTGTGACACGGATTCTGGACCTGACGTAGGCGTGTGATAGAGGGATCAGGTATTCTGTGAAGGACGGCACACGGGTCTCTGATTACGAATACGATCTTCCCTTTGGGCGGATAGCTCGATACCCGACCGAGCGCCGGGATCGCAGTCGGTTACTCGTGGCGCCTCGGAATGGCGGGCCGTTCCAGCATAGGGTTTTCTCCGATTTGGTTGACCTGCTCAATCCAGGTGATGTTCTGGTAGTGAACGAGAGCCAAGTCAACTCTGTACGGCTGCTGGGGCGTAAACCCACAGGCGCGTATTCAGAGATTCTGTTACTCCGGCCCTGCACCCGGGGTCGCGTTGTTTCGGCTCTCAATCCAGAATCGGACGAGCCGACCATGTGGGAAGCACTGGTGCGGCCCGGTGGCAAGCTGAAGCCAGGCCGTGTAGTGAACATCGCTCCGGGTTTCGAAGTTCAAATCGTGGATGGCATGACGGGAGGTGGGAGGATCGTAAGGCTAGTAGTGGAAGGCTCGATCCGGGAGGCGCTGTCAGCGCACGGCCACGTCCCTCTCCCACCTTACCTGGAGAGGGAGGACGAATCGTTGGACCGGGAGCGCTATCAGACCGTGTATGCACGCGTTCCCGGATCGGCAGCAGCACCCACCGCGGGGTTACACTTCACTCCCGAGTTGTTGGATGCAATTGACGCTAGGGGGGTGGAGCGAGTAGCGGTCACCCTGGATGTGGGCGTGGGGACGTTCAGGCCTGTTGAGGTTGAGGATCCCGCCGAGCATGAGATGCACCATGAGAGCTATTTCGTGTCTACAGAAACGGCGAGAGTGATCAACGCTGCGCGGGCGGAGGGACGGCTTGTCTGGGCAGTCGGCACCACGGTGGTGCGGACTCTTGAGAGTACAGCCCGTGAAGGGTTGGTGAGAGCGGGGGGCGGAGTGACGGATTTATTCATTCGTCCTCCCTACCATTTCCTAGTGGTAGACGGACTACTGACGAACTTTCACCTACCGCGGTCCACTCTCTTGATGCTAGTAGCGGCGTTCGGTGGATACGAGCGCACACTGGACGTTTACAGGGAAGCAATCCGTGAGAGCTATCGCTTCTACTCTTATGGTGATGCGATGGCGATAGGGTGAAGATGCGCACACGGGAATCTTCACGGCGGTTTCGTCGCGCCACCCCCCACCAGCAAGGGTGCGATTAAGACCAACAGCGATCAGAGGTTCAGCCAGTAGTTGACTTTGACAAGGAAAATATTGTCGGCCTGGATGTTTAAGAGTTCACCGGTGTCGTGGCCGAAGTCGAAGGATCCGATGGCCTCAGCGCTCAACGCGTCGTAGTCGGAGCCGACGAGCCTGTCGGACCGACTCTGCTGCCAGACCAGGAAAAGTGTCGAGCCTGGACTCCACTCCCAACGTAGTACCGAGTTGCCGAGTAGACTCCGGAAATTGAAGTCCCGGTCACTCACCGTAAAGGGGACTGCGGCTCCTACTCCATCAGGGTCGATCAAGTAGTCTCCGTCGCTTTGGCGCACACTTGTACCGATCGCGGTTCCGTACTCAAGAAAATCGAAGGTTCGCGGTGCGCTGAACTCCATCAGGTTGCCGAAGTCTCCATTCGAAATGAACGGTTGAGCGAAGACTTCGAGGGTGAGCGTTGGCGAGAAATTGACGTTCAGGCGCGTCTCGAGGGAGACCGTCGTCTGGTCGATCGGCGCGAAGGCATAACGGCGTCCGTAGGTCTCGGTAGCGAGGGCATCCCTTACGGATGAAACGTACTGAGCAGCGGAATAACTCTTAGTGACGGCCGGCCCGAGACGGACCTCGACGTTCTCCCCCGATTTGTAAGTGAAGTTCAGTGACCCTGAGTGCTTCCACGATCCGGCCTCGTCGAACTCCCCCGAATAACGTCCCCGAACACTCAGCGGCTGACGGTAGTCGGAGTTGAGGTTTAAGTTTCCCGAATATTGACTGGGGCTCCGGGCCAAAGGGCCACCTCGAGTGAGACGATCGTCGTAGGTATCGAAGTCGTGTGCGACACGAATGGATCCACCCCAATAGTTTAGCCACTGCCACCTCAAATTCGCATTGAAGTTCGAAGAGATCAGATCGCCGTCCGAATTCCACTTAAGGTCTGGCCCACCGTTCACGCGCCAGTTCCGGAAGAAAGTTCCGGGGCGTGGCCGGTTGAAGGAGAAATCGTTATCGATCACGTACCGGCCGGTCTCAGTCTGGAAGCCCATGTCGTTCACTTCGTAACCGGGGCTCAGTGCGGCGAGGCCTATTTTTCCTTGGACGGATCCGGCTTGCCGTTCCAAGGTAAACATGCCCGAGTATCCAGTCATAGACGTCGCAGTCGAGTCAACTCGCAAGTGACTCGCGTCCGGGCGCTGAAAGTACCGAGCCGACGAGCGTTGCGTACGGATCATCACTGCTTCGTTGCCCCGTACGTAACTTGACGTGACCGCTCCGTTGACACGCCAACCCCGGTTCGCCCACTCGTGTATGAAGTCCATTCCCGCTACGTATGCGGACGTTCGAAGTCTCGAAGCCAGACCGGTGTCGGTGATGTCACGGTTGACCGAGGTGACCATCATACCGATCTGGGTTTGGCCGGAGCGAAGATCCCTACGCAACCGACCCACCAGGTAGTTAGTTGGTGGTTCAATGACCGACTTGCCCGGGATGCTCAAGCCGTCTACGAAAGGTGCATACTCCCTGCCCGTGAATGCTTCAAGGAGTCCGATTGACCAGTTACCTCTTACTTTTCCCGTGATCTTGGCGGCTCCAAGAATCGTTGTGGCTGTGGGTTTGTCTGAGAACACCGCGCTCGAAGAGACCTGGCCCTGCGGACGGCGGCCGATCCTCCGCGAATACATCACCTGGGGTGACCGGCCCGTGGTTCCTCCCGGCCCACCTCTCGCGAACTGGAATAGCTCGGCGCCCTCGACAAAGAACGGCCGGCGTTCGTCGAAACGTGTCTCGAACGCAGTGAGATTGATTACGGCGGGATCCACCTCGACTTGGCCGAAGTCGGGATTTGCAGTGGCGTCAAGCGTTAGGTTTGAGCCGAGTCGGTATTTGAGATCCAGACCGGCACGCCCGAAGTAATCTGAGCCCGATCGGAATGGGTTGCTAAAAGCGACCTGTGAACTGGGTGCTTGATCAATGTATTCAGCACTCATGCCCACGTAGGGTAGCAGCTCCAGCTTACGTCCAGCGCTCACACCTCTGACCCCCTCGAGGTGCCCGTACCTCGCGATCCCGGTGGCCTCGAGTTTCGGAGTGAACGAGAAGACGGCCCGCTCCTTATTCCGATTGATCGCTCGCTCGATCTGGACTCCCCAGACCTGGGTGTCCTCAGGGCTGAAACGGAGTTGGCTGAAGGGGATACGCATCTCGACGAACCAGCCTTCGTCCGTGATTGAGGTGGCCACATCCCAGACCGGATCCCAGGCGCTACCACCTCCACCGCGCCCGTAGGCGCGTCCGGCTCCCGAGACAGCTAGATCCCGCTTCATGCCGGACGGGTTTGTCTCGAAGCGGTAGGCCGTCTGATGATCGTGGTAGCTGTCGATCACGACTATGAGGAGGTCCGAGTCCGCGACTATGGCGTCACGCCGGGCGAGACGTGTGGTGACCGGATTCGAGTCGTATAGCTTCCCACCGACATAAATGGCGTTGTCGTCGTAGAGAAAACGAACCTCGGTGGGTTCGCTGACGGGTTGGCCCTCGAACGGATCATTCTGCGTGAACTCGGTAATCGGACGAGCCTGGTCCCAGGGTATTTCGTCGAGTCGGCCGTCGATGTTGATGCCCGTCTTCATCCTGACTGCGAAGGCCACTGGAGCTGCGGAGTGTGGAGTTAAGGCGCGGTTTCGAACCAGACTCGCAGCGTTGGGACTCACTTCTTGCGCGGAAAGGACAAAAGGGATCACGAACACGGTCGATACGAGCAGATACCGTGCCTTGAGAAAGCAAAGTCTCATGTTCAGGATATCTATCAGGTGTCTTGTATTTGTGCTGGATTTTCTAGCAGGCTGTGCCAGAATCTTAGGTCTCGATCAAGTCGGGACTGTTCCTATATATAACAGACAGCCATCTAATGATAAACGTTGGGGTTTCTGTTGAGCCGGACATTTCCGGGGCCCAAAAGCATAAATATGATGTCTGAATGCATGATGTTTTCATGAGTGGCGCACGGGGTTAAGCGCTGACCACGGCACAACCCACCTCCCTAGCGGCGGCTTGATCCTGTCACGGCCGGGAGGGACTCGTTCTGACCCCACTCATTCCAAGAACCGTCGTAGAACCGGGCGTCGTAACCAAGGTACTTTGAGATAAGGTATGTGTAACTCGCCCGCATGCCGATATAGCAGTAGCTGACAACCGTGCCCATCTGGTCGGCGCCGGATTCATCGAAACGAGCCCGGATTTCACTGAGATCCCTGAGAACGGGATTCTCGCTTGAGACGATCAGGTCTTCCCAGTAGAGGTTGTATGCTCCGGGGATGTGACCGGGTCTACCCGTCCGAGGTACGCGTTCGCCAGTGTACTCGTTTTCAGGCCGGGCGTCGATGATCGTCGTGTATCCGTCCAGCTGATCGGCGATCCACTCGGACGTGACCAGCACATCGTCTTGGATGGATGGCAAGAATGTGGCGCGCGTCGGCGCCCGGGGCGATCTTGCAACAGGTCGGCCTTCGGCCCTCCAACTCTCCAGGCCTCCATCAAGAACGGCGGTTCGCTCTCCATGACCGAGGTAGTCGAGCGTCATATATACGCGCGCTGGCAGATGGCTCGGAGAGCCGTAAACGATGACGAGCGCGTCGTTCGATACACCAGCTCGCTCGAAAGTGTCGATCAACTCGTCGATCTGGGGGATCTCTGTGATGAGTCCGTTCCGCATCCGCGCGATCTCTTGGTAGTCTAGAAAACGAGTCCCGGGGATGAATCCGTTTTCGGAGCGAGCTGTGGGCATCCCCACGTTCAGAATAACCAATGAGGGATCGTCAAGGTGTTCGGAGAGCCATGCTGCTGAAACCAAGACTCCGGGCGTGTCCTGGGCGAACACCGGCCGGTCAGAAAAAATGACGGTGAACACCATCACCAAGGCCGCTGATCGAAGGACGCGTATCTCGATACTCATCGTCCTCCTCCTAATACTCAGTTCTTATTAACATGGGGTTGATCGCAATCCGGGCGATCCGTCTATGCCTCTTTAATCATAATACCTTCCTATGCCATCCACCGTACAGGGTATTAAATAGGAGGAGGAGACGGAAGGTTCCACATGCCACTGTCGGACCGTATGAGCTTTTGATTGATGCCCGTGGCAAAGGCAAGTTAACGTTCCGAATCGTGAAGCGATTGAGCAGAGATGATGACTCGTGCAAGGAATTGGGACTCTCAAAAGAAATTTCATGCACTTCGTGGGTGGGAAGCACAAATGCCTCCCGGAATCTGGGGTGATGGGGATGGAAAGATCATGTTTCCATCCTAAACTGTTGCACACTCAGTATTCAAAGCGTTGGCTTGCTTGCGGGATATGCCTGACGGGCGAACGTTTTGCTACTATTTGTACTCATTGCTTGAGCCTGAGCCGATAGACATGTTCGCCTTCAACGTCCACGCTAACGATGGCACCGCCCGCACGGGTACCTTCACTACGCCCCATGGTGAAGTGACGACACCGGTCTTCATGCCCGTGGGCACGAGTGGATCGGTCAAGGGTGTTTCCCCGGAGGAGATCCGAAATGCGGGTGCGTCGATGATTCTTGCTAACACCTACCACCTTTACCTTCGGCCCGGACATGAGCTTGTTCGTGAACTAGGTGGCATTCACGACTTTATGAGGTGGGATGGACCCATCCTTACTGACTCGGGGGGCTACCAGGTGTTTTCCTTGGCCGGAAGCAACAAGGTCAGGGAGGATGGTGTCCTGTTCCAGAGCCACATCGATGGATCCAGCCATCTTTTCACGCCGGAAGGGGTGATGGACGTGCAGCGAGCGCTCGGTGCGGACGTGGCAATGGCCTTTGACGAGTGTCCCCCGGGGGGAGTTAGCCGGGCGAATGCGGAAGCAGCGAACCGGAGGACGTTCGAGTGGCTAAAACGTTGTAAGGATCGCTTTCGAGCTCTCGACGCGAAGGGTATCGGAGGGCGCCAAACCCTCTTTCCAGTCCTCCAAGGTAACGTGTATGAGGACCTTCGGCTGGCACAGCTACAGGCATTTCTCGATCTAGGGGATTGGGATGGCATGGCCATCGGCGGCTTAAGCGTTGGGGAAGAGAAAGGAGACATGTGGAGGGTTCTCGACGCCCTCCATCCGGAAATCCCCCCGACCCTACCCCGCTATCTAATGGGGGTGGGTTACCCGGATGATCTCCTGAAATCCATTGCCCGGGGATGCGACATGTTCGACTGTGTGGCACCGACCCGGAACGCTCGCCATGGTACGGCGTGGACCGCCCGAGATGGCCAGGTGAACGTGAAGGCGGCGCGCTTTGCCCGAGATCGCGATCCCATCGATGTGGAATGCGACTGTTACGCTTGCCAGAAGTACGATCGGGCTTACATCCGGCATCTATGCGTGTCCAAGGAACTCTTCGGGGCTCGCCTCCTCTCGATCCACAACATCCGATTTCTGATAAAACTGACCGAGGAGTCCCGGGAGCGTATCGTAGATGGTACTTTCCGTTCCTGGTCTAGGGACTGGCTCGAGCGGTACCGGGGCGCAGCGGAGTAGGATGGTGCGATCCTTGGCCTCAAGACCCGGCCACCCGTTTTTATATACGCTGAAAAATGGAGAGCGATTTTGTTAGAAGCGGCATTGGCAGTCCTGATGGCTCCGCGAGAAGGAGCCAATGGTACCTTCGTGTTCTTCCTGAACATGACTGCGGTGATCCTCATCTTCTACTTTCTCCTCATCCGTCCTGGACGGAGGGAGCAGGAGAAGCATAAACAGATGATCGCGGCAATCGGTAAGGGAGACGAAGTCGTGACGACCGGTGGGATCATTGGGACGGTGATACGGGCTGAGGAGGATCGCCTCATCATCAGGACGGCTGGCGAAACGAAGTTGACCGTCGAGCGCATCCGCGTGGCTCGGAAGGTGACTGCAGAGGAGTAGCGGTGGCAATTCGAAGGATCGTGCTATTAGGTGAGGAAATCCTCCGCGTCCGGGGAGAGGAGGTCACGACTTTTGACAGCGAACTCAACTCCCTGGTCCAGGACATGCTTGAGACGATGTACCATGCTGAGGGTATTGGGCTTGCCGCTCCACAGATTGGCGTGTCACTCCGGGTGTGCGTACTTGATCTGGGAGTGAAGGAAGGCTCGGAAGCGGGCCATTGGGTCTTGGTCAATCCGATGGTTGCCAAGACTAGCAAGAAGACAGTGAAGGCTCCTGAGGGATGCCTCAGTATCCCGGAGATCGAAGAGGTCGTAACCCGGTTTTCGAAAGTGACGGTAAGCGCAACCGATGCCAGTGGACGACCCCTGGAAATCGAGGCGGAGGGGCTCTTGGCCCGGGCGCTCCAACACGAGATCGACCATCTGGATGGAGTTCTCTTTATTGATCAGGTAAGTCCTCTCAAGCGGAGACTTGCCCTCAGGAAGTGGAAGAAGAGCCAGGAAGAGAGCCTAGACGAGTGAAGATCCTCTTTTGGGGAACATCGGAATTCGCTATCCCTTCGCTCCGGGCCCTAAAAGCTGAGGGACATTACATCGTCGGCGTCGTAACTCGGCCCGATCGGCCTGCCGGAAGGGGTCGGCAGGTCCGGCCGTCCGCTATGAAAATAGAGGCTTCCGAGTCGAGTATCCGGATCTTGGAGCCGGAATTTCCCGATAGTGAGGATTTCGTGGAAGAGATCCGGGATCTGAGCCCTGATATCTCGGTCGTGGTGGCGTACGGTCGAATCCTGAAGCGTAAAGTGCTTGAAGCCCCAACTGAGGGCTCCATAAACCTCCACGCCTCACTTCTCCCCAGGCTACGGGGTGCGGCGCCTATCAACTGGTCAATCGCTCGGGGTGATAGGGTGTCGGGCGTGACAGTGATACGCATGGTTGAGAAGATGGATGCCGGTCCCATTATTTTCCAGATCGAGGAGCCGATTGAACCTGACGAAACTGCCACCAATCTTGGTATTCGGCTCTCGGAAATCGGTGCGGTCGCGCTCGTCAAGACACTCACTCTCATGGAGATGGGTGCGATCGAAGAGCGAAAACAGGACGAATCGGCTGTGACCTATGCCCCTAAATTGGATCGTGCTACTGCCCGCATCGACTGGTCTCTCCCCTCTACCGCGATCGCGGATATTATTCGAGGGATGGATGCCTTGCCGGGCGCTTGGTCAGAACTGTCCGGGAGTCCGCTGAAACTTTTCCGGCCGAAGATAGAATCGGAAATGATACCCGAGGTTTCGCCGGGGGTTGTCGTGGCCGCAGATCCGGCTATGGGTCTCCTAGTGGCTACGGGAGAAGGTGTGATCCGGATCGGCGAGGTGCAGCCGCCAGGCAAGCACAGGATGGATGCAGGTGCCTGGATCCTCGGTCGAGGGACCAGCACCGGTCAGCGCTTCGAGTGATCCCCCGGCTGCACGTCATCACCGATGATGCTGTTTTGGCGCAGGAGAAATTTCGTGCAAGAGCTGAACGAGTACTTGCGGTGAGCGGTTCAATAGCTCTCCATCTCCGTGGTCCCCGCACACCAGCCTGGCGACTGAGCGAGCTGGCTCGGGCACTTCGAGAAAGGGCTGCCTCAAGTGAAATCACACTTCTTGTGAACGATCGTGTGGATACCGCGTTGACCCTCGCACTTGCCGGTGCGCACCTCGGTACCCGGTCACTACCGCCGGTGGCGGCACGCAGGATCTTAGGTTCAGACTGTGTACTGGGCGCTTCGGTGCATAGCGTGGAAGAGGCGATGGAGGCGGCCGCGGGCGGAGTAGATTATCTATTTGTAGGAACACTGTTCGAGTCGATGTCTCACGAGGGCCGCTCGGCAGCGGGAGTTGATCTCCTTAACTCGGTTGCGAAATACGTCAGGCTTCCGCTCATTGGAATTGGGGGAGTCACACCGGCAAGGGTGGCGGCGGTTCTCGGTGCGGGCGGATACGGTGTGGCCGCATTGAGGGGAATCTGGGAAGCCCCCTCTCCGGTTGATGCCATCCGGGATTATCTTGATGCCTTGGAATCCGTGGACGCCGTCATGCCAACGAATGATCGGGAGACATATGAGTGACGAGAAGAGTATTAGAGTGAAGCTCAATGGGAAGGACTGCGAGATTCAACCTGGGCTGTCGATACACAGACTCGTCGAGTCCCTGGACCTCAACCCTCAACTCATCGTTGTTGAGTTAAATCGCGAGATCCTTGCTAGAGAGCGACTGGAAGAGATCGAAGTTTCAGAGGGAGATCAGGTAGAGTTGGTTCACTTCGTCGGCGGAGGTTGACGTGGAACCGTTCGACGAGCCACTGCGGATCGCTGACGAAAAGTTCGAATCCCGCCTAATCATTGGGACTGGCAAGTACCCGGACAACGAGATCATGGTGAAGGCGATCCGTGCCTCCGGTACTGCTATGGTCACAGTTGCAGTCCGCCGGGTGGATCTAGATCGTACCAAAGAGGAAGGGATCCTCTTCCATTTGGATCCTCAGGAGTTCTTTTTACTTCCAAATACTGCAGGATGCTACACTTCAGAGGATGCGATTCGATATGCTCATCTCGCACGGGCTGCGGGCTTCCACGAGTGGCTTAAGCTTGAGGTAATCGGTGATGAAACAACACTTCTACCCGATGTTCGGGCCACGCTTGAGGCAGCAGAGGTGCTCGTGTCTGAAGGTTTCAAGGTTATGGCCTATACTAACGAGGACCTCATCACGGCGCTCAGGTTAGAGGATGTGGGTTGCGTGGCTGTGATGCCTCTCGCAAGTCCGATTGGAAGTGGCTTGGGTGTGGTGAATCCTTACTTCATCCGAGAGATCAAGCGCCGCTGCAACGTGCCGATCATCGTGGACGCTGGTGTAGGCACGGCATCGCACGCGTGCGTAGCAATGGAGCAAGGCGTGGATGGTGTACTCATGAACACCGCGATTGCAGCGGCAGACGATCCAGTTGCCATGGCACACGCGATGCGCTTGGCGGTCCAGTCCGGACACCTCGCGTATGCTGCCGGTCGAATGCAAGCACACGAGATTGCTATTCCTTCGTCACCGAGTCGAGGGATGCTCGACTGAATCGCTCATCCGCAACGGAAGGGCGCAGAGCCGCATCGGAAATCCTAGCTGCAGTGCGCCGAGGCAGGAGGCTCGACCGAGCCTTTGCGGATATTGAATTCCTCGATCAACGTGACCGGAAGCGGTGCCGAAGGCTGGTATTCGGCATTGAGCGACTCCGTGGCCGTCTCGACCATTTGCTGGACCGAAAGGTACGAAAGGGTCTTGTGAGTTTAGACGTTCAGGTGCGGGATGTACTCCGAATCGGAGTATACGAGATCCTTTACATGGACGGTGTTCCCGAGTATGCGGTGGTATCCCAGGCTGTAGAGCTTGCTCGTTCCCTGGCCGGACCAGGAGTCGGCGGACTCGTCAACGCCGTGCTGAGGGCAATCGCTAAAGAGGGTGGGGGAGAGGAGTATTTTCCTGATCCTACGGCCGATCCAGCGGGATACCTTTCGACCTGGGGGTCACATCCCCGATGGTTGGTCGAACGTTGGCTGGCAAGATGGCCTTTCGTGGATGTGCGGAACCTGATCGAGGGGAACAACCGCATACCGCCTATCCACCTTCGATGTCTTTGGGATACCCCCGAGCACGCTCGGGACGCATTGGCGACGAGAGGAATAGAGGCCAAGATCGTGGGTTTTGGCACGGGATGTGTAGTGCTCCAGGAGGATACTTCACTGGTGGAATCTCTGGATATCGTACCCAGCATCGTTCAGGACCCAGCGGCGGCTTTGGTGGTACAGTATTGTAATCCTGCGCCCGATGCGCTGGTAGCGGACTTATGCGCAGCTCCGGGCGGGAAGGCGATCGCCTTGGGGGCCAGGGGAAACATGGTGTTGGCAGCGGATGCTTCACTCCGGCGCCTCCGCCTCGTCCAGGAGAATGTAAGGAGAGCACAACAAATGGCTGGTGAGGGCCGGCACCTTCGTGTGTACACGGCACAGGCCGATGCCCGGTCACCGGTTATGAGTAAAATGGATATGTTGTTGCTGGACGTACCTTGTACAGGAACCGGGACATTGAGAAGGAGTCCTGATGTCCGTTGGAAGATCACGCCGGATCGGTTAGCCGCTCTAACTGCGCTTCAAGAGCGTATCCTGCACGTGTGTGCAGATGCCGTACCGAAAGGGGGGACTCTGGTGTATTCCACCTGCAGCTTGGAGCCGGAAGAGAATGAAGATCAAATTGATGCGTTTCTCCACAAGCGCTCGGACTTCCGAGTGGAGCCGGGTTCGGGTGTTGACGAATGTTATTTGGATGGGTTGGGACAATTGTACGTGCTGCCCCAGTCGTTTGGCTTCGATGGCACATTCGCTGCTCGTCTGAGACGGAGTCATTGATGAGACTGGGTAGCTCGATTCGGCGAAGGCGATTCCGCAGTGATAGACGGTTTTCCTTGCGCAAGAAGGATCGGCGCCTGGTGGCCGGGGGAATCCGCCAAAGTGCGAGACACGCTGCCATGGCGGTTACCGTTCTTCTGGTGAGCTTTGGGGTCGGATATACGATCGCTACTCAGCTCCTCTTGCCGTTACCTTCGCCCTCAGGTGATCTCTGGGAGATCCCCGATGTTCGCGGTCTTGACCGAGCGGAAGCACGCCGATGGCTCAAGGAGGCGGGGTTAAACGTTAGCGTAGCTGACTCGTTCCATCATCCGGCTGCCGTGAAGGGTACTGTGATGGGCCAGAGTCCTCTCGGGGGACAGCTCGCGGTGGCCGGTGACACTATCAGACTCACTGCGAGTTTGGGTCCGGTACGCCGACCGGTTCCGGACGTAGCCCGACTGAATGTCAACTCGGCGAAGAATGTGTTAGAGGCGAGCGGATTTACGGTGGTGGTGGATAGTCTCGAAGCGGATCTTCCCGCTGGACAGGTTGTTGAGATCCTTCCGGAGGCAGGCACGGAGGTGGATTTGCCGATGGAAGTGAGGGTTGCGATGAGCACGGGTTCAACGTTGGTGGCTATGCCACTCCTCCTCGGGATCGAGCAAGCCACTGCAGAAGCTATGCTAGATTCCTTGGATTTGGTTATCTCTGAGATCATCACCCGCTTTCGTTTTGGCCGTGACCAAGGTCGAGTCGTTGAACAGGATCCTCCGGCGGACAGTCTGATTCCACCCGGGAGCCCGGTAAGCCTAGTGGTTGGCCGGCGGTCTGTCTCACGCAGAAATCGGGATTAGAGATGTGATCCGTGGGTCGATGGAACTGGACGGATGCTGGTTGCGCCGTATTCATTGGTGAGCCTAATAATTACATTTAACAGGTGTTTCTTGGATAGGTCCGAGGCTGATAAGAATGACACTTGAAGGGATACCGAGGGTGACGTACTCCCGCCGTCCCTATGCTTTCGCCCTCGTGGGCGTGGGCCTAATTGTTTTTGCGGCGTGGATGAATCGAGCTCGTTTGAAGCCCGTGGGTGCCGGCGCCGTAGCCCCTGAGTTTGAGGTCATCGACCTTGAGGGTAACCCGGCTCGCCTTAGTGATCATGCCGGTGAGGTCGTGATGGTCAACATCTGGGCGACGTGGTGTGCTCCTTGCAGGTATGAGATGCCGTCGATGGAACGTCTTCACCAGCGATTCAAGGACTACGGACTACGGATTTTAGCGGTTAGCGTAGATGCTGAACTCGGTGAGACTGACCAAGGCGGGCGTCCCGGTGGGGACCTTCGAGCTTTTGCGGATTCCCTCGGGCTGACGTTCACGTTGCTCCACGATCCGTCGGGGGAGATCCAGAACCTGTATCAGACGACGGGTGTTCCGGAGACCCTGCTGGTAGGTAGGGATGGTGTAATTTACAAGAAGGTAGCTGGCCCAACTGAGTGGGATGCTTCCGAGCACCAAGACCTTATCGGGCGCTTGCTGGCGTTGCCCGAGTGACTGAGCGCCCCTTCGCTGCGACAGGGTAGTTTATGCGGCCTCGCTCTGTCTTGACATTCTCGGGTGGCGACTGGGGCCTCAAAGCGGCGGCGTTCGGAATGGCGGTTTTCTTGTGGGCGCTGGTTCGTGTCGGGACACCTGACCAGCGGTCTGTACCCATCCCCGTGGACGTCCGCTTCAACGATCCGGAATGGGTTGTTATGGGAGACCCTGTGCCCGCCACTGTGCAGGTCCGCTTTCGGGGTCCGCCAACCGAGATTTTTCGTCTCACAATACTCGATGGTGCGTCCATAATTGTTCCGATTACGGGTACACTCAGTAAGGAGATGGTTGTTGCTCTTCAGGAGGGCTGGATTCCGGTAGACGGGTACCGGGGAGTGCAGGTTGAGGATATCACGCCCAATACGGTGAACGTCTATTTCGATCGGCTAGAGACGGCGACGATCCCAGTACGGATCACGACTAGAGGAGCCCTGCCTGAGGGCCTGGCCCTTACTCGTCCGTTGACGCTCACACCGAATGTTATCGGAGTCAGTGGCCCAGCGAGTCTGATCGAGAAATTCGATACACTGGATATCCTGCCCGTTGAGTTGGGAAGTGTCGATCAGCGGGGCACAGTCCGAGCTGTCGTGGATACCACGGGGATGAATCGGCTCACGATCGTTCCTCGCGAGATCACCCTGAGAATCCCAGTGGAAGAATCCACTGATCGGATTTTTCGCCGAGTTCCCGTAGTCGTGAGTCTCGGGGAGCAGAATGAATCCTTCGAGGTTATACCCCCTGTCGTAGCAATCACAGTCAGAGGTTCCCGTGCACGAGTTTCGTCGCTGGACGGAACACTCTTGAGAGCTGTTGCGCCGCCTGAGGCACTCCGGGGCCTCGGTGATGGACAGCAGCGCCGAGTGCCGATCATCGTCGAAGGGCTGCCCCCCTACCTCTCCTTCTCCATGGAGGTCGACAGTGTTGTTGTCGAACGGCAGGTAGTGCCGTGAGCGGACCCTTGATCCTGGGACTTGAGACGAGCTGTGACGAAACCTCTGCGGCGGTGATCGAAGCTCCGCTCACTATCAAGGGACACGTCATTTACTCGCAGGACGAGCACGCTCTCTATGGGGGTGTCGTTCCGGAGATCGCGGCGCGCGCTCATCTTCAGCGCGTCGATGAGGTCGTGGAGCAGGCGCTCTCGGAAGCTAGTTGCAGAATCCACGATTTGGATGCCGTGGCGGTTACGGCTGGACCTGGTCTCATTGGTGCACTTTTGGTGGGTTACTCGTGGGCCAAGGCATTGGCTTTCGGGCTTGATCGACCCTTGGTTCCCGTCCATCACATGGAGGCCCATCTCTTCGCACCCTCACTGGAGAATCCCGATGCGACCCCCCCCTTCGTCGCCCTCCTAGTATCGGGCGGTCACACGCTTCTTCTTCACGCGGCGGAGTGGGGTTCTTATCGGCTCCTTGGCGAGACGCGGGACGACGCTGCGGGTGAAGCGTTCGACAAGGTGGCGAAACTCTTGGGGTTCCCCTATCCGGGTGGACCTGAGATCGAGAAGGCTAGCCTCAGAGGAGAGGAGACCCGGTACCGATTTCCACGCCCGATGTTGAGTAGGAACCAACTTCCTGGCGCGTCTGATTATTACGACTTCTCCTTCAGTGGGCTCAAAACAGCCGTCGTAAGATTGGTAAGGCAACTGGAGGTGTCAGGTACGCTTGATGCCGAACGCTTTCACGTAGCGGCTTCCTTTCAGGCAGCCGTAGTGGATGTCCTCACCGCAAAAACATTGAGAGCCGTGGAACAGACTCGCTGCTCTCGAATCCTCCTTGGTGGCGGTGTGTCGGCCAACAAACGACTTCGCGAAGAATTCAAAGGTAGACTTGCCCCAGAAGCAGAGCTCTTCCATGCCTCTCCCCGTCTTTCGATAGACAACGGAGCGATGGTTGCCCGGGTCGGAGTTTTTCGTCTCGAACGCGGTGAGATAGCTCCGTGGAACTCGTCTGCGAATCCAAATCTTCCGTTTCCCGGGCTGATGAGGATCTCGGCGTGAGCGTCGAGTTTTCTCTGATTTCTTCAGTCCTTCTTTAATCCTAGGACGCGAGACGTGTATCCAATTTTCTTCCGATTTCCCGATTGGATCCCGTTCATGGGGGGTGAGCCTATCACGTCGTTCGGGGTCTTCATGTTTCTCTCCTTTCTAACTGGAGGGATTCTGCTCAGGACGCAGATGGAGCAGGCAGGCTTCGATCCGGAGAAAGCGTGGGATCTCATCTTCATGGCCGTACTGGGTGGCGTCATTGGAGCGAAGACGTATTACGTGCTCCTTAATTATCCACGCCTTTTGGACGATCCCGTGGGAGCCATATTTTCACGAGGCGGAATGGTTTGGTACGGTGGACTTGGCGGTGCCATCCTTCTCATCGTCTGGGAGATCAAGCGGAGTGGTCTTCCCTTGGGAAGGGTTGCGGATCTTTGCGCTCCGGCTCTCACCATCGGATACGCCATCGGTCGAATGGGTTGCTTTCTGGTCGGCGACGATTATGGTCGCCCAACCGGATCATGGGTCGGGATTCGTTTCCCAGAAGGAACGCCGCCAACACGGGCTAATGTGCTTCAGAATCGCTTTGGTATAGAGATAGATCCGAATCTTATCGAGCAGTTCGGAGAAGTCGTTCCAGTTCATCCCACGCAGCTGTATGAAATCGCTATGGCCCTGGTGATATTCTTCGTGCTCTCTCGACTTCGACTCGGTCAACACCGGCCTGGATGGATTTTTTGGATATGCCTAGTGCTGTTGAGTGTCGAGCGCTTCGCAGTCGAGGTCTTGCGAATCAAAGACGATCGTTTCTTGGGGCCTCTAACCATCGCGCAGGTCATCTCCATCGGGCTAGTTCTTCTTGGGTTTTGGGGAATGAATCGGGTCACGTCCATTCAGGGTGCCCCAGAGGGAGGAGCAGCCTGAGAACTAAGCGGGGGTGAAGAATGCTCACGATCCTTCAGGGGTCGGACCTTCACTTCGGTAGGCCATACCTACCAGATGTCGCCACGGGTTTCCTTGAGGCGGCTCATGATCTGGCTCCTGACGTGATTGTTCTCGCTGGTGATCTTACACAGAGAGCGAAAGCTTCTGAGTACCGGCAGGCGCGGAAATATCTGGAGACGTTGCCGGACGTTCCGATAGTAGTGACACCGGGAAACCATGATGTTCCCCTGTATCGAATCCATGAGCGATTGTTCTGCCCCTACCACAAATACCGGCGGTATGTGTCCTCGGAGCTGGACACCGTTACCCGAGTGGAGGGTGCCGTGTTCGTCGCCCTCGACTCGTCATCTCCCCGGCGAAGAATCGTCAATGGGGCCATCAGTGCGGCTCAGCTTGATTTCGTGGCACGTATCTTTCAGGAGTCCGCAGAGGAGGAGATTCGTATTCTCGTTACCCATCATCCTCTGGCTCCACCGCCGGATGGTGGTCGAGGTCGCGTTCTGCCGGGGAACGACTTAGTGCTTGATCGTTTACGGAATATGAGGGCGGATTTAGTCCTGAGTGGGCACCTTCATCGGAGCTTCGTCTCGTATTCCTCAGGCGTTTGCGGAGGGCACGCAGGAAATAGGGAAATCCCAATCGTTCACAGTGGGACGGTCACGTCCAACCGGGGTAGAATGGCGGAGAAGGGGAGAAACAGTTTGAATGTGCTAAAGATCCGCACCGGTGAGATTGAGGTGATTCCCTATTGGTTTGAGAAGGGTCCGGCCCGATTCGTAGCTCGTGCTTCCACGATGATTCTGCGTTCCCGGTAATTGGGTATGCTCAAGCACCATGCTCAAGGAGGTCTCGGGCCGTTGGAGATTCCGGGCTCTCTAAGTGTTAGGATGCCCCCGCTTTACTTAGCGGAGATCTTGCTGTCGCGGGAGGGACTAGGCCCCACAGCCCCGTCTAACACGCTATTAAAGAACATCGGCCAGGAGGCCTTCGCTCCTGACGTGGGCGGGTAACGCCGACATGAGGCTTGCTTGTACGCTCTTCCTGTTTGGCCTAGTGGCATTACCGTTTCCTGTCTCAGCACAAGGTCCCGCCGTCGAAGTCACACGAATTGCCTTCCGGGGGAACGTAGCGTTTCCCGATGATTCGCTCTCAAGGGCCATCTCTAACCGAGAAACTGCATGCCGTTCCAAATGGCTCCTGCCATTATGTGTTTTGGATTTGGGGTTCAGCATTGATCGGCGAACGTTGAACATTCAAGAGCTCGCCAGAGACGTATTGCGGCTCAGGGGGTTCTATGCGGGCCGCGGCTATAGAGAAGCGCAGGTGGATACCCTCCTGACCCGCCCCTCGGATCAGACCGTGGAGATAGCGTTCGAGATTGAAGAGGGTCCGCCCGTACGGGTGTCTATGCTCACAGTGCAAGGTACAGAAGGCGTCGAGGGGTTCGACATAACCGCTGAGCTTCCGGTACGAGCGGGTGACCTATTCAGTACGATCAACCTGACGGCGACGCGTGATACACTCATTCAGAGGCTTCAGAACAGAGGCTATCCACGGGCTGACGTGGGAAGCGTGTCGCGCATGCCGGCTGAAACACCTTACGAGGCAGACGTGACGTTCGAAGTCGATCCGGGACCACACTCAGTGTTCGGTCCGATTACGCTTATGGGCAACACAAAGCTCAAAGACGGCGTCATCCGTCGGCTCCTCCCGTTTGCAGAAGGAGAGGAATTTTCAGCAGCTCGCATCGTTGAGGCACAACGAAACCTTTTTGCCATCGAGATGATTCAACACGCAGCCATCGATGAAATGGCAGACCCAGCCGGAACTGTCCCGGACAGTATCCTACCTCTTCAGGTACAAATTACCGAAGGGGAGGTGCATCGGGTGCGGACCGGCTTCGGGTGGAGTACCTCAGACTGCGTGAATGCCGAAGGTCGTTGGACGAGCCGGAATTTCCACGGTGGTGCGAGGCGCCTTCAGCTACGCGCGCGGCTGTCCAACGGGTTGTCCGAGACTCTCTATAACCCAGTTTGTAGGCAGGCTGGGGTTGGGGACTTTGGAGGCTTGAACTGGTTGCTCTCTACGGACTTCTCGCAGCCCCTGATCTTTCAGCAGTTCGAGTTTGGCTCCAGCTTATTCTTCGAGCGGCAAAGCCTCCAGGATGTGTTCGTCCAGACATCCGTCGGCCTGGACCTCTCGCTGTCCCGTCCAGTGGGCCTCTACACGTCTCTCTCTTTTTCCTACCGTCCACAGTTGACAACACTGGAGGCGGCCGAAGTGTTCTTTTGTACGAGCTTCCTCGTCTGTACTCCTGAAGATATCTCCAGTCTCCAGGACCCGAATTGGCTGTCCCCACTTACTGTAAGCTTTGTACGGGATCGGACGAACAGCCTACTGAATCCCACCCAGGGATATCAGGTCGTGCTCAATTTTGAGCACGCCTCTGTTGTCACGGGGTCCAACTTCCCGTATCAACGAGCGGTAGGTGAGTTGACCAAATACCTGCAGACGGGTAACGGTCATGTTCTTGCAGCACGCCTCAGAGGTGGATGGGTGGGCGCCGGCTCCGTCGATTTGCCGCTGGGGACTGCGGAGATTGTTCATCCTCAGAAGCGCTTCTATTCCGGAGGAGCGAACAGTGTTCGAGGGTTCGCCCAAAACCAGCTTGGGCCCAGGGTGCTCACCGTCGGTGTCTCGCGACTCCTTCTTCCGAGCTCACCGGACGGTAAGACGGCCTGTCGGCCCGACGAGATCCTCCTGCTCACCTGTAATGCGGGTCCATTGCAGAACGAGGGCGGTTACGGCACACCGAGGCCGACGGGAGGTGAAGTGGTAGTCGAGGGTGGACTCGAGTACCGTATGCCCATCGGGGTGCGAATGGAGGCTGCGGTTTTTGCCGACTTCGGTCGTATCTGGGCGCCCGGTTACGTGGGCACCCTTGAGATTGCCCCAGGGCTTGGCTTCCGGTACCTGAGCCCCATCGGACCCATCCGCCTTGATGTCGGCTATCGCTACCGGGGAACAGAAAACCTTCAGGTAGTGACTTCCCAAATCCGTCGCTTCGATTCCGCACAGGGCGACGTGGAAGCGGACAAGATCAACCGCACTGTTAGTGGTAAGGTACAGACAGTCGATTTTGTCCTCGAGGACGAATTAGCGGTGCTCCATCCGCTTGTGGCATTCGGTCCCGAGGCTGGGTCATTCTTCGACCGTCTCCAATTCCACATCAGTATCGGGCAGGCGTTTTAGCATGGTCCAAGGTGGAGCGCATCTGATTAAGAGAGTCCTCGCGGTCGGTGGCGTGATGTTACTCGCTACTGCTGTCGGGGCGTTCTTGAGCTTCGTCCTACTCACTCGAACGAATGCGGGCCAGACACTCGTCTTAGAGCGTGTTTTAAGGCGCATCGATAGGGTTGTCAACGGTGAAATCGTAGTATCCGACCTTCGCTCTTCCGGGCTACATAAAGGTGCGAAGTTCATAGGGCTCCGGGTCCGCGCGCCGGATGGAACCGCCCTTATGACTGTGGACTCGGTCGAAGTCGAGTATTCCCTCAGCCAAGTTCTGCGGGGTGATATTGTGCTTTCCGCTGTCACTGTGTGGCAGCCGACTTTGAACATCGAGAAATCGAGAATCGAAAACCCCTTCAATTTGACCGAATTCCTCGGTGGAGACGAACTGACATCGGAGAAAGTCACGGCACCGGAGGCCGGTAAGAGTGCCGTGCAAAGATTGGTGCTGGAAGATGTGACCATTCAAGGTGGACGGTTGGACGTGCGCTATCCGCTAACGTCAGAACTCGGGCCCGAGTCCCGAATCGTTACTGTGCCCGCCGCCGATAGAGTCGGGGTGGTGCGAACCCTCGACTTCCATGACATCGATGGCCATCTCGACCGTGTGACTATTGTCGATCCTGACGTCACCGGGCTCCGTGTCGATATAGATAGCCTTGCGTTCGAGGGTGATGTTTTCCGGGATCCTGTCCGGGTGCGCGAGTTCGACGGAACAGTAGTGTGGCTGGAGGACCAGATTTCAATTGCAGTCGAGACTTTGAGGTTACCTGGCTCGCTGACCGAAGGCTCCGCTACCGTCAACGTAACCCCGGGGCGAGCACCCAGTCTCGGTATCGACCTCGTAGCCTCTCATCTTGAGTTGACGGATTTGCGATGGCTTCGGCCAGAACTGCCGGACGCGCGAGGTAGTGGTAGTTTCGGAGCAAATTTCGGGCCCGATGGCCTCCAGTTACGATGGTCGGGCGTTCGACTTGAAAGGGAGGGAGGCGTGATCGTGGGTGACGGCACCTTCAACCTTCCCAGAGGTGAGGTGGCATCCTTCCAGGACGTTTCACTCGAAGTGTCTGATCTGCCAGCAGCTACTTTGTCCGACTATCTGCCGTGGCCCCTTCCTTTGGACGGGAGCATCTTTGGGTCTTTTGGTCTTGCCGGGACAATGGAAGCTCTTTCGACCAACGGGCGTATTACTCTAGTAGAGCCTGGAGCGATACCGAGTGATGGAGAAATTGACGGTGTGTTTCACCTGCGGCGCCCCGTCGGAGTGAGCGATCTACGTGTACGGTTGACCCCTGTTGATCTGAGCTTGGTGAATCGGGTGGCCGAGGGACTGTTTTTCGCCGGGGCCTTGAATATCGATTTGAGCGCAGACGGCCGACTGGACGACGAGGGTATCCGTTTAGCGGTCGAGTCCACGTACCCCGATCCGGACACGGAAGCTTCTCATGTTATGCTTAAGGGGCGTCTTGTCACTATTGGTGACGAGGTGAGAATTTCGTTGGACGGGGATTTAGAACCTCTCTCGATCGCTGGTTTGTTTGGGGAAGATTCACCCCTTTCTCGCCTCGGTGTGGTGCGGGGCAAAGTCTATGCCGATGGCCCGCCTTCATCGCTCGTTCTCCGTGCGGATCTGATTACTGAGGGGGGCGAGCTCACCCTGCAGAGCAGCTTCGATGCTCGGTCTCCACTTGCTTCGTACCGACTCCGCGGTGAAGCTCGGAATTTCGATGCCAGAGAGGTCGCGCCGAGACTTCCAGAGGGTACGATCGTTACAGGGTCGATTGATCTTCTGGGTGAGGGGGGGGATCTCAGAACTGCAGAGTTGTCTGGCGACGTCAACTTTGCAGCCTCGCAATTTGGGCAGCTATCGGTGGATACCGCTGCCATGAATCTTCGAATCTCAGAGGGTGTCGTAATCGTGGATGCCATCCAAGGGTTGGTCGGTGGCGTGAGGGTGGACGGGGCTGGACGGCTCGCCACGGCTGACGAAGGGGCTGTGGAAAAGCTCGAGTTACGCTTTGAAACGGATAACCTAGAGGGTCTCCGCCCACTCTGGTTAGGACCGGAGGTCATCGCTCAGGACACCCTGTCTGAGCTGTCCCGGGAGATCCTGGCCTTTGACGGGATTGATCCCGATACTCTTCCCACTTTGGCTGACGTCCGGACGGAAGGAAAAATGGCCGGGCGGATAACTCTTTCTGGTTCACTCACGTCCCTTGCTATAGAGGGAGAAGCCGAGCTCGAGGCTGCCCGCTATGGTGCCAACTTGGTCGGGGATGCTGCGATTATTTTTGGCACCACGGGGTTCCTAAGCTCCGATCAGGTGTTTCAAGCTCGAATTGATGCAGACTCCATTCGAATTCTGGATCGGATTTTCGACTCAATTTCAGTACATGTGGATTATCGTGGGCCACAGGGCGGTGTCGATTTTTTCCTAGTACGGGAGAAGGACGAAAATTATCGAGGTCGGCTCGTATTCGATCAAGAAGAGTCTCTACGGACACTTCACTTAGACGAATTGGCTCTCACTTTTCCGGATGAGCGGTGGAATCTGGGTGGGCCGACGAGCCTTGCGTGGGATCCGGACGGGCTCACCGTCAGTGACTTCCGACTAATCCGCCCCGGCGTAGACGGGATGCGCATAGAAGCTGAAGGGTATTTGCCGTTCCAGGGTGAGGCGGACTTTACGCTGAATGTTCAGGGACTCGATTTAAGCCGAATCGCTCATGTACTTCAGGTGGATGAGCGTCATGAGGGCGTCGTTGATCTTAACCTCCAGGTCACGGGGGAGGATTCAGACCCCCGGATGGCAGCAACTGTAGCGGTAACTGATTTCCGCTACGAGGACTACGCTTTAGACCGCTTCTCGGGCGCCGTTGAATATGCGGCTCGCCGAGCCAATGGAGAGATGGAGGCCTGGAAGGATTCCCTCCGTGTTCTTACCGTGAGCGGAGGATTTCCGTTAGATCTCACCTTCGGCCGCATAGACAATCGTTTTCCCGATGAGGCGATTGATCTCGAAGTGGTCTCGGAGCTTTTGCCGCTCTCTCTACTCCTTGCGCCGTTCGACACCTACCAGGAAGTGGAGGGAACGTTGTCTGGGCAGGTGGTTCTCGGAGGGACCCCCGAGAGACTGGTGCCGACAGGCAGGCTAACGCTGGACGAGGTCGGTGGGTTGCTCAATGGGATCGGAGTTCGGCATCGGAATCTGAACGCTACCCTCGATTGGTTCCCCAACAGACAAGTCGAGGTGGACGCGACAGTCGAGTCCGACGGCATAGCGAGCGTTCAGGGGACGATTGCGCTCTCTACGGTGTCCAATCCGGAGTTCGATCTTGACGTGAAACTTGACGGCTTTCAGGCCATCAACCGACGTGATGTGACCGGTGTCCTGAGCGGGGATTTCCGATTAGAAGGGTCTTACACTCGTCCGGTCATTTCGGGGGATCTTTTCGTGGATGAGGGTACAATTTTTGTGGATGAGCTCCAGCGGTCCACCGAGGTCGTAGATCTCACGGATCCCGCCTTTGAGATCGTCGATACGACACTCGTCAATCTCCGGCCGCTACTTGTCGGCCGAAATCCCTTCTTGCGGAATATCCGTATGGAGAACATGAACCTGACAGTCCGGCGGGATACCTGGTTACGAAGCGATCGCATGAATGTCGAATTGGACGGGCAGCTCGAAGTTCTCTATGACAGGCTAACACAGGATCTGGCCCTTGTTGGCGCCCTAGAGGCTGTTCGTGGATCATATGGGGCGTTTGGCCGGCAATTCCAAGTGGATGGAGGGACGTTGCGCTTCCTGGGTACGCCGGGCATTAATCCGGACCTCGACATCACTGCGAGCAACCAGATCCGTTCTACCCAGGGGGAGCGTTTTATTATCAACGCGGCGGTTACCGGAACACTCGTTTCCCCCCGAGTCGGTCTTACGAGCGATGAGGCTGGGTTCACCGAGGACGATCTACTCAGCTATCTGTACTTTGCCCGCCCGACCTATGCGCTGACGTCTGGTCAGAGTCAGGCATTGGGAGCGACCGATGCCATTCTTGGTTCTGTTGGTGCCTTTGGGCTCAGTAATTTCAGCAACCAACTCGGGGCGACCGCTCAAGGGTTGGGGTTGAACGTGGATTATCTGTCCATAACGCAGCAGGACTTGGGGGCACTTGGCGGTGGTAATATCGTAGGGGCACTTGAGACAACGGTGGTCGAGACCGGCTTCTATTTGGCAGACGACTTCTTTGTGACACTCCTTTTCCGACCCTTGGGAAGCGAAGGTGTAGGTGCCGCGTTTCCGGGGATCCGCTTGGAGTGGGCGGCCTCGAAGGATTATACCATTGAGTCATACGTCGAGGATCGCTTCTTCCGGGGGCGGGTCATGGGCTTCGGCGAACTCGGCTTCGAGAGTGAGAAGGGGCTCGGGCTCTTCATCTTCCGTGACTGGGTATACTGACACGAAATAGAATAGATTTTACATCTGTTAGGTTCTTGAGGAGCTACTGATCTGAGAGGCGTAAACCCTCAATCGGAGGTTCCGCTAGCCGCGGTCCAGATTCACATAACAGCCTTTACCTACTGGGACCGCTACGGGCTGAGGTGCTTGGGGGCCACGAATACAGTGTGAGGAAGCTTCCGCCGTGTAAGGGATTGTCGTTCAGGCTGACCTCCATCTTTGAACCGAAGCTGAGTCCTTGGTACTCTAAAAGGCTATGGTTGAAGAATTCCTAGTCGTAAGCGGTGCTCGGGAACACAATCTTCGGGACATCCACGTAAAGCTTCCCCGGGGTGCGTTAGTCGTCATCACCGGATTGTCCGGCTCGGGAAAATCGTCGCTCGCCTTTGACACAATCTACGCCGAAGGCCAGCGAAGGTACGTGGAGTCTCTGTCGGCCTATGCACGACAGTTCTTGGGACTGATGGAGAAGCCGGACGTTGACGCGATCGAAGGGCTTTCGCCGGCCATCTCCATCGAGCAGAAAACTGTGAACCGGAATCCCCGTTCCACCGTGGGGACCGTGACTGAGGTTTATGACTATCTAAGACTTCTCTGGGCTCGAGTCGGCATCCCTCATTGTGCGGAATGTAGAAGGCCCGTGGTCCGGCAATCGTCCACACAAATCGTGCAGCACCTGTTGGAGTTGGATGAGGAGACCAAGGTTGAGGTGCTTGCGCCTTTGGTACGGGGAAGGAAGGGGGAGTTTCGAGATCTTTTTGAAAAAGCATTACGGGAGGGGTTTGTCCGAGCGCGAGTAGACGGCGACACCTTCGATCTCTCCGATCCGCCTGCCCTAAATCGATATGAGAACCATGATATCGCCATCGTTATTGATCGTTTGGTCATTCGGTCCGAGGAACGGGAACGCCTTGGTGATTCTCTCGAGACGGCGCTCCGGACCGCGGACGGTATCGTCGAGGTAGTGGAGGTAAGAGGGCGAAAGCGTATCTCACATATGTTCAGCGAGCATTATGCGTGCGCGCACTGCGGGACGAGTTTGCCCGAGGTTGAGCCGCGCCAGTTCTCGTTTAATTCGCCGTACGGTGCATGCCGCGTATGCGATGGTCTGGGCACGAGTAAGCACGTTAATCCAGACCTGCTCTTGGCCGACGAAAGTGTTTCCCTGCTTGAAGGGGTTATGCTTCCCTGGGGTGAACCCTCAGGCCACCTTCGCAAATCGGTGATTGCAGGACTGGCTGAGGCGTACGAGTTCGATCCCCACACCCCATGGAAGGAACTATCCGAGGAGGCCCGGTATGCGATCCTCCACGGCTCAGGTCGGATGAAGATCCGATTTCCGTACAGAGGCTCTCATCCGCCGAGCGGAGCGCAGAGCCATTATGAGGATACCTGGGCTGGCGTGATAGAGAACGTCGAGCGGCGCTATCAGGAAACCAAATCCAATGCCGTTCGCAGGCAACTCGAAGAGTATATGTCTACTCTACCGTGCACAGGGTGCAACGGAAGTCGGCTCAAGCCGGAGTCGCTTGCGGTTACCGTGGACGGACGGTCTTTGGGTGATGTCGTTGGCCTCCCTATCGGAGAAGCTCTGGACTTCTTCGAGAATCTTAGCGTAAGCGAATCTGTCGATCTGGAAGCAGGGCCACGTGCTCTCCAGGGTGAAATCGCGGCTCCGATTCTCAAAGAGGTCCAGGAGCGGTTAGGGTTTCTCGCTAACGTAGGACTTGTGTATCTGACCCTCGGACGCTCCGCTGACTCGCTGTCCGGCGGCGAATCCCAGCGGATTCGGCTGGCAACTCAGATCGGCAGCCGGCTAGTGGGTGTTCTCTACATCCTTGATGAGCCGTCGGTGGGACTCCACCAGAGAGATAATCGGCGTCTCCTAGATACACTGCACGAGCTCCGTGACTTGGGTAATACCGTGATTGTGGTTGAGCACGACGAGGAAACCATTCGAGCTGCTGACCACATCGTGGACTTGGGTCCCGGTGCTGGTCGTGCGGGAGGGGAGGTCGTTGCTCAGGGGAGCCTGGAGGAGATTCTGGCAGTGAAGAAATCGCTCACCGGAGCTTATCTGGCCGGGGAACGACGGATCCCCGTGCCTGAGTGTCGGCGAGCAATGAACCCAGACCGGGTGCTCCGGCTCAGGGGCGCTCGGGAACACAACCTACAAAACCTCGATGTGGACATACCTCTGGGATGCTTTGTGGCCGTCACCGGAGTGAGTGGATCGGGAAAATCGACCCTAATCAACCAAACCCTCTATCGGGCTCTTGCCCGTCATCTTTACCGAAGCAAGGTGATCCCCGGAGGGTTCGATGATCTTGAGGGAATGGAGTTGATCGACAAGGTCATTGAGGTGGACCAGTCCCCTATTGGCCGCACTCCACGCTCCAATCCCGCAACCTATACTGGCCTCTTCACCCCGATCAGGGACCTGTTCTCAAATTTGCCCGAATCGCAGCTGCGGGGATATGGGCCAGGGCGTTTCTCCTTCAACGTAAAAGGCGGCCGCTGTGAGGCGTGTCATGGCGACGGCCTGGTTAAAATTGAGATGCACTTCCTGCCCGACGTATACGTTTCTTGTGATGTCTGTCGAGGACGACGCTATAACCGAGAGACATTGGACGTTTCTTACAAGGGGAAAAATGTTGCGGATATCTTGGACATGACCGTTGACGAAGCGCTCGACTTCTTCGACGCAGTCCCACGACTGCGGACCAAGCTTGGAACGCTTTCTGACGTCGGACTAGGCTACATCCATCTCGGTCAGTCTGCCACGACACTGTCGGGTGGAGAAGCTCAACGAGTAAAACTCTCTGCCGAACTCTCGAAGCGTGCGACGGGGAACACCCTGTATATCTTGGACGAACCCACGACCGGGCTGCATTTCGAAGACATTCGAACCCTCTTGGAGGTGCTGCATAAACTGGTGGACCGGGGTAACACAGTGGTCGTAATCGAGCACAACCTTGAGGTGATCAAGACTGCGGACTGGATCATCGATCTAGGGCCGGAAGGGGGAAAAGAGGGGGGAGGTATCGTAGTGGAGGGGCCACCCGAATGGATTGTTGAGGACGATCTTTCCTACACGGGTCGGTACCTCCGTCTCCTTTTAGAAGATTCGTCGAAGATTGGAGTGACCCTTTGAAGTGTCTCCGGGGAGCTCTTATTTCATACCAGACGGTCGCGGTGGGCTGGGCGTTCGTGTTAAGCTTAGGGTTGAGTTTCTCAGATTTGCGAAGCTGCCCGTGAGTGCCGGAAGCCGGGCTTGTCCGGTGTCCGGAAGAATGACGCCAAGGCGGATTTGTTAACTGTTTGCCCGTGACCTAAGTGGTGGTCACATAGCTTACGGAGTCGATCATGGTAACCCGAGAGGATCTCGAGAGCTTCCTCATTCGGATGGATCTAGACTGGGATGAGGTCGATGAAGGGATGTTCTTGCTTCAAAGTCCGAGTGGGGATGTGGTGTTACACCTTTCGGATCCGGTGCTGCTGCTGCGCCTCAAGGTTATGGACCTTCCTGACCATGAGCCGCACATGTGGAAAATGTATCGCGTGCTACTTGAACTCAATGCAACAGATATAGTTCATGGCGCGTATGGAATTGAGGAAGGTGAATTGATCCTGAGTGACACCCTCGAGCTAGAAACTCTGGATTTCGAGGAACTGCAGGCTTCTGTCGAGAGCCTCCAGTACGCCGCTTCGAGCCATCTCAAGCGGATCCGGATCCTTTCCGGGGCTGAAGGTGGCGATTCGGACGGGGAGGACTGAGACCAATGAGCATTTTCACTAAGCTGTCTACAGTCATCAAGTCAAATATCAATGATCTCATCTCACGGGCGGAAAACCCCGAGAAGATGTTGAACCAGATCATTCTGGACATGCGTGACCAACTTGCAAAGGCCAAGCGCGAGGTGGCGGCAGCAATTGCGGATGAACGGAAACTCCGGGCCCAGCTCGATGACGAGGTCAAGGAAACACGTCAGTGGGAGCACCGAGCCATGCTCGCTGTGAAGGAAGGCCGTGATAAACTTGCGAAGCAGGCTCTCATCAGACAGGCCGAGCACGCTGACCGGGCGTCCAAAATGGACGAAACTTGGAATACGCAGGTGGCCGAGACCGAAAAACTCAAGAGTTCCCTCCGGCAGCTGAACGAGAAAATCGAAGAAGCCAAGCGCAAGCGGAACCTTCTAGTAGCTAAGCAACGGCGGGCACAGGCGCAGAAACGTATCCATGATACGATGTCGGGTCTCTCGAACACCTCAGCTTTCGACGCTTTCAACCGCATGGAAGAGAAGATCGAAGAGCAGGAGAGAGAAAGCCTGGCTCAACAGGAAGTGACCGAAGCTCTGGGGCCCGGCAGAATGGAGGAGGAGTTCCAACTGATGGAAACGGCTAGTACGGTGGACATCGAGGATCGCCTTATCGCTCTAAAACAGGGGATGGGCTTGATTGCTCCTCCCGAGGAAGACGAGCCGAAGCAGTTGGAGCCTGGGGACGACGAGGCGGTTGAGACAACCCCTGCTGCGTCGGAGGGGATCTCCAAAAGCTCCAATCCACTGGAGCCCGCAGTTCAAGAGGCGGAGCTCATTGAGGAGTTCGACAAGCTGGAGCAGCAGGGCGAATAGGACGAAGGCTAAGCTGAACACGCGCACCGAAGCCATCTTCAGTCACGAACTGTTGCTTCCTCCCAAACTCGGATCGCAATGAGCACCGTATATTTGAACGGCGAATACCTGTCCAGAGATCGGGCAACGATCTCCGTGGACGATCGGGGATTCCTCCTCTCCGACGGTCTTTACGAGGTGACTCCGGCTTACCGCGGTCGCCTTTTCCGAATGGATCGGCACATGGCGCGACTCAAGTGTGGTCTTGCGGCTCTACGCATCAATTATGACGTGGAGGATCTCAAGGAGGTGCATAATCGTCTTCTCGTAAAAAACGATCTTACGGATGAAGACGTCGCCACCGTTTATGTGCAGATTACACGGGGGGCCGCGCCCCGTACGCATCACTTCCCACCCACTGGTACTCCCTTGACGGTTTATGCATGTTCTCAGGCCTTCCGGAGGCCAGACCAGGAGCGTTGGGAACAGGGCTACTCGGCGATCACTGTTCCGGATCGCCGATGGGCTAGGGTCGACATCAAAACCATCGGGTTACTTCCAAATGTATTGGCGCAGCAAGCCGCAGTGGACGCCGGTGCGGCGGATGTCCTGCTGGTCAAGGACGGCGTAGCCCTGGAAGGATCCCACAACAACGTTTTCAGCGTCTTTGACGGGGTGGTGACCACTCATCCAAGAACCCATGAGATTCTTCACGGAACCGGCCGGGAGTTCGTGTTGGAGCTCGCCCAAGGGCTCGGCATGGCTGTGGAGGAGCGGTCGGTCTTTCTCGAGGAAATGAGGAGTGCCGACGAGATTTTTTTCACCGGGACTACCACTGAAGTCAGACCCACTGTAACCCTCGACGGCCAGCCTGTAGGAGACGGTACAGTTGGGCCGGTTGCGAAATCTCTCTACGAGGCCTTCAGGGCCGGTGTCGAGGTTGAGGTTGCTGCCCGATAGGTCGCGTTAGGATTACGTCCGTCACTCATATATAGTAATGGCTCGGTCCGGGAGCATACTGCGACGATACTGGGCTCTGGCCATAGAGGTGAACATAGGGGTCCCCGGTTTCAGCTTCCGGACCACGTCGAGATTCTTATCTATGGATAGATGAGATAGCGCTCCCGAGTCCGCTTGAATGCCTCCAAGTCCTCATCCCAGCCCTCTCTAAGCTCTTCGACGCTTGCTCCCTCGTCGATACCGAGTCTGAGGAGGTCAGTCCCAGCGAGCCGGTCGAAGTGGGATTCCAGCCATCCCCAGTTACTGACGGACATCCGGTGAGTTTCCACCAGTAGGGCGAGCGCGGCATGGGTGGGATCATACTCCTGTGACGTCATGACAAGGCGGACCCCTTCGACTTCGACACCATTGAATTTGCGGTCTCCGGGTGATACGGGTGTGAAGCGAACCGGATCGAAGCGAACGCCCGGAAGGCCATATCCGTTCATGGTGCGAGCCAGGGCGTTGCCATCTAGCCATGGAGCACCGACCTGCTGGAAAGGACGGTCCGTTCCACGCGCGACCGACAGGCGAGTTCCCTCGAAGAGGCAAGTGCCCGGATAATGTATGGCGCTCTCGATGTTGGGCATGTTCGGTGACGGTTGAATCCAGGGCAGCCCAGTATCAGCGAAGGTCATATCCCTCCTCCATCCCTCCGCGGGGACTACGTGGAGATCCACCTCTATACCGAACTCGCCCCTATAGTAACGAGCGAGTTCTCCGGGCGTCATTCCGTGACGCATCGCTATTGGGAAGCGCCCGACGAAAGTTCCAAAGCGATGATCAAGGATATTACCCTGGGTCGCACTGCCGATCGGATTGGGACGATCCAGAATTACGACGGGGACATCCTCCTCCCCCGCGGCCTCCATCGCAAGTGTCATGCTGGAAACGTATGTCCAGTAGCGGGCTCCGATGTCTTGGTAGTCCACGAGGAGCACATCGATCCCTACGAGCATTTCAGGTGTCGGTTTCCTGACTGTGCCATAGAGGGAATGGATGGGGAGGGCGGTCTTTGGGTCAAGCCCATCCTCGATCTCTTCTCCTCCCTCAGCGGTGCCCCGGATCCCGTGTTCGGGAGCGAAGAGGGCTACGAGGTCGACATCTGGGTGTTCGTAGATGCGATCGATCGAGGACTGTCCCGAGGCGTCCACTCCGGTCTGATTCGTGAGCAGCCCAACACTACGACCTGCGACCAGATGAAGGGAGTCTTCTAGGAGAACTTCGATTCCAGGTCGAACCGCACCGAACTCGTTACCCCTACTTTGGTATAACCAACCGGAGTCGGCACTACAAGAAGTGCCAAAGAGAAATGCGAAAATGACCCAGGATTGTGGTGATCTCGACAACGTCATACGTTCCGTCGTCCTATGCTTTGGCTACGTTGTTGACCCATCGACAAGCTTCTGAGTACGCTCGATGACCATCAAAAGTGTGCTCCGACTCCCTCTCAATAACCCAGAGAGAAGGCTCTGGATCCTGGCGGTCCTCATCTCGGCGTGTCTCAAATCGAGTCCTGAGCCCGGAGCTGTACCCAAGCCGGCGTTCGCCGAGGTGTCTCCGGACAGTGTGAAGGTGGACGAGCTTTCCCCCCCATCAGTCTCTCTCCGTACTCCTGAGAAGCCTCCCCGGGCTCCTACGATCTCCTGGGCTCAGCGCACTCTCGAAGAAATGACCCTCCGCGAGAAGGTCGCTCAGATGATAATGCCGTGGGTGTTGGGCAACTTTGCCCCTGAGGGTACGGAAACCCACGATCGCATCGTAGAAGTGATTGAGAAGGAGGGGGTGGGGGGTGTAATCATGTCGGTCGGCTCTCCGAGCGAAGTCGCAGTCAAACTCAACGATCTTCAAGAGCATTCCAAGTATCCGATGCTTGTAGCTGCCGATCTCGAGACGGGGGCGGGTTTCCGCTTTCGAGGGGCAGTCCACATTCCTACCAACATCGTATTGGGTGGCGCGACTACCTTTCCATCCTTGATGGCGTTTGGCGCGACGGGGGATCCCCGCTACGCCTATCAGTTGGGGCGCATCACCGCGCTGGAAGCCCGAGCTATGGGTGTCCATATCCCGTTCGCTCCTGTCCTAGACGTCAATAACAATACTAACAATCCCATCATCAACATCCGATCTTTTGGGGAAGACCCGCAGGCAGTAGCGGAGATGGGAGCATCCTTTGTAAGGGGGCTTCAGGATAATGGTTTAGTGGCCACCGGAAAGCACTTTCCCGGACACGGAGACACCGAGATCGATTCGCACCTGGAATTGCCGGTTATTCGTGTGCCAAGGGAGCGCATGGAAGCCATCGAACTAGTGCCCTTCCGTGCCGCGATCGCAGCTGGGATCGAAGGTATTATGACGGCCCATATCGCCGTGCCAGAGCTCAGTGGGGACGATCTTCCTTCGACACTTTCCGAACGGATTCTCACCGACCTGCTTCGGTCGGATCTCGGGTTCGACGGCATTATTTTCACAGATGCTATGGACATGGGGGCCTTGGCTCGGCTGTATCCCCAGGGAGAGGCTTCGGTACGTGCCGTCCAAGCGGGCGCCGATGTAATTCTCATGCCACGGGATGTGGGCCAGGCGATTGATGCGCTTGTCCGCGCTGTCCATTCAGGGAGTATCACTGAGTCCCGTATCGACACCTCAGTCATAAAGTTGCTTGGCTTGAAGGAAAAATTCGGTCTTCCGGAGCGACGAACGGTACCGCTTGATCAGATTCCCCGGGTTGTTGGAGTGCCCCAACACACCGAAATAGCGCAAGAGATTGCAAACCGCTCTATCACATTACTCAGGAACGAGCGTAACCTGCTGCCCCTTCTGGGAACCCGGGGAGCTCGTGTGATGTCGGTGACATTCCGTAACCGGAGTAACATTCTTGCAGGCCGTTATTTTGATGCTCGGCTTCGAGAGACTTACCCACGGCTTGTGCAGAACCAAGTGGACGAGAATACGAATGCAGAGGCATACCAGGACCTAATCCGTCGCGCTCAGCGCTCGAACCTTGTCGTGGTTTCGGTCTATTCAAATTTTGCGGGTCGGGTGGATTTACCGGACGAAACTGTGGACTTCGTGAATGAGTTGGCTCGGAGAAGAATCACGCATGTGGTAATTTCATTTGGGAACCCTTATCTGATCGCAGATTTTCCTGATGCTCAGGCCTACGTCTTAGCGTGGAGCTCAGCTCAGGTAAGCCAACAGGCGGCCGCGGTGGCACTATTCGGTGGGATAGAAATCAACGGCCGAAGCCCGACCGGCATGGAGCCCTATTTCGCTTTGGGGGACGGCATCCGGATACCGAAAAAGACGAACACCAGTGGCCGGTAGGTCGCTAGTGGGTGTGATCGTGGTGGTCATGCTCTGGGCTAACGGATGCAGTGTACTTGGATTCCAAGAGGGAACGGAGACTTCGTCAGTTGCCGGCGGCGGACTCGCCCCAGTGCCGCAGGGCTCGTTCACTCCTAGGAAGGAGTTCCTCGACGCAGAATCTGTTGCTTGGATCGATACGACCCTTAAGTCGCTTTCACTTCGGCAGCAGATTGGCCAACTGATAATCCAGTGGTTGCCGGGTTCCTACGCGTCGACGAGCAGTCCGGAGTTCTTGGAGTGGGCCAAGTGGGTGCAGAATGATGAAATAGGCGGAGTTTATGTGTCGATCGGGCTTCCGCACTCATACGCAGCTAAGCTCAATGAGCTACAGGCTCGAGCTCGAATCCCTTTACTGGTAACGTCCGATTTCGAGAACGGTGGACCTGGAATGCGAATCAATCATTCCTACGCACTGCCGTCTCTGCTTCCACAAGGGGGCGGCACCAGCTTCCCGCCGACGATGGCACTCGGCGCCATCGGAGATGAACAGCTCGTGCGCGAATACGCTCGTATCACGGCGTTGGAGGCGAGAGCGGTAGGAGTACACTTGAATTTCGCTCCAGTCTTGGACGTAAACTCCAACCCTGAAAATCCGATCATTAACACACGTTCTTTCGGTGAAGATCCCACGAATGTAGCGCGATTGGGTGCTGCCTATATCCAGGGTGCGCATGAGGGCGGCGTACTTGTGACCGCGAAGCACTTTCCGGGACACGGTGATACGCAAAATGATTCGCATATCGATTTACCAGTTGTGCCAGCGGACTGGGATCGCTTAAACGCCGTCGAGTTGGTTCCATTCCGGATAGCTGTCGATGTAGGGGTGGATGCGGTCATGACGGCTCATGTCGTAGTGTCCGGGGTTCAAGGTCTTGAGGGTCCTCCTGCGACTTTGGACCCTCAATTCATGACTGAGCTTCTCCGGGAAGACATGGGCTTCGAGGGACTCCTTCTTACGGACGCGTTGGTCATGGGTTCGCTCAATGAGCGATATGGATCGGGAGAAGTGGTCGTGCGAGCTCTCGAAGCGGGTTCCGACATACTTCTCATGCCGGCCGATGTGACCGAGGCCATTGATGCGGTTCAAGCGGCAGTTGAGGATGGGCGCATTGATCCCGCACGCATCCGCTTGTCGGTTCGGCGCATCCTCGAGACCAAGGCTAGGGCCGGTCTTCACAAGACCCGCATAGTGGACCTGGATACGGTGGACGATCTGGTGGGAACTGCGGACCATCTCGCTTTTGCCGACACCCTTGCGACGCTCTCGATGACCCTCCTCCAGGATCGAGACGGGCTCGTGCCGGTGGGGACAGACTCGACCAGAAAGATCTTCAGCTTGACATACGCTCGCTCCGGAAATCTGGTGGCTGGTTCGGTCTTCGATAAGGTCTTGCTGGATCGCGGACAAGTAATGGAGAATGCTAGGGTTGGACCGGAAACACCGAGTGAGACGTACGATTCTCTCAGTCTCGTTGCGCAAGATTTCGATCTTTTACTCGTGAACGTATACGTGCCGCCACGCGCGGGCGTGGGCGACGTAGCGGTGCCCAACGCTCTATCGAATTTCGTGGAAGAGATGTCTATCCGCCGCCCTGTCGTGGTCACATCTTTCGGTAATCCATATCTGGTGGCTGCCCTCCAGGGGGCGCCTTCCTATCTAATCGCGTGGGGTGATCACGAAGTCTCGCAGAGGGCTGCGGCTCGAGCGTTGTTGGGAGAAACGGAGATCACGGGACGATTGCCCATTTCCATCCCGCCCTTATATGAGGTTGGTGATGGTCTTGAGCGGCGGGCCGTAGCCCCTTCCATGGAAAGGGGAGCCACAGGAATCGAAGTGGATCCGGAGACCGTCGGCATGGACTCTGGACGTCTACGAGTTCTGGATGAAATCTTGAATCATGCATTAGCAGATTCCGCCTCCCCTGGCGCTGCTCTTGCTGTGGGACGTCACGGTAAACTTGTGAGGCTCCGCGGATATGGTAGGCTGGACTGGTCTCCATCAAGTAAGCAAGCCGACTCCCGCTCCATTTACGATTTGGCCTCGCTCACAAAGGTGGCCGGGACGACCATGGCCGCGATGATTCTGGTGGACGAGGGTCGCTTGGACCTCGCCGCCGCTGTCGCAGACTATCTCCCGTGGTGGGGAAGGGGAGATCCGGCCAAGGAGCGTGTGACGGTACGGCAGTTGTTGCTCCATCGGGCAGGGCTACCGCCATTCCGCACATTCTACCTAGATATCCAAGGACGCACTGCCTATCAGGAAGCCATTGGTGATCTCGAGCTAGAGTACGCCGCGGGCAGCTCCACGATTTACTCGGACATCGGTCTGATGACTATGGCGTTCATCATAGAAGACTTAAGTGGTAAACCTTTAGATGAGTTTCTCCGGGAGCGTGTTTGGGAGCCTCTGGGCATGACCGACACGGGTTTTCTCCCAGCACCGATCCTATTGGATAGGATCGCTCCAACAGAGGTTGACACCTTCTTCCGGAACACGCACGTACACGGAGTAGTGCACGACGAAAACGCCTATGCCATGGGTGGTGTTGCGGGTCACGCGGGCCTTTTCTCGACCGCATCTGACTTGGCTATTTTGGCGCAGACGCTCCTGGGCTCAGGCAGCATTGAGGGTTGCTTTGAGGGTAACTTGCGAGCCCCAGGATCGCCGGCGAGCGCCATTTGCGCCCCAGGCCGCGGCGGGAGTGTCCGCCTAGTCTCGGAGGAGACGCTAAGGGAATTTACCAGCCGATTTGATGCGTCCGCTTCGCGAGGTCTTGGCTGGGACACGCCGGACGAGAGGTCTTCCGCAGGGGATTATTTTACTCGAACCGCTTTCGGACACACGGGGTTTACGGGAACCTCCATCTGGATCGATCCCGAGCTCGATCTATTCGTGGTGTTACTCACCAATCGGGTCAACCCGACACGGGACAACTCGAAACACGTCGAGCTGCGGCGCACGGTTCACGACCTTGCTGCTTTGGCCATCATAGACCAGGAAGTCTCGCTTCGTGGCGGTTGAGTCCATTGGGTTAACGGAGGAACCCGGCTGAGCCCGTTCACCACTCTCGACTTTGGGGTGCTCGTGTTCTACCTCGTGGGTGTCACCACGTGGGGAGCATGGTTGGGGCGTGGACAGACCGGCGGACGGGATTACTTCCTCGGGAACCGCGAGCTCCCCTGGGGTGCGGTCATGCTGTCCGTAGTCGCCACCGAGACGAGCACATTGACGTTCCTCAGCATCCCGGGGGTGGCGTATTTTGGCACGCTCGGATTTCTCCAACTTACGTTCGGATACTTAGCGGGTAGAATCGTCGTAGCGATCCTTCTACTCCCGGCTTATTACAAGGGAGAGCTGAGCACGGCCTATGAGCTCTTGGCTGAGAACTTCGGCCTAGGCCCTCGTCGGTTTGCTTCGGCCGTCTTCATGGTGACGAGACTCCTGGCGGACTCGGTACGCCTATTCGCTACTGCGATTCCCCTCGCTCTGATCACCGGCTGGGACTATCCTGCATCCATAACGGTTATCGGAGTATTGACGGTGGCCTACACGTACTTCGGGGGTATCAAGGCGGTGATATGGGTGGACGTGGTGCAGATGGGCCTTTACCTCGTGGGTGCTCTCGCCACTGTGACAGCCCTCCAGGTGCTGGTTCCGGGAGGGTGGCCCACGATCCTTACGGAGGCAGGCCAGGCAGGAAAGCTGGCAGTTGTCAATCTGTCTTTCGACGCCTCAACCCCCTATACGTTGTGGGCGGGTGTAATTGGTGGAGGCTTCTTGACAATGGCTTCGCACGGAACGGACCAGCTTATCGTTCAGAGGCTTCTCACGTGCCGTGATCTTGTTGCTGCCCAAAAAGCGTTGGTCGGGAGCGGCCTGGTCGTTCTTGGCCAGTTTCTGATCTTCTTAGTGGTCGGCTTGGGCTTATGGGGATACTTCGAGGGACGGCCGTTTGAAACAGGTGATGAGATCTTCGCGCAATTCATTGTCGAGGTCCTCCCGGCCGGGGTGAGTGGGCTTCTCGTCGCTGGGGTTTTTGCCGCGGCGATGTCTTCGCTGTCCTCGTCTATCAATTCTTTGGCATCGGCCACTGCCTATGACTTCTGGGCACCCTGGATGGGTGCGGAGATAGACGAGCTTCGTATCCTTCGCGCCGGAAAATTTTTCACCTTAGTATGGGCTGCCCTGCTAATCGGAGGTGCTGTGCTGTTCATCCCCTTGAGTGCGGGTACCACAGCCGTGGAGGCGGCTCTGTCTATCGCATCGGTGGTCTATGGCGGGCTCCTCGGTGCCTTTGTGCTGGCTGTCTGGTCGAGCAGGGCGGATGGAGGAAGTACGATCGCCGGAATGATCGCGGGGATCGGGGCGGTTACGGCGATTTGGCTGTTTGCGGAGACGGTTGTTGCCTGGCCTTGGTTCGTGCCAATCGGAACGACGGTAACTGTGGTCGTGGGTTGGGTGTTGGGTGGTACAAGGGGACCTGAGACTTCTGGAGAGACCGCGTGAAGAGCAGAGCGAACTCATGAATTTCTATCTCGGAATCGATGGAGGTGGGACGCGAGCTCGGGTAGCACTTGTTGATCAAGATGGCCGGGAGTCGGCGCGAACCAAGGGGCCTCCAGCGCTGGTCGACCCGGCCAATCCGGAGTCGACAGCTCAGGTGATCATTGAGTTGTGCCATCACGTCGCGAGTAAAGCGGGGAAAAGGCTACCGGCCATGGGCCTTTGGGCGGGCGTAGCGGGCGCAGGGACTGAACCCATGCGTAGTATCGTGGAGAGAGTACTGGGAGAGGCTGGAATCGCAGAGAGAGTAGCGGTTGGCACGGATGCGGAGGCAGCTTTTGCCGACGCTTTTGGCAGTTCCCAGCCGGGAATTTTGCTCATCTCAGGCACTGGATCCATCGCGCTTGGGAGAGGTGCTGATGGATCGACCATGCGCGTGGGTGGATGGGGTGCACATCTCGGCGATGAAGGGAGTGGGTATGCCCTAGGGATGGCGGCCTTAAGAGCCATTGTACGTGAACAAGACGGTCGGAGTATGTCTACGAACCTTGGATCTCCTATCCTGAAAAAATTAGAGATTGAAACTCCCAACGAGTTGATCGAATGGGTTGCCTCAGCCGGTAAGAGCGATGTGGCCTCTCTGGTTCCGATGATCTGTCGGGAGGCGGCAATCGGAGATGAGGTCGCGTTGGAAATCGTCGGCCGGGCAGTGAGTGACTTGGTTTCCCACGTTCGTACCGTTATCGGTCGCCTAGAGCCCTGGTCAGCCTCTCCGGTGGTTGCGTGTGCGGGTGGGTTGATAGAAAAGGGCGGTCCACTACGCGGGCTTCTTGCCCGAGCTCTTGAGGAGTTTTCCTGTGATCTGCTTGACCGGGGGGTTGATGGGACGAGAGGGGCTTGCAGGCTGGCGATAGGCCTCTAGGGGTGGCCTAAAGGCTTCATGTCTGACAAGGGAGACCACTTCTGCATAATCGGCCCGAAAAGTTTTAGGATGTTCCACCTCAAACCAGATACCGTTCTGGTTCGGTCACGCTACCACGATACCAACAGCGTGAGCTTGGCGGTCGAATCCGAAGAGTGGTTCGGGGACCAGGAGATAGCTGCGCTGTATGACGGACATGAGGTTTATCGGAGTGTCTCTTCAAGAGCCGTGGCGTCGTCGGTTGACGCGTCGCGGTACTTCACGATGATCGGCGCATAGAGTTGAATCTTCTGTTCTAGGGCGAATTGACCTTCTGCACTCCGTGATCCTGGAACAACGACGGCGCCTGTCGGGATTGTGAGAGGTTGAGTGGGTGAGGCACAGTAGGTTCGCTTCCGAACCAAGTCGTAAACTGTGGTCGAGGACGTAAGCTGGACCCCTGGAGCTAGTACGGCCCGTTCCTCTACCAGGGTGCCCTCAAAGACTCCTGCGTTCCCTCCGACGAGGACGTCGTCTTCGATGACCACAGGTCTGAGGTTGACGGGCTCGAGGACACCGCCAAGTTGTGCTCCGGCACTCAGATGGACCCGCTGCCCGACCTGTGCGCATGAGCCGACCAGAGCGTGAGAGTCGATCATGGTGTCGCGACCCACGAATGCCCCGATGTTGACGAACGCGGGAGGCATGATAATCACGTTTGGGCCTAGAAACGCACCGGAGCGGACCGAGGACCCTCCAGGTACAATGCGGATGTTATCCTCAACCCCTCGTGTATCTCGAAGGGGAAGCGTGTCCTTATCGAAGTATGGTGCGGGTACGGCCGGTAACTCTTGCGTTCGGCCGATACGAAACGCGAGAAGGATGCCCTCCTTCACCCACTCCACAGCCCGCCACTCCCCGTTCTCCTTCCGGGCTGCGCGCACTGTTCCGCAGGCTAAAGCGTCCAGAAGCCTGTTCACGTCCTCACGCGCGGCCTCGAGGTCGATTCTCTCCTTACAATCCGCCCAATGGAGGATCGCGGCCTCGAGTGATTCTTGGTCTCCCTCTTCTGGTGGGTTCTCGTTGAGCACGCTCGTGGAATCCATGATCAGCTTCCCTCCACTTCTTCCAAGACCCCTGCCTCGATTAGAGCATTTCGTAAGACCACCTTTGACTCGGGTGCCGCAGGTACTAGAGGAAGACGATAGCGTGCTTTCATACGGCCCATCAGCTCGAGAGCAGCTTTGACAGGTACAGGGTTGGTCTCAACAAAGTTGGCGAGCATGAGGGGCAAGAGCCGGTAGTGCAACTCTCGGGCCCGATCAAATTCTCCTTCGAGAAGAGCCACCACCATTTGCGACATTGATAACGGTGCTTCGTTAGCAACTACCGAGATAACTCCGTCTGCTCCCGCGGCCATGAGAGGGAATGTCAGGCTGTCTTCTCCGGAGAGCACCACGAACCTCTCGGGCCGCGCTTTGAGAAGAGTCATAGCCTGCTCCATATCTCCGGACGCCTCCTTCACACCGACGATGTTTTCCACCTCCGCCAGTTCGAGAACAGTTTCTGGCAATACGTTCGACGCTGTGCGCCCTGGTACGTTGTAGATAACGATGGGGCAGTCAACTGCATCTGCCAGTGCCCGGTAGTGTTCAATAAGTCCTCGTTGGCTCGGCTTGTTGTAGGCCGGGCTCACCGAAAGGATACCGTCTGCTCCAGCTTTGCGTGCTGCGCGTGCTCGTTTGATCACGTCCGCTGTATTGCTACCGCCGGCTCCCGCTAGCACGGTAGCGCGGCCCCGCGCTGTATCCACAGCCTCTCGGATTATCGACTGCTGCTCTTGAGCTGACAGCGTCAAGCTCTCTCCGGTGCTGCCGCACGGAACCAAGACTTGGACACCGTGCTCGATTTGAAATTCGACATGATCACGATATGTCACCATATCTACAGATCTGTCTTCCTTGAACGGAGTGATAAGAGCCACCCCGACACCTTCGAAAGAGGAAGAATCTCGTTGCTCGGTTGCGGTCACCATGATAGCGAGAAGTTAGGCTCGTAAATGAGACCAGTCCACGCGTTTTCTGTGGCGGTAGTGGTACGCCCAGGCTCAGCGTGCCATCGGGTGGAATCGATCACCGCGTCCAACCCAGCTCGTGCGAGTTCTCTGATGTTCTGAATGATCGCTGAATGGACACTGAACTCGATAGCCACATCAACGTCACACAACGCCTCGGAAGTTACTCCCTCTGAGCCGTGTGCTAGATTAATTCGAGCCACGAGGTCGTGGGCTTTCGCTAAAGCTTCCTGCTCGACGATTCGACCCATTCTTCCATACCCTACGAGTGCGATCTTAATGCCCGGCTCTCTCCGTCCTGCCTCAACTCGATAAGTGAAAGATGGAGCCTTCTGACAAGCTCGGGGGCCTCGGCCTCGTCCACTACGAAGCTGATGCTGACGTCCGAAGCCTGGGAGATCAAGTAGACAGGGGTCTTCTCGACAGCCCAAAACGCCAATGCGTCGATGCGAGGTTCCCGCAGCAAACCACTTCCCACGACTGTAACAGTGGAGAGATCCCCAACGACGTCGACCTCCGCGAACTCCGAAAGCTCGAGTTGGACTTTGGCCAATTCTTTATCGCGGTCAATCGTGAACGCTGTGCTACTATGAGATGTAGCCACCAAGTCCACGGGGACTTTGTGCTGGGCTAGAACCTCGAAGACTCTGG
>JAYZFL010000008.1:0-24511 GCA_036336795.1 Gemmatimonadota bacterium
ATGGTTGGGTTCGGTTTGGCAGGCTTTATTTTTTCGCTTAATAACGACCCGGACCGAGCCTGGCAGTCATATGTATCCAATTGGCTGTTTTTCACGAATGTTGCCATGGGTGCCATGCTACTCTCGGTCGTGACCTGGATCACTAAGTCAAAGTGGAATTGGTCGGTTCGACGGGTGAGTCTAGCGTTTGTGGCGTTCCTTCCCTTTTCTTTTCTCATGCTGCTTCCGATGCTTGGGTTAGGAGATTCTTTCTTTCCTTGGATCGCGGCGATGGAGGTCGATCCGATTGTTCAGAAGAAGGCTGCATACCTGAACATGCCTTTCCTCGTTACACGCAACGTCTTAGGTGCGATGGTACTGTTTGGCACCTCCCTTTACTTTGCCTATCTAGCGCTTAGGCCAGACATGGGATTGACGAAGGACGAGAGCGCACGCGCTCCCGATCTGGGCCGATCCGTGTGGCGTGAGCGCTTGACCCAGGGTTGGCTTGGCCAAGAAGTCGAGGAAGTCAACTCATACCGTCGTATGACGACCCTGGCACCGTTCTTCGTGATTCTTTACGCCGTTGTCATGAGCATTTTCTCGTACGACTGGGTCATGTCGCTGGAACCACACTGGTTCTCTACCATGATGGGCCCGTGGTTCTTCATGGGTGCATTTTGGAGTGGGATTGCAGCCACGGCATGTGCTGTGACCTTCCTGAAAAAGCGAGACGAGGTGGCGGACAAGGCGATGGGACGGCAACAGCTCCACGATCTCGGGAAGTTAACGTTCGCCTTTTCTGTTTTTTGGACCTATTTGTTTTTTGCCCAATATCTCGTGATCTGGTATGGGAAACTACCGTGGGAGCAGTTGTGGATCATCCACCGTGCGGAGGAACCGTGGGGTAAGTGGTCGGCACTGCTAATCGTGATGTGCTTTGTTGTGCCATTCGCTGGCCTAATCGGCCGAAGGGCGAAAATGTCGCCCTACTTCTTCAGGATGATCACGCTCGTGTTACTGGGTGGCCTCTGGTTGGAGAAGCACCTAATGGTGGCTCCTTCCATCCGGAATCACGACACGGCGACCCTGGGAGCTACGGAGTTTCTTGTGGCGTTGATGTTCTTGGGTGTGTTTCTGTTTTCTGTGCGGTGGTTTCTCTCGACGTTCCCACTTATCCAGATGTGGCAGGCCATGGCTGATCCAGAAACCTTTGAAGTTGAAACCGCCAGAAGGGGGTTTTAGCAAGGTGATTGGAGAGGCGGGCGACCATGTTGCGGCGCGCGCCACTGGAACTCACTGATCACTCATCACTCAATGTCCCGGACTGGTTTGCCGACCTCTCCCTCCAGTCTGGCAGCTCGATCGAAGTAGCGTTCCATTTCGAACCCGATTGCTCGGACAAGGCGGGTTTCGCGAAGATCTGGCTCTGCCCTGTAGAACAGAGTCCGGAGCATTCGCGTCACACTCTCCGGATGTCGGTCTCCCTTAAAAAAGTCGATTCGCTGAAGCCCCCGATCGAGGGCTTCATACATATCCTCAAGATCGGTGTGTGTTGCCGTACCCACATCCCGTTTTCCTTTTGGAAGTGACGCTTCGTCGGACGCGGCCAGGTAGATCTCGTAAGAAAGAGCCAAGCACGCTTGGGCGAGGTTGAGGCTGGAGTAATCGCGGGCGGTCGGCACGATGGCCACAGCATGGCACAGGTCCAGAGCCTCATTACTTAGTCCGCGATCCTCACGACCGAAGACCACTGCAACAGGCGCTTCAGAGGCCTTTTCGATAATCCTGTGAGCTACGGCACGCGGCCTTACGTAGTTCCGCTGAGCTGTACGTGGGCGAGCTGTCGTTCCGACCGTAAACACGGTATCCG
The DNA here is from genome assembly GCA_036336795.1 of Gemmatimonadota bacterium. Lineage (GTDB taxonomy): Bacteria > Gemmatimonadota > Gemmatimonadetes > Longimicrobiales > Gaopeijiaceae > UBA822. The sequence goes on from JAYZFL010000008.1 coordinate 1,853, forward strand.
CTAGAGATTCACGAAGGGTGTTGAAGAGCTGTGTCGATTCCGCCACATCTTCGCAGCGGTGGGCAATGCCGCCGATACGATAGATATCAAACTCCTCGGGAGCCACGAGGCGCAGCTTTGAGAGCCCCATGTTCTTCATAACCCGAATGACGCCTGCTATATTGACTACGTCCTTCGGCTGGTCGAGGACGATGACAACGTTGTCGAGGGTGGCCGATCCCATCGGAACAACCGCTTACGGCTGCTCTTTGTCCGAGGATTCTTCCAACAGGTGATCGTCTGACGAGTCGTCACCTTTGCGCAACGCTCCCTTGAAGTTACGAATGCCTTCTCCAAGGCCACGGGCAATCACAGGAATCCTTTTCGATCCAAAGAAGAATAAAACGAAAAGGAGAATCAGGCCGATCTCCCAAATTCCGAAGCCGGAAATCATCGTAATAGCGTCCTTGCGATTGTTTGCAGCTGCACATTCGTCACAACCCTGCAGATCGTGCTGATCTTCGAGCCGCAGTGGCACCTCTTTACCGGTTACTCGTTCGGGAAGCCGGTAGTCCCAAGAGACCTACGCGCAGAGACACGGCACTCTGCACCATCTTCGAGGAATGTAGCTGAGCCATGGCGCTTCGCACCATGGCTATCGTTGATATCTGTCCCCGAGTCCGCACGTGTGCTTCAGTACTCTGAATGGCTAGGGTTCAGGGAAAACTTACTTTCTCTCCAGGAATATCCAAGGACGAATGGACGGAGAAACACGGGACAAGATGGGTATTGACCTTGACGCTCCTCGAAAAACTTTTCTATTGTGACCGCCCCAAACACCTGAGCTCAGACAGCCCACTGCGGAGGGATGATGTCGGAATACCCTGAAGGACTTCGGTATACGGAAGATCACGAGTACTTGAAGCCCTTGGATGAAGAAGGAGTCTACCAGGTCGGGATCACGGATTACGCTCAAGGAGAGCTCGGGGACATTGTGTACGTCGAGTTGCCTGAAGTCGGAGCGAGCTTCGAGGGGATGGCTACCTTCGGGACTATCGAGGCGGTCAAGGCGGTCAGCGACCTGTACTGTCCGGTTGCTGGTGAAGTCATAGCGGTGAATCAAACTCTGGACGATGACCCTTCTCTCGTAAATAACGATCCGTACGGGGCGGGTTGGATGATCCATCTCAGAGTTGCCAATGAAGACATTGTAGATTCGCTTATGGATGCGGCATCCTACGGAGTGATGGTCGATCAGTAACGGGATTGGCATGTTGACTTATTACTCCGAATGAGACTTCTGAGAAAGTCCGAGACACAGAAACAATGACCTTCCTGGAAATAGACGGGGGGGACTGCTTTGGCAGCCGCCACATCGGTCCCCGGGCTCCAGAGATCCAGGAGATGTTGGCGTCCCTTGGGGTGGCTGGATTCGAAGAGTTGATGGCTCAGACGGTTCCCGAGTCGATTCGACTCAACAAGCCGTTGGATCTTCCGGACGCCTTGTCCGAACATGAGCTTCTCAAGCGTCTAGAAGAAATTGGCTCCCGGAATCGCATCTTCCGCTCTTACATTGGGATGGGGTATCACGATACGATCGTACCGGGTGTCATTCTGAGGAACATTTTGGAAAATCCCGGCTGGTACACACAATATACACCATACCAAGCTGAGATTGCGCAGGGACGCCTAGAGGCGCTCCTCAACTTCCAGACTATGGTTATCGATCTCACAGGTCTCGAGATCGCCAATGCTTCCCTCCTCGATGAGGGTACAGCAGCTGCGGAAGCGATGGCGATGCTTTTTGGAGAGACGAGAAAGGAGCAACGTACGCTCTTTTTCGTGTCGGATGCATGTCACCCGCAGACGATCGAGGTTGTTTGCGGGCGGGCGGAGCCGATGGGTATTGAAGTAGTCGTGGATGCTCACGACAAGTTCAATATAGATAGCTTTGGCGATCAGGTTTTTGGCGGCCTACTGCAGTACCCGACGAGCGACGGGGCTGTCCACGACTACCACTCATTTTGTGATGCTTTCCACGCGAGGGGTGCGGGGGTAGTTGTCGCTGCTGATCTGTTGGCTTTGACGCTTCTCACACCACCGGGTCAGTTCGGTGCTGACGTGGCTGTGGGGAATACGCAACGTTTCGGTGTTCCTATGGGCTATGGCGGCCCCCACGCTGCTTACCTGGCTGCGAGGGAGCGCTTCAAGCGGAAGCTGCCAGGACGCGTTATCGGAGTCTCGGTGGACGCGAGCGGAGATCCGGCTCTGCGGATGGCTCTCCAGACACGAGAGCAGCACATTCGACGGGAGAAGGCCACTTCCAATATCTGCACGGCCCAGGTACTTCTCGCCATCATGGCGGGGATGTACGCCGTGTACCACGGTCCCGAAGGCTTGATTGCAATCGCCGGACGGATTCACAAGCTTACGGCGACGCTTGCTCACGGTCTTAAGGAACTCGGTCATACCGTTGTACATGAACACTTCTTCGATACGATTCGCCTTGTGCCGGATCGGATCTCCGGGGAGGATGTGCTTCGGCGAGCTCGTGACCTCGAGATTAATTTGAGGGACTACGGTGATGGCACAGTGGGGATTGCACTGAATGAGACGACTCATCTGGAAGATCTCAATGATCTCTTCAGCGTCTTCAGTCACGGGGATCCGGACGGTGACGGTGCCAAGCTGAGAGCTGCTGAGGTATTTAGGTTTGTATCCTCGGCACTGCCCCCTAATCTCAAACGGTTGTCCTCCTTCCTGGAGCACCCCGTCTTCCACCGATACCGCTCAGAAACAGAGATGCTGCGCTACCTACACCGCTTGGAAAGCCGTGACCTTTCGTTGAACACGAGTATGATTTCTCTGGGCTCTTGTACCATGAAGTTGAACGCCACGGCCGAAATGATTCCCGTTACCTGGCGCGCGTTCGGGGGGATCCATCCCTTTGCCCCAGTGGAGCAGGCGAAAGGTTATCAGAGGATCTTCTCTGACCTCGAAAGCTGGTTGGCGGAAATCAGTGGGTTTTCTGCGACTTCTCTTCAGCCGAACTCGGGGGCCCAAGGAGAATACACGGGGCTTCTTGTGATCCGTGCCCTACACGAGAGCCATGGGCAGGGGCACCGTGATATTTGCCTCATCCCGTCGTCTGCCCACGGAACGAATCCGGCGAGCGCAGTTCTGGCCGGTATGAAGGTCGTTGTGGTTCGGTGTGACGAATCGGGCAATATCGATGTGGGTGATCTCGAAACCAAGGCTGAAGAACACGCTCGAGCACTGGCCGCGATTATGATCACTTATCCCTCCACTCATGGTGTTTTCGAGTCCCGGATACGTGAGGTATGCGATATCGTGCACAAGCATGGCGGACGAATTTACTTGGACGGGGCCAACCTCAATGCTCAAGTGGGCCTCTGTAGACCGGGAGACTATGGTGCCGACGTCTGTCATATCAACCTACACAAGACCTTCTCAATCCCACATGGTGGCGGCGGACCCGGGATGGGTCCGATCTGTGTTACCGAGGAACTTGCGCCTTTCCTCCCCGGTCATTCGGAGATCGAGATTGGTAGCGAGCACAGTATTCCGGCAGTGTCCTCTGCGCCTTGGGGAAGTAGTAGCATCCTGCTGATCTCGTGGGCCTACATCGCTCTTCTCGGGAGGGACGGTGTCCGTCGAGCTACACAGGCGGCCATTCTGAATGCGAACTACATGGCGTACCGATTAGATGGTCCTTTCTCCATCCTATACCGCGGAGAACAGGGGAGGGTAGCTCATGAGTTTATCGTAGATTTGCGTCCGGTTAAGAAGTCCAGTGGTATCTCGGACCAGGATGTGGCAAAGCGACTGATGGATTACGGTTTTCATGCCCCGACGATGTCGTTTCCCGTGCCGGGCACCATGATGATTGAGCCCACCGAGAGTGAGTCCAAGGACGAACTAGATAAACTATGCGACGCTCTGATTTCAATCCGCGATGAGATCGACGATGTCGAATCCGGCGTTGCAGACTGGGACGATAATCTACTTAAGAACGCCCCCCATACGGCCCTCATGATCGCGGCGTCAGAATGGGAGCACCCGTACACTCGTGAGCAGGCGGCTTACCCGGCTCCGTGGACTCGAGAGCACAAATACTGGCCTCCGGTACGCAGAGTCGACAACGCTCACGGCGATCGCCATTTGGTATGTGCGTGCCCGCCTGTCGAGCTGTATCGTCAGTGAGCGACCGAGTCTCCCCTGAGACAAGAGAGTGCCTTGAGAAAAAGTGAAGATTGAAAATGGCAAAACTCGATTATCACGGCCATTCGACCTTCGGTCTTACGACCGATGACGGTACCCGTATAGTGATCGACCCGTTTTTTGGGGACAATCCGTGGACCGACCTGGATCCAACCGATGTCAAGGCGGATTTTATCTTTTGCACCCATGGTCATTTCGACCACTTTGTCGATGCCATTCCCATTGCCAAGAACACGGGAGCGACATTGGTCGGGACTTTCGAACTTGTGGAATACGTGCAGAGCCAGGGTGTTGAGAATGCTCACCCTATGCATATCGGTGGAGGGTGGGGCTTTCCGTTTGGCCGAGTGCAAATGACAACAGCCCTGCACGGGGGCATGGTTCACGGCGAGGGGGCCCAGGGGTTCACGACAAACCCCGCTGGACTTCTTTTTGACTTTGGCCCAGGAAAGCGCCTTTACCATGCCGGTGATACCGGGCTCACGATGGACATGAAGCTGTTAAAGGGTAAGGTGGATGTGGCACTTCTTCCCATTGGCGACAACTTCACGATGGGCCCGGAGGACGCGGCGATCGCTGTGGAATTCATTGAGCCGGCCGTGGCGATCCCGATCCACTACGGGACTTGGCCCTACATTGAGCAGAATCCCGAACGGTTCCGTGCCTTGGTCGGTGACCGAGCGAGGGTGGAAATCCTTGAGCAAGGCAAAGGGTCGTACGAGTTCTGAGCGACACCATCCATCACGATGCGGGTCACCTCACTTCCTTGGGGTCCACCAACCTGAGTACAGCGAGTCAGGGGATCGGCACTCTCAGTTGGCGGACCCAGGTTGATCCACCTGCTTCCGGGCCGACGAATATGGCATTGGACCATGCCCTCGCGTCTTCGGTGAAGCCGGGTTGCGGAGTTCTTCGCATCTATCGCTGGGCCCGGCCTACGATTTCCTTTGGGCGCAACGAGCCTGCTTTAGGAAACTCTGGAGTCGAGCAGGCCCAAAAAGCCGGGATTGACTTTGTGCGGCGACCCACGGGGGGCCGTGCCGTACTCCATGACAAAGAATTGACCTACGCCGTTGTGCTCCCGATCTCCTGCGGCGTAAAGCTGCGGACTGTATATCGAGTGATCAATCACGGTTTGGCGCGAGCTCTTCAAGCTCTCGGAGTTGTTGTCACGATCGCTGAAGAGGAGGTTCCGGTAGCTGGCCCAAACGCTGGCCCGTGCTTCAGTCGGCCCGCCCCAGGCGAGCTGTTGGTGGACGGGAGAAAGTTGGTTGGGAGTGCTCAGGCACGGGTCGGAAGAGCGATTTTACAGCACGGTTCTCTGCTGATCGGGTCGGGGCAGGAGCGCCTAGGCGAACTTTACGGAAGTGATTCGGGGTCACGGTTGGCGATTGGGCTAGACGAAATTCTGGGTGCGACACCTCCATGGGACGAACTTGTCCATGGAATCATTGCGGGCATGCGTGACGTTTTGGGAGGGAAGTGGGCCAGGGGAAACCTGACGGACGGCGAGAGGTCCTCGTCCAGGATTTTCCTTCGACACTATGCTTCTCCGGAGTGGACGTGGCGTAGATAGGGAAGCCAACCATGATTAGTGGCGGTATGGTTTGTTAAGATCATGGTGCTCGGGAGTGGGGATCTGAGTTCTACAGAAATGTCCCCCACCGCTATCCGGGAGCCATAATCTCGTCAGCGGTCATCGGGACGTGATACGAATCCATGAAGGCGTGGTGTCTATCGGAAGATCTCGTAAATGAGGAGTGTTCTCCTCCGGGATACTCGTTCCATTAGAAATGCCATTAGCCCAGAGGGGCGAGGAGTTCGGACAGCGGCCTCCTCCACTGGATGAAAAGATGTATGGGGACCTATTGGCGCACTTCAGGGGGCGGCGGCTTCTCAGCGGCCCTTGACAGCGTTGACAGGTGAAAGCAGGTTCGGACTCTTGCGATTTCGGAGGTGTCGGCTCGGCTTGTATGGGCTGAGACCGAAAACGGCTTAAAACTCACGACTGGAGGTCCTTTTGGTCGGTGTGATGCGTCTCTACAGTGCCTTGTTGCAGATCCCCGGTATGGATCAGCCGGATCAGACCCTCGGCGAGCAGATGGCGTTCATTTGGGATGAGACCGGATTCATGCGCTGGCCCCTCGGAGCCTGCATAATCATCGCGTTCTTCGTCATCATTTGGAAGTTCTTCGACTTGCTGATGAAATCCATAAGGACGAAAAATATTCTCGGAGAGGTGGATGAGTTGCTAGCTCAACACCGGATCGACGAAGCACTTGAAGCCACACGCGATTCGGATGCTCCGGCGGCCAAGATTCTTTATGCCGGCCTTGATAGGCATGACGAGGGCACCGAGCGTGTGATGAAGGCTATTGAAAACCAGGGGCTCATCGAGTTGAGTAAACTGGAAAAAGGGTTGGTGGTCCTTGCGACGCTGACTAACGTAGCGCCACTTCTCGGCTTCCTCGGAACGGTGATCGGGATGATCATCGCCTTCCAATCCATCGAAGCCGCAGGCGAGGTGGAAGCGACGTTGGTGGCGGGAGGAATCAAAGTGGCGCTCTTGACTACTGCGGCTGGCTTGACCATCGCCATTCCCGTGAGCATCTCCCACAACTACTTCGTGTCGAGGATAGACAGCTTGGTCATTGACATGGAGGAGTCGGCGCAGAAGATGATCGACGCTCTTCACAGAATGGAGTCGGACCAAGCCACGCCATAATTGGTTCGCAGTTCCTCCCAGGAACAAAGAGGTCACTCGAAGGGGTGACCTCTTTTTCTTTCCAGTAGGCAAAGTGGTATGGGAGTGAAAGCTTTCAGTTAAGGAACCCTAAAGATCCAAGGAAGCTGATTGTGAGGAAGGTAGCGGAGGAATGCTGGTGTCCCCAACCCGATCCTTGGCCTGCCGGTTCTCTTGGCACTTCCAGAGTGGTGTGTTCATTTTGTAGTATGTAGGATTCGCTTTCAACTCAGATTCCGGACGAGTGACATTCTGAGACTCATTGGCATCATCGTACTTGTCGGGACCTTGTGGCCCGGTTTCTTACGGGCCCAATCGTCGCAGAGTGTGAGGCCGCTCCTCGATTTTCCGGACCCCGCCACTTTGGCTAGGGATGAGATCGCCGCAGGCCGCTACTGGCACGCAAGCCGGATTCTTCGATCGAAGGATTCCATGGATTCTGATCCATCCAAGGCTCTACTTCTTGCTCGGGCGGATGCGGGTTGGAGGAACTGGCAAGGAGTCCTCGATGAACTCGACGGTGCTGAGTGGCTAGATGAAATGGAGGGCGGAGAGGGTCGGCTACTTTTGGCGCAAGGATTGGAAGCGGTTGAGCGCTGGGAGGAAGCAGTGGAAAATTATCGGCGCTTCCGATCGGTCGAGCCGCCGTTGAAGGGAGCCGCACCATGGGTTGCATCCCGCGAGGCACGAGCTGCGGCACGGGCGGGCTTGTGGGAACCAGTGTTGACTGCCCTGGAGGCAACCGGGCGGGAATCACCTGTTGTGGCGAGCTGGACCGTTCTGGCATTGGCTCGACTCGCTGCTGAAATGGGAAATACTGACCGGGTTTTGGAACTCGTGCCCGTGATGAAGAGTGATCCAATAACCAGGCAGCTCGCGTGGGACATGGAGGGTCGTGCTTGGCTCGCTTCAGGTGATTCAGCTCGGGCTATGGAAGTCTACCTCGAACTCGTACAGGGGGAGTTAACCGCTGCCCGCCGGGGTGAAGTGATGATGGTAGTCGGTGGACTTTACGGTGCTCTTGCGGATTCTGTGGCTGCTCACGTCGCGTACAAGAGGTCTTTCGATGTCTATCCGCGTGGCACAAGTGGAGCGCGGGCCGCGTGGGGCATTCTCCAGTTCACAGGTGACACGGACGCCGCACAAGCGCTTCGCTTGGCGAAGACCCTCGATAAGTTGCAGGATCCCAGCCATGCTTTACGGGCATACGAGATTTACATGGATGCGCTTCCGCAGGGCACGACTGCCGATGTGGATGCGCGTTTGGCTTGGGCCCGCTTGATCTCCACTTTCGGAAGACACGAAGATGCGGTCCGTGAGTTCAGGGAATTGGTAAGAACCGACAATCCCGACTTCGAGCTACGCGTGCTTGACCAGTGGCTTAGGACCCGTACCCGGCAAGGCCGCCGGGATGCCGTGCAGACTATCCAGGGGTGGATCATCGACCGTTTCCCCGAGAGTCGTCAAGCGGTCGATATCCTCGTCGCTCGGGCGAATTCGGCGCTGTCCCGTGGGGCTTACGAAGAAGCGGCCACAGGGTTCGCAAGGGTCGCCGGTATGGGCGTTTCCCATTCTTCTGCGGGCTTGGCACGGATGCGGCTTGGCCAGATCTATCTTCAGAGAAATGATGAGCAGGCGGCGGCGGAAGTCTTCAAGAGCTACTTCGAGGATTTCCCCAACGGACAGCGATGGGATCAGGCTGCCTATTGGGCAGCCCACAGCCTAAGCGTGTTGGGCCAAGACGCCGAGGCTATCCAGTACATCGAGAGTATTCAGGAGCGGAATGCACTATCGTATTACGGCGTACTAGCATCCGATCTCCTAGATGAACCCTTTCAGCCAAGCCTGCCTCGCGGTTCTGAGACCAGTCCGCCGAGTTGGCTCAAAGACGGACTTCAAGATCTGGATTTGATCGTTGCTGCGGGCCTCGATGAGGGCGTCGAGGTGACGGTAGACCGGTTGATTGTACGGGCGGATGGGTCGGTATCAACGAGTCTCGATCTTGCCGAGGCTCTGATCAAGCGTGGTTTCACTATCGAAGGAATTAACCTCGGCTGGAAATTGCTTCGGCAGGGGACCCCCCAAAGCAAGCGTCTTCTCAGGGTCCTATATCCGTTTCCCTATCGCGAGATAGTAACCCGGGAGGCGGAGGAAAAGGGTATTGATCCCATCATCCTGGCGGCGTTGATTCGACAGGAGTCAGCGTTTACTCCTGCGATACGCTCTCCGGCCGGGGCCATAGGCCTAATGCAGGTCATGCCCGAGACGGGAAGAGAACTCGCCCGGGGTGAGGGCATCCGTGGATTCATGCCATCGAGCCTCGAGACAGCGGAGATCAACCTACATCTCGGGACAAACTTCTGGGTAGAGATGGAGAGTCGCTACGGTGACGGGAGTCTTCCCTTGGTCCTTTCGGCGTACAACGCTGGCCCCACACGGGCTCGCCGTTGGAGACAGCTTCCCGAGGCCAAGGATCCGCTGAGGTTCACGGAGCGAATTCCATTCAACGAGACACGCGGATATGTAAAAAATATCATTCGGAACATCCGTGTTTACCGGTTTCTCTACGACTCCCGCTAGCGGGCGGCCCATCTTCCAGGCTATTCCTTAACCTATGAATTTTCAGCGGTCCTCTTCTAGCGTCTAGCCCATGGACGTTCCCCCGAAAAATGCTCCTCGTCTTTTCCTGATCGACGCGTATGCCCTGATTTACAGAGCGTTTTTCGCTTTCATACGTCGTCCTCTGATCAATTCAAAAGGAGAGAACACGTCTGCGCCCTTTGGCTTCGCTAACTTCCTACTTCAGATTCGGGACAGGTATCAACCAGACTATCTGGCAGTAGTCTTCGACGCGGGAAACAGCCATAGGGAGAAAGTCTATCCCGATTACAAGGCCACCCGAGAGAAGATGCCCGATGAGCTTAGGTTCAGCCTTCCACGTGTGCGCGAGTTGGTCGCGGGCTTCAACGACGCTCTTGTCGAGTTAGACGGTTACGAGGCGGACGACGTCATCGGCACATTGGCTGTGAAAGCCCGAGACGCAGGACTCGAAGCCGTAATAGTGTCCGGAGACAAGGACCTGTACCAGCTTGTCGGACCAGGCATACATCTGCTCAATCCCGGTCGAGGGGGACCGGCAGGGGTGGCACCTGAGTGGATTGACGAGAGCAACGCTCACGAGAAGTTCGGAGTGCCAGCATCACAGGTCATCGATTACTTAGCTCTTATCGGAGATTCCTCGGACAATATCCCGGGAGCGCCGGGGATAGGGCCGAAGACCGCCTTGAAACTGCTAGAAGCGTATGGAAGCCTCGAGGAAGTCTTGGCACATGCCGGGGAAATTTCCGGAAAACGGGCGCGGGAGTCACTCACTGAGAATGCCGAAAAAGTCCGGCTGTCCAAACAGCTCGTGACAATCATGACTGACCTTGATGTCGACCTTAATCTGGAGAATCTTGAGGTCCGGGAACCCGACAGTCCGAGGCTTCATCGTTTCTTTGTGGAGATGGAGTTTCGGCGGCTAATGGAGCGTTTTTCTCCGACGGAGGTCGTTGGGGAGCCTCCCCCCGATGATTCCACCTCCTCAAGGGTCTCTCCCGGTGTTATGCCGACCATTGACGCGGGTCGCGAGGGAGAGATAAAGGGTGTCCCGGAATACCCGGGGGGCCAAGACACAGTTTCGGATAATCTAGAAGCAATCCACGCCCGGCACGAATTGATTACGGACCCCGATCTTCTTGAGAACATCCTAATTCGGGCACGGGAGTTGGGTCGAGCGAGCATCTTAGTGTATACATCTTTCCCTGATCCCCACCGAGCGGCCTTGGTTGGACTGGCATTGGCGCTGGAGCCAGCCGAGTCGTTCTATCTCTCGTTCGGCCATGTTCCGGTCGGTGATCCCACGCTCGATTTCGAGTCTCCCGTGATCAACAATCTTCCCGATATGGGCTCGAACGTTCTCCAACCTCTACTGGATTTTTTGGAGGATCCGAAGATCGAAAAAGTGGGTGCCGATCTTAAAGCGTCTGCCGTTGCCCTCGCTCGTGCTGGAGTCAAGCTGGCCGGTGTCGGTGTCGACGTGACAATCGCGTCCTATGTGCTCGATCCCGGTCGACGGAAACATGATCTGGAAACACTCTGCCAGGATGTTCTGGGCTTCTCACTCAGGCCTTACAGTGATGTCGTAGGCGTGGGCCAGAAGAAGATCAGCTTCTCCGAAGTCGACCAAGAGACGGCACGGAGTTACTGCGGGCAACAGGTTGATGTAGTGCTCAGGCTGGCGGAGCGGTTTTCGGTGGAGCTAGAAGCTCAGGGGCTCGGCCGACTTTTCAGAGAACTTGAGTTGCCCCTCGTTCCAGTGCTGACCCGGATGGAACTGGAAGGGATCCGTATCGACACGGATTTTTTCGAAACCATGAATGATCGATTGGGACAGGATCTAACCCTCATACGACAAGAGATCCACAAGGTGGCCGGAGAGGAGTTCAATCTGAATTCGACTCAGCAATTACGAGAAATTCTCTTTGAAAAACAGGGACTTCCGGCTCTAAAGAGGACCAAGACCGGACCGTCTACAGATTCCTCTGTGCTCGAAGAACTTGCGGCGGAGGGACATGAGATTCCTCGTCTCATGCTCGAGTACCGGGAGCTCGCAAAACTTCGCTCCACCTATGTCGACGCTTTGCCGCAGCTCATGATTCCACGCACCCGTCGTATCCACACCCGATTCAACCAGACCGTGGCAGCGACGGGGCGCCTATCGTCCAGTGATCCCAACCTGCAGAATATCCCTATTCGTACGGAACTGGGACGCGAGATCCGCAAGGGATTCATTCCGGCGGACGGCTACCTTTTCTATGGGGCAGACTATTCTCAGGTCGAGTTGCGCATCCTGGCACATTTTTCCGGGGATGCGCCACTGGTGCAGGCATTCAGCGAGGGGATAGACGTCCACGAGCAGACCGCGTCGCTTATTTTCAACGTGCCGCTAACCGAGGTCACGGTTGCTCAGCGCGGAGCGGCCAAGACCATCAACTTCGCCACGCTCTATGGGCAAAAGGCGTTCTCCCTTGCTCGACAACTTGGAATCGGCTTAGATGAAGCGAAGGAGTTTATCCAGCAGTATTTTGAGCGTTTCAGTGGAGTCCGGTCGTATTTGGACAATCAGGTTGCCATTGCTCGGGAGAAGGGCTTCGTCGAGACTCTCATGGGTCGCCGGCGCTATATTCCGGAGCTCCGTGCCAAAAACTGGAATGTCCGACAATTCGGCGAGCGCGTGGCTCAGAACACACCCATCCAGGGAACCGCGGCCGACATGATCAAGAAGGCCATGGTCGACGTGGCGGGCGCCCTGTCGGAGGAGGATACCAGTGCGCGAATGCTCCTGCAGGTACACGACGAACTACTTTTCGAAGTGCCCAAAGGAGAGGAAGACGAGTTGGCCGAACTGGTGGTCACTCACATGGAAGGCGCTATGACACTCAGCGTTCCCTTAGTCGTTGAGGGTGGTGTGGGGAAGAATTGGTACGAGACGAAGAGTTAGCATTACGCGAAACCGCTTCCGGCCCCCCCCCTCGCCACCCCCTCGGCCTGAACTTTCAACCAACCTTCTGGATCGTATTCCGACGACGCTTTGGGCGGGCTTGGCCGACTTTACTCAGGAGAGCGTGAAGAAGGCCGATCGGCCTCCACGTCAAGGGGCTGCTGGAGTATTATAGGTGGCGGGAGAGAATGCTCCCGCTCTCTTATGTGACCGTGTATGAACTGACGGTCTTTTGGACGAAGGAGACCAAGGTACAGGTCGTGGCATGAGCTTGATGGGTTATAGCCACTCCCAGAAACGACGCTGAACCGAAAACAGAAACTCCCAACCCCCTCCTCTGTTGAGGCCCCGACCCACGTCGAACTGGAAGAGATCCCAACCGATACTCACGCCTGCGCCCGCCGAACCCTTAAGACCATCGGTGCTCTTAAGCTGCCAACGGTCGTCGGGGACTTCGTTCCGACCAAAGCCGGTGACGCCTGTAGCCCCGAACACCCGTGCGGTGATCCAAGGAGAGATTACGGTACGGCTTGCTTCTAGGCGGAGGCTCACAAGCCGATCTCCGATGAAGGATCGGTAAGGGTAGCCAAGTAACGTATGTCGTCCTCCCAAGAGGAAGAGAGATTGGAATGGGGAACCTTCGGTTGAAACCCCAATCTGTAGTGCGGCCTTCAAAGAAGTCTCCGCCGAGGGGATTTGTTGTCTGAGCGTCGTGGCCCACCAAAGAGACGCGTATAATCGGTCCTCGAATCTACCAGCCCGCCCCGTCGCTGAACCTTCGAACGCGCTGGTTGCCGTTCCGGTGGCATACCTTACCTCTATCGCCCTGTCGTCTCCTTCGTCAACAGGCAAGACCGACCGACGGTAGACGGTCATTAGGGTGTCAGCATCCAAGACAGTCGTAGCAGAATGATGTTGTCCCCATATACCACCGACAGCTATAGAGCTGGTTGAGCCGAGACCCCAACTGTAGCGTAGTTCTGCGCCAGAAGAGAAGTAGGGATCAGTATAGTCCTTGCTCGCGGTGAGGTTAGTGACCGTGTTCACCAGCATGCTGGCTCCGGGTAGGCCGTCACTCACGTTGGCTAACTCGTTCCACCAGAGCCTGAAACTCGAGCCAACTGATGAGCTGGTCGGAAGGATATGGAGTGCGAGTTGGGCCTCTTTTCGGCCGAACGCATAACCACCCTTAGCGCGGACCCTCCATTTTGAAGCAAGCCGGATTACCGTGCCAATACCTGCGAACGAGCCTTCCGCCCTGTTGTGCCGGTAAATGGAAGACGCATTTGGAACGTAGAATCGTGACGGACTGAGTCCGCTCAGATAGCGATGCCCAATAGCAACCATCACTTGCTCACGAATCGCTTCGATCTCTGGAGACGATTCCAATCCTTCCTCGTCAAGTTGGTCGTGGAGACCGGCTTCAAAGGGGAAAACTGATCTTGTCGCTTCGGGTACCACCGAGACACTTCCACCTAAGAAGAGACCTTTGGGTAGCTCCGGGTTGAAACGGTAGTTTCGGATTTCGAAGCGACCACGGATCACGCTTCCTGCTAAGAATTCAACGACCGGCAACTCCCTTCGGATCTCGATCTCTTGTTTGTAAGGGAGCCAATATTTCTGGTCCCAGACCGAGTTATCCATTGATACGCGGATGTAGTCGAGGTTGTTGTCTACGTAAGAAGCGGGTGTGAAAGTGAAGTTCATTCGGACGATCGCTCCGGTCCCTCGCTGAAGAAATACGCTACCGATCACCCCCGGCAGCTCGGGGCTTTTAGGGCGAACCTGAACCTCGTAAACACGGATATCGAGCGCAGGATCTGGAAGTGACACGGTGAGAGAGTCAATGAGAAGGAAGTCGTAGACGCGCTCTGATCCGGGAGCCACGGGATGTACTACTGCTTCGACTTCATCCCCGCCGCCCAGTCGGATACGATCACCGAAGTCGTCCTGAACCACTGTCAGATGATCGAGATGATACTTGATATTCGTAGGAAGTTGCTTCTCGTTCCGTAGTCCGATCAGACGCTGCTTCGTCTGGCGCGGTGCTCTCCAATAGACCTCAAGGGCAACCTGATCCGTCTTGACGATAGTACGCTCCCCACTTACCGGGCGATCGAGAAAGAAGTAGACGTAACCTCGGGCATCCGCCTGGTACGACTGAAAGACGGAGTCAGCTCCAGTTGCACTCCGAAGATTTCGGGCGTACTGCACAAGACTGAGCACTCTCGCACTATTCCAAGGTGAATCGACCTGTGCAGCGAGGGGTTGTGGTAAGCACGCAGCGGTAAAAATTGCCACGATGAGACCACTTGATCCGGTTAGGATTCCGGAGTTGATTCCTTTTCGCATGCCGAAAGTGTTCGAGAAAGATTCTCGTGAAGGGGCAGGCAAACCTCCATGAAGGGACAGCGGACTAGGGCCTGTTACCATATCAATGGTACGCAACCAGCTTGACGTCGGTTCCGAAAAAAAGGCCCCTTCCACTCATTCGTGGATGGAGCCCTGTTCATTGACTAGGAGATTCCTACGTCAGTGCGCGCTCCAAAATCCAGACAAAGAGTCGCCGTGCGGGCTGTCACGCAGTTTTTCAAAGGCGCGATTCCGGATTTGTCGGATCCTCTCACGGGTTACGCCTAAGAGCGAGCCGATCTCTTCGAGAGTTCTCTCTTCGCCGTCATCCAGTCCGTAGTAAAGGTAGAGGATCTTTCTCTCCCTCTCAGTGAGATAGCTATCGAACATTGTTTCGAGGAATTCCCTGCGAGCGATGGCTTCCACGTCCTCTTCAATTTCGGTTGCCTCGACGCCGGCGAACCGTTCACCAAATCGAGCGCTATTACCGTCACTGCGATCAATAGGAGCATCTAGACTTAGCTCACTCGCTGCGACTCGGCGCAGAGCCCGGATCGTTTCGATTGGCTCTTCCATCTCACAAGAGATCTCGTGCATCGTCGGGGAGCGGCCGAGCTGCTGTGTCAGGGCCGTATCAATACGGGCGAGCTTGGCAAGGTTGGAGTTTTGGTTGAGCGGGATACGCACGGATCGGGTTTGTTCTGCCAGAGCCTGGAGGACTGTCTGGCGGATCCACCAGACGGCGTAGGAGATGAATTTTACCCCTTTGTCAGGGTCGAACTTCTTGACGGCCTTGAGAAGACCTTCGTTACCGATGCAGACAAGCTCCGCAAGTCCGAGTCCGCGCCCCTGATACTTTTTTACGTAAGAAATAACAAAGCGAAGATTGGCGGTCACGAGTCTTTCGGCGGCCTCTTTGTCACCACTTCGCGCTCGACGAGCCAACGCTCGCTCTTCCGCGGGATTCTGAATTAGGGGATACTTCTCTACGTCTTGGAGGTATTGGTCGAAGGAATCAAGCCCACGGGAAGTAGAAAACATTGAGTCCGGGAGACCTCACGGCTTGAGGTGGCAAGTGATTCCAACTATCCAAGGTGCCGCATCTATTCCGCTACCCCCAACCTACTAAAGGAGGCGACGCGAATAGCTTACGTTCTAGACGTATGCGGGGACGGTAAACTATAAAAGTCGGTTTCCTGAGTAAAGGTTACCGTAGCGAGTCTTGTCGATTTGTTGAAGAATCCGGAGTGCAAGACAGAGAGCAATGTGGCCTGTGGTCACACCTGGGATCAACGCCCGGATGATGGGTCCGGGAGGATCCCGACTCCAACTCTGCCTCGTCGACTCCGGCGCAGCTGTTGGTCCTCGAAGCCCTCGATTAGTCCCAACAACTCCGACGCAGTAATGCGGAAAGTGGCACCCGAAAAGGCATCCGGGCCGTTCATGGGCATCGCCACGTCGATACGGATCACACCCCGTGTCCCACCAGGAAAGCCGACACGCAACCCCAGCCCACCAGAGGCCAAGCGTTCTGAATCGAACCCGAATGGGACGTCTCCCTTCCAGACGGACCCAATGTCTACGAAAGCGGTAAGCCCAAGGTCGAACAGGCCATCTCCTGGGGAGCCGAGGTATATACGGTCCTCTAGGGACGTCGTGAGACGTCGGCCACCTGGGGAATAGTCAAGGCTATAACCTCTTACGCCGGTGGATCCGCCCAGCGTCAACTGGAAGGGGCCCGTCATTGACCACCCCCCGGCACCAGATACACGAGCGAAGAGCGTGTGGCGTGGAGCCATCTTGGGCTGCCAGTAGCCATAAATATCAAATTCTCCGAGGACATCCCGCCACCGATCCTCTGGGGTTCCGCTGATGGTAGTGCGCCCCTCTAGGCTCACGGCTGATGCAAAGACCCATCTCCCTGTGGTGAATCCTCCAAATAGGCGCAGCCGAGTGAAGAAATCGTCGCCCTTTTCTAGGATGTCCGGGCTGTAAAAGCCTACGGTACGACCTATGGCTAGAGCTGCCTCCGTCCCTATCGGAACGTCCACCACACCCCGCAGCGCATCGAGCCCCTCCCGTCTTTGGAAGCGAAGGTTCCTCTGGCCCAGGATGAAGTTGAGTCTTGTGGCTGAATAACCACGGGTCTGTGGAAGGAGTTGATCAGCTATCGCAGCAGGTGACGGTTCTGGATTTGAAAAATCTCTGTTCTGGATGATCTCGGTTCCCCTGGCAAAGCCCGTGAAATCTACGGTCTCCTTCGAGATCCCCATGGCCAGAATCGTTAGCCGTCCTGGACGCCCCAGGCGGCCTGCTAGCGTGATCTCCGTGACTTCCTCACGGACCGGGAGGACTACGTGGCTGAAAGTGCCTGTCCCTTCTGGGATGGCATATGCGAAGAGTTCCTCTCGGCTTATGAACGACTGCCTAAATGCATATCGGCCGACCTCTCCCACGAAGGGATAGACGAATCCTTGCTGGAGGGCATCCCCTACGCGGGTTCTTCCCATTTGGAGGTGTGCATTCCAACGCGAGTCGAAGAAGCGTTGAGTTTGGATGCCACCTCCTAATTCCTGCCGCTCCCGCCTTTCGTTGTAGTATGCCCCCAGGGCTATGCCTTTACCGCCGACGTTTTGTTCCGAAACGCTTAGTCCGTTGAACTCGAATCCGTCGTCTAAACGGGCCTTGGCCGTTACCTGAAAGGTCCACTTGTCCTGGGTATCGACGACAATGTGCACCGATCCGTCGGGCTGAGGGATTGCAGAGATGTCGATTCTGGCTATGAATCCTAATCGACGAATGATTCTTTCCGACTCAGCTACGCGAAAGGAATCATAGCAGTCCCCAACTTCGAATAGGAGTTCTCCCCGAATAAATTCCTCATCGGTCTCCATATGAAAACCGTTGGCGACATTGTAGATCCAAGGGCGCGCGCTATCGTCATCGCGCTCATCCGTATCGAAGACTGGATGACTATTGACGAAGATGAACGATATTTCACCTTCAGGACATTGTTGGGCCATGGCTGAAGACACCCTGACTGTACCTGTAGCCAAGACAAACAGGCAGGCGATCTGTATACGACGACCCATGGGGGCTCCGATTACTCCGATTGACAGCGGAGTTCCGCTGCATTTCTGATTGGTATAAGCTAACAATTCTCTTTTCTTAAGGTTTCACTTATGAATGCTCGTAAGGTGGCGGCGTTGGATTACCACTCTGAGGGTAGTCCAGGAAAAATAGAAGTCATCCCCACCAAGTCATTGAATACACAGCGTGATTTGTCACTCGCTTACAGTCCAGGTGTAGCCGCACCGTGCCTGGAGATCCAAGCCGATCCCGAGGTCGTCACCAAGTACACGGCTCGGGGCAACTTGGTGGCGGTTGTATCCAATGGCACAGCTGTCCTCGGGCTCGGCAACATCGGTCCGATGGCAGCCAAGCCGGTAATGGAAGGCAAGGCCGTACTCTTCAAAAAATTCGCCGGCATCGATGTTTTCGATCTTGAAGTCGATTCGGAAGACCCCGAGGACATCATCCGTTTTTGTCAGCTACTCGAACCCACAGTGGCCGGAATAAATCTGGAGGACATCCGGGCCCCTGACTGCTTCTTGATTGAAAGTCGTTTGAAAGATGATCTGGACATTCCTGTTTTCCACGATGACCAGCATGGTACGGCGATTATTAGTGGCGCTGCGGTGTTGAACGCCTTTGAGCTAACTGGTAGAAAGACCTCAGAAGCGATTGTCGTGTTCAATGGGGCGGGTGCTTCAGCGATTGGGACGGCTCGGCACTTTATAAACTTGGGAATTCTGCCTGAAAACATCCTCATGCTCGACAGTAAAGGTGTCATCTACGAGGGGCGTGAAGAGGGTATGAACGGATATAAAGAGCCCTTTGCTATAGCCACTGAAAAGAGGACACTGGCGGATGCCATGGAAGGCGCGGATGTCTTCATTGGGCTTTCCGTTCCCGATGTAGTTACCAAGGAGATGATTGCCTCGATGGCTGCACAACCCGTCATCTTCGCGCTCGCCAACCCGGATCCCGAGGTGGATCCCAAGACGGTCGCTGAAGTCCGGAAAGACGCCATTGTAGCCACGGGACGTTCGGATTATCCCAACCAAGTTAACAATGTATTGGGCTTTCCGTTCCTCTTCCGCGGAGCGCTAGACGTACGGGCGACAGCGATTAATGTGCCGATGATGTTGGCAGCTACGAAGGCACTTGCCACACTCGCGAAGTCGACGGTTCCACAGTCTGTGACTGCAGCCTACGGAGGGGAAAATTTCTCATTTGGGCCGCAATATCTCATCCCGAAGCCGTTCGATGCCCGGATACTGTTTCACGTTGCCCCGGCTGTTGCAAGGGCTGCTATGGAATCGGGTGTTGCTCAAGAGAAGCTGGACATCGACGAGTATGAAGACAGACTAAGGGCTAGCCTCAGTCCGGCTTGGCACGTTATCCGGGGTATGGTTGAGCGAGCTCGGCGACGACGCGTGCGAGTGGTTCTCACAGACGGTTACAACGAAAAGGTCATTCGCGCCGCCGAACAGATCGTCGAGGAAGGTGTGGCAATCCCGGTGCTTGTCGGGCGGAGAGAGAAGGTGCAGCAGATTGCTGAGCTTCATGGGCTCGATCTCACGGGGGTGGAAGTCGAGCATCCGATCGAGAGCGATGAAGTTCGGCATGCGTATGCGGAAGAGCTGTATGAGCTCCGCAAACGTAAGGGACTGACTCGAGTCGAAGCACGCTCCAAGATGTATCAACCGAGTTACTTTGCGGGAATGATGGTGCGAACTGGAGTTGCCGATGCCATGGTGGCTGGAATCGAGTCGCACTATCCGGAAATCATGCGCCCCGCTCTGGAAATCATTGGGACGGCAGAGGGGGTCCGAAGAGCTTCTGGCCTCTACATGGTCGCTCTCCGAACTCGGGAATTGCTCTTCTTCGCCGACCCCACTGTGAATATTGACCCGGACGTGGAGGCACTGACTGATATCGTCCTCTTAACGGCCTCTTTTGTCGAAGATTTGGGAATCAAACCTCGAATCGCAATGCTCTCCTTCTCGAATTTCGGTTCTGCCCGTCATCCCGCGTCGGAGAAGATGCGAGAAACAGTCCTTCTTGTGAGGAAGATCCGACCGGACCTCGAAATAGATGGTGAAATGCAAGCGGATACGGCAGTGAACACAGAGATTCTAAAATCGCAATACCCCTTCAGTACGCTTGAAAGGGCCGCCAACGTGCTCATCTTTCCAAATCTTGCGGCTGCCAATTCCTCTTATAAGCTACTGGCCGAGATAGGGAATGCAGAAGTGATTGGGCCCATCTTACTGGGAATGCGACATCCAGTGCAATTCTTACAGCGGGGTTCTACCGTTCAAGATGTCGTGAATCTGGTTACATTAGCGTCGGCAGACGCGCAGTCCCGTTCTGGAAACAGTCAGAATACCATCAGAAGAGAAGAGGTCGCCCTGAAGAACGACACCAGGAAATCACGTCCGAGGACCCGTCAATGACGATAAAGAAGACGGCCACACCGGACGTTAGCACACATGGGCCTGGCACATTAGCCGGGTTGGATGCACATGGACTCCACCCTCAACACGAGGTGCACTGGAATCTGTCGCCCGCTCAACTCTACGAAAAAGCTTTGGCACGAGGAGAGGGGCAGTTGGCCCATATGGGTGGATTTACTGCGGTCACGAGCCCGCACACTGGGCGCTCCCCCAACGACAAATTTACGGTAAAGGAGTCCGT
The DNA here is from genome assembly GCA_036336795.1 of Gemmatimonadota bacterium. Lineage (GTDB taxonomy): Bacteria > Gemmatimonadota > Gemmatimonadetes > Longimicrobiales > Gaopeijiaceae > UBA822. Next base: position 22,474 of record JAYZFL010000008.1, read on the forward strand.
GACTGGGCCCAGTGTGGAATGGGGTGCCATTAACGTGCCTATGAGTGAAGCGCATTTTTATTCGCTCCGAGAGAAGGTGCTCTCTTTCCTCAATGGCCAGGAGCTTTTCGTGCGGGATGCTCGCGGTGGAGCCCACCCACGGCATGGCTTGAACGTGCGTGTGATAACGCACAATGCATGGCACAACCTGTTTGCCTACAACATGTTTCTGCGTCCCACGCCAGAGGAATTGGCCGCTTTTCAGCCTGATTTCACGGTGCTACACGCTCCAGGTTTCCAGGCCGATCCAGCAAGCGATGGCACGACTTCGGGAGCCTTTATCGTCGTGAACTTCCAGGAACGTCAGGTCCTGATTGGTGGATCCAACTACGCGGGGGAGATTAAGAAATCGATCTTCTCGGTACTTAACTACATGCTTCCGGATCAGGGCGTATTACCGATGCACTGCTCAGCCAACATTGGATCCGACGGTGATACGGCATTGTTCTTCGGCCTTTCGGGAACGGGAAAGACGACACTTTCAGCAGACCCCGATCGCAGTCTCATCGGGGACGACGAGCATGGTTGGGGAGCCGACGGCGTATTCAACTTCGAAGGTGGTTGCTACGCCAAGACTATTCGCCTGTCACTGGAAAGTGAACCGGAGATCTACCAAGCCACTCAAATGTTCGGGACGATCTTGGAGAACGTGATCTTGGACGAGGAGTCCAGGGAAATCGATTTTTTCGACGGGGAAATCACTGAAAATACAAGAGCATCTTATCCCATCCACTACATTCCAAACGCGGTGATCTCCGGACGGGGAGGACATCCCGAAAACGTCCTGTTCCTGACAGCTGATGCTTTCGGGGTGCTCCCAACGATTTCAAGGCTCTCTCCTGAGCAAGCCATGTATCACTTTTTGTCGGGATACACTGCTAAAGTTGCAGGGACAGAGCGTGGGGTCACAGAGCCTAAAGCAACGTTCAGTGCCTGCTTCGGGGCACCTTTTCTGCCCAGGCCACCGGGTGAATATGCGGAAATGCTGGGTGAACGACTTCGGGAGCACGGCGCCAGTGTTTGGTTGGTGAACACCGGTTGGAGTGGTGGAGGATATGGGGTTGGAAGCCGCATGAAGCTGTCCTATACGAGAGCTATGGTCAGAGCGGCCCTACAGGGGGAGTTAGAGCACGTCCACACCTTGGTTGATCCGGTTTTCGGGCTGAATATTCCGGTTCAAGTTTCTGGTGTTCCTTCCGAAGTTCTTAATCCTCGCGAGACTTGGGTTGATGGTGCCCAATACGATGCGGCGGCAGAGAAGCTGGCGGCAATGTTTAAGGAGAATTTCAAACAGTTTGAAGCACAGGTTGCGGATGGCGTGAGAGAGGCGGGGCCAAGCTAGGAAGGGACATGGCGAAATCATACTGGCTCATGAAGAGCGAACCCCATGTCTATTCCTTTGACGACCTAAAGCGGGATAGGACGACCCACTGGGACGGAGTCCGGAATTACCAGGCCAGAAACCACATGATGGCAATGAAGAAGGGTGACGAAGTGCTATTCTACCACAGCCAAAAGACACCGCCGGGTGCGGTGGGAATCGCTCGGGTTGTCAAGGAGGCCTACCCCGACTTTACACAGTTTGAAAAACGTTCCAAGTACTATGACCCGAAGGCAATCGAAGAGAAGCCCCGTTGGTATATGGTGGACGTCCGTTACGTCAAGAAGTTTAAGACCGAGGTGAGCCTTCCGGACATCAAAACTCGCCAAGCTCTGAAAGACATGGTCTTAGTGAACAATTCTCGGCTCTCCGTGCAACCTGTTCGCAAGAGAGAGTTCGATATGATTGTGAAGATGGGGGGGTAACGGATCGAGAATTCGGTGGAAGCGGGTCCGACTGGCCTCCTTGAAAGAGCGTCAATGGGTCCCGTCTAAGTTGAAAGGCGTCCGACCCGCGTGGGTCGGACGCCGTTTACGTAATGTGAGTGCGCGGTCAAATAAATTACCGGAGCGGAGCGTAATACTTCTCCTAAGGAAACCGAGGAAATGACCGACGCGA
>JAYZFL010000009.1:0-40839 GCA_036336795.1 Gemmatimonadota bacterium
ACTTTGGCTTCCAAAAGATCATCATGCACTGATTCATCAAACACGGAAGTCCTATAAAGATCCAGGTAACTCCTTAGCCAAATCCGCTCACTATCGGTCATTTATTGGTCGTCCGGTTACTCATGAGATCTTGTCCTATTAAAGATGATCTTACGCTCTTAGACTGGCTCAGTATCCGGTTTCTTGGCGACTGGACCCACCTGCCCAACCATAGAGTTACAGATCAATACTGTGGATGATTTCGCCACTCGTAGGTAGATCTTATGATATCCTCTAGAGTATGCTTCGGTGACCAGCCAAGAACTTCTTGCGCTTTCTTATGTGACGCGACAAGGCTGGCGGGGTCACCAGGGCGGGAAGGTGCATGTTTTCGGGGAATTTCACACCCCAAGACTCTCTGAGTCACTTCGATCACTTCCAATACAGAGTAACCATTACCTGTGCCAAGATTCAAAGCTCCACTGGGAACGTTATCAAGAGATTCCATAGCAAGTATATGGGCCATGGCGATATTCGAGACGTGGATATAATCACGAACTCCCGTACCGTCTTTTGTGGGATAGTCACTACCGAACACTTCGACGTGAGACCTCTTACCAAGGGCAGTATCGATCACCAACGGGATCAAATGCGTCTCTTGGCTCTTGCGTGATTCACCGTTTTCAGATGTGGCCCCTGCGGCACAGAAATACCGCAATGCGATGTATTGTAAACCGTAGGCTTTATGAAAATCTTCGATCATTTGTTCAATCATCAACTTCGACCGGCCGTACGGGTTTACGGGATTAAGCGGATGGTCCTCATCAATAGGGGAGTACTCCGGTTCTCCGTAAACAGCAGCTGTAGAAGAAAAAACCAGCTTATTAACACCTGCCTCAGCCATTGTTTGCAAAAGAGTGATAGTGCCAGCAACGTTGTTTTGATAGAACAGAGCGGGGTTTACAACAGACTGTGGAACATTAGCTGAAGCAGCGAGGTGCATTACAATTGAAATGCCATGTTCGTTGATAATCCCACGCAACGCATCGGCATCCCCAAAATCCTGTTCGTAAAAAACTGTCCCATGTGGAAAGATTTTTTTCTCACTGTCCCTTAAATCATCAACAACCACAACCGGAAATCCATTCTTGCAGAGTGTCTCTGTGACAACACTGCCAACATAACCAGCACCACCGGTAACTAGAACGCTCTCCATGATTCTCAGTCTGATGTTACCTCTTTAAAAAACATCTCATGATTCTTGTAGAATTGGGCTAATGAAAAGGTTTTCAAATACGAGTCTCTACCGTATTTACCCATTCCCTTTCTTAGTGCTTTGTCTCTCAATAGCAACCCCAGTTTTTCTGACAATAGCTGACTGTTCCTAATGGGGACTAAGAAGCCGGACCTTCCATCTTCCACAATGGATGGGATACCTCTCCAGTTTGTCGCAACAACGGGTAGCCCAAAACACATCGCTTCGACTATGACCTGTGGACTATTCTCAGCATGGAAGAATGTGGGCAGACAGAAAATATCTGACGTTGCGAACATCGACGTCTTGTCTTGTCCCACGAGTACTCCGTGAACATTTATCTTGTCTGAGAGCCCGCTAGTTTCTATGATTCGGCTGATGTTCTCCCGTAGGCCCTCTGATTCGAACTCACCGACTAACTCCAAAGAAAACTCCGCTCTTTCTCCTGCCAATCTGGCGCAAGCATCGATCAAATCGAAGATCCCTTTCGATTCGTAGATAGCACCGAGAAACAGTATCTTGGGGCAATGGATACCACTCTGATCATCAGCTTTAAGGTGGATGTTATTACTGTAATCAGGAACCCCAATGGGGAAATGTCTTATCATTTTTGACCGCAAGTTTTCCGGATCCGGATAAGATGACTCTAATACTTTTATGGAGTAGTCCGCTCGGAAAAAGGCCAATCTGAATAGTGGTTTCGTGAAGCGAGAAAGACCGCCATATAACTCGGAAATGCCGGCAGCGTGAAAATACAAGACGGTCTTGTCGAATAGCCATCTACAAGTTATCAAAATGAACAGATCTTTGATCATTGATACCCGACTGGGCCCCCCTGGGTGATATAAGAAAACTTTGGGGCGCTTCAGAACTCTATTCCAATATATTTCAAGGATAACCTTGATTAGGTGGAGTATTTTCCTTAGCTGGACTTTCCCGGTCGTATTCAATCCTTTAGAGAATTGAAGCCTTACGTGAACGAGTTCGACCGAGCTGTAAGTACCCTCCAACAACCTTTGAATCATTATGGCTTGGCCGCCATAAGGTGGCGGTGTCTGCCCAACAACCAGAATTCGCTGTTTATGCATTCAGCAGGACGTCCTCCTCTGCAATAACATATATGACTGTAAAGATGTCTCGGGGGCTTCGACTAGAAAAGGAAATTAAAGATGTCATCTCTAACCCAATAAAGTGTGCCCTCGCAAGATTTACGGGTTTCCTCACATTATGAAAAGCTCTCTCTTGATATTACGGATGGTTCTCCGAGCCATGCTTCCTCACAGCATATCCCGGTCCTATCTATCCCGGAGGGCATATCGATGAAACCTCTGCGGTGTGTCCTTTTCTTTCCTGCGACACGGCCTGATCGCTACGAAAAAGCCCTCAGGAGTGGGGCCGACGGGGTGTGTATGGACCTAGAAGATGCTGTCGCACTTAACGACAAGGAGCGAGGGCGCACGGAAGCTCTTGGGTTGCTTAAGGCAGGGAAACCAAATCGCAAGGTGACTATCGTACGAGTGAATGATCCTAAGACCAAACTCGGAAGAAAGGACATTGATGCCGTCGGTCGGGCTGAAATCTCTCCCGACGCGATCATGCTTCCGAAAGTGGATTCTCCGGAGGACGTCCTAGGTGTCGACGGCCCCTTGGTTGAAGGCGGCCTACGGGTGCCTCTGATTCCGGTTATCGAAACGGCGTTGGGGCTATCTCTAGTTGAAAAGATTGCGACGTGCTCGGCCTCGGTTTGTGCGATTCTTTTCGGTGGGGTGGATCTGAGTACAGAACTCGGAGCTGCAATCGGGTGGGATGAGCTCCTCTATGCTCGCTCCCGCGTGGTCCACGCTGCGGCACTCGCGGGGATCGACACGATTGACATGCCCGTTCTAGACATATCGTCTCCCAGCATGTTAGAAAATGAGGTGGTGGCCGTCAGGAGACTCGGCTTTACTGGAAAAGCGGCGATTCATCCGAGTCAGGTGAACATCATCCAGGAACAGTTTTCTCCGGATGAGGCTGAAATCGCCGAAGCGAGGCGTCTGATCGAGGCGTACGAAGCTCAAAGCGGTGGTGCATTCCTCCTAGACGGCGTCATGGTGGATCTCGCCGTGATCAAGGCTGCGCGACGGATCATGGAGAGGATAAACGGCTAACTCTTTCGAGCCTCCAGCCGAGGAAGCGAAAATATACGGGTGGCCTGAGGAAGCCCACGACACTCTCTTAGAAGGTCACTCGCAGCTGTGTCCCGGATGCCGCCGTATTCGAGAAGTCCGAGTGTCTTTCGGTCTAGCCAGTCGTCATCAAGGGGCTGTTCCGGGTCCCCGAGCGCGTCGGCCCGAGAGGCTCGGTGTATAGAACCGTCGACGCTGGTTGCCACGACTTCTGCTCCCCAATGACTCGGGTATGCGGCTTCAAACTTAGTGTTTGGTTCAACCTTGATTTTTTCCAGCCATTTTTCTAGGACGTCATCCTCCAGTTCAGCAGGCTCGAATGAAGTCAACTTGAGCGGACCACCTGCGAAACTCTTTGCCACGCAATACTGGATGCTGAATTTTGCAGCATAGGGTGTTGTCGGTCGAGGTTGGTTAGTGAATTCAAGAGCCGCTGGATAGGTGAGAATTCTAATCGACTCAATGCGATCCGGAGTAAGATCGATAGCGGTTCCTCGCCGGAGTGAATCCCGGAGCTCCAAAGCAGCATCGACGGCTGGGTGCGTGTGACGACAACATGGATACGGTTTCATAGACGTTTCCGGAAGCTTCCAGCCAGCTGCCTCGGAAGTGATTGCGGCAGGAATGGGATCCGGGCAAAACCCCCGAAAAAATCCTTTCGTGCCCTCAAGAATTTCAGAGGGGCCGGTGAACCCTCGCGCTGCTAGGAGAGCCGCCCGGACTCCCGCTGCTGCTGCGTTACCGGCGTGTAGGTGCTTAGACATCGTGGCGTCTTGATTGAATTGCCACAGCCCGGAGGCCTGAGTTCCCGCATTGCCCATTGCCCAGACCCAGGCCTCTTCCTCGAGATCTAGCACAGTACACGCGGCGGCGGTTGAACCGAAGACCCCTGCAGTAGCTGTGTTGTGGAAGATCCGGTAATGCTCCTCGCCAAGTGCTTCCCCCACCCGGAGCACAGCTTCGTATCCGGCTAGGACTGCCCTGAGTGCTTGGGCTCCCGTACCCCCCATCTTGTGGGTGAGGATTAAGGCTGTGGGGATCACTACGCAGCCCGGATGGGTGACGGAGCCCCGATGAAGATCGTCGGTTTCAGTGATGTGGGATAGAGCTGCCGCGAGGAATATTTGCCCGTCGAGGTCCGCTATCGCCTGCCCGTAGGCCGTGAGTGCGGCACCGGGCTGCGTTGCCCGGCCTGCCACCGTAGAGCCTAGCCAATCCCTCACGTACCTTTCAGCAGCTTCAAGGTCGTGAGCTCCGGTGGTCTGACTACGGATCAGCCGTACCAGCGAGCGGGAAAGGCTCACGAACCTGACCGTAACGTTGCCCTCATGGCTAATCCCCTCTTTGGGTGAGCCGCCCACACTTCAATTTCGTCTTCCTTGGTGCTCCTTCCGGAGATCGTGAACTCCTCTCTACTGAAAAGCGGGCTGATCGCTCGGTAGGAGAATGAGTAGGGAGAGCCGTCCAGCCACCGTGATCCCGCGTCCAAGAGGAGGAGAGCAATGAGCGGTCCATGTACCACAAGGTCTGGATACCCTTCGATTTCGGTCACGTAGCGGTGATCGTAATGAATGCGATGGCTATTAAAGGTGAGGGCAGAAAAACGAAAGAGTGTTACCGGGTCGGTGACGAAGGTCTCGGACCACTCTACGGTTTCCGGTGGAAGCTCGGTTGTGACGCCGGAAGCCTGGGAGACATTGCGGTAGACGAGGTCCTGCTCTTCTTCGATCACAACACCCTGTTCGTTCGCGATCTCGTGCTGAACCGTGACGAATACCAGGGGGCCCGATCGACCCTCTTTGCTCCGAGCGGAGACTATCGTTGATTTTCGCTGGACGGCTTCGCCTAGACTGAGCGTCCCAAGGAAGCGAAGCCGACCGCCGGCCCACATCCGCCGGGGAAGCTGAATGGGCGGCAAGAAACTTCCCCGCCTCTCGTGCCCATCTTCCCCCAGTGCTGACCGGCGTGTGAGCGGCGTGAAGTAGAGCCAGTGCCACGCAGGCGGGAGGGGGGAAGCGGGGCCCAAGGCCTCCGGGGGCCGGTCCAGCACCGCTGACATCCCCCGGGCTGGGGAGATGGTGAGGACGTCCTCGTCCAAACGCTCATTACCGATCCATGACTTAAGCTTGGCTAATTCAGTCTCGTACACTGGCAACTCCGTTAAACGGTCTGAGTTATCCTTACTTATGCAAGGCGTAATTCACATCCGGTTGCGCCGCCACTAGAAAGACCGGGACATACCAAGCACATGCTGTCCTACGTAGCTTAAAATCAGGTTATTCGCGATGGGCGCGATCAGGTAAAGCCGGGCTTCTCGGAATTTGCGCTCGATACCGTACTCTTCAGCCAGCCCGTAACCTCCGAAAGTGTCCATGGCCACGTTTGCAGCCTCCCAAGCTGCTTCAGATGCCAACAGCTTGCACATGTTCGCTTCGGCACCGCATGACGCCTCATCTTCATAGAGTTGGACGGCCCGATCCCGGAGAGCTGCGGCCGCCTGGGTGTGAATGTACGCACGGGCGATGGGGAACTGGACACCCTGGTTCTGGCCGATGGGGCGCTGGAAGACGATACGCTCACGGGCGTATTCTGTGGATCGGTCTACGAAATAGAGGGCGTCACCGACCGACTCGGACGCGAGTAGGATCCGTTCGGTGTTCATGCCACTAAGGATATAGTGAAAACCCCTACCTTCCTCACCGATCAAGTTGGATTCAGGAACCTCCAGCCCGTCGAAAAATACTTCGTTCGTCTCGTGGTTGATCATAGTATTCAGAGGGTTGACCTTGATGCAGTTTCCCGCCTTGCGTAGATCCACCAAGAAGACACTAAGGCCATCGGTTTTCTTCTCCACGTCTTTGAGATGTGTAGTTCTAGCGAGGAGGATCATCAACTCCGAGTGTTGGACCCGAGAGATGAAGTTTTTCTTTCCATTCACGATGTATCGATCGCCATTTTTCTCTGCGAAGGTCGAGATCTTTGTCGTGTCGGAACCCGCGTCGGGTTCGGTCACGGCGAACACTTGCAGTCGTGTTTCTCCCGACGCAATGCCGGGCAGCCAGCGGCGCTTCTGCTCTTCGGAGCCGTGACGAAGGAGGGTGCCCATTGTGTACATCTGGGCGTGACAGGCAGCTCCGTTGCCACCCGAGCGGTTGATCTCCTCAAGGATTACTGCCGCCTCGCGGATACCAAGGCCTGGGCCGCCAAATTCTTCCGGGATCATACAGGCTAGGTATCCGGCGTCCGTGAGCTCGCCAACGAACTTATCCGGGTACGCCCGTTCCCTATCGAGATTCTGCCAGTATTTGTCGGGATAACGCTTGCAGAGCTTCCGGATTGCGTCCCTCAGCTCATCTTTCATTCCGACCCTCCCAAATAGTTATCCATTCTCAATGAATCGACTGGCGTCTGATACTCAAGAGAGTCTAGAGACCTAAAGTGCCTCTTGTCGAGAACTGGTTTCCAATTGACAGTCTTGTGGCTCGCAGCGACGTTGCGTATCTGATGATGGACGAGCCGAAAATCGAAGAAATGCCCCGACCTGCTTCCGGGACTCTGGCGGCATAATGGGACGTGCGTCGCCCGAAGAGGGTGGTCTAATCTCAAGGCTAGCGGGCCGATGACGAGGAAGGAACCGCATCAAAACTCTGTAGGTTTGGATCTTACCGGGGACCAACTTCGCGACATGTTTCGTGCAATGGTCCTAACGCGAGTTGCAGAGGAGCGTTTGGAGGTACTCTTCAAGCAGGGTCATATCACCGGTGGTATCTACCGCTCTCTCGGACAGGAAGCGGGTGCCGTGGGTGCTGCATATGCTTTACGCCGCCGCAACGACGGAACTGGCGATATTGTCGCTCCGACGGTTCGTGCCACGGGTGCGGTTTTTCTCTTGGGAGGCACACCACTCCAGTTCTTTCGTCAGTACCTCGCCCGCGGCACTAGCCCGACGAGAGGCAGAGAATCGAAGGTCTACTGGGTGGATTATGAGACTGGCCTAGTCGGTCCCACGTCCCCACTCGGGACGATGGTGGAGATCATGTCCGGTATCGGCTTGGCCTTTAAACTGAAGGAAGAGGACCGGGTGGCAGTCGTCTTCTATGGGGATGGAGCCTCGTCCACCGGCGCTTGGCATGAAGGCCTGTGTTTTGCGGCTACTATGGCGTGCCCCATGGTACTCATCGTTGAGGCTAACAGGTGGGCCTTCTCGTCACCTACGTCAACGAATACGCGCGTAGAGAGTTTTGTCGAGAAGGCAAAGGGGTATGGGCTCCACGCGGAATCCGTGGATGGGACGGATGTCTTGGCCGTATACGAGGGTGTCCGACGTGCCGTTGCCCGGTCCCGCTCCGGGGGGGGTGCGGGAATGGTGGAGCTGAAATATTACCGTGTGGCCGGACACGCGCAGCATGACACTAAAGAATATGTGGATCCAGACGAGTTGAAGAGATGGGAGGCCAGAGATCCCATCGCTCATTTCCGTGGCTGGCTCCTGGCTGAGGAACTCGCCACCGGAAAAGATCTTGATGCTGTGGAAATCAGCGCTTTTGAAGAAGTGCGCATGGCTGCGGAACAGGCACTCTCGGAGCCTGCTCCGGAAGGGCCAGAGGCCTTGGAAGACGTGTACAGTGACGTGGTCACTCGTCCTCCGTGGACGCGTATGGCCTCTCCCGATCCGCGGAAGATCTGATGCTCACCGAGCCCTCCCATGGATCCTCACGATCCTTCTCCGGAACACTGAATAATTAACGATGACCGACACGACTTTGCGTGGAGCAATCATCGCAGTGATGACCCGTGAGGGATCGGCGATGCACTATAGGGCGATCACGGAGGGTATCACTGCCGAGGATCTCGGTCGTTCAGAAACGGCAGCAACGCCCTCCGATGTGAATGGAGTGATTACCACTTCACTCGACACCGAAGGCAAAGACTCACCGTTCGAGAGGGTCGGTGGGGAATACTATGCCCTCCGTGGACAAGCTACGGAATCCGCCGACAGGGAGGAGTACCTTCCGGATCTAGAACCCATCTACGTCTGTGAGATGTGCGGGATGAGCGTTGGGACGATAACGTGCGGCCGCTGTGGAAAGGAGCTCACACAGGAAACGGCCACCACCGAAGACTACCGTACTATTAATGTCTCAGTCTGCCCCGACGGACATGGCATGGTCAAATCGCCGGTTTGTTGCGGTCAGGATATGGTCTGCCTGGTCGACTGACTCCCCGTCCTGATCGGTGCTCAGAAACCCAACGAAGCTGTCTCTCGTCGCACGTCTCCCGCGGCGATCATGACGCCCGTCTCAGGGTCTCGATACGTTAACGTCACCGCACCCGTCCTCAGATTCCATGGACCCCACCACTGTGTATCGTGGCCCAATTCCCTCAGGGCACGGGCTGTTTCTTTCGGGATTCGATTTTCCAGCAACAACAGTGCGGGTCCTTCGTTAACCTCGTTCCCCGTGGTGGGAAAGTTGTAACTTCCGAACCGGGGTTGATCGAGCGCCTGCTCGGGCGACATTCCCCATACAACCACGTTTAAGAACACCTGCAGTAGCGCTTGGAGCTGCTGGTCGGCTCCCGGTGTCGATAGGCCCATGAATGGTTTTCCGTCCTTCATGATAAGAAGCGGACTGTTCGTGTTCCGAGGACGCTTGCCTGGAGCCATCACGTTCGCCAACCCTACATCGAGGTTGAACTGGCCCATGCGTCCGCCGAGGCCGAAACCCCACCCTGGAATCATAGGTGTGGTCATGTGACCATCGCTCTCGGTCATGGAGAAAAGATTACCGTCTCCATCCATAACATTCAGCGAAGACGTGTCAAATATCGGGTTGTCTGCGGGGCCTCTCCTGTTGTCCTCAGTGGCTCTCGAGTTCCGGTTGGCGGTGAAGGACTTTGGGGAGTCCCCGGCAACGCTAGACATACGGACCGGATCACCCCACGGCGGCATGTCCTGAAAGGCTTGGTCCGGATCGATTAAGCTGATGCGGGTGCGAGCATACTCACCCGAGTACAACTCCTTTGGAATATCTACAAAATCGGGGTCGCCAACGTATCGATGGCTATCCGACATTGCCAAGTCGATCACCTGAGAAATTAGATGAATGTAACGAGGCGTGTTGTAGCCGAGTAATTTCAAATCGAAGTTGGCTAACATGTTGAGCATCAGGACCATTCGCGGGCCTTGGGACCAGCCGTCACCGGTGTAAACGTCATAATCCATGAATGTCGTCCCGACTGGGTCCATCCACTCAGCTTCATAACCTGCTAAGTCATCATACCTGACCAGTCCTCCAAGCTCCCGGAAGAAAGCATCCACGTCTCTCGCCGGTTTGCCCTTGTAGAAGGCATCCCGGGCCGCGCGGATTCCCGCTGCGCGTGATGCACCTGACGTGACCGCGGCCTCTTCGGCTGAGGTCATGTAGCGGATGAGTCGGCCGAGGTCATGATTTCGCATTAGATCGCCGACACGCTGCTCTCCCACTCCGTGCTGAAACCAGAAATCTTTGTTATACGCAAATCGGAGGATACGCTCAGTTTGGTCGTCCATCATCCATTTCTGCATCTTGTAGAGATGGTAGCCTTCCTCTGCGATCTTGAGAGAGGGTGCTGCGGCTTGACCAAAGCTGATTGTGCCAAAGCGTTCTAGGGCCGCGAGCCAAACGTCCACATCGGCTGGTATCAAAGCAGTGTTGACACGGTTTTTCCCGTGTTCCTTGAAGTACTCTAGCGTGGCTGTGGTGGGTGTTTTGCCAGCCCCCACTCGTGTTAGCACCCGCCGCTCATTGGCACTGTACAGGATCAACGGGGCGACGCCGGTCCATCCCGCATAGTCCATCTTGGTCACTTTGAGCGCCATCGCTGCTGTCACACCAGCATCAAAAGCGTTCCCGCCCTGCTTAAGGACGTCCATTCCGGCCATGGTGGCTAGGTAGTGGCCGGTCGAAATCACCCCATGAGTGCCCATCACCCGTGGTCGCATCGCCTCAATGTTGTCCGAGTCGTATACGTGTCCGTAGCTGTTGAACGGGGAGATGGTTTCCAAAAGATCATTAGTCTCGTAACTCAAAGGCCTTCCTGGAGGCAGGAATGCGATAGCAACTCCGACACCTGCTAGGCCTAGGACAAGGGTAGAAACCCAGACGATCTTATTCATCATTGTGACCTCCGATCCTGGGAAACTCGAATCAAGCCTCATGCTTCCACACAAAACTCCCTACCGGACCCGAGGATCAGATAGGGAGTTTTGTGTCTCTACCACACTGGTTCTCTATAGGTTATCAGTCGCCAGAAGCTCCGACCGCGGCAATAGATGGGAAGATCTCCCTGAAGGCCGTCATGAACCGGACCATCTCTTCCTCGGTGCCGACAGAGACGCGTAGATGCTCAAGCATCGGGGGAAACGGTCGCCCGACGAGTACACCGCGCCTACGGAACTCGGCCCCAACCTCCTCTACGGGTCTACCTGTGTGCACCATGAAGAAATTGGTCTCTGAAGGAATGACGTCGTAACCGTAAGCTCTAAGCTCGGCTGTCGTCTTCCTGCGTAACGCGAGCGTATTCTCGCGCCGGCGCCTCTCTTCCTCCTTGTCCTCGAGAGCTGCGACACCGCCCCACTTGGCGAGGGCGCTGATGCTGCTGACAGCGTACGCGTCCATCTCTCGGACCATCTCAGCCGGCGCGACAGCGTAGCCAAGACGCAGTCCAGCCATACCGTAGATCTTCGAGAAAGTACGCGCGATGATCACTTTACGCCCTTCCAGCACGTACGGCACAGACGTCGCGTAATCGGGATGATCAACGAAGTGATGGTATGCCTCGTCTATGAGAACTGGCATATCCTCAGGGATTCCGTCTAGGAGCTGGCGAATCTCCCTAGCCGACTCCGTCAGACCGGTAGGATTGTTCGGGTTACACATATAGACGAACCCAACGTCCCGGTAGTTTTGATTTGTGGCCCGGATCATCGCCGGAATATTCTGGCTGTAGTCTTCATTGAGCGGAAGTTTGATGGCATCCGCTTTGATTCCGCTGGCGTGCTCATACACCTGGGCGTAGGACGGCTCGACGCCCACTACCTTCTTGCCGGCTTCCAGGTAGGTTAGCCCAACCACTTCGAGTATCTCGCCTGAACCTGCACCCATTAGGATGTTGTCGGGTGACACACCGTGGTGTTCGGCGATCTTGCCCTGGATGTTGCCATCGGGATAGCCATACCGCATTGAGTATTTGAACGCCATGTTCATTGCGTCCATCATTTTTGGGGAGGGGCCATCCGGATTTTCGTTGAACGAGATCTTTGCAAACGCGTCATACTCGGCCAAAGCTTCTTGAATGGTCGGCGAAGAAGACGCTCGCAGGTTCTCCGCCCAGAGGTTGCCCCCTGGCTTGAGTCCGAAGTAGCCGAGCGCTGTAGCAGCTCCACCCATGAAGCGGCGACGGGATACGGATTGCTTAAGGTACATGACGGCCCTCCCTAACGACGTTGGCGATCACCCAAATAGGCGTACTAGAGCTACCCAATAGAGGTAGACCGCACAACCCTGTTCCGGGGTCTGGGGGTAGCCGGCAGGTTGAACCACTCCGGAGTATGTTACCGGCCCAACCGTAACTGTAATGCTGGCCGGGACGGTGTCTACAGCCTGGCCAAATAAGTCAACTTCACTACGGATGCCCTCGTGTTAACGTCCCATATTGAGGTGGAGCTCCCACGCTCTTCATTTATGACGATAAAGAGATCGCTACCGGGTCTATGAATGAAGTTGATGCGAACACTGATGGACAGCTCGTCATCCCGCTTATTGTATTGTATCAGAGTGTTGGCGACGAGCTTGGTGGAAAATGCATACCCCACTCGGAGTCGAGCCAAGTTCGCCGTGAACGCTCCCGCCGGTACATCAACCCGGTTGTGCGTAAATCCTAGGGTAAGTGCAGTGTTCGCATTCGGACTCGCGGTCACATCGTTCGTGATCATCCGGATGTGGCCATCAAAATAGCTCTGTAGGAAAGCCATAGAATTCAGCATGATCGGCCGGTTTCTGCTGGTGTTGGCGAACAACATTATCTGATTCGCGTCGTAATCGCCGACGGGGATGGTGACGTTCTCACTGATATCGAACGGCTCATCAAGTCGGTTAAACCCCCTCATGAAAGCGAATGCGAACTCATCACCAGTATTCCACTCCGGCTCAAACGCCAGTCCGGTCTCCCAATCCCGGAGCGCTCCGTCAAAGCTCGTGAACACCTTGCTGTTCCAGAATAGATTGAGCTTTCTCAGGCCGAGAAATTTTGGTCGTGGAGTGAAGCGCAAAAAGGTGTCAGATCGCTGGATATCTTTCCTCGTGATGAATCCCAGATCAGCCGTTGCATCTGGGCCGACGCCAAGCTGTCCGGCTGTAATCCCGAGCCGATCCGTCTGATAATCGATCCCGAGTCGGTAGGCTGCTCCTTCACCGCCTACCCCACTCGCCGCGGTTGCGGCGGCGAAGCCCTGCACGTTCAGTACCGAGGTTGGCCAGAACGACCAGTCCACTCCTCCAGTTGTATTCCAGTCGCCCACCTCGCGACGATCTGTAACCATGGCTCCCACGTAACTATTGTCCCCAATATCACGCTTCAGACGAGCTACCGCGTGGTTCTGGCGTGGTTCACCGAGCGCTTCGTCCATTACTACGTTAACGAAACCGACGGTCTGGTCTCCGGTTCGACCCGTGAGCCTCAATCCACCCAGAACCGGGATCGGCCCGTCTTCCGATATTCCGATTCGTCGAGAGAAGAACAACAGGAACGGAGGTGGCTCGTACATGCTGCGCCAACCCATTTCGAAGATTCCGCCGTTTTCCAGAAAGAAATCGCGTTTCTCAGGGTAGAATAGACTGAACCGCGTGAGATTCACCTGTTGATCATCGACCTCAACTTGAGCGAAGTCGGTGTTGAGGGTGGCATCTAAGACCAGTCCAGGCCTCACCTCGTATTTTGCATCAAGTCCGATCTCAAGTTGTTCATCGGCATCCAAATGATCGAACAAATCCGGCTCTTGAATCGAACCCGCTAAAACATACGGTTTCAGCTCTACGTTCAGTCCGGTCCGTGGTAGGTTGGTTAGGCCGTGGATGTGGCCCGCTCTACTCACGCGAGTAAACCCTTCATTCGAGCGGGACCACGAACTCCAGAGGGTCTGCTCGTTCTTTCTCCTGATGACGCGGTAGATGTTGAAGCCCCACGGTTCATCTGATGTTTCGGGAAAGCGCAGCGAGCGAAACGGGATCGCGAACTCTGCGGACCAGCCCGCGGGTGTCCGGCGTGCAGCGACCTCCCAAACCCCCCGCCAGTCGACATTGAATTCGCGGCCCTCGTCCGTTATCAGCGCGTCGAACTCGGCACCGTTCGGGTTCGTGCCCAAAACGACTGCGTTTCGGTGGTCGTGGAACGGATCCAGAACGATCACGACTGCATCGTCACTCGTAAACTCTGGTTTTCCTTCGTCGTCGGTCACCTCCATGAGTTTGTCACGTTGTAGAATGCGGGCGATCACCTCTTCGGGAGAGCGGTCTCGGGCCATTACTCCGACGTAGAGGGTGGCGTCGTCAAAGAGGACTTGGACCTCGGTGATCTCCGTCGCGGGTTCGCCCTCGAACGGTTCTTGCTGACGGAACCCGGATGCTATAGGTGCGTCGCGCCAAGCGGCCTCGTCCAGCAGGCCGTCGACCCGGATGCTGGAAGCTCCACCAGTGAGGAGGATGTGCGCATCGACGCTTGGTGTCGAAGCCACCTGCGCGTTGGCCTGCATCACCGCCGATGCACACAAAAGACTGATCAGTACGAGCCTGTGTGACCAGCCACTCGGATTTAAGGACGTCATGATTCGTGGTGGTTTGAAATGCCGGAGGAGGCCGCGCCCCTTGCTACGTTAGATGGTGCGCTGACACAGGAAGCTAACTGGTACTCGGTAGGGGGTGTAGATTGCGGTGCACACTAAGCATAACGAGCGCTAATCGTTATGAGCTTGCTCGTATTTCCGTTGCTCAACTACCCGATCCGTGGCTTGTGCCTTATCACGCTTCTTCGCGGCCCTCATGCTCAGCGCACGGGTGGACGATGAGTGCACGCGAGGTAAGGAGAGCAATCGCTCGAGATCCCGACCCTGGCAGGAGGGACACTCGGGCTCTGCCTTTCCGAGAACCAATGTCTCGAACTGATGTCCGCACGTTTCGCAGGAATACTCGTAGATTGGCATTTATGCCTCCATGTTCACATGTTCAAGTTCCACGAAACACGGTGACTGAGCAAGTTTTTGATGTGACGGAGAGGTGTGGCCGTTCCAGTCTCGGCCTTGTCGTGGCACGACGTGATGTCGACATTGCCGGAGCTGCGCCCCCGCTTCGGTAAGGAGTGCACACCATGAAGACGCGTAGAGAGTTTCTTGAGGGAGCCTCCAAGTGCTTGTTGGGAGCCGGAGCCATCCCTGCCGCCATGGCGGCTGCACCCTTCCGACAAGCGCGTAACACGGGGTTTGTCTACGACGTCCGCTACCTGGATCACGTTCTCGCCCCACGTGGGGGCGAGCCACATCCTGAGCGACCATTACGATTGAGAAGAATGCGGGAAGTTTTTGCGGCACGAGGTCTCGACCAAGAGCTCATGTCGATTCCGCTCCTAGCGGATCCCATGCCCTATATCATGCGCCATCATATACGCGATCATGTGGAGTCGGTCCGGACGATTGACGTCACCGGTCCCGTAGCCGAGTTGGCAGTGGCGGGAGCGCTTGGGGCAGTCGACGCTGTAGCAAGACGGGAGGTTGCCAACGCGTTTTGCGCGATCCGGCCGCCGGGCCACCACGCGAACAATACGGGCCGTGAGGAGGGATTCTGTTTTTTCAGCAACGCGGCGATCGCTGCACGCTACGCCCAGGTAGCCCACGGATTCGAAAGAATTCTCATCATCGATTGGGACTACCACCATGGGAACGGGACGCAAAACGCCTTCTACGATGACCCGTCGGTGCTATTCTTCTCGGCTCACGACTGGAATGCCTATCCAGGTACCGGTGATCCATCACTTTCAGGTGAGGGAGATGGGCAGGGTTTCAACATAAATGTCCATCTTGACTGTGGGTCGAAGGACGTGGATATGTTGAGGTATTGGGACACAAAGCTTCTCCCGGCCGTGAGTAGGTTTCGGCCGGATTTCATCATCTTGTCTGCGGGTTTTGACAGCCGAAAGGATGATTTGCTCGGCTGTTTCGATCTCACCGACGAAGCGTTCCGTGAGATGACCAGGATCTCTTTGGCGTTGGCGGACGACTACTGTGGAGGACGGTTAGTTTCACTGCTCGAGGGGGGTTACAATGTCGACGGCCTAGCACTTGCCGCCGCCGCACACGTGGAGACTCTACTCGAAGGAACATAGCTCTAGATTACCGCAACGTAACTCCGTCGCTCACAGGGGTTCCCGGCGTGTAGCCTCTTCCGAGGAGCACAGTTCCGGGCCGGGCACCCGTATGCTCTCCCTCATCAATCACGAGGGTTCCGTTGACAATGACGTAGGGAATCCCAACCGGATAAGATTTGGGGTTCTCGAACGAGTTAGTCTCAGCGACTCCGTCTGGATCAAAGAGCACGATGTCAGCGACGAAGTCCTCCCGTAGCTGCCCCCGATCCCGCAACCCGAGAATCTGGGCTGGGAGTGAAGTCATCTTGCGAACCGCTTCCTCGAGCGTGAGGATGCCTTCATCACGCACGTAGTGTCCGAGCACGCGGGGCACTGTTCCGTAGTTGCGAGGATGCGGGACCCCTGGAGCGTCTAGGTTAATCGCGGATCCATCGCTTGCGTGAGCCATCCAGGGCTGCTGCATTGCTAGACGCACGTCCTCCTCGGACATCGCGTGGAAGATGCCGCTTATGCCACCGCCCTCCTTGGCCATGAGGTCGATGGCCACGTCGGCAGGATCCGTTACACCTAGCGAGGACGCGATCTCTTTGATAGTCATACCCTCGTATTTCTTGACGTCCGGTTGGTTGGCTCTGGCAAGGACAATGCCTTCCCACCAACCATGCTCCTCAGCCCAGGCGATGAAGTCGGGATCGGCCTTGATCTGTTCCCGCAGAGATTCGTCCCGGAGTCTCGCAGCGAACTCATCTGGACCACCCTCTCTCACCCAGAGAGGGAAAAATGAGCTCCAACCGTGGAACATCGCGGTATAGGGATACTGGTTGGCTGTGACATCCAGTCCGCGGTTTCTCGCCTCTTCAACCTGAGTGATAAAGTCGTTGATCGTTCCCCAATTCCCGCGCGCTCTCACCTTGAAATGAAACAGGTGCACGGGCATCCGAGCTTCTTCGGCGACCCGGATCGCAAAATCAATCTCCTTTTCCTGCTCGTATCCTTCACTTCCGTGATGGGACGTGTAGTTGCCACCGTAGGTTGCGACAACCTTGGCAAGCTCGAGGACCTCGTCGGGATGCTGAGGACCTCCGCTTCCGAATCGGGTGACGAGACCCCAAGCGCCCTCTTCCATTGAACGGGCCGTAAGCTTTTTCATCTGCTCCAGCTCATCCCGGGTCGCTGGACTCTCGTCAAATCCTTTGATCACACGCCGCACCTGATGATAAGAGACGTGCGTGATGAGGTTCATGGAGATGCCTTGACTTCGCACCCGCTCAAAGTAGCCTGTGAAGGTGGTCCAATCCGCCCGCACACCTCCGCGGCCGACTGAGGCGGGCATTCCATCTCTCGGTGCTGGGCTGCTGGACTCACCGGCAATGTCGAGAGTGACGCCCTGTCGGACCTTGCTCTGAGCCGTGCCATCCGCCAGAAGCTGAGAATCAGAGTGGGTGTGCAGGTCGATGAAACCGGGGGCAACCACCAGGCCGGTCGCATCGATGACACGGTTCGCATCTGCATTCGCAAGCTGTCCCACGGTCGCGATCCGCCCGTCGCGGACGCCCACGTCAGCGTAGATCCAGGGATTACCGGTCCCGTCGACAACTCGTCCACCGCGGATCAGAAGATCGTAGCTCGATGGTTCGACCTGAGCCTGAAGTTCGACTGGGAGATTTCCCAGGAGAAAGGCCAGCGTGAGAACCAAGGGCGTGTTTTGGGCAGTCATGGTCTCGGCTCCTTCGAAGCAGTCAGGGTTTGATACTGGGAACATCGCCCGCTTCGACTCTCCTCGCTACCTTGGTCTCTGATCGGAGTTGTTAGGGGTACGTCCCGCTACGCAGGGAGGTTGGCCATGTCTATACGACGTGATCTTGAGGCTCACGGCCACGCGAGAATCGCTAGATCCAACTCGATGGAGCGAAGGCGCTTCTTGAAAGTGGCTGCTGCTGTGGCCACGGCGAGTGGAGTCCGCCCCGGCGCGCTCACTGCAGAGGATGGTCGGCAGCCCTTCTCTCTCCAAGAGGCACAGGAAT
Source organism: Gemmatimonadota bacterium (assembly GCA_036336795.1). Taxonomy (GTDB): domain Bacteria; phylum Gemmatimonadota; class Gemmatimonadetes; order Longimicrobiales; family Gaopeijiaceae; genus UBA822. The sequence continues at coordinate 17,820 of JAYZFL010000009.1, forward strand.
CGCTGGTCCCTTTAGGTAACGGAGAGCCGCCCGCGTTACAGTTCCAAGCCTACCCGGGTGGAACCGGTGCGCTCATCGAGAGACTTTGGAGGGAGGACGGAGGCATCCCGTGGGGGCGCCAGATGATCAACACGGGGCCGTGGACTGGTCCGGCCCCCACGAACTCGGCCGACATCGCATTTCTCCCCGCACATCGTTTGGGAGCACTCATCCGTGGTCGAAAGATCACCTCCGAAGAATTGACCGACATCTATCTCGAGCGGATGAAGAAGTACGATCCGATCCTGCTTTGCGCTGTGACGATCCTTGAAGACCGAGCTCGTGAGGAGGCTAAGAAGGCTGATGCAGAGCTGAGGGCCGGACGGTGGCGAGGCCCACTGCACGGGGTGCCATGGGGGGTTAAGGACCTGTTTTCGGTCACCGGTGCACGGACTACGTGGGGATCGAGCGACTTCGAGAATCAGATGATCAATGAAGATTCCGAGTTGGTGGTGCGGTTAAGGGAAGCCGGAGCCGTTTTGATTGCCAAGCTGGCGACGGGGGAATTCGCCAGCGGTTCTAACTGGTACCGTGGACAAACACGTAACGCGTGGAATCCTGAACAGAGCTCGAGTGGGTCCTCGGCTGGACCGGGCTCTGCTACGGCGGCGGGATTGGTCGGATTTTCAATCGGAACAGAAACTCGGGGCTCAATCGTGGGACCCTCACGTCGCGGAGGACTGAGCGCCCTGCGGCCCACCTTCGGCCGGATCAGCCGGCACGGTGGAATGGTTTTGGCGTGGAGCATGGATAAACCCGGCCCCATGTGCAGAAGTATTGAGGACTGTGCGATTGTCTTCAATGCGATCCACGGATCAGACTCCAAGGATCCAGCCACACTGACCGCACCATTCCGTTTCGAGCGTCGGCCGGATCTCTCTCGTATGCGTATCGGTTATACAGAGGACGCACCAGAGGCCTTCGTCGGCAAGCTTCGCGAGCTCGGTGCAGATCCCAAGCCGATGGCCGAACTCCCCGAGAGTGGCTCTAGTGGCCTCGGAGTAGAATCTTCAGCTGCCTTCGACTTCCATGTTGCTCCCGGAGGTGTGTTGGAGTCTGTGCCGGAGTCCGCCGAAGGAGAGGAGGCCCGGACGCCGAGGTTCCATCGTGGCCGCACAGTTTTGGCACTCGACTTCATACAGTCGCAACGGCGGAGGCGAATCCTCATGCAGGAGATGGCGAAGGCGATGGAGGGGTTCGACATGTTCGTTACCGGGTCCGGGGAGACGGGCCTTACGAACGAGACCGGCCATCCCGCTGCTGTGCTACCATACGATTTCGGGGATGCGAACACTGAAGATGACTTTGATCACGAACAGCCGATCTGTACGACGATCATCGGGGACCTGTTTGCAGACGACAAGATCTTGAGCGTAGCACACGCATACCAGTCTGTAACCGACTGGCACCAACAACATCCCGATCTAACGTGATGTGAGGGAGGTGACCTGAAAATGAAATCGAAGTGCGTTTGGTTTCTACTGGCAATGTTTCCGACATCTATTCAGGGACAGACGGGTACGTTACACGCCTTGCCTCTAGCGCCCTCCAACATCCACTGGGGATTCTATGACGCTTCGCTCGAGCCTGTGGTAACGATCCAGTCTGGAGATAGGGTCTATTTTGAGAATCTACTTGCTCGCGGACTGGCACGTCTGCGGCTGGCGGGGATTTCGGAAGATCGGTTCCTGCCGTCTATGGTCAATGTCGAAGAACAGGAGACGATCCGTATAGGGGCACATCCACTGAATGGTCCGATGTATGTCGAGGGTGCGGAGGCGGGTGACGTGTTGGAGGTTCGCCTCGTCGATATCGGATTCTTGACGGACTACGGGGTCAGCGGATTCTTGCCCGGAGGAGGTACAATCCCGGCGGATTTTCCCTTGGCCGCACTGCGTGCCTTCGAGATTGATACGATTGCTGGGACCATAACCATGACGGGTGTCGAAGGTATTGAAATTCCAGCACGCCCGTTTTTTGGATCCATCGGAGTGGCACCTCCTGTCCTCATTGGCCGCATTAATAGCACTGCCCCTGGCTATCACGTCGGCAATCTAGACAACAAAGACTTAGTCGAGGGTACGACGATTTTTATGCCTGTGCACGTAGACGGGGCGCTGCTCTCCATCGGTGACGGACACGCGGCTCAGGGTGACGGAGAGGTGACAGGGACTGCCATCGAAACGTCTCTATACGGAACAATCGAAGTGATTCTCCACAAGGACCGAAGCCTCCAGTGGCCCCGTGCGGAGACTCCGACCCACTACATGTCCATGGGATTGGATCCTGATCTCGACGAGGCGGCTCGGATGGCCACGCGTGAGATGGTTAGCTTTCTCGTGGATGTCAAAGGGATGGAGCGAGGGGATGCGTACATCCTATGCTCGGTTGCACTCAATCTACGTGTCACCCAACTCGTTGACGGTACGAAAGGCGTCCACGGAATGCTAGCCAAGTCACTGTTTCCGTGAAACGTTTCCCAGTATCTGTCCATCGGCACATATAGTTGTTTGCCCCACCCCGGTTCACGATCTAGTTTGTGCCAGAAGGTTGACGGGGAGGGGAAGACCCACCACCGCGACTGATCTTCCAAAAGGGGGGTACCCGCCGTGAAGCTCTCTCGACGAGATGCGATCCGAGTCTCTGGAACCACTATGGCAGGCTTGTCCATGGGGGTCGTGAATCCGAATGAAATGCTGGGCCAGGGCGAAGCCCAGGAATGGCCGGACCACCTTGAGACGGTTGAGCTGCCAGGGGGCTTCCCTGTGGATTTGCCACTGAACCCCGATGGCTCGGCTCCCGAGCACCCGGAATCGGAGGCAGGTGAGATTGAGGGGCGCCTCATGTGGAGGACCCCGGATCGCACCACGCCGGAGATCGAGTACGACTACACGAAGATGGCGATCCGAGTCAACACGCGCGGGCTGGGCACCAAGCGCGGGACCCTTCGGTTCAGCGACTTGGAGCCCCTGCCTCGGGTCTCGCATACGTATTTGATGCAATGCGGTGCACCCCTGCCTAGTGGCGTAGTGAAATGGACGGGCGTGCGCTTCACCGACTTCGCGGACATGCTGGGCCTGATCCCCGGAGCCCACTATTGCCGCCTCACCGCGTCGGACGGCCACTACGTGGACGAGTCCGTGGAGGAGCTCCGCCATCCGCAAGTGATGCTCGCGTGGCTCATGAACGACGAGCCGATTCCGCCACGACACGGAGCGCCCCTGCGCCTGGTCGTTCCCTTCCGATACGGCAACCGGAGCATCAAGGCGATCACCGACATCATGTTCGCTACCCCGGGACTGCCTCGGCCGGCTTAACTACGAGAGCGGCGGTATTGCCGATACCGAGGAGCGGCTGAGGGCGTTGGTACACCCACGGTCCTAGGTGGGTCGGATTCCCAGAACCTGAACTACCAGGCCCTCTGAACACGCAGGGTCTTCGACGTGGATTCCCGTGACCTGCACGGTCGTACCAGGCTCGTATGTTTGTGTTAACGCTGTGAGACTATAAAGGCGGTCTTCACTCGTACGCATAGCGGTGCAGGCCTTCCCCTCGTCCGAGATTTCGCCCTCGATCGTGAAGACGCCACCTTGGTCTGTGACGTGAAACTCTCCGGAGAACGCGAAGGGTTGCTGTCGCTCGTCGTCGTGCGCGATAAAGAAGAAGTGCCTCAAGCCTTGAGTGGCCCACGACGGGATTTGCACTGTTGTGATCAGGAATCCATTCCCGTCCGTGTCTACCAGACTGAGCAGCTCTTGGTTTCCGCCCAGCGCTCCGAAACCAATATGTACTGAGGTCTCAGGGGGGAGTCGACCCATCTCAACAGTCACCAGCCGCCCAGGCGGACCCGTGGGAGGAGATATGGAAGGCCCCATTTCCTGCACAGGGCGTCGGCCTAATCTCGAGATATACATGCGAGTTCCATCGCGTGGGCGCACGGATTACAATTGAGCTGGCCGCGAAGCGGATGCCAGCAGCGCCAAGATCGCATCGCGGCTTACACATTTCAAGAGAAATGAGAGGCGGATCCGGAGAATCACGTTGTTTGTCCGGACGGCTTGGGATATCCGTGACGGCTCGCTATACTGGCGGTGATGCACGAGGTTGCTGCTGGGTAGGCTATCAAACACAGGAGATTCCATGCGTGTGATCGCGAGACGAGCTGCGGTTCTGATGACCTTTTTGGGGATCGTTGCGCTGACTACTACCTCCTGCAGTTTGGAGGTTGGAGCGGACAATCCGGCCTCTGCTAACCTATCCAGTGACGAAGTTGCAGCAGCATTGCAGGCAATCCAACCGCAGGCGATCGAAGCGCATATTCGATTCCTGGCCGATGACCTCCTAGAAGGGCGTGCTCCTGGGAACCGGGGATTTGAGATCGCCTCCCGCTACGTCGAGACCCATTTTCGTTCACTCGGTCTTACGCCAGCCGGTCTTGCTGGGGGGTTTTCTCAACCTGTACCGCTGCGGCAGAGCATTATTGTCGAGGATCAGAGTCGGGTATCTGTTATACTCGATGGAGAGGAGACGTCCCTCATCTATGCTGAAGACTACATTCTGAGTCCGAGCGCCAGCCAACCCGAGGTCAATGTTAGCGGACCATTAGTATTCGTCGGCTTTGGGGTCGTGGCTCCCGAACTCGAATACGACGACTATGGATCGATGGATGTGCGGGGCAAGGTTGTCGCTTACTTGAGCGGGGCTCCAGTAACGTTTCCGAGCAACCAACGAGCTTTCTACTCGTCTGGGTCGGTTAAGCGTGAGGAGGCCCGAGCACGTGGCGCAATCGGAGTCGTGTCCTTCACCTCCCCGGACGATCCCCGATTTCGTTGGCAGGTTTCGATCAATCGATCAAAGCGCGGTGCCTTCAGTTGGTTGGATCAAAACGGTCAGCCGAATGTTGCCGCCGGAATTGATGCCACAGCTTCTCTGAACCACTCAGGCGTTGCACGCCTCTTCCGGGGTTCCCCCGTGTCCTTGGATGATATGTTTGCTGCGGCCGAGAGTGGGACTCTACGACCTTTTGATCTACCGGGTGTGGTCCGGATTCGGACGACAAGTCGTCATCGGACGATTCAAAGCGCAAACGTCGTGGCTAAGCTGGAGGGAAGTGACCCGAATCTAAGAGACGAGCACGTGGTGTATGTTGCGCACATCGATCACTTCGGTATAGGTGAACCGATGGAGGGAGATGCCATATACAATGGGGCACATGATAACGCTTCAGGTGTCTCGATCCTTATGGAAATCGCTCGTGCATACACGGCACTGCCGGAAGCGCCCAGGCGATCCATACTCTTCTTGGGAGTGACCGCGGAAGAGTGGGGGTTGTTGGGCTCCGACTATTTCGTAAGACACCCGACTGTACCTGCCGAAAATCTTGTGGCGGACTTCTCGCTGGATATGCCTTTTCTCTTCCATCCACTTCTCGACATTGTGCCCTATGGAGCCGAGCACTCGAGCTTGTCGGAGGCGGTCGGATTGGCCGCAGAGCACCTCGGCCTTGAGATCGGTTTGGATCCAATTCCTGAGCAGGTGCTTTTTATCCGCAGTGACCACTTCAGTTTCGTTCGGCAAGGGATCCCATCTCTTTTCATCAAAAGCGGTTTTGAGACCGGTGATCCTTCAATGGATGGATCGGCGATCAACGCCGCCTGGCGAGTAGATTTCTATCACACGCCCAGAGACGAGCCTGACCAGGGCTTCGACTTTGGTGCCGGAGCGGATCACGCCCGCATCAACTTCCTGACGGGCTTTCTCGTGGCCAACGCGGACAACCGCCCGACTTGGAACGAAGGTGACTTCTTTGGGAATAAATTCGGCCAGCCACGGCCCTGACTCGTTTCCTTTGATCGGTATCCGTTGCCCAACTGCGCTGCTGGTTGGGTCAGTATCAATGTCTTGGACGTGCGACAATGGGTGAGGTCTTAGATGAATCTGGGTACATCGCTCGAGCACCTGTGATGTACCGCATCGGATCACTCGTCATCCTCACGGCGCTTTTCTGTGCATTTGGGAGTTCCTGTGTGTTGTCGGCTCAGTCGAGCGATGGGGTCTCGTCTTCGCTTCTCCGCGAGGTCATGCCCAGAGCGGATCGTTTCAGCGAGAAGATAGGCGAGCCTCCCGTTATTCAGGCCTACCGAACCGGTGGTCCTAGCGGAAGCGAAACGTTGATTGGCTATATCTTCCTGACATCCGACCTGCCTCCCGAGCCCTTCGGATACAGTGGACCGGTCGAGGCGCTCGTCGGAATGGACCTGGATGGGAATGTGACCGGCGTACGCGTCATGGATTACTGGGAGTCCATCCAGGAAAGCATGGGGGACTTCCTCCGGAGGAGAGGATTTCAGGAGCACTTTTCTGGAAAACACATTGGCGACGCATTCAGCGTTTATGGGGACGTCCAGGGTATTTCACGTGCCACAATCAGCGTTCGCGCACTCGCCAGGGGGGTCCGCGATGCTTCCAGAAGGGTTGCGCAGGCGTATTTCGAGGGGGCGAGCTTTTCCTCAACGGCGCCGGTCGAGAATATCGAGAGTCTCCCGTGGTTGGAGATGCGTCAGCGAGGGGTCATAGAGTGGTTCTTGGTCGAAGATGGTTCGGGGTCTGCGGAAATCAACCTTGTGCACATCGACACGAATCAGTTCGGGGAATTTCTGGTAGGGCCGGAAAGGTTCGCGCGAGCATTGCAAAGGATGGATCGGAGGGGTGAGGGCCACCTCATGGTGTATGGAGTGGAGGGCCCCCGTCTGCGTCTCTTTGTGAGAGAGGGTTGGGCAATTGCCCAGGATGGCGACACGTTCCCAATCTCACCGAACGATGTCCTTTCGCTCGGCCTGGATGGCGGAGGCATGATGAAGGATCGGGTTGTGCTGACCGGGAGCATGATAATCGACGAAGCGGTCGATGTCACAGAGCCCTTTGTGATACTCTATGATCGAGCACCTGACACTGATGTTGTGGCGATCGAATATCTGACCCAGGCGGCTCGGCTGGCACTACTGGAGGAAGAAGAGGGTTTTAACTTCGACGTGGCTACCGAGGGAGAAATCGCAGAGGCGGAGAAAGGGGAGGCCGGTAATGACCTTTCCGAACCCGCAGAGGGAAATGACACCAGCTCGGTTAAAGAAAATACGGCTATCAACAGGGAGACCTCTGCCTCGGATGAGCTAGTGGTCGACGTTGAACGTTCTGATCAGGAAGCGGCTACCACAGCCTCTGGATTCACCAACTCGGAGCCTATCCTCGGTCCTGACCCCTCTCTCGCGCAGGAAGGGTTTGACTTCACAGTCGTAAACGAAGAAACCGCTCTATCTAGGATACTCGCGGAGACTTCTTGGGTCCGGGTCGTGAGGATCTCACTACTACTCTCTCTGGTGATGGTGGCGTTCTTACTTAAGAGTGAGGCGCTCCGTTGGGTTACGCTGGCAGTCACTCTGCTGTATCTGGGGTTTTGGGATGGCGGGTTCCTTTCCGTCTCCCATATCACGAGTGGAATTTGGGTTGGAGCGAGTGTCTACCTCGGCGACTTACCCCTACTCCTCATGGTGAGCTTTACTGTGGTGGTTACGTTGTTGTGGGGGAGGGTCTTTTGTGGCTTCCTATGTCCTTTTGGCGCGCTACAGGATTTTCTTGATCGAGTCGTACCAGAGCGTTTGAAGTGGCGAGTGTCGCCCTACGCGCAGCGTCACGGTCTTATGGTGAAGTATGTTGTTCTAGGCCTTATCTTGATTCCGGCCCTCGCCGGGAGTCACACGAGTTTATACCAGTACTTCGAGCCGTTCGGCACTGTGTTTTTCCGAAGTCGTTCCCTTCTTCTCTGGAGTATCGCGACGACCTTCCTCGTAGCATCCGCAATCGTGCCTCGGTTCTATTGCCGTTACGTCTGTCCCCTTGGGGCCGCCCTAGCACTGCTGTCGTTGATCTCATTGAAACGTATCCGGCGTGTGGAGCACTGCAACTATTGTCAGGTCTGTGAGCAGAGTTGCCCGACAGGAGCCATCCGAGGTGGGGACATCGACTTTAAAGAATGCGTCCGCTGCAACATTTGTGAGGTTAAGCTGATCGAAGGCGCAGGGGTCTGTGGGCACGAGTTGGATGACGTTCTCCCACGACTTGTCCCACTACGCGTAGGAACATCCATCGGTTCGGGCCGAGCCAGATAGCCTTTTTGTCGGCCTCGGAAATAACGTCGAAGTTGGAACCACTGCAAATTGAACAAAGGGTAAGCGATGGAGCCAGGGCTTTTGCAGTCGAGATTCTTCCTCTTGTCAGGTTGGAGGACACCCATCAAACTTGACCTTTTCTTTGAGGGGTAAATGTAGGCAGCCTACGGCTTGGTCTACCTGCATCCCAAAAACCCCTCCACACACGACTCGTCATCCCGTTCACGAGGTTTCATGTTGGATACACGCTGGATCGTGCCGATTGCGATCCTTACGACCGGAGGTGGGCTGGAAGCTCAGCAGGCACCCAACGCGATCGCATTCCAGGTTTCACTTGCTCCAACTGTCGACGGCCGGCTAGATGACGGTGCGTGGGCCGATGCAGAGGTACTAACGGATTTCGTTCAGCGGGAGCCCATCGACGGCCAGCCCGTTTCTGAACAGACCGAGGTACGCATCGTTTACGACGACGAGGCGCTTTACATCGGTGCGTGGATGCTGGACTCCGATCCCACGGGATTGGTTGTGGGCCAGACTCTTCGTGACGCATCGCTGACCGACACGGATGCATTTGTAGCGGTGATCGACACTTACCTGGATCGTCAAAACGGCTTCGTCTTTGGTACAACACCTGCAGGTATCGAGTACGACGGACAGGTTTCCAATGAGGGTCAGGGTGGAGGTGGAGGTGGTAGCGCACGTCAGCAAAGGGGATCAGGCGGAGGTTTCAACTTGAACTGGGACGGAAGCTGGCAGGTCGCCACATCGACTGATGAATTCGGGTGGTATGCCGAGATGCGCATTCCCTTTTCTACACTTCGGTACCGTGGAGGTGGGGAGCAGACTTGGGGGATCAACTTCGGGAGGGTCATTCGGCGGAAGAACGAGCGGGCCATGTGGGCACCAATCCCGCGCCAGTTCAACCTCTACCGCGTTTCGTTAGCAGGCACGCTCGAACTCCGGGCACCCACCCGACGGATTGTGTCGGTGAGTCCGTATGTGCTCGGTGATGCATTTAAAGACTACACGGCCACCCTTCCGGATGCAGACTTCGGCACCCGGATGGGTGCTGACGCCAAGCTAGGTATCACCCAGAGCCTGACTCTCGACCTGACGGCGAACACGGATTTTGCTCAGGTGGAGGTCGACGACCAGCAGGTGAATCTCACCCGCTTTTCCCTCTTCTTCCCTGAGAAAAGGGCGTTCTTCTTAGAGAACGCGGGGACCTTTTCAGTCGGTTCGGGTCGATCCGCTGAGCTTTTTTTCAGCCGTCGTATTGGACTCTCGTCAGGGAGAGAGGTGCCTATTCAGGCCGGTGCCCGGCTATCGGGTAAGGTTGGCAACCTCCAAGTAGGCGTCCTTAATATCCAGACAGATGATCTCAGCGTTCTCGATTTGGGAACCGGATTGCCCGAGAAGCTCGCTCCGACGAACAACTTCGGAGTTGTTCGGCTCTATCAAGAACTGGGCAATCGGACTCAGATAGGCGGGATCCTCGTGTCACGTATCAACACGAGCGCCACCGAGGACTACAACATAACGTATGGTTTGGATGGTCGACTTGGCATCGGCCAGGCGCTAACACTCGAAGGCTGGTTGGGCTTGACGACGACGCCACGACCCGCCGGCGTACCCGATCCTCGGACCGGTTTCAACAACGGCGAGTACGGGATCAACGGAAGTTCAAGTTATGTAACACGTAACTGGCAGATCTCTGCGGGATACCGGCAAATCGGTAGCGATTTTAACCCAGAAGTCGGCTTCTTGAATCGCCGAAAATACCGGCACGTAAACGCCCGGGTACTACGGCACCTTAGGACAGAAGGCGTACCTTGGTTCCGCGAATTTCGCCCGCATATCAGCTGGAACCAGTTCTGGTCGCTCGATGGCTTCAGCGAGTCTTATGAAGTTCATGTCGACAATCACTTCGTCTTTGAGAATGGAGCGTTCTTCCAGCTTCCTGGTTTCAATTTCACTGGAGAGGGACTGGAGGAACCGTTCAGGATTCGTCCGGGGATCGTGATTCCTGCTGGGAGTTATGATAATTACGATTGGCAATTCCGTGCGTACACGAACCGTGGCGCGCCACTCTCGATCTCAGGGGGATGGGCGTGGGGTGGATTTTTCTCAGGAACCCGCTTCGGACCCAACGCAACAGTGCAATACCGGTTCGAGGATCGCTTAACCGCGTCACTAAATGCCAGCTACTTCGACGTGCGTCTCGACGAGGGTAGCTTCCAAACGTCCGTCATCGCTCTTAACGCCTCTTACTCTTTCACGCCTCGTCTGTATCTGCAGGCGAACGTTCAATACAGTGACGATACAGAGAACCTCGGAACCAACATCCGACTCGGATGGCTCGAGACTGCTGGGACCGGTTTGTTCATCGTGTACAACGATACTGAACACCTGGGAGAGTTTGCTCGAACGGGTATCCTGGCTGGTCCCCGGCAGCGGCAACTCGTGATCAAGTACAGTCGTCTCTTCGACCTGACGCGGTAGGAAGGTCAAGAGGGTGGGCAGTTACTGATGAGGGCCGCAACCTACGCTTGCTCTTCAGAGAACTAATCGGGCGGCGGGAATCCCGAAGTCTTTTGCCTGTTCTGGTGAGGATTTTGTTATAGGAGTGATGCACGCACCCTCTCACGGAGACATTCTCCGTGACGCTTGTTCTCCGTGACTTGGATGCCTCCGACTAGAAAGATGGTGATTAAAGCTTTGGCAAGACCTGGTGAAGAGCTCGCGAACAGTCTTAGCCATGGTATTGGCTTGATGTGTGCCTTGGTAGCGACGCCGATTCTCATCGTCGGTGCGATGAAGCGCGGGAGCACGGACGACGTAGTCGCCAACAGTGTCTTTGGGACAACGATGGTGTTCCTCTATCTGACGTCCACCTGGTATCACGCTGTGCCGGAGGGACGATTCAAGGATCGTCTTCATAAGCTTGACCATGCTGCGATCTACCTGCTCATCGGCGGGACCTACACGCCGTTCACTCTAGGTGTCTTGAGAGGAACATGGGGATGGACTTTGTTGTGTATCGTATGGGTCGCTGCTGCAGTGGGAGTCTCGGATAAGCTGATCTCCGGAATTCGCCGTCCTCGCCTCTCTACTGGCCTGTATCTAGTCATGGGTTGGACAGTCGTGCTCGTAATTCGACCGCTGGTGCTCAATATGGCACCCGCCGGATTGGCATGGCTGGTCGGGGGAGGGCTTTCCTACACGGTAGGTGTCGTGTTCTATACCGCTCGTCACCTACCCTATAATCACTTTATTTGGCACCTGTTCGTGCTAGCTGGCTCGACCTGCCACTTCTTTGCCGTCCTCTGGTATGCGGTATAGGGAGCGCTCCCACCGTAACTCCGATACTCGTGTTCGTGTAAAGAAGTTGACGTGCCGATGAGGAAAATGAAGGGCTCTTCCTTCCGTCTCGGCGGACTTTGTCCAGCAGCTTGCGCACTGCTTATTTTCTCTTAGCCAGATCTTCGACCGACCTCCGAATATCCTCAAGGCACTGTTCCATGCGCTCGTGGTGTGTCCGGAATGATAGAACGCAAATCCGAAGGGCGTACTGACCGCGGAGCATTGTGCCCGTGATATAGACATTCTGGCGAGCGTTTACTCGTGTGAGTAGTTCGCGGTTCAGGTCGTTCAGTTGGTCGTCGGAGTAGCCTGCGGGGGCCCAACGGAACGCAGTTAGTGAAAGTTGGGGTTCTGCAAGGATCTCCATGTTCGGAATGTCTCTGAGCTGGTCGGTGGCCCATTGCGCGAGATCTATCTTCTCATCCAGACTCGCCCCAAAAGTGCGGATACCAAAAAGCTTAATAGGAAGCCACGCTCGAAGTCCCCTGAAATCTCGAGACAGTTCAGGAGATATCTGGCAGAAGTCGACCAGATCGGTGTCCTGCTGCATTTCCGGCATGTAGTCCGCGAAGGTTGTGTGCGCTCGTTGTAGAGCTTCGAGATCACGCACGAGTAGCGATCCGTTCCCGTAGGGGAGAAACAGCCCCTTGTGGGGGTCAAGCGCTACCGAATCCGCACGTTCAATGCCTTGTAGGGACTTCTGCCCTCGCTCTGTGAGCATAAAGAAGCCGCCGTAAGTGGCGTCGACATGCAGCCACAGTCCTTGGTCTTCCGCCAGATCTGCAGCGGCATCAAGATCATCAATGGCACCTGTATTCGTGGTCCCGGCGCTCGCTACCAGCAAGAACGGCTGTAGTCCGGCTTCCCGGTCGTCCGCAATATGCTGCCGTACGTCCTCGAGACTTATCTGGTAGTGCTCATTCGTCTCGATTTCACGGATGTTGTCCTCCGGAAATCCCGCCAGGACCGCTGCTTTCTGCACAGAGTGATGCGTTTGGTCCGAGGTGTAAATCGTTCCAGTCAGGAATTCGTCGGGCAGTCGCTCCCTTCGTGCAGTCACCATCGCGGTGAAACTTGCTAAGGATCCACCGGTGGTGAGGATGCCACCAGAGCCGGGTGGATAACCGATGATCTCGCAGAACCACCGGACGACATTTAGCTCAAGCTGTGCGAGTCCAGGGGCGGCGATCCACACTCCGACGTAGCGATTGACGGCGTTTGCGATGAAATCAGCGACTGCGGACGGAAAGACACCGCCCCCAGGAATGTATGCTAGATAACCTGGTGAAGCGGTGTTATACGAAAGCGGGACCGCTTCTCGGAACACGAGATCCAATAGCTCATCGAGGTCCGTGCCCTCCTCTGGGAGGGACTCGGCAAGCGCGCGGACCCGTGCAGCAGTGGCATCACGGTTGTGTTCTTCGTAAGAGGCGAACTGATGCGGTAACGAAGCGATATGTTCGATTACACGCTCGGCTACCTTGTCGACCATCGCCCGCATTTGGTCCGTCGACGGTTCCAACGGATGATTGTTGTTATCCATTTAGCTCTCGCTTCCGTCGAGAGTGATCCCTCCAGCCGTTTCTTCGTTTACGACTGCATCCACGTCGACCATCCCACGAGAACGGAGTAGGTGCGCCACCGTGAGCCAATACTCTTCGTCTGAGAGAGTGCGTGGCGCTTCGTACGGCATGGCAAGTCGCACATAGTTGAAGAGAAGCTGTGCAGTCCCATAAGAAGAGAGGACACGTGGATCAAGCGGCGATCCAATGCCACCTTCTAATTCGTGACAACCAGCGCAGCGAGCCTGATAGAGTTCGCTGGCCAGTTTACGCTCTTGGATTCTCCGCTCGAGTGTAAGATTTGGAATGATAACGATCATCACCACGAGCATGACTATTCCGGCTGCCAAGGTCACGCCGGTTCGTCTAGACATCGGCTGTGTTTCCTCTATTCACGAAGTTCGCCCAGTTCCCTAACTCACCGTAACAGGATGAGGAAGCACAATGTTTAGCAGGTACCCTTTGCTGTTGTAGGCGACTTGGTCGGGCTGACTTCGTCCGTCCGCATCAGTGGCCCGAGTGAGTAGCGTGTGGTTTCCGGCCGGCGCATCCCACTCGAACTGGAAGCGTTGCCAAGCATGAGGTAGCACAGGGTCTAGAATGTGAGCGACAAGCCATGTCGAGCCGTTGTCAGCGCTCCATTCAACCCGCTGAACGGGTCCACTCGGAGCATAAGCGAAACCCGAGATGAGATTTGTACCTGATGGCAGTGACGCTGGTCGCGGAAGGGCCAGTGCGCTTTTTACGACACCAGTGGTGATAGGGCCCCCATCCGCTGGCGCGTACTCCTCGGCTGGCCAGTCTTCACCGACCAGCACGTACGACGTCAGGTTGTTCCTCGACCAGATCCTCTCCGAGCTCACGACGATTCGACCCAACCATTTGACACTGCTGCTCCCGACCCAGCCAGGGACCACACCCCTGAGCGGGAAACCGTGATCCGGCGGCAGATCCACGCCGTTCATGGAGTAAGCCAGAAGCGTTGTGGGATCTAGGGCACGCTCAATCGACATCGGCCGGCTGAAGTTTCCCTCATCGAGACCGATCAGATCGACATCCACGGCGCTGGGCTGGATTCCGGCCAGAGCGAGTACAGAGGTGAGAGTCGGTCCGCTCCACTCCGCGCAACTGACTCCTCCAGTTTTCCACTGACCACCAGCGGCCTCTTGACCTACGATTGATCCCCAGAAACTTCGCCAATTGCCTCCACACTCCAGATATGCAACGACTGATTCGTTCGGCAGGTCGCGGAGATCATTGATCGTGAGTTGGACCGGCTCATCGATTGCGTCTCCTTCAACACTGAGCTGATACTCGGAAACGTCGATTCGGGGTGTCGGGGCATGGTTGCGGACGAAAAAGAGTTCGTTTGGAGTGATCACTCCGTCGAGCAGTTCCAGGCGAGTCTCGAGATTAGTCGGATGCTCTATGAAGAGTTCTGGATCCTTGACCCACGGTACGCCCGCGGCACCGTGTGCGCCCGAGGGTGTGGGTGGTTGCTCACAGGCCGTGAGTACAGCGCCAATGCCGCCCACGGCAAATATCTTCATAAGATCGCGACGCGATATCCCCTCCCCGCGGGCACGCTCAATAAGCTCAGTCACCTGATTTCGGGTAAATGGGATCCGTTCGCCAAGAGTAGTGGATATGGGTGGCGAACTGTTGCCGGCGAGTTCGGTATTCCTGAGTGAGGCTGGATTAGACATGGCCGACAAAATGGGTGTGAAATGTTCAATGCTGCAAGGATCGGCCGGCGGATCGAAGTCGAACATATGTTGACGACGCTCAGTCGGGGCGTTGTATTGCCACTCATGAACGGAACGCGGAGAGTATACGTCCCACTGGTCCTAATTCTGGCAGCTTCAGTGCCGCTGTCGTGTGAGGTGTCGGACAATGGGGCTGGGGCTGGTGAAGGTGAAACCAACGCTCTGGCGTCACCGCTCGTCTTCTCCGCGACCGTGGAGGCTGACTTGGCGACGCTCGCTTCCACCATTCCTGAAGCAGAGGAGCGCGAACTTGATCTCGAGATGGCGCTGACCCTTGTAGCGATGCCCTTGTCCTGTCTTGATCGACCTCATGCCGCTCCTCAGGACCGAAGCACCTACCTCGATACGATCGTCACGTCGCGCCGGCCTGGTTATGAGCGTAGTCGAGCGTTTTACGGTTGTTGGGACTGGCACTCTGCTGTGAATTCGACATGGGCAATTGTTAGGATCTACAAGGAATTCCCGCAGCTTCCGCTATCGGGTTTGATAACGGAGAAGCTCGACTCTCACCTGTCTCAAGAAGCGCTCGTGGGAGAGCTTGAATTTTTCGAGAAGAATCGCACCTTCGAACGCTTGTACGGGTGGGCGTGGCTGCTGAAACTCTACGCTGAGTTGCGTACCTGGGAGCATCCCGAGTCGGAAACATGGGTCGATCGCGTCGAACCACTTGCCACCCTGTTTTCGGAGCGGACGGTCGAGTATCTGGCCGAGCTCAAGCGCCCGTCCCGCAGTGGCACTCACAGTAACACTGCATTTGCCTTGGCGATGATGCTCGACGCCTCACGCTCGCTAGGTGATACGGATCTCGAGGAGGCCATCATGGAGGAGTCAGGCAGATTGTTCGAACCTGACTCCGGGTGCCCAACTGCTTACGAGCCATGGGCAGCAGATTTTCTTTCGCCATGCCTTGAAGAGGCAGCACTTATGGCGCTCGTCCTGGAGGCCGACGCATACCGGGGATGGTTTGACAAGTTCCTCCCGCCCATTTCTTCACGTGAGTTTCTTCCACTTATGCGGCCGATTGATCCCGAGAACGTTGTCGAATCCTTCGTCGACGGCTCAGTCGAAAGGGACGCTGCGAAGGTTTCGCGCGGAACTGATGTCGATGCAACCACGACCGAAAAGGAGAGACGCGCGGCCGACGAATTGCGGGCCCTGGCGTCGACGTCGCACCTAATCGGATTAGCGTTTATCAGGGCCGACGCCCTGAACCGTATCGCTTCTGCTCTCGCACCCGGCGATGCCCGCATTCCAGTCTACAGAAAGCTTGCTGTGCTCCACGGCTCCATGGGATTTGACGCGATGTTTCAGGCCGATTACGCAGGCTCTCACTGGCTCGGTACCTTCGCCCTTAAATACCTCTTGACTGAAGAAGAGCCTTAGCCCTACCGCTCCGGCTTTGTTTAGATTCTTTCACCATGATTTCTGTATCCAATCTTGCCAAGTCCTACGGCGACCAGATCCTCTTCTCCGGTGTGTCTTTCCAACTGAATGCTGGAGAACGTTACGGACTCGTAGGTGCCAACGGATCTGGGAAGACGACCCTCCTCAACATCTTGAGTGGAGAGCTTGAGGCTAGCGAGGGGAGCATATCCGTTCCTAAAAAACTCCGGCTCGGGGTGCTTTGCCAAGATCAGTTCCAGTACGAAGATGACAAGATCCTCGCTGCAACGATGATGGGAAATGCGGAGCTCTGGGAAGCCATGGTCCAAAAGGAGGCGGTTCTGGCCAGAGCCGATGCCCACTTCGATGCGGACCGCTTCTCGGAACTGGAGGAGACTGTGCAGCGTCTTGATGGATATACCGCCGAGGGACGTGCCGCCAAGATTCTGGAAGGGTTGGGGCTCCCCGCTCACATCCACGGTGACCTGTTGTCCACGCTCTCGGGAGGGTTCAAGCTTCGAGTGCTACTGGCTCAGGTCCTAGCGGGCACGCCCGACGTTTTGCTCTTGGATGAGCCCACCAATCACCTTGATATTCTCTCAATCCGCTGGCTTGAGATCTTTCTGTGTGACTTTGCTGGTCCCGTCGTAGTTATTTCCCATGATCACCGGTTCCTCGACAACGTTACAACGAAAATCCTCGACGTGGACTACGAGTCCGTGCGTCTCTATCGAGGCAACTACACCGATTTCGTGAAGGCGAAACGAGTGGAGCGAGAACGTCGGGAGAAGGACATCGCCTCCCGGGAAAAGGAGATCGCTCACCACGAGAAGTTCGTGGAGCGGTTCCGGGCGAAGGCTTCTAAAGCGCGTCAAGCCCAGAGCAAGGTCCGGATGATCGAGAAGAAAGCGGAACGCTTGGTTGAGCTAGCCCCAAGTTCACGCCGTTATCCGACCTTCCGATTCGATCAGGTACGGGACAGTGGGCGGGATGTCCTCAAGGTCAAAGGTGTGACAAAATCGTTCGGCGACAACGAGGTGCTCCACGATGTGGATCTCTTCGTCCAGCGCGGCGAGCGGCTTGCGATTATGGGACCCAACGGCATCGGCAAGTCGACTTTACTCAAGATCGTAATGGGAGAGTTAAAGGCTGACGAGGGTGAGGTGGAGTGGGGCTACGAAACGCATCCTGGCTACTTTGCCCAAGCCCACCGGGATCAGTTAGGCCCGCTGCACGGTACCGCGGAAGGCTGGGTCTGGGACTGCTGCCAAGAGAAGGACATCGGCTTTGTGCTGAGCCGCATGGCACTGATGCTTTTTTCCGGGGACGACTCGAAGAAAAAATTGAGCGCTCTCTCCGGGGGAGAGGTGGCCCGCCTAATTTTCAGTCGGTTAATAATCACTCGGCCTAATGTGCTTGTGCTGGACGAGCCTACGAACCATCTGGACCTCGAGTCGATCGAGGCACTTGTCGAAGGCCTACAAACTTATCTCGGTACCATTATTTTCGTCTCGCACGACCGTTGGCTTGTCGGCAAATTGGCTACACGAGTTGTGGAGATCAGACCCGAAGAGATCCGTAATTACCACGGTACTTACGAAGAGTACATCCACTTCTGCGGAGACGACCACCTCGACGCGGACCGTGTGATCCTCAAGGCTAAGACCGAAAAGCGGAAGAAGGGTGTCAAAAAAGAAGAAGCTGGGAGCGTGCGGTCCAATAGTGGAGGTGGGTCCAAGGATAGGGAACGGAAGGGCGGCGGCGAAAACCAAGAGCGTCCTCCGTCCATTTCGAAGGGGCGAAGGAAGCAAATGCTGGTGCGGCAGGACGAACTCTCTACTCGTATCGACGACTTCGAAGGTCGCATCAAGGAAATCGACAAGTTGTTCTGTGAGCCCATTTACTATAAGCGGGCCCTGGCAGAGGAGGTGAGCGCGTTGGAAACCGAGAGGGCAGCGCTCCATCGCGAGGTGGCCAAGCTCATGGATGAATGGGAGCAGAACGAAGAGGAAATCGGGCGCTGATTCACCTATATTTCTCTATAATCCTGTCTCACTTGGAGTTGTCCATGCATACTGCTCGAAAAGCACTTCTGATTCTGACCCTCACCATCTCCTATACTTCGAACGCTCTGGCTCAGAGTACTCCTCCAAACTTCCTTGTCGAATTTGAGGGGCAGTTTAACGCTTCCGCGGACAAGTTGGTGGCTCTGGCCAAGGCCATGCCGGAAGAGAGCTACGCTTGGAGTCCAATGAAGGGTGTTGCATCGGTGGTGCGGGTGTATATGCACATTGCGCGCTACAACTACTTCTATCCGGAGATCGCTTTGGGTTCCCGTTCACCCATGGGTGCTGAGGAGTACGACAGCTGGGAAGAGGGTGTAGCCGACAAAGAGAAGGCCGTCGCCATTCTGGCCGAGTCGATGGAGCACGTTAGGAAAGTCGTAGACTCCATGTCCTCGAAGGATCTCGGAGAAAAGACTCGGCTATACGGCCGTGATGTCGGTCAGTGGGCTGTCCTACTTCAACTCATTACCCACATGAATGAGCATCTCGGGCAATCAATCGCTTACGCCCGGATGAACCGCGTGGTGCCGCCCTGGTCACGCTAGAGGGCGCCTATCCCGAGGTAAACTTACCCCATAAGTGACGTGGCTATCCGGCATGTCACAAATTCAAACGAAAAGGGCAGGTTGTCCTGGTAGGGGATTTAGCCTTGACTCCAAAATTCCATCCGGGCCTATGGATCGTTACTGCGGCACGTATTTCTTGATCCCCCGTGGACCAACCTCTGCCCCGTACACGTTACCATCTTCATCGGCCATGACACCTTCCGCGGCTGTTGTCCCGGCGTTGTCGGGATCCGGCTCAGGATCAGGAATGAACGCAGTGACAAATCCGTCAATGGCGCTGCCGATCCGGATTCCGCGCTTCCAACCGGGATTGGCTCCCCATGTGTTATTGGATTCGGAGTCGGCCGAGTACAGGATATCATTCTTATCGATGAAGAGGCCACTCGGACGACCAAATTGACTCCAGGTGGAAATGTGATTGCCGTCTTGGTCGAAGATCTGAATCCGCTTATTTGCGCGATCTCCGACGAATAGCCGGTCTCGGGAGTCCATGGCGAGGGCGTGTGGATCACGGAACTCACCGTTCTCCCCCCCCGTTCCACCCCACTCTGTGATGAAGCTGCCGTCGCTAGAGAACTTCACGACCCGGTTGTTACCACCCGCCCCGTGGCCGTCTACGACGAAGATATCACCGTTCGGAGTGACCAGAACGTTAGAGGGTTGGTTGAACGTCGTCTCACCCTGAGCTGCCACACCGGCGGTTCCGAGGCTCATCAGCAGATCGCCTCGGGGGCTGAACTTGTGGATCTGATGTCCCCGGTCGCCATCGCCGCGGGCATCTGCGACCCAGACATCTCCGTTACTGTCCACGAAGATCCCATGGGGCCAGACGATCATACCTGCGCCGAAGCTCCTAAGTAGCTTTCCGGAAGTGTCGAAAAGGAGAATCGGATCGACGTCATCTCGTCCGACGCAACTGTTCTGACCACAGCGTTCGGCTACCCAAATGTTTCCGTCGGGGCTTGGATAAATAGCACTGGCCGATCCCCATTCCCGTCCCGCGGGAAGCTGCCCCCAGTTCTCGATCGTGCGATAGGGGTTCGGCGCATGGTTCTGAGCTTGGACGACTCCCGTCGTGACAACGACCAGAGCTACGGTTGTGGATACAATTCGACTTGCGTGCGACATCTTTATGCGCTCCTGACAAAGGTCGTAGTGAGGAGGTCGAGAACCTACAAGTCCCATCCGGCGCGTGCGAGCATCCACAGGTTGATCATGACCACGACGATCGCCGTGATGTAGAAGGCCGGTGGTGTGATCGTGTCCGAAGCTGGAAAAAAGGCACCTCCAATGAGTGTAGGGAGGCGCAGGCCGTGCATTCCCCAGACGATGCGCGCGAACCAGACGTTCCGCCAACGGTAGAGACCCATGAAAACGGTAGCCGCAACGACTGTGCCGGCGACAAGCCATATCCAAGGCGGGCCCAGCCGTGGCGGCAGGAGGCCGGATCGGAGCATTACGTACGCTGAGGCCTCGTAGAGGATGGCGACATGCAGGTAGACGAACGCCGCTTGGCGGAATTTCCTCTCACGCTCCATCGGCCAATCGCTTTTCAGTTTGGGATTTTCTCCTGATCAGTGGAGGGGTCGTTATCGAACCGTGGTGTCGGCCCTTTCTGTTGAAAAAACCTTGGATTCATACTGTCCGTGAAGACCAACGGGGTAAGTATGGAAATCCGGAGCCCGAGGGTGTCCGGCACGCGGCAGATATCCATACAGTCGTTGAGGTTCTTCGATTCGTAAGAGTCCATGCCACGGTGGAGGGTTTCACGTCAGCCACTCGGCTTGATCCGGTATCCGCCGTCATCGGTCCGCTCCCGAAATTCCCGATGGCACGAGCGGCACGTTGATTTCAGATCGCTGAAGGCTTGACTCGCCTGGTCGTCGTCCTCTACAGCACTCGCCCTCGAAAGGGCAGCTGTCGCAACGAGCGCTTGTTCGACGAAATCGACGGCGCCTTGAACTTCACGAGCCATCCAAAACTTCTGGATCTGCTCTAACAGCGATTTTAGTGCATCGGTATCGGTTCCCAGGTCTCCCCAGTATTTGGCGTCGATATGGAGTTCCGCATCTCCTGTTACATAGTCGATCTCCTCCATGGCCGCGGAGAAGTCCGCCTCGGTTAAGACCGCCTGTGAAGCCTCGAGCGACGGTTGAAACACGCCCCATGGGAAGTTGGCCAATACGACACAGGAGGCGATGATCGTCCCGTAAGCACGCATGTAGTCCCTCTCTCGGACTCAAATGAAACAAAGCCGCGTAATGATGGGCGGTTCATTAAGTATGGGCAATGCATCTCGTTTAGGTATCTCTCGATCTACATGTTCCTCCTCGTAAAGACGCGCTGTGGTCCCAGAAGTGGTTTGCGAACTCCTGATTGAAGCTTCCCGCATCCCCCCCCCTAAATTCATCTCCGGGAGCTTACTCACGCGCCTATAGCGCGGGAAAGCCCCCAGGCGGCATACGGTGGTGTGTTCCCTGCTCGTAGGCATAGGCGAGCCGGAACAGGAGCAGTTCGTCGTAGGGACGAGCGAGGATCTGAAGGCCGGCGGGAAGGTTTCCATAGGTGAAGCCCATCGGGACCGTGATTGCGGGCATTCCAGTTGCAGGGGCCACTACCTGGCTGTTGTCGCCACGGTATTCCTCGTTTCCACGATCGATATGCGCCGGGGGGTTACGCCATGTGGGGTAGATGATAGCGTCAAGTTGCGCAGCGTCCATAGCGGAAACCAGCGCCGACAGATAGGCTTGTCTTCCTTCGTTTTCGAGGTAATCATGACAGGGTGGGTCGTCGTCCGCAGGATGAATATCTAGGGGCATGCCTTCGTAGCGACGCAGTGAATTCTCCGAGTAACCCGAGTACTGACCAGTTTCAAGCACCTTGAGCACATCGCGGATGGGTGCGCCCTCTCCCAACGATCCCAGGTAGACGTACATGTCATAACGGAAACGTCGACACGACATGTTCGGACGGCGGCGTTGCTCCTCGAGGTCGAATTCCAGGGGATCGACGATTTGGGCACCAAGCCGGGCTAGGTCAGCCACGGCTTGCTCGAAAACTCTCACTACGGCACTATCCGCATCCTCGGTATCGACAAGGTCCCGCATTACGGCGATCCGTGCTCCGCGAAGCCCATTTTCATCGAGCGCGATGGTGTAGTCAGTCTCTCTGCGTCCTCTCCCGGCTTCTGTGTACGGATCAGCTGGGTCGTATCCAGCAACCACATTGAATATCCTCGCTGCGTCCTCAACCGTTCGGGCCATCGGACCAGCGATATCTCGGTCGAAGGAAAGCGGGATCACCCCATCTCGACTGGTTAATCCGATAGTCGAGCGGATGCCGACGAGTGCAAGATGCGAAGAAGGCCCGCGAATTGAGTTGCCGGTGTCAGTCCC
Organism: Gemmatimonadota bacterium; assembly: GCA_036336795.1. Taxonomy (GTDB): domain Bacteria; phylum Gemmatimonadota; class Gemmatimonadetes; order Longimicrobiales; family Gaopeijiaceae; genus UBA822. The sequence goes on from JAYZFL010000009.1 coordinate 40,125, forward strand.
TAGTCCCGCGACACCAAAGCTTGCCGCCACCCCCGACGCGGTGCCACCGCTCGATCCGGCGGGTACACGGTCCAACGCATAAGCGTTTGCAGTAGTGTCGTAAGAAGAACTTACCGTTTGTCGTGCGCTGAACGCCCATTCTGCCATGTTTGTTTTCGCGAGAACGATCCCGTCCGCCTCACGGATACGCTTTACCATGAAGGCGTCGTCAGGTGGAAGGTTCCCCATAAGCGCAATCGACCCGCCAGTGGTTGGTAGATCGTGAGTGTCGAAGTTGTCCTTCACGAGCAGTGGGGCACAAAAGAGTGGCCCTAACTCCTGTCCTTCCTGCACCGCTTCGTCGATCTCGTCTGCTCGCATAAGAGCGTTCGGGTTCACCACCGTGATCGCATTCACCGTAGCTTGATCGTACGTATTGATTCGATCGAGATAGGCCTGCACCACGAGCCGACAGGTCGTGCGCCCAGATCGAATCTGGTCTTGAATCTGTGGGATGGTTGCTTCGACCACATCGATGAGCTGGGGGGAACTAGTACACGCGAATAACGTGGTGGTGAAGGTGACTGCCGTAGCAAAACAGGCTCGAGCGGAGTTCATGGTCAGTTTCCTGGATAGGTGGTCCTCAAAAGGACATTGTGGGCGCCGAGGCACTGCGGGCGGGATCTTTTTGGTTTTCAGCTTATGATAGTCGGGTCGCTGTCGGGCTAAGCCCGAC
>JAYZFL010000010.1:0-27547 GCA_036336795.1 Gemmatimonadota bacterium
CGCCATACGCCGGCCCGCCTCTCGAGTTGCGGACAGGGATCCATCCCTTCGTTGGAACGGCTTGAGCATACGTTGGATGGCGAACCGATATTCAGGTACAGGTTGCCACTCTCGTCGATCGCCATCGTCTTCGCTCGATGATTGTCTTGGTCGGGTAGCTCTCTCACGATCGTTTGGGCGGGTCCGGATGGCTCAAGACTTCCGTCGGGCAGTGGATATCGGATCACTCGGTCGTTCGGAGCAAAGTAGAGATAGCCCCCGTCGAGCAGGACACTGTTTCCACCCCCGTCTCCGAACAAGTTACGTTCGTCCGGAAGGCCATCTCCGTCCGTGTCTCGGATAGCCAGCACGCCTCGACCAGGCACTGTTCGTCTGCCGGCCAACGCTACGAAGAGGTCACCGAGCCGACCAAGGGACGGTCGTCCGAGAGTGTCATAAAACCGGCGCAGCAAGCTCGACAGCACGCCTCGACCAGGCACTGTTCGTCCGCCGACCAACGCTACGAAGAGGTCACCGTTGGGAGCAACCACCATATGACGTGGCCCGGGAAGACCCTCTGCAACGACTATCGCGCAAAACCCGTCAGGGAGATTCAGCCCACCATTATCGCCGGATGTGCACTCCTGACCTGCGGTGGATCCGGGCGTCATGATCAATCCGAGGAGTATTGAGGCTGCTGTACAGTAAGCCTGTTGGATTCTTGACCGGACCCACACAGTTTTCTTGGTATCCACCATATAGGTACCCCCTCGGGTCGTTTTGGGAGGATGAGCCGGTTTTACAGAAAATCTACGACTCTTTCTCGGAGTGCTCAAATACTCCCAAACGAAACAGGTTGGGTTTGTCCGGGGAAATGCCAACTGAAGCCACAGTTTGGATGACGAGTGCGAGCTCGGGATCCGATTGTTCAGCGATTCTCAAAAAAGACCAGCCCTCCACTGAGTCCTCCAGAGAAGACATCCAGATCCCCGTCCGCATCAATGTCTACCAATGTTGGAGTGGCATAGTTAGGCAACGGAAGGGTGAAATTAGGATCCTGAACGAACGTGGGGTCCGTGCGTGAGCCGTTTCTCCGATAAAGAAGGACTCCCCCCTGCTCCCGACCGATCAGAAGGTCCTCATCACCGTCTCCGTCGATGTCTGCGAACGTCGGATAACTCCTGCGGCCCGCATCGATCTCGCCGAATCGATCTGTGACGAGCTCGAATGAAAAAGCCTGCGGAGTTCCGACGTTCCTATAGAAGTTGAGCTCGCCTGAGGACTCCCCGATGAAAAGGTCCAGGTCACCGTCACTGTCGATGTCGGTGAGGGTCGGCGTACTGTTGCTCCCGCGTGTGAGCTTTATCAGGGTTGTATCTTGGAGCACGAAGTCCGGCTCCTCCGGGGTTCCGAAGTTGGAGTAGAGGGCCACGCCTTTGTTCCATGTGCCGACAAGCATGTCCAGATCTCCGTCCCCGTCCAAGTCTCCAAGGGCCGGTGCGTAATGATACATCGTGAACAAGGGCAGATGGTCCCGCTGCTGAAAGGAAGGAACTTCCGGAGAGCCGACATTCTCGAAGTAAAAGAGACGTGAGGTCCGGGTGTCTTCTGGATCCAGCTTGTTGGCGATCAGCAAGTCGAGGTCGCCGTCGCCGTCTAAATCTGCGAATTCCGGTATGCTTTCGCTGCCAACGTCCAGTGTATAGATGAACCGCTCAGTCCGGCGCACAAAAGCACCGTCCACCTTTTCGTAGAAGTGGAAGTTTCGCGTGGTCGTCAGGCCGGGGTTAAAGGCGCCCCCCAAGACCCCGATGAAAAGGTCCAGGTCGCCGTCTCCGTCAAGATCTTCGAGCACTGGGACGTTGTACCCGCTCGTTGAAATTGGGTCTTCGACCTCTAGGGCGAGGGGGTCACTCAATAGAACCACCTGAGAGCATGAACCGGTATTTTCGACAAACAGAATACCGGGCTCGAAGAAGTCCCCCCAAAAGAAATCCAGGTCGCCGTCGTCATCGACGTCGGCAAATGCCATCGAGTTGGCACCGTGAAGACTTCCGAGCTGCGCCACGATTTCAATGCCCTGAAAACGGTCTTCAACGAAGCGGAACACCGGGACTTCCTCTGCAGAAATGGGGGAAGCCTCGTACCTGCTGATCGTGCCATCCACTCGTCCAAGGAAGAGGTCCCAGCTTCCATCGCAGTCGATGTCGTTCACGTTGGGGATGTTCTGGCGGTCCGCGAACAGGGGTCGGCCCTCGGAGTCACGGACGGAGTCCCCCACTGGAACGAATTCAGCCGTGCGTGGAGTGCCCACGTTCCGAAAGTACTGGGTGTAGCTGAACTGTCGTTCAGTTAGGAGGTCAAGATCACCGTCTCGGTCGAAATCGACGAACCGACTCCATTCTCCATTCGGGAGGTCTTGGTAACGATCGGTACGCCACACGAATTTGGGCTGCTGTCGAGTCCCTACATTCTCGAAAAGAATCAGTTCGTCGGTACGCTCCTGAACGAAGAGATCCAGGTCTCCGTCGTCGTCGATGTCGGCGAATTGTGGACGAGGGACGTTAAAGCCACCCAGAAAAGGGGGATCGTATAGGGTTCCACTCTCGTCCCGAACCTGAAACGCGTCGACTGAACGAACAAAGCTTGCCGCCCCCTGACCCGTCGGACTCGGAGAACGCGTTGAAAGCGTCGCCCCGCCAGACCTCCCGCAGGCCGCGATCAAAATTACCGACACGACTGCGACCACTCGGGAAAGTCTCCACATTTTCAGGGTATCCTTCCCACGCGGAGTCACGTAATGGGCTGCCTTCTCTTCAAAACGAAGAGACCTTCTCTCCCGCTTGTTACGATCACGATCCCGCTCTCGAAGAAGGGATAGTTGCTCCACGATCCTCCCATCCCAGCGGAGTTGTCCCCGTATGGCACCGTGTCAAAATATCCGATCTCCAGGGGGTTCTCTGGATCGCTGATGTCGAGCACACGCAGTCCGCTCTGATAGTTAGACTGGTACATGATGTCACCACGAACATACAGATTATGGTCGCTGGCTTGCTGCGTCCCGAAGTGCTCCTTGATCAGTTGGGGGTCATCGAGGTCTGAGACGTCCCAAATCAGTGTGCGAGTGCGAGGTTGTCCGGCAATTTCGTCCAGCTCATCGTTCATGTAGTAGTACTCATGATCTTCGGTGAGCCAACCCTGATGCGAATAGCCCACGCTCGGGTAACTGGCGGAGGAAAGCGCGACTGGATTGGCCGGATCAGTGACGTCAGCGATGCTTAGCGCGGTCTCGTTGGCATTCATGCAAATCTGCTCTCCTGCATGCTCCTCGTCGGGCCCGCGATACGTGACGCACTGGGCGTCGTGCGTGTAGCCCGTACCGGCCCGGCCCGTCGCAGGATCGGCAAAACAACCTGCAAAAATCGGGTTCGTGGGCTCCTGAATGTTGATGATGTGGAGTCCACCACCACACGTTTCACCGCCCGAACGATTTCCGACGCTATAGGCGAAACCGGACTCTTCGTTGATCACGATGTTGTGAGCACTAGCAACCCCGTCGTAGTGAGCTGTTTCCTCAAAGGTGACGGGCTCGGTGACGTCCCGTAGCTGCGTCAGATCGAACACCTGAATTCCGTGTTGCCCGGCACCATCGGCTACGATGAACGCATGGTTTTCGTAGACCTTGATGTCCGTCCATGTGCTGGGGCTCGAGCCCTCCGGCCTGAGGAGTTGTCCGAGATACCGCGGATTGTTCGCGTCGGTAACGTCCACGAACGCTGAACCGTCACGCCGGCCGACGAGCGCGTACTCACGTCGCGTCTCCGGATCAGTCCATCCCCAGACGTCGTTTACGGTCACGCCCCTCGGAGCCATATCCCGGACCGGCATGAAAGAGATCAGATCATATTCACCGCAGTCAAAAGCGGACGCGACACCGCCGGTACAGTCGATCTGACCCCCGCTCACGGCGTCAAAGCCCTCGACTTCACCCATCACGACATTGGCGACCTCCCATGTGTCCCCATTCCTCTCGAAGATGGCCGCTGTGCCACTTCCAAAGTCGACGCCGGCTACCCCGATCACGGCCACCTCGTTCTCGACAGCGATTGCGGACCCGAAGGCATCACTCGCCTGTAGGTTGCTCATCCCGATCTTGGTCGCTCCCGACCATCCACCCTCGGAGTTTTCCTCGAACAGGTAAGTGGCTCCTCTGCGGAGGGACATCCCAGGTGACCCGACCCAGACGCCACGGCTGGCAAACGCCATTGAGGAGCCAAAGCCGTCCTGCTGAAATCCATCGAAGGGTAAGAGGCGGCCTGTCGGAGTCCACTGGCTTTCGCCGGAATCGAAGTTGAAGGTGAAGACCGCCCCTTCACCTCCGCTCCGACCTGGAGCTGAGACTAACGCTCGGTCACCGTCTATTCTAACCGACGCCCCGAAACTGTCGTTGGTACGGAGATTCGGCGTAGAGAGAGTGCCGGTTCGTTCCCACTGTCCAGTACTCAAACCGAAGGCGTACACTGTGCCGGACTGGTTCTCAAAAGGTGCCCCTACCAGGATCTGGTCGTCCTGAATCGCGACACTGTTACCGAACCCGTCAGGAGTACCAGCTGAAGTCAGCTTTGCGCGCTCGGTCCAGACTCCGTCGTCTCTTTGGAACACGTAAGCTGCACCCGGGCCAGTCGGCTGCGGGTTACGCCGTCCCCCTGAGGGGCCCGGTGCACCGACCACCGCGATATCACCACGGATCGCCACAGTTGTGCCGAAGCGTGAATCGGGACTTACCCCTGTTGCTGTGAGACGCCCACTCGCCTCCCAGCTTCCGGAGGGAGACCGCTCGAATACGTGCACAGAGCCTGTGCCACCCCGGCCTCCGCTTGCACCGATTAGCATGGTGCCCAAGTGCGCATCGAGGGCGGAGCCAAAGCCGTCGGACGGGGTGGCGTCGGGTGCCCGAAGGCGCTCGGCCTCTACCCATCCACCCGATGCCTTACGGTAGACGTATACCTCTCCAGGAGTGATCACGTTGGCGGATTGGCCGATCAGAACGTCAGCGTCGCTTACCGCTACGACACGACCATATCCTTGACCTGTGACGGGGGGTGGAGCTAACGCAATGGCGGTGAGGATCACCAAGGATCTGTAGGTAAAGGATCTCATAAGATTTATCCTGGAGCAGAATTAGGAGAACATCAAATATCATAGACAGGTGCTTGAGTGGGGCAAGGGGTGAAACCTTGCGCTCCAGTGCGCCCGTGTTGTATAGGAAACAAATCATCTGAGCCGGCAGCGGTATCGGATTCTATCACACGAAGAGGGTGGAGGTTGTACATGCCGAGACGGAGGATGGCTTCTTTAGCCGCTACAGGCGGGATCCTTGGCGGGATGGTCCTCGCCTCCGGGTGTGGCGGTTCCGGCGACGACGTCCTAGATGATCCCCGGCTCCGAAATCCACTTCTGTTGGCAAGCCAGTTCAATGAAACAGCTCCCGAAAGCTTCTGGGCTCGGTTCGAAACAACGACAGGCGTATTCGTGATCGAGGTTCATCGGGACTGGGCTCCTCTCGGAGCTGACCGATTCTACAACCTGGTAAGGAGCGGGTGGTACGACGGGGTTCGCTTCCATCGCGTACTGAAAGACTTCACGGCAGGCTGGGGCATTCACGACGACCCGTACGTGAACTTCGTGTGGCAGAAGGAACTCCTAGCCGATGATCCCCCGGCTCAGTCGAATATCAGAAACCGCGTGTCCTTCGCCCGTAGCGGACCCAATAGTCGCACTACGCAGGTCTTCGTCAACTACAAGGACAACCCTAGCCTCGATGATCGTTTTGTTCCCTTTGGCGAGGTGGTCGAAGGAATGGATGTGGTAGATCGATTATACCCCGAATACGGTGATGGGCCGCCCCGGGGTGAAGGAGTCTACCAGGCCATGGCGCTTGCCCGTGGAGGCGAGTATTTCGACGAGGAGTTCCCCGCGCTGGACAGGATTGAGGGAGCGTCTATCGTCCTAGGCGAGCCATAATAAGGGGGCCTTATGCTTGAACTGATCTGTACACGTACGTGAAGCACCTGCCGCAGGGCGGTCGCCCTGTTGGAGGAGTGCGGAATTTCGTACACGTATCGTGAGTACCGTAAGGAGCCGCTCAGTGTGAAGGAGATTCGATCTGTCCTAAGGGCGCTTGAGGTAGGAGCCAAAGACCTGCTACGGAAGAACGATCTTGCGTTCAAGGCGTTAGGCCTTACGGGGCAAGAGGATGACGATTCCCTTATCGAATATATGGCGGCTAATCCAACGCTTCTGCAACGTCCGATCGGTAGATACGAGGGCCGTGCCGTCGTCGGACGACCACCAGAGAATCTCTTGACGCTCGTCGAGGAGGGCGTATAGCTCGGTCAAGCCTTGAGGGCATTACTGCTGTCCACACGACACATACCTTCTTCTAATCTGAGTATGGTGGGTGCCTGAGCGTTCGCTCGATGTTCAAGAGCGGGTGTGAGACCTCATATTGACCGGTCTAGTGCTGATCCTCACGTTATCCCAACCCGTCAAAGGGCTTTTATCTTGGCTATCCTGAAAGAAGTGTAAAATCTGAAGAGGTGCATGATGGAGTTGATGGGTACTTGGCATGAACGTTCGCGTGTCCTGGCCTGTTTCGGCGGGGTTCTTTTCTTTATCGCCTGCAGTGGGACTACCACAATGGCGCCCCGGCCGGCACCGGTGGGCGACCCGAATCCAGGGGGAGTCGTTAACGAAGCTCTGCCTCAGACAGCCGAGCCTCAGCCCTTTGTATACGGTATCGAGCTCGACACAATCCAGTCCGGACCCTTCGACCAGGGTAAGATGTGGACCTTCGAGGCTCCACCTGTGGACTACATCACCGAGACGTACGGCTTCCGTCCGGATGATGCGTGGTTCGAGAAGGCACGCCTGGGGGCCCTCCGACTCTCTAACTGCTCGGCTTCCTTCGTCTCCCCGAACGGACTGGTTCTGACAAACCACCACTGTGCACGGGAATTCGTAACGCAGGTCTCGAGGGAAGATGAGACGCTTCTTGATGACGGTTTCGTTGCACGCAATCTTGCGGATGAAAGAAGTGTGGAGGACTTCCAGGCAGACCAGCTCGTGGACATCGTCGATGTCACCGATGAGGTGAACACTGCGCTTGACGGGCTGTCGTCGGAGCAGCGTGGAAGTGCCCGCGAGAGCCTCCTCGGGGAGATAGAGTCTCGTATTCTTGAGGAGTGGGGTGGCGAAGACTCGAATCATGTCGTCGAGATGGTCTCACTCTACAACGGAGGGCGCACTTCAGCGTATATCTTCCGTCGCTATACGAACGCAAAGCTCGTCATGGCGCCTGAACTGCAGATCGGATTCTTCGGAGGTGACCCCGACAACTTCACCTATCCGCGCTATAATCTCGACTTCTCCTTTCTCCGCATTTACGATGACGCCGGGCAGCCGCTGTCGACAGAGAACTACTTCCAGTTCGATGACGATGGCCTAGCAGAGGGCGACCCTATTTTCATCGTTGGAAATCCCGGCTCGACGAGCCGACTCCAAACCGTGGCGGAGCTCGGGTTCCGGAGGGATGTGAACGACCGCTCGATTCTTGACTTGTTACGCTCTCGGATGGAGGTCCTCGACTCATACATCAGAGGGTTTCCGGAGGATGCCGAGGAGCGAGATCTCAGGAATACGTATTTCAGCCTGTCGAACTCATTGAAGGCGTATACCGGGCAAGTCCGCGGCCTTGGGGACCCAATCATCATTGCACGGAGAAAGCACACTGAACGGTCGTTTCAGGCAGCAATCGATGCAGATCCCAACCTCTCTGCCCGTTACGGATCACTTATCGCTGACATGGCTGAACTACAGGATCAGAAGCGCACTCAGGCACCCGGTTTCGGGGCCTTCCTCGCGATGACGAGTCCCGATATGGCGTCTTCGACGCTGCATCGTGCTTTGATCGCTTTTCAGATTTTGAACGCACGACAGAACGGTGCTCCGGCGGACGCTATCGAAGGCTTGGTGGAGCAGTTACGTGGAGTCCCAGATCAGAGTTCCGAACTCGATCAAGCGTTGGTCGAGGCCCGATTCCGGGACTTCATGCACTCTTACGGTGACAACTCGCCACTCTCTACGGCCGTGCTGCAGGGCATGACCGTCGAGGCTCGGGCTGCTGCTGTGATCAATGGGTCACAGCTCCAAGACTCAGCGGCTGCAGTAGCCACCGTCGAGAACAACACGTTGACCATGGCCGACCCTGCACTTGAGATTGTGAGTTCCTATCTTCCTGCCTTCGTGCAGTTCCAACAGGTCGTTGCATCTGTCTTTCCGCGGGAAGAGGAGATCGCTGCCGAGTTGGGTCGAGCCCGTTTCCAGATTTACGGGACCAGCCAGCCCCCCGACGCGACTTTCTCACTCAGGATCGCAGACGGGATCGTGATCGGATATGGCTATAACGGCACACAGGCGCCGGCGTTCACCACGATCTACGGGCTGTACGATCGCCATTATTCGCATGCGGGTCAGGATGATTGGGCACTTCCGAGCCGTTGGCTAGACGCACCGGAGACGCTCGACCTCTCGACGCCCATCAATTTTGTTTCGACCGCCGACATAATAGGCGGCAACTCCGGTTCTCCGGTTCTAGACCAGGAGCTTGATGTTGTCGGTGTGGTCTTTGACGGCAACATAGAGAGCTTACCGGGTGACTACATCTACCTTCCGGAGCGGAACCGGTCTGTCACGGTTGATGCGCGCGCCATCCTAGAGGTTCTCGACGAGATCTACGACAGCGATAAGTTGGTGCTGGAGCTCACCACGGGCCGACTCGTCGCGACCGAAGAGGAGGCCGATCGGGTAGGATTCTAGGGAATCTCCAGGTCGAACCTACGACGCCTATACGTACCAGTTGTGTGCGGTTGACACCCAGTGGGCAGCTTCTCCCGGCTACCTGCGCTGTGACCAATTACGTCTTGAAGCTTGGCACTCCGGCCACGCTGCGGCCTGACCGGTAGTCGGGTTCACGGGGAACACGGTGCGGCGGTCACGGGGCATGCGGGCCTCTTCCTCCGAAGCCATATATGCGAGCATGGCGTACAAGGTTGCGTTATTCCTGAGGTCTGCGAAAACGACCTTGTCGAACGTGTCCCGGTTCGTATGCCATGTGTAAGGACTGTAGCTCCAGTTCAGTGCTCGCAAGCTGAACGCCGGTGCTCCGTAACACACGAAGGACGCGTAGTCGCTTCCGCCTCCGCCCGGCGTCCCCGGAAAGTCGAAGGCGATTTCTTCGGTAAGCTCAACGGGAAGGCCGGAGAGCCAGCTTGCGAGGTAACCGGACGCGCCAATGTATCCCTGGCTCGACACGTTGACGATTCGGCCAGTACCGTTGTCCTGATTGAATAAAGCCTGAAGGTTCCGTACGATCTCCGGGTTGTCAGCTGCGAAAGCCCGGGAACCATTGAGGCCCTGCTCTTCACCGCCCCAATGTCCCACGAGGATTGTTCGGCGCGGGTTGGGATACGCAATGCGGAGGATACGCATTGCCTCGAGCATAACGAGCGTACCCGTCCCGTTATCTGTGGCACCTGATGCCGCATCCCACGAATCGAAATGTGCTGAGAACAACACGTACTCGTCCGGAAGCTCGACACCCGGAATGTGGGCGATAGTGTTGAATACAGGGCCTTCTTCGAGGAACTCTGCATCGGACATAACTTCGATGATGGGGTGCTGGTCGTTGTCGGCGAGACGGTACAGCAGCCCGTAGTCCTCGCATCCGGCAAGGAGTGCTGGAATTCGCTCTGTTCCTCCGGCGAACATCTGATGCGCACCCCACCCTCCGGACCAGCGAGATGCGATCACTCCCGCTGCTCCGGCACTCTCCAGACTCTGAGCGATCACGGTTTCAGAGCCACGCCCTAGGATTTCAAATCCAGACTGAGCCATCGTCCTCCTCCAAGCCTGCTCCGACGCGCTCCGCCCCTGCCTTAGCTCTTCGTAAGATTCTTCGGTTGCCCATTGTTCCCAGTCTGCATCGGGTCGGCAGGTTGGTTGCGGAAAGGCGATCGTAACAAACTTGCCTCGAGCGTTGGGTAGCCACGCCTCAAACTCGCTCACACTTGCTACGTCCGGCATGTTCACCACTTCGGCTCGGACCGTGCGACCACCTGTTCCCGGACTCCAGGCCATTACTGTGGCCTCGAGCGTTCGCACGCGTGGCTCCACTAGATCGACGTGCGCCCGCCCGCGCCGCCACCGCAGCCAGGTCCCATAAGCTTGGTTTTCGACTTCGATACCCCAATCCCGGTACCGCTCCAAGAGCCAGTCGTGACCGGCTTCCAGATTGGGGCTGCCGGTCAGGCGTGGTCCAATCGAATCGAATAGGGCCTGGGCCAATGGATACGTCTGGGAGTTCTCCACTCCTTCGGTCCAGAGGCGCATCAGAACCGGGTCGTCCGTACTGAACGTCTGAGCGGCGACTGACTCAGCCAGCGTTGGCCCGTTAGCAAGAATCGTAAGGGTGGCACCAATGGAGAATGCGTGACATCTCATGGGATGGTCCTCCGGCAGTGGCACTTGCAAGGGAATCGGCGACGTGACACCTAATTCGCTCATCACCGGCCAATGTAGTAGACCGGCAGCAGCATGCAGAGTAGAACCGGTGGTGGAAGTTGTCTAGAAAACTTGGAGTGTCCTCCTCACTCCGGCTCAGTCGCACCTCGGGCTTTGGCTTCCTCCGGAACTCCCGAAGAGTTTTTCGGGGTCGTGCCCAACGATCTCAACCGAGCACCACTGAAGGTTGTCGGTTCCGGCTTTCCTGATGACGAAGAACTGAACGCACCCTGCGCACATTGCCCCCAGTCCTGTCTAGCCTATCATTACCTCATCGGCCCTTCATCTGGGGGAGCAAAGTGGACCTCACACGTCGCAAGTTCATCGGCAATTTATCCGCGGCCGCTGCTGTCACCGGGATCAAGCCCGGTACCGTCGCGGCACTACAGCAAGACCCACTGGGTGTTCGGAAGGATTTCCCTGTCGTGGAAAGGGGTATTTACCTGGATTCGGCCTATATCACGCCGTCTCCGAGACAAGCAGTGGAAGCTGCTCAGGAATTTGCGGAGCGGAAGGCCCGGGATCCGGTGAGCCTCGGAAGCATGCTTCAGGAGACTAACGCCATGCGCCGAAAATTTGCGAACCTCGTTCGTGCTAGTGAGGAAGAAATCGGTGTTCTCTTTGCCACGAGCGACGGAGAAAACATCGTAACTCGCGCCCTCGACCTAAATGCCGGTGACAATGTCGTCGTCGACGATCTCCATTATGACACTACCTACATTTTGTACCAGCACCTCCGGGAAACACGGGGTATCGAAGTCCGAACGGTACGGAATCGGGGGGGTGCAGCTCCTCCGGAAGCGTTCGCGGAGCAGATAGACGGTCGGACGAAGCTTGTCTCGGTGTCGTGGATTTCGCACCAGAACGGATACCGACACGATCTCACCGCCCTAGCCGGGCTCGCCCACGATCATGGTGCGTACCTCTATGCCGACGCCATCCAAGGGGTAGGCATGATTGATCTAGATGTCCGAGACACGGACATCGATTTCTTCACCGCTGGGACCTACAAATGGCTCCTTGGCGGTTTCGGGGTGGCGCCCGTATATGTGAAGGAGGAGCTCATGGATACGGTGACCGTGGATCGCTTCGGGTCGCTTCAGGTGGCCGAGGACCTGGGTGAACACCGGTACCGGCTTCACGCAGACGCGAAAAAATACGGGTACGCCACCATGTCCTTCGGGGCGATTTTCCAGTTAAGCACCGCCCTCGATTACTTGCTCCGAGTACGAGTACAGAATATCGAGCGGCATACGGTGGCGCTGGCGAACCGTCTCAACGAAGGACTCCGGGTCCAGGGGCACGATGTCCTGACACCCCGGGGTAATCAATCAGCCATCGTCACGTTCGAGCACGGACATGACCTCGACATTGTTCGCCAATCCTTGGATGAGGCTTCGATCACCTTGAGTGTGAGAGACGGGGGCGCCCAGCTTCGTGCCGGCATTGCTCTCTTCAACACTGACGAGGAGATCGATCGCTTGCTTGAAGTGACCGCGAGATGGACTTAGGGGCATGGCATGATCGTGAGAATCCAGCCTTAGAACTGAAGCTCAAGCCCTATACTGACCAGAATGTTGTTTGCACCAGGTGTCATGTGCGGTGCCACGCCCGGAGGCGGGGAAAGCTCTAATACGAGGCTCCTCGTGAGGATCAGCGTCTCGGTATTTGCATAGGGCCGCGGGCGCTGCCTTCCCAATCGGGGTCGGCAACCCCGTACCAAGTCCTGGCCTCCGGATCGTACTGGATGGCATGCACCCGAGAAAATGCTCCGGCTCCAGAGTTTTCCGTGACGGTGATGCCTAGTGCTCTCATCTCTCCCAGCTCTTCGGGCTTCCACCCAATGACGGGGGATGTTTCGGCGTCCAGGCTGCCGTCGCGGTTCATGTGGACGCGCGGAGCTTCTAGCGCCTCGGCCAGTGTCAGGTCGTCGTCGATAATGCGGGAGATTACCTGGGTCACACCCGACACGATGCGGTTACCGCCAGCTGCTCCGAGAGCCAGGATGGTCACGCCGTCCTTCATGACGATCACGGGCGAGATAAAGCTACGCGCCCGGTCACCTGGCTCCATCCGCCCTAAGTATCCACCCAAGGTCGAGGCGTAAAGGAAGCCCAGTCCGGGTGTCACCACGGACGAGCCCATGCTGGGCCCCAGGGTTTGTGTGAGGGCCACAAACATGCCGTTTTCGTCGGCTACTGTAAGGTGTGTCGTGTGTCCCTGTTCGTCACTTCGGGAGTCAAGTGCGGGCAGGTATGCACCGTATTCTAATCCGGTACTGGCCGGTGTCCGGATCTGCATCGCCATCTTTGCGGCCCATTCTTTAGAGATTGCCCGGGCTGATGCAGTATCGGTCCCCGATCCCCTCCAGTCGTCGCTGGCGATGCCCAGTGCCTGGCCCGTTATAGCCGCCCACTCCTCGTTTTCCATGGAATTCGGGTCGAAATTCTCCATGATGTGAAGTGCTTGGATGACCACGGCACCTGCGGCGGGCACATCTAGCCCGACGACGTCGTAGCCCCGGTAGCTCCCCCGTAGAATCTTCGAGTCGAGGGCTTCATAGTCGTGGAACGCCTGAAGCTTTACTGCACTGCGGTGCTCGGCCAAATCCGCGGCCATCCGTTCAGCGATCTCACCCTTGTAGAAGGCATCGTGCCCACCGTCGCGTATAGCACGCAGGGTGGCTGCGTAGTCTTTGTTCACAAGTAAGTCGCCGCCCAATCGTGGTGTTCCGTCTTCCTTGAGGTATATAGCAGCGGTTCCGGGGAATTCGGCAGACCGCGCAGCGTTGCTAATCTGCCGCGACGCTTCGTTAGGTAGGAGCCGGAAGCCGTTCTCCGCATAGTCGATGGCTGGAGCCATCACTGACTCTAAAGGAAGCGAGCCGTGCTCGGTGTGGAGTCGCATGAGGCCGGCCACCGCTCCGGGTAGACCAATGACAGGGTACCCATATGCTGCTTGCGGGGCTGTGTCGTAGTCGTAATCCCAGGGCGCCTGCGTCGTCCCGTCGATCCCCAGAACGCTTCCGTCCGGTAGGCCGATGAGAATCTGATTCCGTCCGCCGATGCTGTTCATGGTGGACTCTACGATGGAAGTAGCGAAGGCCGCAGCCAGAGCAGCGTCGGCAGCGTTGCCACCCATCTCCAGCATTCGTACGCCGGCTTCAGTAGCCAAGGGTTGGGCGGTGGCAACCATTCCGCGCTGTGAGGAAGCGGCCTGGCGGATGTTTTGGGCGAAAAGCGGATTGGGGAGTGACAGAGCCGCTAGTACAAGGGTGGCGAAAACATTGGGCAGACGCATGAGATCCTCTTGGTTCTGTCGTTATTCAGGGAACCGGGACAATAACTAGGGCCTGCGGGAGTGGCCACCGGGGCATTCGGTTACGGAGCCCAAGGTCCAGTTCACGACTCGGTATCTTAGGACGAGTTCGATCTACTATTAAGAAGAGGACCGTCCCGATGAATCGGAACGGTCCTCTTCTTCCAGCGTTTCAGGATTCCGGACTAGTCAAAGTCGCACAACGTTCTCCGCGGCCGGGCCTTTCTGACCCTCAACCACTTCGAACTCCACAGCGTCGCCCTCATTCAGAGTCTTGAAGCCCTCTGCTTGAATCGCGCTATGGTGAACGAAACAATCCTTACTGTTGTCCTCCGGCGTAATGAAGCCGAAGCCCTTCTGATCGTTGAACCACTTCACTGTCCCTCTGGTACGCATCATCCTACTCCTTTAGTAGTCACTGTCGGAGTCCGGATGCATCCGTACCAACCGACCACATGACGCGCGCGGAAACTCCCCCGCGCTAGGTGCCGCGACGAAAGAACTCGCGGAATCTCACGCCAAACTATTCTTGGCGGGTCACCAAGGGTGGCGGACGGAATCGTTTCGGTCAAGGGTTTTGGCACTCGAACGGTTTGCCTAACAAAGGGTGTTTTTTCGAGCTTGAAAGGCTAGGAAACATACTGGCTAGCGGTATTTTCTAGAAAACTGTCCAATAAACGATGGATCTAAACAGTTCGCGAAACGCCATGGCTTTCACGTTTGGCTGCGACGGCTAGCATGAATTATCTGATCTAGCGCTTGAAGAAACTTCGATCGATCTCGCTTCTCGAAGGGCGGCGGTCCGCCTGTAATCTCGCCCATTTCGCGAAGCTGGGACATCAGTTCTCGCGTGGCAAGAGCGTTCCCGATCGAATGTTCGGTAAAGGGTTGACCCCTGGGGCCGAGCACCAGTGCACCCTTTCCGAGGCAGGTGGCGGCGAGAGGGATGTCTGCAGAGACCACGATGTCGCCCTTGGTAATGTGCTCGGTGATCCAGGTGTCTGCCGCGTCGAGTTCTTCACCCACGAGCACTAGTTCAACTCGTCCCTCGAGTGGAGTCCGGAGCCAGGAATTGGAGACGAGGAGAACCTCCAAGTCGTAGCGCTGAGCGACTCGATAAACTTCCTCCTTGACGGGGCAGGCGTCTGCGTCGACGAAGATCCTGATCACAATTTCTCAGAGAGGGAGCAGGGAGTCGCGCATTTGGGAGATATCGTCAGGCCCCACCCTACAACAACCTCCAATGACGGAAGCTCCAAGGCAACGCCAATTGCTTGCTAGTTCGGACCACATTTGTCGGGAGCCCTCACCCACCCAAGTCTTCTGATTCGGCTCGTATGTGCCGCCCGCGTTCGGATAGACAATAATTGGCTTTTGGGTCGCCCTTTTCACTACTGTGATCAGAGTGGGGATGTACGCGGGATTTGTGCAATTTACACCGATTGCAGCCACACGGGGCTCGGCGTCGCATAACTTGACTGCGTCGTAAAAGGTGGTGCCGTCGCTCAGATGCGTTTCGTCACGGCAGCTGAAACTCATCCACGCCCACCGGTCGGGTGTTCGTCTCAATAGCTCGAGCATTACGGTTGCCTCCTCTCGAGATGGAATCGTCTCGCAGGCGAGGAGATCCACTGGGCTGTCAGCGAGGATCATCCAACGCCTCTCGTGAAAGGCGTAAAGGTCGTCGTATCCCACGTCGTAGTTTCCAGTATACTCCGAGCCGTCGGCTCGATGGGCCCCATATGGTCCGATGCCGGCAGCTACCAGTGGACGCAACCGAGAATTACGATTTTTCGTATTGCTCCAAAAGGCATCCCGAGCTCGGGTCGCGAGTTCCACCGCCTGGTCCAACGTTCCTGCTCCTTCGTTCTCACTGAGTCCGTGCGCGACAAAACCCGGAATAGACGCTTGGTACGTGCAGGTGGTGATGCAATCGGCTCCCGCGTAAAGAAAGTTGGTGTGCACTCGGCGGACAGCCTCCGGATTCTCGAGCAGGATCTTAGCTGACCAAAGTTCATCATTCAGATCGTATCCGAGGACCTCGAGTGTCGTTGCGACTCCCCCGTCGAGGACGACCACGCCCTGGTGGCTGGTGAAGGCGATGAAAGGATTCCCAGGTTGTGTCATGATTGCTCGCTTGATGGTTCACTTAATCTCAGGGCGCCATCCTCCCAGGGTGTTAGTGTGGCTCGCCAGTGATTGTTATTGGCCGAATCAACAAAGAAAACGGGCCGCCCTTCTCGGGACGGCCCGTTAGGGTCAAGGAGTTTTCGTGTGAAGACAGTTACAGTTTGTGGACGTTCTCTGCGGCCGGCCCCTTCTGTCCCTCGACCACATCGAACTCCACGCTCTCTCCCTCGGCCAGCGACTTGAAGCCCTCAGCGACGATTGCGGAATGGTGGACGAACACGTCATTACTACCGTCTTCTGGGGTAATGAACCCAAAGCCCTTCTGGTCGTTAAACCACTTCACGGTGCCTTTGACACTCATCGTATGCTCCCTAGGATTGGTGACTGATCGAATTCGCCTCACTGACCGCGATCCATACAATCTACTAATTTCCAACTGCGGAAAGGTGGCCTGGGTCCGGTGTGTGGTCAAGCTGTTTTTAGCTTTGAAAAGAGTTGAGGTTCCGTTGCGCTGACGCACAACGACGCCGACCTTTTGCCGATCCGATTATCCAGAATGATGAGGAGCGGGATGACCCGTGTAGCTATCCAAGGTGAGGCCGGCTCCTTCAGCCACGCCGCCGTAGAGAAACTGCTGTCCCGCGAGTTCGATCTCGTGCCGTGCCAGACCTTCACTCAGACATTCGAGGCGGTCCTGAGTGGTGCCGCGGAACGGGCGGTGCTGCCTGTGGAGAATGCCTTGGCCGGCCCCGTCGTTGAAAATCTTGATCTCCTATGGTCGACAGGGCTCCGAATCATGGGGGAAACTCAGGTGCGGGTGCACCTTTGCTTATCCGCTCGGCCGGGCGTGGCTTTTGAAGAGGTCCGATCAGTAGCTTCACACCCCGTGGCTTTAAAGCAGTGCAATAGTTTATTTGAAGAGAACCCGTCTTTAGAGTCAATCGTAGCCTATGACACAGCGGGGGGCGTGAAGGACATGATGCTCGGAACTGCCACTTACGACGCTGCAATCGCTTCTCCCTTAGCAACCCAGATGTACGGTGCGAAAGTGCTACTAACGGACGTCGAAGACGATCATCAAAACTACACGAGATTCTTCGAATTGGGGGCTCCGGACACCACTAACGTCACGGGTGGTGTGCGCGCTGCTGCTGCCGTGGTAATCCAAAATAAGCCCAACTCGCTTCACGGGGTTCTCCGCGTTATCGGGAACCACGGTGTCGACATTACGCAGATCGTAGCTCGTCCGATTAAAGGAGCACCCTGGCAGTACCGATTCTACATGGAATTGAAGGCCCCTGACGTGTATGCGCTTAGGGATTGCCTTGCGGAGCTAGAAAAGGTTACGGGGGAAATACGAATTTTCGGTACGTATTCGGACTATGATGGTGACGCCTTCATTACGAAGGATCTGCTTTCGTGACTTGCTTTAGGAATCCTGGGAAGGGGGCGGCTCCTTCGGTGTCGGTACCAGTGATTCCATCGGGTACCTGCCTCGGGGATCCTCTTCCTTTGAGCTCAGTCCGAGGTTTGGAAAACCAGTCCTTGCCTTGGGCTCACTCTCGCCCCAGCATCTCACTTGGAGCCCATCCGGCAGCGCCAGACGTGTAGGCCTGCACCTGCCGGCACGAAATGTTGACCGAGTCGGAGACCGATGACAACGCGGAACCCGTTAGCCGGGTTCGGCGGTGACGATCAGGAGGAGGAGATGAGAAAGCGTATCGCTCTTCACGCTTTGGTGGCCGGATCCCTGCTCATGTGTGCTTGTGACCTATCGGACGACGCTCCGTACAATGACTCTATTACAGCTGAAGAGTTGAGCGCCGACCTTCACTACTTAGCTGGAGATGAAATGCGCGGTCGATTGGTCGGGACACCCGACATCGAGCGTGCGGCGGAGTTCATCGCTTCTCGCTTTGAAAGCCTGGAACTAGAGCCGGGCGGCGAGGATGGATCTTTCTACGAGCCATTCGACCTCGCATGGTTCTCTCTTGCTGGAGAAAGCCAGCTCATCGTCACCGGTGAAGGATTCACTGGACGTTCTCGAGGCATCGGCCAGGAATTCTATCCCCTAAATTTTAGTGCGACGGCGATGGCCGAGGGTGAGCTCACGTTCGTAGGCTTCGGCATTGTGGAGCCTGCTTTCTCATACGACGACTACAGCGGAGGGGATGTCTCGGGGAAGATCGTTATGGTGCTTGAGCGGGAGCCGGGAGTGGACGACCCCGAAAGCGGTTTTGACGGAGTCGTTACGGCGAACGCTTCGACCGGATGGCGCAAGGTGCTCGCTGCTCAAGAACGGGGTGCAACCGGGGTTCTCTTCGTGAGGGACATCCAGAACCGACCGGCAATCTCAGACTTTGCTCAGGCGGCCAGAGATTACTGGCCATCCTTACCACGGCGCATCGAGCGTTTTACACTGGGGCTCTGGATGGACCGGATTCGAATTCCAGTGGTCCAGATTTCGGCAGGACTGGCAGAGAGGCTTGTTGCTGGCACGGGCCGCACTCTCAGGGAGCTGGCCGCAGCCTCCGAGAATGACACAGGACTCGGACCTATCGACTTACCGGGCCCCGTCGTTTCGATGCAAACGTCCGTCGAGCGTCATACAACTCCGGCGCGCAATGTGGTCGGCCTGATCGAAGGTGCTGATCCCGTCCTCCGTAACGAAGTCGTTATCATAACCGCTCATCACGACCACAACGGGGCCGAAGGTGCGAATGTATTTAACGGTGCAGATGACGACGGGTCAGGCATCGTGGGCCTGCTGGAAATTGCTGAGGCATATGCGGAGGCGACCCGAGACGGGCAGAGACCTCGTAGGACCGTGATATTCGCTGCTTGGGACGCTGAGGAGCGCGGGTTGTTGGGAGCTTGGTATCATACCGAGCGACCTCGTTTTGCCTTGGGAGACATTGCGGCCGTACTAAACATGGACATGATTGGGAGGAACGAAGAGGTGCCGGAAGATGGCGGCAACCGCTTCCGTGGGCTGGAGGTGCAGACGGCGGAGTCCAACGCGAACGCCATCAACATCCTTGGCCAGACCTACAGTGCGGACATGAAGGCTACCGTCGAGGAGGCCAACGAAATGTACGGACTGGAGCTCAAGTTCCGTTACGACAACAACAGGTCAAATCTGCTCCGGCGCAGTGATCATTGGCCGTTTCTGCAAAATGGCGTACCGGCCCTTTGGTTCCATACGGGCCTGCATCCCGACTATCACACTCCCGACGATACGCCTGAACGCATTGAGTACGAGAAGATGGAGCGGATAGCGAGGCTGGTGCACCGGACGAGTTGGAGTATCGCGCAAGCTGAGCTTAGACCGACGTACAGTCTGGAGTTGCGGCCGGTCGCCGCAGAAGGAGTGGGAAGGTGAGCGAAGGCGAGGGGATGGCGAGATCCGTTACAGTCCGACCGCTGACGAGGGTGATCGGGGCGGAAATCGATGATATAGATCTCAACGATCCACTAGACAGGCCTACGTTTGCTGCCATCCAAGAGGCCCTTGAGGTTCACCAGGTTATCTTTTTTCGGGATCAAGATATCTCGGTTGAACGACAGAAGGAGTTGGGTCGGCGATTCGGAGAATTAGTAGCGCACCCCAACGATCCAGGTCTAGAAGGTCATCCGGAAGTCATGGTTATCCACGCGGATGAATCGTCGGAGCGGGTCGCTGGCGAGCGGTGGCACTCCGATGTGTCGTGCAGTGAGGAGCCTCCGATGGGCTCAATCCTGAGACTCTTCACTGTTCCGGAAACTGGCGGTGACACGCTTTTCGCCAGCATGTATGCGGCGTACGATGCGTTGTCGGAACCGATGAAGGAGTTCCTGGAAGGGCTCACGGCAATCCACGACGGGGCTCCGTACTACAGGGGAGTCAATGAACTCATTGGTCGACAGGACAGCGGACGCGAGTACCCAAGGGCTGAGCACCCGATAATTCGGACCAACCCGGCCACGGGCAGAAAGGCGATTTTCGTCAACGAACTCTTTACAACAGGCCTTGTAGGTATCACGCAGTCCGAGAGTGACGCCATTCTCGGATTTCTCTTTCGTCATGTTCAACGGGGCGACTTCCAATGTCGGTTCCGCTGGCAGAAGAATTCCATGGCCTTCTGGGACAACCGGTGGACGCAGCATCTCGCGGTCTGGGACTATTTCCCGGAGACTCGGTCGGGTTACCGAGTCACCATAAAGGGGGGGCGGCCGTCCTGAGGGTCGAATGGCGTGTGCTCAGGGAGGATCTATGCCGGCCAGAAAGTTCCTCACTGCGGCGTTGAACAAGGCCGGTTGGTCGATGTGAACCATGTGGCCTGCATCCTCGATGACCTCCACGATAGATCTGGCTACGAGCTCCTGAAACTCTAAGACCGTCTCGACTGGGATCTCGTCGTACTCACCAACCACGAAAAGTGTGGGGACCTTCAGGTCTGGGAGCTGACCGATCCGATCTAAGTTCGCCAGTGTACCGGTTGCCGTGAACTCGGTCGGTCCCCACATGTAACGGTAGACTTCCATGTTAGGACCGGTGTCACTTTCGCATCCGGGTAGTTCCGGTGGGGGCCATTGGCTCCGCACGAAGAAACGGGCGTAAAAGGAATCGGTAGCCTCAAGGTACCTCGGGGACGTGAACCGACCCGATTCCTCTCCTTCTTGGAGTGCGACCTGAAGATTGTCCGGAAGCTGGGCTCGAAGAAACCTTGCGTCCTCCACCCAGCGTTCCGTGCCCAGTAATGGCCCCACAAAGACCACTGAACGGACACCCGTGGGTTGCGTGAGCATGTACTCCATGGTCAAGGTTCCGCCCCACGAATGACCTAAGATGTGGACCTCATCGAGGTTGAGGGCCGTGCGTAGCTCGGCGATCTCCTCCAGGAAGCGGGGGATACGCCACAGCGTAGTATCAGTAGGCTGGTCTGAGCGGCCGGCGCCGAGTTGATCATAAATAATGACCGGCCTGTCCTCTGCAATCTCAGTCAAGGTCGAGACGTAGGTACAACTCCCGAAGCCTGGCCCCCCGTGTATGACGAGGAGAGGAATCCCATCCTGGGATCTTGAACCGATGGTCTCGTACCAGACTCTGCCGCCCGGAACTTCCACATATCCTTCCCTCGCCTCGCTATTAGCGTCAGCACAGGAGGCGAGGCTAAACAGAATTCCTATCACTATGGAAAGAGGCCCTCCCCGTCGTTGGTTCTTGGGGGGTACCTTACCGTTCACACTCCACCCCGCGTTTGCTTGCATTTATAACTGACTCCTTCGTTCGTGTCCCTCCCCGCTGGGGCACTACGATCATACTACTGCGGATCGAGATAGCCAGATAGAATGAGACCAGTCCGTTTCTTCCCTTCGAATTTGTTGTGTGCCCTAAGGCTATGCCTTACCATTGGCCATCGTGCCCAAGACGGGAGCCAGCACAAATGACCGAGAGGAAACTTGCCGACGCCGGACTCGAGGGGCCGACTCTGAGGCCGCCCACTCATTCCCCCGAGTCACCACTCGTACCCTTTACGTGGCTGGAAGGCCACGCCAACTGGTCGCGTCGCAACTTCATTAAGAGTGTTATCGCTTCAGGTGTAGCAGTGTCAGGTGTACCGTATCTGGCTCAGGCGAGCCCCAGGCCCGCGGTTCAGAGCGGCGCGGCAGAGCGCCTCATCTCGCTGAGGGTGAACGGGCAGACCCGCCGGGTGGACGTCCTCCCCAACGAGACGCTCGCCATGACGCTGCGCTACAAACTCGGACTCACGGGTACCAAGTTAGGGTGTGACCGGGCAGAGTGCGGCGCCTGTACCGTGCTTATCGAAGACGTCACGCATTATTCCTGCTCAACCCTCACGCACCGAGTCCGAGGAAGAGAAATCACCACGGTGGAGGGGCTTGAAAGCTCATCAGGTGAGCTCCATCCGGTGCAACAGGCGTTTATCGACGAGCTGGCTCCCCAGTGCGGTTTTTGCACGCCTGGACAGGTAATGGCGGCGGTGGGACTCCTGAGAGAAAACCCGAATCCAACCCGTGAGGAGGCACGCCAGGCGATGGCGGGAAACATCTGTCGATGTGGTGCCTACGATCACTACCTGAACGCTGTCATGCGCGCGGCGCAGGAGGTCTGAGATGACACTTATCGGTGAAGATTTCACTCCTCCTGATCTTAGAGCCAAGGTAACGGGAAAGGCGAAATACGCAGAGGACTTCCGGGCGGATGGCATGCTCCATTGCCGGCTCCTAACTAGCCCGATGCCCCATGGTCGTGTGCGGAATATCGACGCATCAGAGGCACTGAACATGGAGGGCGTCGTCGCCATTCTCACTGCTGACGAGGTACCTGAAATTCCCGCGCCCGGGAATCCCATCCTGACCAATGAGCCCCACTATGTGGGTGAGCCGATTCTGGCGGTTGCGGCAGTTGACGAGACCATGGCCCAGAACGCTATCTCGGCTATCAAGCTGGATATCGAACCGCTGCCGTTTTGTGTCGACCCCCTTGAGAGCCTCCGTCCGGGTGGTCCAAATGCCCGTGTTGAAGGCAACGCTATCCGGTCAGGCGAGGGTGTAATAGAGCACAAATGGACGGCCGAGGACTTCGCGGGGGTGGCCGAGGGTGAGTTGCCTATGGGGGAGCCGATGGCTGAGTGGTCATACGGTGACGTGGAGACTGGGTTCGCCGAGGCGTCGCTTGTACTTGACGAGACCTTCGTGACTGCGAACACCTCTCACCACTCTATGGAGCCCCGGAGTGCCATGGCGTACTGGGAGAATGGGAAGTGTCACGTCTATGGGTCTACGCAGAGCCAAAGTTACGTCGTGCCGGGTCTCGCGAGATATCTCGGGATTGAGCCCGACAACCTAGTCTACATCGCCGAGTTCTGCGGAGGTGGGTTCGGGTCGAAGGGCAGTGCCTACCCCATCATGGCCGTGCCCGCCTATATGGCCAAGAAGACGGGGCGGCCGGTGCTGATGCGTATCAGCCGAGCTGAGGAGAACTTTATCGGCTCCGCTCGCCCGGGCTTCCAGGGTCGTATCAAGATGGGATTCCGTGAAGATGGGCGGCTGTCGGCGGTGGACCTGTTCATCATCCAAGAGAACGGTCCCAACTCTGGCGGTGGAGATTGGAATGCTGCCGCCAGCGCCGTGTCACTAGTGTATACCCCCCTAGCCATGCGGTTCCGAGGGATGCCGGTTCTTACGAATACACCGGCGACTGGGGCTCAACGCGGTCCGGGACAAAACCAGATCGCGACAGCAGTAGAGCCGCTTCTAGACAAGGCAGGGCGTGAGTTGGGGATTGATCAGGTGGAGATCCGCCGGATCAATGCCCCGGACAACGACTCACTGTATGGCTCCAATCGAGGGCCAGTCACGAGTGCTCACATGCGTGAAGCCCTGAGTATCGGTGCCGAGCAATTCGACTGGGAGGGCATGAAGGCCCAGAGTGGACAACGTCACGGCTCCAAGGTTATCGGTATCGGTGTTGGCCAGGCGTTCCACTCGGCTGGCTCAAGCGGATTTGATGGCCTGGTGCGGATCACACCTGACGGGACGCTCCATATTCACTCGGGCGTCGGAAATCTCGGAACATTCTCTTACGCGTCAACGGCTCGGACTGCCGCTGAAATCCTCGAGATGCCATGGGAAAACTGTGAGATCCACCGTGGCGATTCGAGTAAGGGTCTGCCGTGGACTCTGGCTCAATTCGGCAGTAATACGACCTTCACCAACACGCGCACCAACTATGTCGCAGCTATGGACGCCATTGAGAAGCTCAAGGAGATAGCGGCGATGGAGTTGGGCGGTTCACCGAGTGACTACGACATCGGCAACGAGACGGTTTTCGCCAAAGGCAACCCGGCGAGACGGCTCAGCTATGCGGCAGCAGCTCGCCGGGCTATCCAACTGGGCGGAAAGTACAGCGGCCACGAAGTTCCCGACGACATCAACCAAATGACCAAATCTGCCGTCGCTGGCCTTGCCGGTAGTGGTCTGGTGGGTGTGGCCAAGGACAACTTGGAGCATAACGGGACTGTCCCCGCGCTGGCAGCTGGCTTCATTCGGATCGAGCTTGACCTAGAGACAGGCCAATTTGAGATCCTCGATTACTTAGGTGTGGCCGACTGTGGGACCGTGATGCATCCCCAGGGATTGGCCGCCCAAATCAGGGGAGGTGCAGTGCAGGGATTCGGAATGGCGACTCTCGAACGCCACATATATGACCCCCACTACGGTTTGCCGGGCACGATTGGATTTCACCAAACCAAGCCTCCGACCTATCTCGATGTTCCGCTTGAAATGGGGTGGGCAGCCGTGAACATCGCTGACCCCCAGAACCCCGTGGGAGCCAAGGGGGTGGGAGAACCTCTCATGGGTTGTGCCGCTGCCGCGCTCTTGTGCGCGATCTCGGACGCGTTGGGTGGCTATTACTTCAACCGTACGCCGATAGTGCCGGATATGGTTGTGAACGCCGCTTCCGCAACGCCGCAATCCTACACACCGCTGCAAGTCAATACGCCGTGAGGAGCCGCTTATGTTGAAGGACATGATGCCCCATTTTGAGCTGTTTCAGCCGGCGGACTTAGCTAACGCATTTGACCTCCTTGATCGTTTCGGCGAAGACTGCTGGACAATCGCTGGTGGACACGACAGCCTTGGTTGGTTCAAGGATCGTGGCAAGCAACCTTCAGCTGTCATCGATTTGGCGGGCATCCCGGGGCTCGAGGGTATTCGCGAGACAGCCGATGGCGTTGAGATCGGAGCGATGACAACGCTCACCGAGGTGGAGCGCCACCCTTTGATCCAGGAGAAGTTCGGACTCCTCGCGGAAGCAACCCGGATGGTCGCGAGCCCCCAAATTCGAAATTCGGGGACCTTGGGTGGCAATCTCTGCCAGGATGCGCGCTGCTGGTACTACCGCTACGGACTGTCATGCTACCGGGCGGGAGGCAATACCTGCTACGCAAGTGCGCCAGAGGCCATCAACCGTGAGCACTGCATTTTTGAGGGTAACCGGTGCGTTGCTGTCACTCCTTCGGATCCAGCATCGGCACTCGTGGCACTTGAGGCCTCCATGGTGATTCGCAACTCCCGTGGGGAGCGATTTGTGGCTGCCGAGGATTTCTTCATGAAACCGTCGGTGGATATAACACGCATGACTGTTCTCGAACCTAATGATTTGTTGACGACGATCCGTATTCCTAATACGTGGGCTGGGGCGGAGTTCTACTTCGAGAAGGTCGCGGATCGGGGAAGTTGGGATTTCCCATTGGTGAACGTAGCGGCCGCGCTAAGGGTTGAGGGAGATCGTATTGAGCGCGCCAGCATTGTTTCTGGTGGTGTGCAATGCACTCCTCGGCGTCTTGAGCAGGTCGAAGAGCTGATCACGGGTCGTGACCGTAACGATGAGACAGCTGAGCTAGCAGGTGCACTTGCAGTCCGCGGTGCGGAGCCTCTGAACTTCAACCACTTCAAGGTCCCCCTCATGGAGAACTTGGTGAAGAGGGCGGTGCGGGACGCAGTGGCCTGATCGCGATGGCAGGTGGACGAGACTTTCTTGGGTCCATCTCGTCCCTTAAGTAGTTGCTTACCTCGTGAGGTTAGGCTGACGACTCTAGCCAGGTAGTTACTGATCCTACGTTGATTGCGAGGTGTTCACCCTCGGTTCCCGGAGCGGCCCCATGCCAGTGCTCCTTCTCCGGGTCGACTACGACGATGTCCCCTGGGTCGAGGAAAAGGTGGGTGCCCTCACGATCGACCACGAGACACTGGCCTGTCAAACCGAAAAGAACCTGGACGTCATCATGTTTGTGCCAATACGTTCGGGCTCCCGACCCAAAAGTCACACGATAAAGACGAACCGGTTGTTTGTCGTCTGGCCCTAATATGCTCTGCATAAGAGCGGGCATGACGAAGTGGTTCTCGTCCGCAATGCCGTGAGGTCTGCTGGCTCGGCTTATCGCTCTCATGTGTTGCCTATCTCTACCGCGGGAAAAATGGATGTCAAACGGGACAACTTAGTGTCCTAGATGGGTACGTTGTCCTTCCCTCAGTGAAGTCGCAAGTCGACCGGGCGAAGCCCAATCTTTCAGTCACTCTCCGGCCACTCGATTGAGCCTCTTGCCTTCAATTCGAGTGGGAGAAGGCTTGAGTAGAAAAAGGTGTGGACTGGGGTCGCGACCCCAGCATCAGCCGCTTGCCGGACAACTGCTCCCGACAGAGCTTCGAGCTCCGTTCGGACGCCGTCTTGGAAGTCACGTTGTAGAGAACTCGTTCCGTCCGCTGGGAGTCTATCGATGAATTGGAGCGTCTGTTCAACGCTCTCCGGCGGGAGTCGAACCCCCTTTGCCCTTGCCAGGTTGAACACTTCCTCTACCGCTCTTATTAGCAGGGACCTGGATTGGCGGACACTACGAAACACACCGATCGGGGCTTGGGTTATCGAGCCGAGGCCACTCATCGGAGCGAAGAAGAGAAATTTTCGCCACAACTCCACAACGATGTCGTCAGCGATCTCGACAGTCAGCCCCTTCGCGTTGTCTAACACTTCGGTGACAAACTTGATCGGTGCCGAGGCAGAACCGGGAAGCTCGCCGATAGTAAGCGTTGGCTCGATACCTACATGGCGGATTACCCCAGGCTCCTCGATGAGGCTAATGATGCGGCAGGTGGCTCCCAAAACACACGATGGGGGCACGAACGTAGTTAGGATGTCGGCTGCCTCTACCCCGTTCTGCAACCCGAAAACGATCGTGTTAGAGCCGATCAAGGGCTGCACTACATCCGCTAGGGACCGGAGTTGCCACGACTTTGTCGCTACCATCACAACGTCGACTTCACCCACCTCGGAAGCTCTCGAGACGGCGGGCACATTGACATGAGCGTCACCGAGAGGACTCTCCAAAGACAGTCCTTTGGAGAGGATCGCCTGGAGATGAGCTCCTCTCGCGAGCAGGGTGACATCCAGTCCGGCTTCGGCCCATCGCGCTCCGAAGTATCCGCCGGCTCCACCAGCACCGATGATGGCGATCCTCAAGATCTTGTTCGCTCCTTGATGTCAAAGGTTGGTGCTCCAATGTCGAGAAGGCGCACCCCTAGAATCAGAGCCCATGACCCTTGACGAGCCAATTGAGCATCTGGATCTGGCCCGCATGATAGGTGAGGTCGGTAGTTCGAGTCTACCCAGGTCCATCGATATAGGTATAAGGCCCGGCGCTGATTGCTGTACCGGGGTTTGCGGGTGTTTGGGGATCCATCTTCAGTCGACTGAGTAGCGAGGAGCGGTTGGCCGTCGTGGCCACCCAGGCAAGTGTAGCTTACATATGAAGTTGCCACGGACTGGCCGGCCCCCTGACAGCCATTATATTCGGGGCATTCTACGAATGCCCGGATAAGCTCGTTGTAAAGGCTGGAGACCGAGTATCATGAAGACACTGAGCGCTGCGTTGATCGGAATTGCGCTTCTTCTGGTAGGCCGAACGGCCGATACGGGTTGGTCTGAACAGGATCT
>JAYZFL010000011.1:0-71717 GCA_036336795.1 Gemmatimonadota bacterium
GCCCGGCAGGTAGTGATGTACGGGTTCATCAAGGTCGATTCGACCAGAATCTGCGAGTTGGAGGATCGCGAACCCCGTGATGGCCTCAACAAAAGGTCCTGCCTGAAACCGGACTGCTTCCGTCACGGACTCCCCGGATTCGCCCATCTGACCGAATCCTGCCTGATACAGCGGTCCATCCCTTCCGACGATCGATACCGCGACACCTGGCAGGCGTCTTGGGCCGACGAACGACCTCACGTAGGAAGACAAACTTGCAGTGTCTAAATCAGGGGCCTGAATCGGATCGGGCAACCCATCACCGTGTAACGGGGCTGACGAGAGCAGAAACACTAGAGCCATGCAGGCGCCCGTCATGCGTCTGTGTTCTGCCCCGGGCCGACCGTCAGTCGGTGCCTCTCCTCGGGATGATGATTGCCTCACCGGGATCGGTCCGGATCCCCTCATTGTCCAGTCTCCTATAGAACGCGGGCATTTGTCCGGAAATCAATTGGTTGATACGCTCAATGACTCCGGGCGTGTCGGTCCATAACCTCTCGACGTCTTGAAGTTGATCCTCGGTGGGCCGGGTAGTGGACGACTCGAGCGCTTGAGTCGAACCTAGGGGCAGAGCACTGAGGTCACGGTCTATTTTCTCTAGTTCGTCTCCGATCTCCTCCGCTTCGCGATTCAGATCTTCGAATTCCTCGTCGGTCTCTCGAAGCAT
This sequence comes from Gemmatimonadota bacterium, assembly GCA_036336795.1. GTDB lineage: Bacteria > Gemmatimonadota > Gemmatimonadetes > Longimicrobiales > Gaopeijiaceae > UBA822. The sequence goes on from JAYZFL010000011.1 coordinate 707, forward strand.
CTGCTTAATATCGACAAGCTGTTCACGAATTCGGCTTACGGCCTTGCCCGCGTGGTAGATTGGTGCTTGGAGTTTATAGACCGCCATAAGCGCGGTTTGACGATCCCGCAGGTCCGTATCGGACACTTCGATCCGTGGATCCATCCGGACGATGAGGTCGCTGAACATGGTTGTTTGACCTACATCGATCTGAATCTGGTATATGCCAGGTATCACTTTGGGTCCCTGGGCCCGTGGCCCACCCCTGAACCCGCTTCCGGGCTGCCCCGGTTCTTCTTGGTAAGCAGGATCAATACGAAAATCCCAGGCCACCTCGTGCGCTCCCGGGACGGCCGGGCCGTTGAGTGTTCGGATATTCTGCCCAGTCGCGGTGAGAATCTTGATCTCGAGGCTATCGTCCGCGTTTGTGTAAAGATCAGCTTCCTGTTTTGCTTGGCCACTTCTGTTTTGTGATCCCCCTCCTTCCCCTTGATGCTCGACTGCTTCTGGAATCCAATAGCGAATCCGTGCTCCATTTGGAGGGTTTGGAAGCCTGAACTCGCCAAAGCCGGTCCACTCCTGGATGTTGAACTCACGCCACTCTACTGCCTGGCCTCCTCGGAAAAGGTAAGGGTTGCTCACCATGACGGAGCCGCCGGCCAATTCCTCCAACGGTGTAACATTGTCCATGATCCAAATTCCCCGACCGTGAGTACCGATGATTAGATCGTTGTGTACGGGGTGGATCTTGATATCGTCGACCGGTACCGTGGGAAGACCATTCATTAGAGGCTGCCAGTTTTCGCCTCCGTCGATAGAGACGAACACACCGACTTCGTTCCCGACGAAAAGGAGCCTTGCAATATCCGGATGCTCAGCCAATATGTTCACAGATGATTCCGGGAGTCCATTCGTGATCGGCCGCCAGTCCTCGCCGAAGTTCCCACTGGTATACACGTAGGCCGCAAAGTCACCCGAATAATGACCGTCGAACGTCGCGTAAACTCTACCCTCCTGGTCACCTGAGGCGACGATGCGACTCACATAGGTGTTGTCCGGCAAGTCGGGTATGTTCGTGGTTACGTCTGACCAGGTGCCGCCACCGTCCTTCGTCACCATGACGCGCCCGTCGTCACTTCCCGTGTAGAGAACGGAATCGTTGAGAGGGGATTCTCCCACGGTAGTGAGCGTGCTGTAAAAAGACACGCCGTCGTGCCGAGAGAGCATGGAGTCCGTGGGGAGAATGTCCATGATGGGAAGTTGGGACCGATCGATGTCGAAGGTCATGTCAGCGCTTATCTGGTTCCATGTCACTCCCCGATCGGTGCTCTTCAAGAGCATCTGACTCCCGACGTACAGCGTGCTGCGGTCATGGGAAGAAATGAGCAACGGTGTGTTCCAATTGTATCGGTATTCACGATCCTCCACGCTGGGCTCGTCCTCTCCGTCGTGGTCTCTCTTGGGGCGTGAACCCTCATCGAACTCGAAACGGGGCTGCGGTGCGATAGAAACACGTTCGCCGGTGACAAGATCGAGTCGCCCGACACGCCCGTTCTGGGACTCCGCATAGAGAACGTACGGGTCCTCCGGATCAATCTGTACATAAAATCCATCGCCGCCGCCGATGTTCTGCCAGTCGGCGTTCCGTATGCCTTGGCTGTCAAGTGTGTTTGATGGCCCGCACCAACTCCCGTTGTCTTGAAGCCCTCCACAGACCCAATACGGATTTCTATTGTCGTATCCGACTTCATAGAACTGGGCAATCGGAAGATTATCGTAGAAGCGCCAACTCTCGGATCCGTCGAAGGATGTCGAGACGCCCCCGTCACTTCCCAAAATTAAGTGGTTTGAGTCGTTGGGATCGATCCAAAGAGCGTGGTGATCAAGGTGGACGTTGCGAGCACCTTCATCGGTAAAAGTTCGACCACCGTCGTCCGAGCGCATCAGGTTTTGCCCGCCCAAGTAGATACGCTCCGGATTGTTGGGGTCCACCCGAATCTGGCTGAAATACATCGGACGAGGGTTGGTGTCGGAGAGTTTTCCCCATGTTTCTCCGCGGTCCGTGGATCCATAGACACCTGTCTGCCCTCGGCGTGCTTCGACAGTGGCGTAAACTCGATTGCCGTCCCGTCTGTAGATGTCAAGCCCAATCCGCCCCAAGTCTCCCTCGGGGAGACCCTGCTCTAACCTCGTCCATGAGCCGCCACCGTCCATCGTCCGGTAGATTCCACTCCCTGGGCTCCCACCGTTAAATCCCCATGCTGTTCTTTGACGTCCGTACATCGCTGCGAACAGCGTATTCGGGTCACCGGGGTCCATGACTAAGTCAATAACGCCCGTATAGTCGTCAACGAAAAGAACCTGCTCCCACGTATCACCCCCGTCAGTCGTTTTGTAGACGCCCCTTTCTGAGCTCGCCTGCCATAAATTGCCCACTGCGGCGACGTAGGCGACGTCGGGATTGCGCGGGTGGATCTGGATCCGTGAGATGTGGCGTGTCTCGCGGAGGCCTTTGTGCGTCCAGGTGCGTCCACCATCAACGGACTTAAAGAGGCCGTCCCCCCAAGGGGAACTCTGCCGATTCTGTGGCTCCCCGGTTCCGACCCACACAACGTTTGGGTTGGACGGAGCCAGTGTGACGTCCCCGATCGATGAGGTAGATTCATCAGTGAAGATGGCCTCCCAAGTCGTACCGTGGTTGCTACTTTTCCAGACGCCTGCGGTCGCGGTACCGATGAAAATGACTCGAGTGTCGGTGTGGTCGACTGCGATGTCACTAATGCGGCCACCAATGACGGCGGGCCCGACCTCACGCCATTTCAGCATGGCGATTGGGGCAATTCGGTTGTCCAATCCGGGATTTTGGGCCCAAACAGGAGATCCCGTGAGAACTGCGACCGCGAGGCCACCGACAACCGCACATGTTTGAAATATCTTCATGGGTCGACTCTTCTTGATTGATGATCAACGTTACGACTCGCGGGACCACACTCTTCGAGGAGGGTCAAGCGATCGCTAAGATGGGACGAACCCGTGTTCTCGGGCAAAGGGTTTGGGTTATTTGTTAGGCTTCTTGGCTTTCGTGCGCCTCTCCGATTCACTTTCAAAGTGGATGTGGACAAGGGCAGGTTAGCTGATAGCCGAAGGGAATAAGACTGCCACCGACTGGCATCCTTGACGAACCGGCTGGAGTTATCTGGTCACTGACCCAACTCATCGGCGCACCGTAACTCGTAGGCCATACAAATACTTGGCAGGCGCAGCATTAGCTTTAGTGGGTGAACACGTAGTGTGTGCCGAGAGATACAATGAATGGGCTATCGTCGTTGGCGAGCGCGTCAACGGCGGCGTGAAGACCAAGACCGCTCCGTAGAGTGATTGCCAGGCCGCCGGACACCCCGAAGTCGGTCGTGGTAGTACTAATGCTTGCGATGGAAGCTCGAGCAATATTGAGACGAGGCATCACCCAAGGTGTCACACGAACGTTGGGTGTACCTAGGAGGCTGGTAAGGACAAAGCCGATCGGGAATCGCAGGAAAGTGAGGGTTCCTGCTGGAATGTCGGTACTCATCCAACCGACGCCGCCCTGAAGGGTCAGCCGCACGGGAGCACCGGGTGCACTAATGAGCTCGACACTAGTCGTGGCGCCCAGAGCTAACTCGTCGACGTCACTAGCAATGAATCCTGCGCTGCCCTGAAAGGAAAGGCGTTCCACGGTCACTCCCACCGTCCCCGCGAACATGTCTGTCTTTGTTGACGCGTCGTTCAATCCTCGCCCATACTCGACGGCCACATACGCGCTCCGCGAGTTGTTTGTCGGCAGCACGGCCTGGTCAGGAAAAGACGGCATTTGTCCGGAGACGGGAGTTGCGACCACGAATGCCAAAACGCCTGCGAGAGCGAGCGTGGGATTTAATTGGTTCATGGTCCTCTCCAAGTAAGAGAGTAATACCGAAATGCGGCGCGATGAGAAATAGACAAGTGAATTTGCAGTGAGGTCAACAACCCCTTGTCTCATCACTTTGCGAACAGGCCTTGCCCTAGGTGTTCTAGAAACTTGCCTACCCTTGTTTGGACAAGCGACTAAAATCGACCTACAGACCACAACACGAGGGCCTTGCAGTTGTTGGTGGCGCAATGGATGTCACCTGATAAGCTGATATGCCTGGTGAGGAGAGGAAGGGAGCTGTAGCTGAGCGGCGTCGAGCCTTGTCGAGACAAAAACTTCTCCTAAGATGGCGTATTGGAACATGATAGTGAGGCTGTCAGTTAGAGCCTAAGTCAGGAGATTCGAGTCATGAAATACCTTTCGATCTGTCGTCCGCTCACCATCTCCGTTGCGCTACTGACGGCGCTAGCATGCGCACCGGAATTTAAGGTCGATGAAGCCACCATAGCCGAAATCCACGCTGCCATGGAAGCCGGCCAACTAACTGCTGAGCAGCTCGTCCAGGCTTATGTGGACCGTATCGAAGCGTACGACAAACAGGGGCCTTCCATCAACTCGATCATTACGCTCAATCCCAGGGCTCTGGATCGTGCGAAAGAGCTCGACGACAAGCTGGCCCAGTCAGGATTTATCGGTCCGTTGCACGGTATCCCGGTGATCGTGAAGGACAACTATGACACCTCCGACTTACCTACTACGAACGGTACGTTGGCCCTGAAGAATTCGGTTCCTCCCGACGACGCCTATCAGGTACGGAAGCTGCGGGAGGCTGGTGCTATCGTCCTGGCTAAGTCCAATCTAGCTGAATTTGCCTCAAGCGGTGCCTTCACCGTGAGCTCTGTTCTACCCGGTTACACACGTAACCCATACGATCTGAGGCGCGTTACTGCTGGTTCGAGCGGGGGCACTGCTGCTGCCGTTACCGCCAACTTTGGCACGGTAGGACTCGGCACGGACACGGGTAGCTCAATCCGTGGGCCATCATCACATCAGTCGTTGGTCGGTTTCCGAACGACAATGGGACTGTCCAGTCGTGACGGAATCGCTCCGTTGAACATGGCTCGGGACGTGGGTGGCCCAATGGCCCGCACCGTTGCAGACGCCGTTGCCGTCCTAGAAGTGATTGTCGGCCATGATCCAGCAGATCCCGCTACAGAAGCGAGTGCCGGACAGATCCCGGCCAACTACCGCCAGTTCCTAGACAGAGACGGCCTTGTGGGGGCCAGGATCGGTGTATTGAGGCAGTTCTTTGAAGTGGCAGATGCACAAGAAGATGGGCCACAGCCCTCCGACCCCGACCAGGACGCCGAAGAGCCGCAGCCGCGGACGGTTCACCCCGAGATCCTTCGGGTACTCGAACAAGCACTTGCGGACATGGAACGGGGTGGCGCGGTTATCGTGGATTCGCTGGAAATCCCAAACCTCGACAGCATCCGGACCGAGTTCCCGTCGATCAGTCGCCTCAGGCACGACTTCGAAATCTATTTGGCAAGCCGTCCCGAGGTGCCATACGGGACCCTTGCCGAAATTGTGGAATCTGGGGATTACCACCCCTACCTCCAGTCCAGCTTGAATCGGAGCAAGGATGTGGAGGGGGCGCCGCAGGACCATCCTGACTATCAGAAATATCTGGATGTAACGGAGAGTCTACGGGAGGCGGTGCTCGACGTGATGGACGAGAACCAAGTCGATGTTTTGGTCTATCCGACCTACAATTATCCTCCACGCTTGATTGGAGACTTGAATACAACCTATGGAGCCAATAGCGGGACTCTCTCGCCTCCGACCGGCTTCCCTGCGTTCAACGTTCCAATGGGCTACTCCTTCGGGGAGCTTCCGGCCGGACTGCAAATGCTTGGCCGTCCGTTCAGCGAACCCGTGCTGATCAGACTGAGTTATGCGTACGAGCAGCTTACACGACACAGGCGCCCGCCGGAAAGTACGCCGCCTCTGCGCTAGCGGACCACCGTGTACACGGGTCGTCGGTGAGTACAGGTGCGCGGCCAACAGGCTTCAGAAAGGCCTTTTCTACGGGTACGCGGTTATCCCCCTAAATATCTAACTCCCCTGCTCTAAGGCACCTGGAACAGGCTCAATACGGTGGTTTCAAGCTAACCGACGTAAGACGGTAGCCACGCGCTCGATCTCCTCATCCGTCTGGTAGAAGTGAGGCGCCAGTCGTAAGTAGCCCGCTTGAGTGGTCGCGACGATTCTTTCGGCCTGCAATTGGTCCACGAGGCGAGCCGCGTTCGTACCTATTCGTACCGACAAGATTCCTGAGCGATGGGCCGGCGCGAACGCTAGCGGACGGATACGGTCCGTGTCGAGCGCATTGAGCAATTGGTCTTGAAGCCGAAAAACCTCCGTGGCGATCGCCTCGATCCCGTATCGCAGGAAAACTTCCTCGAGCACGGTTTCGATACTCGCAAGATGTTCCCAGGGTAGGGTGCTGTACTCGAAACGACGAGTGTCCTCACGTGGGTCCAATGAGTGGTTCAAGTAGTCAAGGTGGTGATTCATGGCCGCGTCGCCGGCCATCGTGATTCGAAGCTTCCGTCTAAACTCCGGTGCCAGGTAAAGTAGGCCCGCTCCCCGCGAAGCGAGGAGCCACTTCCACGCCGATGACACCACCGCAGAGATACCGTATTCCTTCGGATGGATGGGTAGGACGCCAAAACTTTGAGCGGCATCGATCACAAGGTCGATCCCCCGCTCTAGACAGAAGTGACCGAGCTGCTTTAGGTCCGCAGCGTAGCCGCTTGCGAACTGTACATGGCTAAGGGCCACCACGCGCGTGCGCTCCGTCGTCTTGGCCTCCAGCTCTTCCATGGACCAGCCACGCGGGGCGCCGATTGGCAGGTTGCCGATCGGGTCCACGTCGGAAAGGAGAATCAGTTCGACCCCTCGCTCGGATTGAAGCGCCCAGGGGTAGTGATTGGACGGAAATTCATGAACGTAGCTTATCACCTGGTCACCGGGCTCGAAGGGGTAGCCGTTCGCGATCAATCCGATGCCCTCAGCCGTATTGCTCACGTATGCGATGTCACCCACGTCGACCTTGAAAAAGGTAGCTACTCGGTCACGGAAGGTCGTGAGCGCACGTCCGTACCGATCACGCAGCAATACACCTTCCTCGGAGTGAGTTTCGACAAAGTCACACGCCGCCCGCGCTGCTGGGCCATACATCGGTCCGATCGCAGAATGAGCCAGGTACACATAGTTCTTCCGGATGGGGAAAAGCGTTTCACTTTTGTCAAACACTGACTTGCCTCGTCACACGTTGCCCAACGCTCTTGGCGCTCCATGGTAATCCGGCGCGTTTGTACTATCCACCCCGGATCGCTCAGAGTAGGTTGAGTTCGGCCTGGACGTCGAGTCCCGACAAGGCAATCCGACCGTTCCGCTTTAGTCGAGCTCCTTCTGACGACATAACCGAGGCTTGAATCATGCCCCAGCAAGTACCCCCGCCCGTCCCAAATGATGATGAATTGAATGCTTATATCCAAACACGATACGCTCTTCTTGGCATCGATATTTCGGTGTTGCCGGAGGTCGATCCTGAGGCGCCGATGGATCAGGAGCGACTGCTCGCGAACGCACGATTGATCTTACGCCAGGATGCCGAGGTAGCGGCTTTCCAAATCGACCCCCAATTCAACTTACCTATGCCTTTCCCGGCGCCATTTACAGCGTGGACGCAGGAGTAGCTTCAATGTTGCCTCAAGACGAATTGGTGTCGCGGCGCTGGTTCTTGAACCGCATGGCCTGGGCTTCCTCTGCGGCCGCGGGTATAGCGTTGCCCGGCGCACCTGCAATTGCGGGTACGCGGGAGTGGGTGATCCCGGAGGAAGCCTTCACTCCTTCCGGTTCTTCTCAGGCGCTCGACGATCTAACTGAACTTACTCTTTCTGAAACCATGACACTCGTCAGAAGCGGTCGCTTGGCACCGGTCGACCTGGTCAACGCTTATGTGGACCGTATCGAAGCCTATGACAGGGTCTATCAGGCGTACGCGGACCGGCCCACACGAGATAACCTGTTGGCCCAGGCTATGCGAAGACCTGTGGGTAGTCCTGGGGCACCACTTCGTGGCGCTTGCCTCGCTCCGAAAGATAATTTCTACACCGCAGACTTACTCACCGAGGGAGGCTCCTTGGTCTACGAGGGTTTTCGGCCCGACTACGATGCTACCGCCGTATCATTGATGCGTGCAGCAGGAGGTCTTGTGGTCGGAAAAGCGCAGATGGGTAACCTTGCGGGAGGTCGCGCGCGGCGGTACGGCACAACGATCCCTACAACGCGGAACGCGTGGACTCCGGACGATGTGCGATACAGCCCGGCGGGCTCCTCTTCCGGAACAGGCGCTGCGGTTGCAGCACGGCTAGCCGTTGCGGGGATAGGAACGCAGACCGGGGGCTCCGTGATCGGTCCCGGCAACGCGGAAGGGCTCACGTGTATCAAGCCCACCTTCGGACGTATTTCGTTACACGGTGTAATACCGTTGAGCTACACACGAGATCACGTTGGGCCCATGGCGCGTAACGCGTTGGATGCGGCGATACTGCTCCAGGTGCTTGCCCAGCCTGATCCGAACGATCCTCGTACGCTCGGTTTGCCACCTGCGCCTAACTACATCTTGGCTGCGACTCCCTTCGGTGGTGACCGTCCACGCGTACGTTGGCCAACCCGTGTTGGCATCTGGCCGGACTACCTGTCGGAAAATGACGAAAGAATCAAACAGCTACGCACGGCTTTTATCGCCGAGTTAGAGCGGAATCCGGGCGTACAAATTATCCCCGACGTGACACTCCCGGATCAGTGGAATGAGCTTACTTCAGACCCGCTCGGTGGGTCTCATGGGGATCCGACGGCGTTCTTCATTGAGCATCTACGCAAAGACGTGAGGAATTTTGCAGACCGCCTCCCTCGTTTCCTGAACGGTATGCTTCAGAGTGCCGATACGTATGTGAAGGTCCAGCAAGCCCGAAACCTACTTCGGCATCGGATGCTCACGCAGCTCTTCAACCAGTGCGAAGTTGTGCTCACGACATCGACAGGTGCGTTTGACGGCGCAGGCCTGCCTCTAATGTGTATGCCGATCGGCTTTGGCACGGAGCCTAACACCGGCAACCAGGTGCCGAGAGGCGTCGTGATGGCAGCGCCGCCCTTCGGGGAAGAACGGCTCTTTGCTGTAGCCGCGGCATGGCAGGCGGTCACGGACTTCCACCGACAGCGGCCGCCGGATCCGGCCTAGAGATCTCTGGAGGATCCGGAGTCTTCTTAAGGGAGTTGTTCTTCGGTTAGCCCCTCGTAGCTTTCAGGACGTCGGTCACGGACGAAGGGCCAGATTTTACGGACCTCCAAGATGTCGTCGAGGTCAAGATCAGCGACCACAACTTCATCCCGGTCTCGTGACCCTTCGGCGACGATCTCTCCGCGCGGATCACAAAAATAGCTCTGCCCGTAGAACTCACCGAACTCCCAAGGCTTCTCAATCCCCACCCGATTGATTGCTCCTACGAAGTATTGGTTTGCTACCGCACATGCTGGCTGCTCTAACTTCCAGAGGTATTCGGATAAACCGGAGACGGTTGCCGACGGATTGAAGACGATCTCGGCACCATTGAGCCCGAGCACACGGGCCCCCTCCGGGAAATGCCTATCGTAGCAAATATAGACTCCGACCTTTCCATAACGTGTTTTGAACACCGGATAACCTTTGTCTCCCGGACTAAAGTAGAATTTCTCCCAGAATCCAGGGGCACAATGAGGAATGTGGTTCTTTCGGTAGATTCCGAGCAGTGAACCGTCGGCGTCGATAACAGATGCCGTGTTGTAAAATTTGCCAGGTGCTGGTGTCTCGTAGATTGGTAGGACCATAACCATTTCGTATTTCTGCGCGATCTCTTGGAAGATGGCTGTCGTGGGCCCCGGGATCGGCTCAGCGATGGCTTTCCAGCGTGCGTCCTCCTCGCAACAGAAGTAGGGACCGTAAAAAATCTCTTGAAGGCAAAGAATCTTTACTGCATCACGCGCCGCCTGCTCCACTAGGTCTACATGCTTGGCGATCATTAACCGCTTAATCTCAGTGATATCAAACTCTACTGGTGACCAATCGCAGGACGATTGGATTAAGCCACAACGAATATTTCTTGCCACGTTCTGGTACCTCCTGAAAATAAAAGGGCAAATTGAACACTTCATACCCACGGTATTCTTGCTCGAAAGGTAGTGTGAACTTATCGACCGATCGGGCAAGTACTCAGTCGCGTTGGGCATCTGGTCTATTGCGTAGGGGCGAACCACTTGCCAGGCCGGGGGAGGCTGATCAGGATGAGTGCGAGCACCGCAGAGTTTTCCCTCGGTCCTAAGTATTTTGGAGTGACCATGAACGAAGAGCGGTTTCGCGAACTACTCAGAAAACGTGGAGTTCTCTATCCGGCGAACCACCCCCTTAGGGACGACATCAGTGGAATTGACCGTAGAGAGTTCGTGAGAATCACCGGAGCCGCTGGGGCCGCGCTCGCGATGGGTGGAGGAAGCCTCGGTTGTCTGCCCGGGGATTCTCCTATGCGCGGGAGAGGTCCTGCTCCGGATCCGGTAGAGCGGGAACTTGCGCTACTAGCTCTCGACGAAGCCCGATCGGCGGGAGCGAGTTATGCGGATGTGCGTGTTTCGCGGCATTGGAACGAATCAGTCAGCACTCGTGAGCAACAGATCACCAACGTCAGCAAGAGTGATTCCTACGGCATTGGTGTGCGTGCGCTCGTAGGTGGATCATGGGGATTCTCCGCGACACGGGACCTGAATCGAGACGCCGTTGCCTCAGTGGCTCGCGAAGCGACCGCGATCGCTTCCGCGAACGACCGAGTTGCACCGAGCACAACGGTACTCGCTCCGGTTGAGCCTATCCCGGATGGACGTTGGGTGACCCCTCACACGATTGATCCATTCGATGTCTCGGTTGAGGAAAAGTCTGATCTTCTGTTCCGTGCCAATGAAGCGGCCCTGAGAGTAGCTGGCGTGCAGTTTGTATCTTCAAGCATCGGTTCAGTGAAGGAAAGTCGTTTAGTAGCTACGAGCGAGGGATCGGTCATCCAGCAGACTTCCATTCGCATGAATCCGAGCATGAACATCACGGCGGTGTCGTCGGATCGCTCGGATTTTCAGAGTCGGGGTGCGGTCGCGGAACCAGCGGGTCGAGGTTGGGAATATGTGGCGGGGCTGGACTTTCCGGGTAACGCTCCGCACTGGGCAGAAGAAGCCGTAATGAAGTTGAGTGCGGCTCCGGTCGACGCAGGCACGTGGGATTTGATCCTTCACCCGTCTAACCTCTGGCTCACCATCCACGAGTCAATCGCGCATCCGACGGAGCTCGACCGGACTCTAGGATACGAAGCTAACTATGCTGGTACGTCGTTCATCTTTCCTCCGGAGGAGGCGCTCAATAACCTCCGGCTTGGCCAGGATTTCATGACGTTCATGGGTAATCGGACCGAGGAGGGCGGATGTGCCACGATCGGTTGGGACGACGAGGGTGTGCCGGCCACGTCTTGGCCCATCATCAAGGATGGTATTTTCGTCAACTACCAAACCACCCGAGAGCAAGCCGCTTGGATCGCCGACGAGACGGGTGTGACGAACAGCCTCGGCTGCTCGTACGGAATGAACTGGGCGAATATCCCGTTTCAGAGAATGCCCAACGTCAGTCTGATGCCCGGAGACCAAGACCTGAGTGAAGATGATGTTATCGCCGCGACCGACCGTGCCATCATGGTAGAAGGGCGAGGTTCCTACTCCATTGACCAGCAGCGATACAATTTCCAGTTCGCGGGACAGGTGTTCTGGGAGATCCGAGACGGAAAGAAATACCGGATGCTGCGGGATGTCGCATACCAAGGGCGAACACCGGAATTCTGGAACTCTATGTCCGTGATCGGTGGGCCGAGCACCTATTACCTAGGTGCCACGTTCGGCGATGCCAAGGGTCAGCCCGGTCAGTCGAACGCCGTTTCTCATGGGTGTCCCATGGCGCTTTTTCGCGACGTCAAAATCCTTAACACCGCCTGAGGAGCGAGAAATGAAACTTCATCACTCCCAGGAGGTGTCCTCCCGCCGTGGCTTGTCCTCGGATGAAGTGCGAGAGCTTTGTGAGCTCGTGCTGAGCTTTGCCCAGGCCGACCACACTCGGGTGAGTGTTAATTCAGGCTGGCGCGGGTTCACCAGGACGGCGACTAACCGTATTACTACGGCCGGTGGAAGCACAAATACCACTGTCCGAGTCATGAGCGTCTTCGGTCAGCGTGTCGCGAGTGTCACGACCAACAACCTGGATCGGAGCGGTCTGGAGCAGACTGTCAGAGATGCCGAAGCACTCGCCAGGCTCTCACCTGAGGATCCGGAATATTTGCCTGAGCTCGGACAGCAGGAATACGGGAGTGTCGAGGGGTATTACTCGAGTACCGGCGACCTGGCTCCCGCAACACGTGCGGAGGCTATGGTGCTGGCTCTAGATGCGGCGAGAGAGTCCAATACGGTCGCGGCTGGCTTCATGGATGTTCAAGCGGGTGTCCAGGCCCTGGCGACCTCCAAGGGTCTGTTCGCTTATTACCCGTCGACTGGAGTTGCTTCCACGCTGACGGTGCGGACGCCTGATGGTCAGTCATCCGGTTGGGCGGGGGACGAAGCTGCGGATTGGACGTCCATCGAATCGCAGCGAATCTCAGCGGCTGCAGTTCGAAAATGCCTGGATTGGCGAGGAAAAGGGGTGCTCGATCCTGGAGAATACGAGGTGGTGTTGGAACCTACGGCAGTTGGCATGCTAATGCGGAACATGCGGAGCACGTTCGATGCGCGGACGGCGGATGAGGGACGATCCTACTTTTCCAGGAGCGGAGGTACTCGTGTCGGGGAAAAGGTCTTCGATGAAAAGATAACCATTAGGAGTGACCCTGGAGCTCGAGATGCCGAGACAAGCCCGTTCATCGGGGACGGGTCCTCCGTGCGCCCTGAAGTGTGGGTCGAGAACGGAGTTCTGAAAGCACTGTCGTACAGCCGCTCCTGGGCTGATCGTCGGGGCGTCGAGCCCAGACCGCCCCCACAGAACCTGATTATGTCGGGAGGTGATGCGACCGTTCAGGAGATGATCGAGTCAACCCGCCGGGGGGTATTGATCACCCGATTTTGGTATATCCGAGGGTTGAATCCGAGGACAATGTCATATACGGGGCTCACCCGGGACGGAACTTTTCTGATTGAGAACGGCCGGATCAGCCGACCGGTTACGAACTTCCGGTTCAATCAATCTATGGTATCGTTCTTACAGAACGTCGAGATGTTAGGTCTCCCTACACGGGTCGCGGCGAGTGAAAATAGCTCGGTATCGGCGCCCATCGTGGTTCCGGCGTTGAAGGTCAGAGGATTCAATCTCGCAAGCGTGAGCGACGCGATTTAACGGACGGTGTCAAGCTGTCGGGAAAGGGTCGGATCTCTCAACCCAGCACCGTTTATCCCACCTTAGGATCAGGGTCTGTGTCGCGTGACTGGCAAAGAGATATGGAGATGATTGGCTGTGCCCACACGGTGGAGATTTTGGAATCCCATTAACTGGAAATACATTACGGTCAAGCGGTTTCTCCATTCGCTGCGATCAATAGTGCGGATGTCCATGGCGTGAACGTACCGGTCTTCCAGCCTGAAGTGGAGCAAAGCTTCATTGACTGGGACACCGATTCTCAAGTAGTCCTCTACTGTTCGCTCTGGGTCTGTAACCACGCCGTCACGATCGAAGAGCAGGTAGGTGCTTGCCCCCATTCTCATGAGCGGATGGAGAGACGAATAGTACTCTTTGAGTTCGGGATTGTTGGCGTTTGCAGGGGAAAGATAAAGAAGCCCGTACCCACTGTACCCGACGACGGCGACGGCAAGTACGCGTTGCATCACCATGCTTCCTCGGTGTTTCTCTGTGGCCCACTTCCGCAGCCACGCGGTATACGCCAAGAACGCGAACGCAGTGGCGGATACGCCTACCGTCAGTGAAGGCCACGTGTCCCAGCCCCACTGCTGGTAGGCGTACATTGATCCCTGCACCAAGACGATGAATAGGAAGGTCAGAGCTGTGATCCACTTCAAGGAGATCCAGGTGAAGTGAACTGCCAGACCCAGAGTCTTCAATTGTGGGTACATTTTTCTCGCCCGAAGACTCAATAAGTTCAAATTCAGAATGCCCTCCCGCTCTCGATCTATGTCGATCTCCCCTCGCCCGAAAACTCTTCTGCCGAAGGTCGGCAGGTGCCGCGAGCCGCACCTCGTTGTACGATTCTAACTCGGAGAGGCTCAAAGGTGGAGGGAGGCGATCCACATCACGCATACCCTGAAGCCGAACTTCGGGTATCCTGACCGGCCTATTGGAAAAGTGTTTGGGAATACTCGTAGATAGGGTTGGAAGATCAAAACTGAGGATAACATCATGCGCATAACTCGTACCGTTCACCTGGTCCTTACCGTGGGACTGATCCTCGCGTTCGCTACGTGTACTGGCAGGTCATCGGACGACACCGATGTAGGTGGACTGACAGCCGTCGTGGGCGCCCGTATTTGGGACGGTACGGGTGCCGATGTAATCCCAGACGGGGTACTCTTGATTCGCGATGGACGGATCATGGGGGTCGCGCCCGCGGATGAACTTGACATTCCGTCCGGAGCTGACGTTGTGGATTTGCAGGGCGGTACGGTCGTTCCTGGGCTCATAAATACTCATGGCCATGTAGGAGATGTTCTCGGTTTGGAGGGAGGGCACTACGACCGAGACAATTTGATCAGGCAGCTTCGGCTTTACGCGGAGTATGGAGTAACGTCTGTGAACAGCCTCGGGGGAGACGGTCCTGCCGGGATCCTTTTACGAGATGAGCAAACGGCCCCTGGACTCAATCGAGCTCGCATTTTTGTTGCCGGTTCTGTGGTTACGGGAGCGACTGAAGAGGCGGCGCTCTCCATGGTCCAAGAGAACGCGGACATGGGTGTCGATTGGATGAAGATTCGTGTGGATGACAACTTGGGTTCCACACGCAAAATGTCCCCAGAGATTTTCTCTGCGGTGATCGAGCGTAGTCACGATTTAGGAATACGCCTCGCGTCTCACCTCTTCTATCAAGATGACGCGAAGGCTCTACTGAGGGCGGGTAGCGACTTTATCGCTCATAGCGTTCGCGATGAAGATGTTGACGAGGAGTTCCTCGGCCTCCTGCGAGAGACGGGTGTCTGTTACTCACCGACTCTAACGCGTGAGGTTTCCACTTTTATCTATGAAGATCGACCGGACTTCTTCGACGATCCGTTCTTTCTGGCGCATGCCGAGCTGGCCATATTGGATCTCCTCCAAGAACCGGATCGGCAGGCCAGGGTTCGAGCGAGTGCTAGTGCCCAACAGTACAAGGAGGCCTTACAGGTAGCTATGAGGAATGTGAAGAGGGTTGCCGATGCCGGTTTGCCCGTGGCATTCGGTACCGATACGGGGCCGGCTGGTCGCTTTCAGGGCTACTTCGAGCACATGGAGATGGCACTGATGGCTGACGCCGGCCTTGTTCCCGAACAGATTCTTCGTTCCGCGACGAGGGATGCTGCTAACTGCCTTGGCCTTGAGGATGAGATCGGCACGTTACTCCCCGGTCGGTGGGCCGATTTCCTTGTCGTAAGAGACGATCCGCTTATAGACATTGATAACCTGCGGAGCATGGAGTCCGTCTGGATCGCGGGAGAGCCACTGCGCTGAGGTCGGTTTGCTATACAGCCCGAGAGCCTTGCTATCCGGGTGGGGTTTGAATCTATTCCGCCGCCGCATCGGTGCGTCCACAACATTGGCATCTTGAGCACAGGATTTATGGAAACGAAGCGCCCCACCAGTCCGGCCGCCGAGGAGATTCTCGGAGGTTACTTTCCGGTTCTGGACCACGGATTTGTGGCTCTTGTCGACTACATGGGAACCGATGAGGACATTGAACGGGCAGCCCGGGTGAGCTACGGGTACGGGACTCGCAAGACAAGCCTAACACGTGGCCTCGTCCGGTACTTGAGACGGCACCAGCACACGACACCCAGCGAGATGGTGGAGCTGAAATTTCACTGTGCAATGCCGATGTTCGTGGCTCGACAGTGGATACGTCACCGGACGGCCTCGGTGAATGAGTACAGTGGCCGTTATTCGCTAATGCCTCTCCTTTTTTACAAGCCTGATCTTGACCACTTCGCCCTTCAAAGTTCGGATAATCGCCAAGGGAGGGCGTCTGAGCCTGCTCCTGCAGCGCTGTACGAGAAGACCTTACGTCGCTGGGAAAAAGTCCGCGATGAGGCCTCACGTGGTTATCGTTGGATGGTGGAGGAGAACGTGGCTCGCGAGTTGGCCCGCATTGACCTTCCGCTCTCCACTTATACCCAGTGGTACTGGAAGATCGATCTCCACAACCTTTTCCACTTCTTAACGCTCCGGGTGGACCAACATGCACAGTGGGAGATCCAAGAATTCGCCCGGGTAATGGCTGGAATGTTGAAGAGAGTGGCCCCACTGAGTTACGAAGCCTGGATCGACTACAATGTCTGTGCCCACTCGATGAGTCGAGTTGAGATGGCGGCGTTGCGTCGATTGCTGGAAGCTGACGTCGACGGGATTCGGCCTAAAGAAGATGCAGGAGCCCTCGAACCCGAGGAACTCAAGGTGTTAGGCCTTTCCGGGCGTGAGATGCGCGAATTTGTCGACAAGCTCCAGCCTGTCAATATTCCGGATTACGAATTAGATATTTCAGTCATGCGGCGAGCTGAGGACGTGGCTGCGGAACTCGAGGAGGCAGTTCCTGGCTTATTCGAATAGTGGTTGGGAACTCTATCGGCCAAAGCTGTCGATGAGGGCGCGAGGTTCTCTTCGGATTTCTACATCCACACAGTTTTTTCAATCATCTCCTTCAGCTAGACGATGAAAGAACGGGCTGGTTACGGTAGAGAGGATTCCGCCGACGCGGCTCGCAAGACTCTTGTGACATTGATCATCCTGGTCTTAGCCATCTTCACTGCCTCGCTCTTTTTTATGGTCCTCGAGGGTGGCCAACGGATGCCGGAAGGCAGGCGGGTCCTCGCGATATTTCCGGTGGAAAGCTCAATGTCCGGGACGGCGTTGAGTCGATATGCCGGCTTCGGCCAGGGCCTAGCGAGTTACTTCTCCCGGACCGATCCAATGGTCCTAGGTGTTTTGGGACCGGTTAGTACAGCTCCTTCCACGGTTCCTGGTTCGGACCCGTTAGCTGTGGGGATGGATTTGGGGGCTGATATCGTCCTAATCGGTCATGAGATTACTGGCGATTCCGATTCTATGTTTGTGGCGGAACTCTTCCGTGTCGACGATGGTGCCTCGTTGTGGAAAGGAGAGTTCGAGGTCGGGCAGGGGACGGATTTACGAGCGCTTCAAATACGGATTGGGGCAGAGGTAACGGAGGTGCTCGACCTCCCCAGATAATAAGCTGAGTCTAGGCTTCCCCACGTTGAATTATAACCACTCCGGGTGCCTCTGCTTCGGTTTAGGCAAGGGCCGCTCGCACCGTCCCACAGTGGATCTCTACGGTGTCGGATGGATTGATAGCGTACCCTCCGGCGAGAGTGACGGCCACGCCCGAGCCGCAGTCGGCCGCAGATTTCATGACGAAGTCGTCACGCTGCCTTAGGCCGCAGAGGGACAAACCCAGGCCTCCGAGTTGGTCGATCTCGTAAGGGTCAGCTCCAGCTAAATAGATGACGAGCTGAGGTTGATGGTCCTCCAGAATGCGCGGAAGGTGCTCCGTTAGGATGGCCAAGTACTCGTCATCTCCTACACCGTTCTCAAGGCCGACATCGAGATCTCCCGGTGGCTTTATGCTGGGATAGTTCCGTTGCTGATGCATGGAAAACGTAAAGATCCGCGGTTCATCGGCAAAAATGGCGGCCGTGCCGTTTCCGTGGTGAACGTCGAGATCGACGATGGTGATCCTCTCGACGGTTTTTTCGGTCAACAGGCTCGCAGCTGCTATCGCTACGTCGTTGAGAAGGCAGAAGCCTTCTCCGTGATCTGCGAAGGCGTGATGGAAGCCGCCACCCAGATGCACAGCTCGTCCGTGATTGAGGGCGAGTCTCCCTGCTAGGGTTGTGCCGGCCGCACAGAAAAGGGAGGCCTCACGAACTGCATCGGAAAATGGAATCTCCAAGATGCCCTCCTCCTGCGGTGTGAATCTGCCCTTGAGCACCTTCTGCCAATATGAGGGCGTATGGACCCGAAGTACGTCTTGGGAAGAAGCTGACCTGGGAGAGTGCAGGGTCAGGTTGCTCAATAAGCCCTCGGCCTCCAAGCGCTCTTTGACGAGCCGGTATTTTTCTACCTGGAAGACGTGCTGGCCGATGTCGACCTCGTAGAAGGGGCACCAGACGACGGGAACCCCCCCGACTTCACTCATGGTTCAGTTTTCCTTTAACGGTTGTCGTAGTTCCGGTAACGCGTACCCCGAAACGGTTAGGCATGTCCATAAGTACCTTGAAGAGTCAGGCGTAAGTTCCAACTTGTGGATCTTGTGCACTTTGATCGCAGCTTGCTCGATACCCAGCCCATGCCTACCATCGCCCATCACCTATCACCACTGGGGAGTCAGATATGGGAGACGTCGTCTACACGTCGAAGATTGGGGTTGAGCGGATTAGGGGCCCTCTGCGGAAAGCTCGCCTTCCTGCGACGGAAGAGCCGGTGATGTTCGGTGTGCACGGTGCTATTGCTGAGCACTATGGTGTGGAAGGAGGAACGGAGACCACCACCACACTAGATTATGTGATCGCGGCTACGGGTGGCTGACTGACTGGGACCCTCGGTGGCGCGCTGGAGGCGCGTGGGATTTCAGCAAGTGAGGGTCGTCTCACAGCGGCCGTGACAGGTGAAGTGGAAAAAGAAGACGAAGTCCTAGTGATTCGGCGAATCCATGTCCGTTATCGGTTACTTGGTGCTCCTCAGAACGAGGTCACTGCTCGTCGAGTACACGACATACATCGCTCACGCTGTCCCGTCTACCGGTCTATCTCTGGATGTATCGATGTCTCGACGGAGCTTGAATTTGAGACAGATTAGGCCACCCAGACCGTCTTGACGTTTACGAACTCCCGGATACCCATCGGAGAGAGTTCTCGTCCGTAGCCACTCTGTTTTATTCCGCCGAAAGGAAGCCTCGGGTCGGACCGGACGAAAGAGTTCACGAAACACGCTCCGGCCTCCAGCCACTCTGACGCGAGTCTTTCACCCTTCTCCACGTCGCTCGTGTAGATGGATGCTCCGAGACCGTACACGGTTGTGTTCGCGACCCGGAGAGCCTCGTCCTCGTCGGCGACCGGGATAATTGACACCACGGGCCCGAAGAGCTCTTCGTCGTATGCTGGCATTCCTGGTCCGACGTCCGTGAGTACCGTAGGCGGATAGAAGAAACCCGGGCCTTCGGGTAGTTCCCCACCGAGCACTACTCGGGCACCGTGAGCTACACTGATTGTTACCTGACGGTGGAGGTTTTCACGGAGATCGAATCGGGCGATAGGTCCCAAGGTTGTAGCGGGTTCGGTGGGATCTCCTGGAACCACTTCGGACATCCGGTTAACCACACGGGCCTGGAAGGCGTCCCGAACGCTTTGTACAACGATGAGTCGCTTCGCCGCAATGCAGCTCTGGCCAGAGTTATTGAGCCGACTTTCGACACATGCGTCAGCGGCGACATCGAGATCAGCGTCAGCCAGGATCACACTGGGATCACTCCCCCCGAGCTCGAGCACGCTCTTCTTGATCACCGAACCGGCCGCTGCGGCTACCGCTCGTCCGGCCGTTGTGGAGCCGGTAAGCGTCACCGCTTTAATTCGATCGTCTCGAATGATGGTATCCACCTCCGGCACGTCAACCACCAAGGTACGAAAGAGATGCTCCGGATATCCTGCTGTCCGGAATAGTTCCTCAAGGGCGAGGCCACATCCGGTGACATTGGGAGCGTGCTTTAGGATCGCCGCATTTCCTGCCGTCAGGGTAGGAGCGGCGAAGCGGACGACTTGCCAAAAGGGAAAATTCCAGGGCATGATCGCCAGAATGATCCCGAGCGGCTGGAAGGTTACCAAGCTCCGTGAAGCATCACTTTCTACGATTTGGTCGGCCAATGACTCCGGAGCGCTTTCCGAATAGTAATCACACACCCAGGCACACTTGTGGATCTCCTGTTCGGCTGCGTTCAGGGGCTTGCCCATCTCCTCGGCCATGAGTTCGGCGTATTCACTCGCTCGGGTTCGCAAATGATCTGCTAGCCTCCGCAGAGGTTCGATGCGCTCCGATAGATCGAATCTCCTCCACGATTGAAAGGTGTCCTCGGTGGCCCTGAGTACTTCCTCGATCTGGGCAGAGGACATTTCCGAGTAGTTCGCGATTCTTTTACCGGTGGAGGGATTAACCGTCGTAATAGCCATGGAACTGGTTCCTCACCGTGACTCTGGAAAAAGTGAAGAGGAAGGATGGGGATCCCGCTGGAAGATCGCTAGGAGTTAAACCCGCCGAGCTGTGAGAGTCTATTCAGGCGGGTTCGTACTCGTGACTCGGTGCTTGCTATTCACGGCTCCTTAATAGCCGGATGCATTGCACGGGTCTCCAATAGCTCCGATCTTGAACCATGCAGATCGGATATATTGACGGTGCGCGTCTACGCCGTGCGCTGACTGCCGCTTGCCAGTGGGCCCGGGAACAGCGAAGCGAGCTGAACCGGATCAACGTTTTCCCTGTGCCGGATGGGGATACGGGGACGAATCTGGCTCTTACCGTCCAGGCGATCACCGATCATCTCAAAGATAGTAGAGATCGATCCGTGGGTATCGTGGCGTCGGAGGCGGCACGAGCTGCGGTCTTGGGTGCCCGTGGGAACTGTGGAATGATGCTCTCTCAGTTCTTGCTCGGATTTGCACGTAATCTGGAAGGGCGGGATCGGATCAACGCTCGTGATTTCGGCACGGCGCTAGGGGCCGGTGTGGAGAACCTGTACGGTTCTCTGGAAGACCCGGTGGAGGGGACCATTGTCACAGTCATGCGCGAGACGGCGGATGCCGTGTCACAGACGGAAACCAGGGACATCGCTACTTTGATCGAGTTCATGCTCGAGAGTGCTCGCCGTTCGTTGGATCGGACTCCAGATCTGCTTCCCGTTCTAAAGTCTGCCGGAGTAGTGGACGCAGGAGGAAAGGGATTTGTAAGCCTTCTGGAGGGTGTGTCGTTGTTTCTGAGAGGAGAGCCCTTGTCGCAGAATCCCAGAGCGGAGTCTCCGGTGGGAACACCCGTGTTGGGTGCGGTTGAGTATCCGGACAGGGTGGAGCAGTACCGCTTTTGTACTGAGGCGCTCGTTCGCGGAGATAAGCTTCCAACACAAGATCGTGTGCGGGGTCATCTCAGGGAGCATGGTGATTCAGTAATCGTTATCCGGTCCGAAGATGTGCTCAAGGTTCACATCCACACGGACGTTCCCGAGGACATTTTCAGTTACCTGGGGGCGCTCGGCACACTCGTCACTCACAAGGCTGAGGACATGAGGGTTCAGCATGAGGTGGCCGCACGCGCCTCTGGTACTCATCTGTCACTCGTTCGCCGCCCAGTCGGAATCTTGACTGACAGTGGCTGTGATCTTTCCAAGGAGATTATACGGGCACACGGCATTGAAGTCGTACCGTTGATGCTGATGGACGGTGAGAAAGCCTACAGGGATGGCGTTGACGTCACACCAGAAGAGTTCCACGAGATGATGGCGTCCCAAGACACCCTACCCACTACCTCGCAGCCTTCGCCGGGCGCATTCTTGGAGGGGTACCAGCGGGCGGCGCAGGACTCTGAACAGGTAATTGCTGTCGTGCTCAGCTCCAGTCTTTCTGGGACCTTTGCCTCAGCGGAGTCCGCGGTCGCAGAGGCGCCAAACCTTCCTGTCCACCTCGCAGATTCTCTGGGTACATCGCTCCTTCACGGACTTTTGGTTTTGAAGGCCGCAGAGCTGGCGGAATTAGCCATGCCTCCTGCTGAGATCGTGAGCGAGTTGACACGGATCCGTAGTCGGTCCGGTATGCTTTTTACAGTCGATACCTTCGATCGGATCCTGGCGTCAGGACGGGTGGGAAAGGGTAAGGCATTCCTCGGAACACTCCTCAATCTCAAACCGATCTTGTGTCTGGACCGGCAAGGCACGGTACTCCCCCGAGGGAAGGCTATGGGTCGGAAGCGCGTCATAAGGGCGTTGTTGGATGCGATGCAGGAAGATATGGGCAGTGTGCCCCAAACGGTGCGCTTCGGGATCGTTCACGTAGGGATCCCGGAGATCATCCCGGAAGTGAGTGAGATGTTAGTGGAGCGCTATGGTGAAGTCGAAATCCTTACGGCTCCGGCTACTCCGGTTATCTCCACGCACTTGGGGATTGGCGCGTGGGGATTGGCCTACATGGTGGAAGATTCACCGTAATCGGTTCCGAAGGGCTCTACGGCAGTTCCTCCCCTATCGCTACAACAGCCTGTTCCGGGACGAGATGTAGGTCGTCTTCGACTAGGCGTGCGGCCTCGTGCAAGATGATAACTAGCGTACCAGCATTGAGCCCGTCGTCCTGACCTGGGATGTCGTAGTCGTCACTTGGCGTATGTAAAACGATCTCACCTCTCCGGAGAGAACGGTCTGCGCAGGTCCCCACGAGGCGTACAGTAGCCCATCCGGGGCGAGGTGCCCACATGAGATTCGTCGGTGTCCTCATCCGCTCATCCGTCACAGCGTCCCTCCTTGCTCTCGTAGTCTTTTCCTACCCGACACGAGTAGGTCGTAAGTGGCTCGTTGAGCCGAAGAAAGCTCGGCGGGTAGTCCCACGACGAGCGCGTGCCCTTTGGTTTCATCGGGAATGTGAAGAACCATGCGGTCCTTGGGGGCGGGCGGATTATAGTTATACATCCGACCCGTAGTATCTATTTCAACCGGATTGCCCGGCGTCGTCAACTCAGCGATACGGCATCCGTATTGCTGCCAAGCGATCAGAGGGTCGGCACCGGAGTCGACGATGGATGGGATGAGTAGATTCTGATGGTAATCGACCGCTTCGTGGTAGGCATCCGGATCTTCGGCTTTCATCTGTCGTAGCCGATCCCTATAGAATTCCCTCGGGTCCTTGGCGCTGGTCCGCTCCAAGGCCTCTTCAAAGAGTCGGTCAGCGCGTTTCTGAATTTCTTGATCCATGGTTCCACACCCAAGCTACGTTTGCTACATTCACGATGCCTAACTAAAAGGTGTCGGTCAACGGGGCTTGGCACCGAGCTTGCCATGAAGCTGTCGCCTGCTTCGACAATCCAAACAAACTCTCCGGGACGCCCCTCAAGAACAGCTGGGCAAGCCTGGTTTGTAGAGATACGGACCCATCAATCATCGGGAGAGCTTATCCAGGATGGCACGTTATTCTCCGGCGGCCATCGAGTCCATGAACTCCTGGTTCGACTCGGTCCGATTCATACGCTCCAGAAGGAACTCGATGGCTTCCGTGGGCGGCATATCGGCGAGAAAATTTCGGAGCAAATAGACACGATTCAGTTCGTTTGCGGAAAGGAGGAGTTCTTCCTTACGTGTGCCCGATCGGTTGATGTCAATCGCCGGGAACGTCCGTCTGTCGGATATGTGTCGATCCAGAAGCAACTCCATATTTCCAGTTCCTTTAAACTCTTCAAAAATAACTTCATCCATTCGACTGCCGGTGTCGACTAGAGCCGTAGCGATGATCGTAAGCGACCCACCGTCTTCGATGTTTCTGGCGGCTCCAAAGAAGCGTTTGGGCTTGTGAAGGGCGTTGGCGTCCACTCCACCTGAGAGGATCTTTCCCGAATGTGGCATGGTGACATTGTATGCTCTGGCGAGTCGCGTAATCGAATCGAGAAGGATTACGACGTCTTCTCCATGCTCGACTAGGCGCTTCGCTTTCTCAAGGACCATTTCGGCCACTTGGGCGTGACGGTCTGCGGGCTCGTCAAATGTAGAGGAGATCACCTCACCGGTGACGTGTTCCTCCATATCTGTCACCTCCTCCGGACGCTCGTCGATTAAGAGCACGATGAGACGTACCTCCGGATGATTCGTACTGAAAGAATTGGCGATTTTCTGAAGCAGCATGGTCTTTCCGGCTTTCGGAGGTGACACGATCAATCCACGCTGTCCTCTCCCGACTGGAGCGACCAAGTCCATGACCCTCATGGACAGATCGGCGTCGCCGGCCACTTCGAGTGCCATACGATCTTCGGGATAACGGGGTCGAAGAGTGTCGAAGGACACCCGCTGCTTAGCTTTGTCGGGGTCATCTTCGTTGATACTCTCTACCCTGAGGAGGGCGAGGTATCGTTCACCGTCTTTGGGTGGGCGTACTTGGCCTAACACCGTGTCCCCAGTCCTCAGGTCGAACCGTTTAATCTGAGAGGGACTGACATAAATGTCATCGGGCCCATACAAGTAATTCCAGTCTTGTAAGCGCAAGAAACCATACCCCTCGGACAGAATTTCGAGAACCCCTTCACTGCGCAGAACCACTTCGTTGTCCAACAGGCTTTGCTCAATCCGAAAAATCAGGTCTTGCTTACGAAGGCCTGAATAGTTGAAGATCTTGAGTTCCTCCGCCAAGTCGTGGAGTTCTCCGACACCCTTGCCCCTCAACTGCGCGATATCCACTTCTCCTCCGGCTCTAACGATCAGATGGCTTAAGGGACAAAACGACGGGATCTGGGTTCTGTGGTTTACGGGGAGTGATGCGAAAGAAAAGGCTGACAACGTACTGGGGGCTCCGCGCCCGCTCGACACGGAGGAAACATGTGGGATTCCTGAGTAGATTAACTCGATTCTAATTGGCGCAAGGGAGAGGGTCAAGAGGCCCCTCGGCTTCTGGACGACCTTTCTGAGCCTCTATTCCATAGATGTCGTGGGTGACAGCGACTTCGTCTGCGGCTTGATCATGATCATATTCTTGCCAGCTTTAGCCCCCATTGTCCTGCCTTCTCTGAAGACCTGCCATTACCACCTTGAGGACCCGCTGATAGGGCCTTGAAAAAAGGCTTTTACGAAATTTCTCTCCACAATGAGATTGACAATCCAATCCCACAGAACCGACATTCGTCTCCCTTTCGTTTTTCGCAATTTTCCGGAGGGGCAATGGGCCAGCACAACCGGGAGGGTAGGGGTACCGATCAGCAGGGTTTTGATTATAAGATTAGCTATCAACCTAGTTGGCTCAAGTTTGTCAAAGTTACGCGAGACCTTGACAGCGGGCGGCAATCTACGAAGATGCTCTTCCGTAACCCGATGAACAAAAAGAAGGGTACGTCTAGCGGGCGGACAAGAACACGAATCGTGTCCCCAAGCCAAGAGTTGGACTTGGAAGTTTCGGTCTTGGACCGAAAGAATTTTGTAGAGCGCGTGGAGGTGACCTGTGTCGTCCCCACGACGGATGGCCGAGCCGAACGAGTGGTCTATACCCTAGAAGACGGGCTTCTTTCTTCCCCCACGCGTCGGTGAGACGTAAGCACCCCAAGGTGGGGGCCACGGGCCCCACTCTCTAACTTGGCAGCTCTTGCTGGGGCTAACATCTTTTCCTTGAAAATTGCCGATTGAACCCAAGAAAGCATGCCCGCCTTTCGATTTTCTCATACGAGGCCCGTAGCGGTTCCCGAGTCTGACGCCAGAGTCGAGCGGAGTTCAGGTGGTGTCGTAGCTCGACGAATGGAGGGCTCGATTCATTTCCTCGTGATCCGTGATCCCTACGGAATTTGGGCGCTGCCGAAAGGTCATATTGAGGACGGTGAAACCACGGAGGAAGCGGCACTCCGTGAAGTTCATGAAGAGACTGGCCTAAAACGGATTGAGCTTGGTCCCTGGCTCGGCACTATCGATTGGTGCTTCGAGCAGAAGGGCGAACTTGTGCATAAACACTGCGATTACTTCTTGATGGTCTCCCCTGAGGGTGACATTACTCCACAGATTACAGAAGGGATCACGGAATGCAGGTGGCTTACGGTCGAGGAAGCCATTGCCATCGTCGGGTACAACAATACCCGCCGGATCGTGCAGCTAGCGGAGAAGCTCTTGCGATCAACTGACGGGACTAAACTGTTGTGACGACGGGAGATCTCTTGATGAGACGAATGCTACAGGTGGTGGTGGCACTCGGAGTCCTTGACCTGTTTCTGGGGAGCGTGCAAAGCTTTATGCATCCGTTTGGAGGTCTCTCAATGGAGCGTTATTCTTTCTAGCTGATTCGAAAGTCGTTGCTTGGCACATCGTCACCCGCACTATTGATCATCTCTATGGTGGTGACCCGAGGGCTTCTGAAAGGGTTGGGTGCGTGGAGTTTGTTACATACAAATCAGAGTTGAGAACCATTCGAAATGTCTAAGCGGCAACGAGAAGAAACGGTCATCATTGGATCGGGACCCGCCGCATGGACAGCGGCCATCTATGCTGCCCGAGCCAATCTCCAGCCACTTGTCGTGGAGGGCGCAGGAAGCCGTACGATGATTCCGGGTGGACAACTCATGTTTACCACGGATGTAGAAAATTATCCAGGTTTTCCTGCGGGCATCACAGGGCAGGAGATGATGGCAGCGTTCAAGGCGCAGGCACTCCGATTTGATACGAGAGTGCTCACCGAGGATGTCGTCGAGGTGGACTTGTCCCTGCGGCCACTCTTGATGAGAACAAGTAGTGGTACAGAGATCGAAAGTGACACGGTCATCATTGCAACGGGGGCGAATGCGAACTGGATAGGGCTCCCCAACGAACAGCGCTTAGCCCAGAGTGGTGGTGGGGTATCCGCGTGTGCCGTCTGTGACGGAGCCTTGCCTCACTTTCGGGACCAGGTGGTGGCGGTCGTAGGGGGTGGGGACAGCGCCATGGAGGATGCTTTATACATGGCTAAGTTTGCAGGTGAAGTTGTCGTGATCCACCGTCGGGACGAGTTACGGGCGTCGAAGATCATGCAGGAGCGTGCTTTCAAAGAGGAGAAGGTCCGCTTCGAGTGGAATCAGCTCGTGACCGACGTCCGAGGCGACGACGTGATTACAGGAGTGATGCTTCGTGACACGATCTCCGGGGAGGAGAGGGAATTGGAAGTTGGGGGACTTTTCGTCGCGATCGGGCACTCCCCCAACGTCGATTTTCTGAAGGGACAGGTCGCCCTGAAGCCGAATGGTTTCATCGAAACGCCCACTGCGTGGCGCACGGCCACCTCCGTTCCCGGCGTGTTCGCTGCAGGAGACGTCATAGACGACCACTATAAGCAGGCGATAACGGCCGCTGGCACTGGCTGCATGGCTGCGCTCGAAGCCGAGCGGTGGATCGCTCACGGTGGTGTGGAGAGCCTAGTCTTAGTACCTGGAGTGGAGGGCTAGGAATTTCGGTGGGATAACCCTCCGGGCACACTTGCTCCGCCATCTACGATGACTGTCTGACCGGTCATATATGGGGATTGTACGAGGAAAAGAACCGTGTGCACTACGTCCTCGACCGTTCCCATGCGCTTGAGAAGAGTCGCTTTAATCTCACTACCAAGTCGGGATTTTCCCATTCCTTCCGGCGCTAAGACCAGACCAGGTGCTACCGCATTCACGCGAACCTTGGGCGCCAGAGCCATTGCTTGGATCCGCGTTAGATGCATAAGTGCGGCTTTGGCGACCGAGTGATGGGCGTAGTGCACAAGAGGTTGTAGCCCCATGTAATCGGCTATGTTCACAACGCAACCGGAAGATTCCTTCAGGAGTGGGGCGAATTCTCGAACGGTCAGGTGGGATGCCTTTAAGTTCGAGTCTAAGACGTAGTCCCATTCTTCGGAATCAATATCCAACAAGGACGTGGAAAAGAAACTCGAAGCGTTGTTCACCAGAACGTCGAGGCGACCGAACCGCTTCTTAACGGATTGACTAATCTTCTCGATCGCTTCTTGTGTGGAGATGTCACCATGTGCCAGAAGGACCTCGCGGCCTTGTTCGGTGAGCGTGGCCTCTAGGTCCCTGGCGGCTTTCTCTGAGGTGTGGTAATTCACGACCACGTCGTACCCGCACTTGGCTAAGCCGATTGTGATAGCACGACCAATGCGTACGGCGCCGCCAGTGACAAGGGCAATGGGTGACATGCGCCGGAAGCTACGAATCACCGCCGCTGTAGCAAGACGGACATTACTTGTGAGACGGAGATGGGAAGATGGACTTACAAGGCAGAGCATGCATTGTTACGGGAAGTACTAGAGGTATAGGATTTGCGGTGGCCGACAGCTTGGTACGGGCTGGAGCTCATGTTGTGGTCAACTCTCGGAGTGCGCCGGACGTCGAAAGAGTTTCCGAGGAATTGAATTCTTTGAATGAAGGGCGTGTTACAGGGATCGCGGCGGACGTAAGCAAGGCTGAAGACTGCGTCAGATTAGTCGAATCATCAGTTGGTGAACTCGGCCGACTAGACGTTCTGGTAAACAACGCCGGGGTGGGGATCTTTGCGTCCATCGAAGATCTTTCTGTTGACGAATGGCAGACGCAGCTGGATACCAATCTTCTCGGAGTGTTCGCATGTTCAAAGGCGGGTGCTCCTCATCTGAAGGCCACGAAGGGATGGATTATCAACGTTGGTTCGCTTGCTTGTCGTAATCCCTTTGCAGGTGGCACAGGTTACAATGCTAGCAAGTTTGGGCTTCTGGGGATGACCGAGGCCATGATGCTGGATCTTCGGCAATCTGGAATCCGTGTGAGTATAATCATGCCGGGCAGTGTAAACACTTACTTTGCAGGACAAGAGATGGTTTCCGATCGTGCGTGGGCACTCGGGCCAGGAGATGTAGCGTCAGCGACTCTTCATCTTCTGACTTATCGCGACGACGCTCACGTCAGCCGGGTGGAGATGCGACCGAGCCGCCCGCCCGCTCGTTAGTGAGTACATATACAGATCCGAAAGGAGTCGGGTCGAGACTTCTTGGGCATTTGAACTTAGGGGTATTGAGAACACAACCATGAGGTGGGCATGACAGATGGTTACCGTGTAGAGAGGGATTCCCTCGGCGAAGTTCAGGTTCCCGACGACGCTCTTTATGGTGCTCAGACCCAACGAGCCGTCGAGAATTTTCCGATCAGTGGTCAGCGCTTCGGGCGAGGCTTTATCCGGGCCCTTGCCCTAATCAAGAAGGTTGCGGCTCGCACGAATAAGGAGCTGAGCAATCTGGAAGCGGATATCGCTGATGCAGTCGTGGAAGCGGCCGGAGAAGTTGCGGAGGGCAAGTGGGACGATGAGTTCGTACTGGACATCTATCAAACCGGCTCAGGAACGTCCACTAATATGAATGCCAACGAAGTGATGGCGAGACGGGCAAGTCAGATTCTCGGGAAGGATGGTGGCGTCCATCCTAATGACCACGTCAACTTCGGCCAGTCGTCGAACGATGTAATCCCGTCGGCGATCCACGTTTCGGCGAGAGTGGCTTTGGAGAGGGATCTTCTTCCGGCCCTCATACATCTCAGGAATGCTTTGTCGGCGAAGGCGGTAGCGTTCGACCATATTGTCAAGTCTGGGCGAACTCACCTGATGGATGCCACCCCTGTTCGACTCGGACAACAATTCGGGGGGTACTCCCAGCAGCTCACAAAAGGTATAGATCGGGTGAGTCGAGCCTCGAAGGAACTCATTGAGCTAGCATTGGGTGGAACGGCCGTAGGCACGGGAATCAACACACACCCCGAGTTTGCCGCTCGCGCTATCGCATTCTTGTCTGAAGAGCTTGAGTTGGAGTTTCGGGAGGCGGAAGATCACTTCGAGGCCCAGGCGGCGAAGGACGGGGTCGTAAGCACCGCTGGTGCTTTAAATACAATTGCCACGAGCTTCTTCAAGATCGCAGATGACGTGCGGTGGTTGGCGAGCGGACCCACGTCAGGGCTCCACGAAATCCGGATTCCAGCTATTCAACCTGGTAGCTCGATCATGCCCGGAAAGGTGAATCCGGTGATGTCGGAAGCGATGATGATGGTGGCAGCACGCGTGATGGGAAACCACACGACGGTGACGATCGCCGGTCAGCGTGGAAACTTCGAGTTGAATGTAATGATGCCGGTGATGGCTCACGCGCTGCTGGAGTCGATCACCCTCCTTGCAAACATGGCAAGGACCTTCGCCGACCGGTGTGTTTTGGGCATTGAGGCTAATGAAGAGCGAGCTAAGGAGTTGTTGGAGAAAAACCCAGCCATCGCAACTGCTTTGAATCCCTACATCGGGTACGACGAGGCTGCGAATGTGGCCAAAGAGGCTGCACAGAAGGGGTTATCGGTTCGGGACATCGTGGAGAGGAGAGGTCTATTGCCGTCGGCGGAGGTGGATACTGCTCTCGATGTGCGAAATATGACTAAACCCGGCTTACCGGACACGTAGTCCAAAGACGACCTGTCACCCAACGCGTCGGAGCCCTAGGGTGAGCGGGTAGACCTTTCCTGACCAAAGCGGATAAAAAAATGCCCAAGGGTATAAATTGGTGAAAGTCACTGGGTCCCGTTCCGACGGCCACAGCCCGGGCTTTACGACTGGAGATGAACTCGGTGCTCATGTTTCGGCTTCGGGTGGTGTAGATCGAGCCCCCGAGCGGGCTAAGGCGATCGAGTCGGTGGTTCTACAGCTCTTCACGAAGCAACCGAGCCGGTGGGCTGAACCGGTCATCGCTTCGGATATTTGTGAGTCTTTTCGAAGGGAACGCGGTGACGCCGAGATCGAAACCACGGTAGCCCACGACTCCTATCTCATCAACTTGTCCTCTCCTGATACGGCCTTGTGGGAAAGATCGGTCTCCTGCTTTATCGGTGAATTACAGCGCTCGACTGAGATCGGCCTTGATTTCGTAGTGACCCATCCGGGAAACGCGACGGATGGAGATCTGGCAAGTGGGATCGCCCGTAATGCTGACGGTGTGCAGCGTGCCCTTGAACTTGTGGAAGAGGGACCGGGCGTGCTCTTGGAGCTCACGGCGGGCTCGGGCACTTCCGTTGGGGGAAGCTTCGAAAACCTTCGCGCGATCATTGATCGAGTAACTCCGAATGTTCGCTCACGTTTGGGAATCTGCTTCGATACCTGCCATGCCTATGCCACAGGTTACGATCTAGTGGAGGACTTCTACGGTGTTTTCCGAGCGTTTGACGATACGCTGGAATTGGAACAATTACGCCTCTTTCACCTGAATGATTCAAAGGGAGGCTTGGGATCCAAACGTGACCGCCATGCCCACATCGGAGAGGGTACTCTCGGCGAAGGTCCTTTCCGCAAGATCATGAACGATGAGCGCTTCATCGAGATCCCGAAGATTCTTGAGACACCTAAGGACGACGATTCAGTGAGGGCGGACCTCCGCAATTTGGGGCTCCTCAGGTCTTTTCGTACTGGAGGTTAACCCGTGCAGTTTGCCTGACTTACTTGGGAAGCTTGTGTAACTCACGAGATATCTTGACCTGTAGCTACTGGCTTTCTTGGGAGTGGACAGGTGAGGAGAACGCCGCCTATATTGGATGTCAGCGTGCTGGAGGGTTCATCTATTGAGCCAACACAAGTGAAGCTGGGATCGACTCTTCCGGTCAACGTCAGGCCCCGTGAGGGGAAGACGAACCCCGGAAGGTGGTCAACCAAAAGTGTCCCTGGGCTTCAATAATTCCCCTCTTGTGCGCTTTGAGAGGCCGAGACCCCACGTGGTTTCGGCCTCTCTAGCTTTTGTGAAGGCTTAGTGAACGTTTCAAATGGAAAGTCGCGGGGCCGGGTTGACTAATTCGACAGTGAAGAGAAGGGGAGGCCCTTCTGATCACATGCCTATCTTCACTAGTCCGAGGATCCTGATCTGTTAGCAAGGGGTAGAGCATTCCTTGAATGCTATGTCCAGTGGACGACCGAACTATCAAGGGGAGTCGATTGTGCAGGTACTTCGTTGGACGATGGCAGTAGCTTTGGGGGGATCGGTGCTTGTCGCTTGTGGGGGAGACAGCCCCACAGACACGGGCGGTAACATCGGTGGCGGAAACACGCGTGAGATCCTTACGAGTCCGAAGTTCGGTGCTAATATCCAGGAAATTTTCAACCGTCGCGATTGTACGTCGTCGAACTGCCACGGTACATCAGCTCAGGGGAGCTTGACCCTCACTGGTGGATCTTCCCATGCGGATCTCGTCAGTGTCGACGCCATTGGTGACCCTTCTAAGAAACGGGTCACTCCGAACGATGCCCAGAACAGCTACTTGGTGATGAAACTTGAAGGCCGTGCAGGCGACCGAATGCCACTGGGGTTGGGTACGCTAGACAACGTCGACATAACGAACATCAGGAATTGGATCGACACTGGCGCCCCAAATAACTGACGGACCAGCAAGATGAGGTGTCCGGTTCTATTTGAAGCCGTGACCGTGGCTATGGTGGTGGTCGCCCTCCACGGTGATGCCAATTATGTGATTGCCCAGGAATTTCACGTCGACTTGGACGCGGACAACACTGTCCTTTTCATCTCTCACACGGCGATCGAAGTGGTCGAGGGGCGTACCAAGCAGATCGACGGTTACGTCGTATTCGACGGTGAGGGGCTTGCACCGGGGAAGCCGTCGGGCCCGACTGGGTTCTACCTCGAAGTTGACTTGGCTAGCCTCGACACGGGCCTTGGCCTCCGCAATCGGCACATGCGAAACAGGTACCTCGAAGTGGAGGAGTTTCGTTACGCGTTTTTCGAGGGGACGATTCAAGAAGTTGAGGAGGTCTCGGACGAGCTTCTTCGCGTCTGGGGTATTGGTGCAATGGAAATCCACGGTGTGAGCCGGAACCTACGAATACCATGCGACCTATCCGCCAGAGGTGATGGTTACCAGGTCGAATGCTCGTTTGAAGTGTTGCTTTCCGATTTCGACATAAGCATTCCGCGGATCATGTTCCTGAAGCTGGCCAACGAGATTCAGCTGGAGCTGGATTTCTCCGTGCGGCTCGCCCACGATCCCTAGGAGGGTCGACATGCTGCTCCGTTCTTTCGTTTTCGTCTCCGGGTGTTTCGCGTTCGCGGTAAGCTTCTGCAATCCCGCGATCGTGCTAATCGGATCAGCTGTGGTGCTGTTCGCTCCAGGGGTCATGGAAGCTCAAGTTCGTTCAGTGAGATGGCAGCGATCATTGGAGAGCACCGCTATTCCGATCACCGTATTCCACTCTCCTCAGTCTGCCAACCTTCCTACGGCAGAAACTCTTCAGCGGGGAGAGTTACAGTTCGAAATCTCGCACCGATTCCTACCAGCCTTCTCGGACGGTGTCGATGCCTTTTGGGGTCTGGATGGACCCGTATATAATCGATTTGGGTTGGCATTCGCTTTTCAGGATCGGGGGATGGTCACGCTTCAAAGAAGTAACCTCGAAGACAATCTGGACCTGAGTGTGAAATTCCGGCTTTTCGAGACCGGACGCGGATCCATGCCGTTCATGGTTGCGATTGTGAGTGGGCTGGCCGGAAACGACGCTCCACAACTGCCTGATGGGAGTACGCGCCCCCGACAGTATTACGGCCAGTTGATCTTGAATGCGTTTCTGGGAAATAATGTGGCATTGGGTGTGGTGCCGTCCGTACTGAGGAATCCTAGGCTCGATGTTCCAGACGCCGAGACTGCGTTCTCCTTGGGCTTGACGGGTCAGGTCTACGTCGCCCAGCATGTCAGTGTCTTGGCGGAGTGGAATCTGAGCAAAGAACGCGCGGGACTAGAACACGACGCAGGCTCACTTGGCATCGAATTAGAAACTGGTGGCCACTTTTTTAAGCTCCTACTTACGAACGCTGTCCGCATGAACCCGGCGCAATTTTTGGGTGGCACGGAATTCCAATTCGAGCCCGGTGAATGGCGTTTTGGATTCAACGTGACCCGGTTGCTTCATCTATAGAGGGCTTTCTGTATGAGAACGTTTGCTGTTGTCATCACATCCCTGCTTGTCGCAGGAGGCGCGCGAGGTCAGGACGTCCACATGGACAGGGCTCATCGGGTGCTCGAGCACACACCACTTTTTGACGGCCACAACGATCTTCCCTGGGTCATTCGGGGACGGGAGGATGCCCCACACGACGTCGAAGCGTACGATTTACGGAGGGCCACATCGGGGCATACCGATATCCCTCGATTGAGATCGGGCGTGGTCGGCGCCCAGTTCTGGTCGGTGTATATCCCAATGGAGGCTGTGGCAGAAGGTGCGGCTCGCTATCAGCTTGAGCAGATTGATATTGCCCGGCAGGTTATCCGAAAATACCCGGACGTTTTCGAGCAAGCCTATTCGATGTCAGACGTCGAGCGGATCTTCGGAGCCCGCAAGATCGCATCCGTCCTGGGCATGGAGGGTGGCCACGCGATCGAGAACTCCCTAGGGGCTCTACGGGGGTATTTTGATCTAGGTGCACGCTACATGACGCTCACACACTCGGGGAATAATGACTGGGCGGACTCAGGCACGGATGAACCCGACCACGGCGGTCTCACAGAATTCGGCAAAGAAGTTGTCCGAGAGATGAATCGTCTAGGGATGCTAGTTGACCTGTCCCACACGTCTCCGGAGACAATGAACGACGCTTTGGACGTCGCAGAGGCTCCTGTGATTTTCTCCCACTCCTCGGCGCGGGCTGTTACGGACCACCCTCGTAACGTGCCTGATCGGGTTCTCCGGAGGCTGCCGGATAATGGCGGTGTCGTTATGGTGACATTCGTCCCCGCATTCATATCGGATGCGGTACGTTTGTACACCAACTCCGGCAATCCACCGAGAGCGACCCTCGCCGACGTCGCTGATCACGTAGAACACATCCGTGATGTGGCGGGTGTGGACCACGTGGGTATCGGATCTGACTTTGACGGCATCACCGATACGCCGATTGGCTTGGAGGACGTGTCAATGTTTCCAGCCCTCCTAGCGGAGCTATCCCGTCGCGGATGGAGTGAGAATGACCTTGCGAAGCTGGCGGGCGGCAACGTCATGCGTGTATGGCATGAAGCTGAGACAGCGGCGAGTCAGATTCGGCGTACCAGACCACCTTCGACTGCAACTATCGAAGAGCTTGACGGACGACCCGTTTCCTAAAGGTTGTCTTCCGGCAGAGAGAGATCAACTCTGATCGGATTAGTTCAGTTCGATCTCTCCTCGTGGAGTGCTGAGGAGCGCAGTTAAGCCTGGAGTTGACCCAACCGAAATCGACAGGTTGGCTCCAAGAGCGTCGAGAGCTGGTTGGAGACGGTCAGAATCAGGGTGCCTTCCCTTGAAGTGTACGAGGGTGCAGGGAGAAGGTAAGAGGCTCGATGGGTGGGGTGTTGCTCCCCAATCGATGAGAAACGGGATGACACCATCACCCACGAGTGGTTGAGGCTCGGTCAGCGCCCAACTGAGACTTGTACCGTCTGGACGTGTACGACTCTTCGAGCGAACCGGACCGAGCTGGATGCCGAGAGTCATGAGGATCTCATGAGCCTGTTCTGGATCGGGATGGCGGTACGCCCAGGTCACCAGCCGTGCCTTCTTCAGGTCGTCAATCAAAAACGGTCTCGGCCCCAGAGGCTCGGGTTGATGGGGGTCCGGCCCAATAATCTCGAAGTAGGTACCGATTCCCAAGCCGACGAGTGCGTTACGTGTTCCCCAGCCCGGGTGCGAACCTCCTTTTTCGATCGGTGCTCCTGTTAATTCGGCTAAAGTATCAACCGAAAAGTCTAGATCGGGCGTAGCGTATACGAGGTGATCCAAGCCGTACCTTTTCATCGTCGGCGGGACGAGTTGCGTGAGATGGCCATATTCATGAGTCGCCGAAGTTCGACGAACGGTGTTGGGCTATCGTCGACTCTAACGTCAACCCAACGATCTGTGCTCCGGTTGGAATCCCCAATGGGCTTCACGACAAGAATTCCACCCGCCTGTTTGCCCCTGGCGTCGCCGCCGGCTGCCTGACCGGCGTCGAGTGCTGCCATGAGCCTCTCTGCCAGCTCACCCTCGGTAGACTCGAAAGCACGTGCCATTTCTCGGACGACCTCCTCACCGACGAGGATGTTGCCCTGCACGGAGTAATCCACTCCTTCGATGTGACCTGCCCAGTCGCTGGTCCCAGAGCCCGTGTACGCTCGAACTCGGCCCTGAGCGTCGATTACCGCCAGTTGTCTCCGGTCTCGACCCGAATCGGCCTCCGTCAGCTGTCGAACAACTTCTTCGGGGGAGAATCCTTGCTCGAGGAGTTCCAGGCCCCGAGGACCGTATGATTGGTTCGCTGAGGCTTGCGTGGCGATCGCGCCGACACCCGCTTTGGCATACGACACGATCGCACCGGCTCGGAACGCCCTCGATTGGACGGCGACGCCAAGCTCTTGGGTTGTGGGATCACGAGCCACAATGGAAAAAGTCGCGACGATCTCCTCTCCCTCTTCGTCCAAAATTGGACCCCACGCCGGGGCTTGGGTTAATGCGGCGGCAGGAGTTACCCAGATGGTGGCGAAAGTCATACAAATGATTCGATTCATGGCCTCGGTCGCTCCTTTACGTCGAGTCGGGGCGAATGCAGAGTGGTGCCTTGGGTCGACCCAAGATCCTCTCGCTTTCTTGGGGATTGTCCGGGGTCAATCTGCCCGAGCGGAAAAGCGGCCGCAAGCGACGTTGGCGGTGGTCCGAATTTTTCCCCAAATTAACAGGCCACCTAATAGTGGGAACCGAGAAATGTTTCGCCTTTGCCATGAGAGATAGAATGATGCGGATTGTCCATGCGTTGTCGATATTTCTGCTCGCCTTGTGGAGCGGGAAACTCCCTGGAGTGGCCCAATCGATGCCGGCTGGGGGGGCGTCGGGAGCGGCCACGCCAGGATTCGGGCGTGCAGTGGCGGTTGGCGACGGAGAAGTGTTCGTGGCTGAGTCCGGCAACGTGATCGTTCCAGGGACGGTTTATGTTTTTCGTCGCCAATCCGAGTCATGGGAAGAGGTGGCTCGCCTTCGAGCCTCTGACGGCTTCGGAGGTGACGGCTTCGGTACTGCCATCGCGGTGGATGGTGGAACGATGCTTATCAGCGCTACTGCCCAGGGTGACGGTGGCGCCGTCTATGTGTTTGGGCGGTCATCAACAGGCGACTGGGTGGAGGTGGGAGAACTGCCCTCGGTAGATATCGACTTTAGTAATGGCTACGGAACTACCCTGGCCGTGGCCGGAGATCTCGCTATGGTCGGGGCTCCCGCAACAGGAGTGATAGGCTCCGGCCCCGTGGAATCACCGCCGGTGGGCGCAGTTTACATCTTTGAGCGGTCCAATGGAGCCTGGGCTGCAGAGGCCATTTTGTCGGAGGGCGATGCCGGCAACGGATTCGGGGCAGCGATCGCGCTTCGGCCGGGCATGCTTCTGGTGGGAGCGCCGCGGGCCAACGGCACAGGAGCTGCTTACTCGTTCAGTCTTGATGATGGCAGTTGGCAGTTGGGTGCTATGCTCGGATTTCAAGGGGTGACGGGTAACGATCGCTTTGGAGAATCCCTGAGCCTGGATGGAGACCAAGCTCTAATCACCGCACCTGGACGGAATGAGAACGAGGGGATGGTTTTTGCGTTCCGGTACAATCCTGACATGGGTGAGTGGATTCCAGCCGGTCGCCTGACGCCTTTCGACGGATTCCAGGGAGACGAATTCGGTGGTAGTCTCGCGCTGGGAATGGACGAGGTGTGGGTTGGTTCTCCGCGGGCGGTGGGCCGGGTGGGTGCCGCCTACGTCTTCTCGGGTGGCATCGCGGGAGGGTGGGATAAGGCCACAAGAATCCTGGATCCCACCTTCAGCTCCGGCGACGAGTTCGCTTCGACGCTTGACGTCAAGGATGATGTGGCAGTGTTGGGCGTGTCGGGAGCGGACTATGGGGTGGGTTCCGCCGTCATCTTCGAACGGGGTGAGGCGGGTTGGGAGCCGGTGAGTACGGTGAGGGGAAACATGGAGGGGTACGCCTCTGTGCTGGGCGGGCAAATAGACTGCACTGAAGACTCAGCGTCCGGTTTCGAATGTGCGGGCTACGATTTGGTGTCCTTCCTTTCCGTAGGTGAGATGGGTGTCCCCAGGGGTGTCAACCTGAACGACATCTGGGGTTGGACGGATTTGGAAACTGGACGTGAGTACGCTTTGGCTGCCCGTCGCGACGGCGTATCCTTCGTGGACGTCAGTGATCCGCTCAATCCGCGCTACCTGGGTCAGCTTCTCAGGACCGAGGGATCACCTCTGGCCGCATGGAGAGACATCAAGGTTTATAAGAACCACGCGTACATCGTGGCCGATGGCTCAGGCCTTCACGGTATCCAGATCTTCGATCTCACCCAACTTCGAGACGTGACTGAGCCGGTGACGTTTGAGGAGACCGCCCACTATAGTGGTGTGGCCAGCGTGCACAATATTGCCATCAACGAGGAGGCCGGTTTCGGTTACAGTGTCGGCAACAGTTCGGGAGGTGAGACGTGTGGTGGAGGGATCCACATCATCGACCTTGAGGAGCCCGCGAGCCCCACGTTCGCCGGTTGCTTCTCCCAGCCCGGGACAGGACGGAATGGCACGGGCTACACGCATGATGCCCAGTGTTTAACCTACCGGGGCCCTGATGAAGAGCACCAAGGCAAACAGATCTGCCTGGGTTCCAATGAGACGGCCTTCAGTATCGCCGACGTGACGGACCCGACTAACACAATCGCTCTTTCCCTGGCTAGCTACCCCAACGTGGCCTACACCCATCAGGGCTGGCTTACCGAGGACCAGCGGTATTTCTACCAGGGAGACGAGCTGGACGAGGGGGACGGCCGAAAGACCCGGACGCTCATATGGGATGTCTCGGACCTAGATGACCCGCAACTTGTGAAAGAGTTTTACGGTACACATGAGTCGACGGACCACAACATGTACGTGTTGGGCAACTTGATGTACCAGTCCAACAATCGTGCAGGCCTTCGGGTGCTGGACATCAGCAACCCTGAGGACCCGGTGGAGATCGGTTACTTCGACACCGTGCCACATGGAGACAACGGTCCCGGCAGCGGAGGTTCGTGGAGCAATTATCCGTATTTCGAAAGTGGAATTGTCCTGGTTAGCAGTAGATTCGAAGGTCTCTTCATACTCAAGAAAAGACAGCCGATCACGTGACCGGGGCGTGAAAGATCTACCCTCTGTCTTCCGTGCGATGGCTAGGACTATATCAGAGGAGAAGGAAATGAGACTGACCTTAGACGGTTTCCAGATCGAAGCTTCGACGGAAGTTCGCCAATGGGCACTCACGCTGGCTACGATCCTCGCCACGGCGATTGCTCCTCTGCGGACGTCTGCCCAGTTCACACCTTTCGAGCTGGAGCTTGCCCGGTTTGACGCTGAGGTGGCCTTTAATGTTCTGGAGGACGCCGGTGGGGCGGTCTCGGTGGCCGTCTTCTCAGGTACCGAGGTGATCTGGACTAAGGGATACGGGTGGGCGGACATCGACGGGCGGGTTGCCGCCGATGCCAGAACAATTGGCCGCACTGGCTCGATCTCCAAGTCCTTCACAGCCGTTTTGATGATGCAACTCGTCGAGCGCGGCATTATTGAACTTGACGATCGGGTGAACGACTACTTTCCCGAGATCGAAGGGCTTGTGAAGCGTCCGGTGGGGGCGGAACCCATCACTTTCAGAATGCTGGGCAGTCATACCGCTGGCCTGGTACGTGAGCCGGAATTAGAGGGTGCTGCGGTAGGGTCGATCTACAGTTGGGAGGAGAAGGTCCTATCCTCGATCCCCACGACGGCATACCAGACCAAGCCCCTCACCGAGTATTCGTACTCCAACATCGGTTTCGGTATACTCGGCCTGGCCCTTTCTCGAGCTTCTGGCGTCCCGTTCATGGAATTGATAGAGACGCTGATCATCCGACCATTAGGAATGGAGAGCACTACTTTCATCTTGGACTCTCCCGAACTTCTCACCCGCATGTCGGTGGGATATAGCCGTGACCGGATGACCGGTGAGCTTTCTGCGGAGCAGGCGACTCGAGAGCATTTCGGTCGAGGATATAAGGTGCCCAATGGGGGTATCTACTCGACGGTGCATGACCTGGCTAAACTAGGGGCCGCGCTCATGGGTGAGGGTGATGTGCAAATCCTGAGTGAGGAGAGTCGCTCAGAGATGTTCAGCCCTCAAGCTCCAGCCACCACATACGGTCTCGGCCTGTTCCTGTATGACAGCGAGGAAGGTCCTTTATTAGTCGGGCACAGCGGCTCGGTAGCAGGCTACAACGCCTATCTTGCGTTTGATCCGCGAACCAAGCTCGGTGTGTCCATGTTTCGTACGACGACCTACAACCCACCCGTGTCCGATCTCTTACGCCAACTTACGCGTACGGTGTCCTCTGGTTAAGAAACCCACAGTCCACTTGCGTGCTGGTTGTGTCGGCACCACCATCTTTGGTACACCCCGAACCGAGAAGGAGGAACTATGGCGTTCAGGAGATTTGTATGTGGGACAGTCTTGCTCACGATCGTTCTTGGGTGCGGTGGCCAGACGACGGACATGTCGGCCGAGGGTTCCGCACCGTTGTTCGAGGTGGATCCGTTCTGGCCGAAGCCCTTGCCGAATCACTGGCTCCTCGGCTCAACCATCGGTGTGGCGGTGGACTCGAGGGATCATGTTTGGATCATCCACCGTGGAAACCTGGCGCCCAACGAAATACCTGCGGCACTCGATCCTCCTATGAGCGAAGAATGCTGTTTCCCCGCGCCTCCCGTCCTAGAGTTCGATCCCGACGGCAACCTAGTTGGATCTTGGGGTGGCCCGGGTAACGGATATGATTGGCCCACCTCGAACCATGGGATCATTGTTGATCACATGGACAACGTCTGGATTGGCGGAAATGGTGCCGGCGACTCTCACGTCCTAAAGTTCAGCCGAAGTGGTGATTTCCTGATGCAAGTCGGAGACCCGGGTCATGAGGAACCGAACAGCAATGCCCAAGACCACTTTTCCCGGGTTGCCAAACTCACGTTCGACGCCGAAGCCAATGAGATGTACCTGGCCGACGGTTACGGTAACAAGCGTGTCGCAGTTATCGATGCAAACACGGGCGAGCTAAAACGCTACTGGGGTGCGTACGGGAATGTTCCCAGCGATGAGGATCTGGGACCCTACGATCCGAGTGAACCGCCAGCACAGCAGTTCCGTAATCCCGTGCATTGTGCCGACGCGACGAACGACGGGCTCGTCTACGTTTGTGATCGTCCGGGTAACCGCATTCAGGTATTCCAGAAGGACGGCACGTATGTGGATGAGATTTTCATCGCACCAAATACCTTGGGTTCCGGATCGGCGTGGGATGTCGCATTTTCGCGCGATTCGGAGCAGTCGTTCATCTATATGACGGACGGCTTGAACGAGAAAATCCATGTCATAAGGCGCGATGGACTCGAATATCTGTATAATTTCGGCGATGGTGGACGAAATCCCGGCCAGTTCTTCGGAGCTCACAGTATCGCGACCGACTCGCAGGGAAACATCTACGTCACCGAAACGTACGAGGGTAAAAGGCTCCAGAAGTTCGTCTACAAGGGAATGGGCCCATCACCGAGCGGCTCAGTGGGAGTTGTGTGGCCACAGTAAGATTGTAATCAACAACCGGGTTTTTCCCTGACGAGACCGGTAAAGGATTTTTCGGCGAAATGGGTTAGGTGCACATTATTCTGGGCGTCCTGACTTTGGGATTGAAGAAAAGAGGACACCGAGAAGATCTAAGCTAAGGGGTTCGGCCCGTGACGGACCGGACCTCTTTTTTTCGAGTGGTCACGGAACGACTGTCAAATCGAACGATCTTCCAGACAGGTAGCGATGTTGAGCCTGCGTCTCACAGGAACCCTACTGGTGTCGATATGCGCCGTGGGGTGTACCGTTCCGAGCGATCGCAGTGTGACGGAGTGCATCGCGCCGGCCGCTCCAGGGGGTGGTTGGGATCTGACGTGTCGGTCGGTGGGGCGTGTTCTATCGGAGATGGGCCTAGTCAATGGTACTGTCCAGGTGACCAACATTCCTGGTGCCGGTGGCGGCATCGCATTAGCGCACACGGTGACTCAGCGTGG
Organism: Gemmatimonadota bacterium; assembly: GCA_036336795.1. GTDB lineage: Bacteria > Gemmatimonadota > Gemmatimonadetes > Longimicrobiales > Gaopeijiaceae > UBA822. Next base: position 42,774 of record JAYZFL010000011.1, read on the forward strand.
CCGGGACGCCAACCTTTTGGTGGCCGCCAGCCCGAGCATCACTCTCGGTTTATCTCAGAAGCGTTTTGGAACCCTTACGGAGCGTTCGGTAAGGTGGGTAGCCGCCATCGGCAGCGAAGCTGGGGCCTTGGTCGTGAGGTCGGACGCTCCTTGGGAAACACTGACGGATCTGATGGAGCACTGGCAAGACGATCCCGGCGCAATAACCGTCAGTGGAGGGAGCGCTGTCGCAAGCCAGGACCACATGAAGGTACTGCTTGTAGCGCGTGAGGCGGGGATTCCTCCACGTGCCGTACGGTATATTCCGTTCGACGGAGGAGGTGAGGCGTTGACTGCGATGTTGGGAGGCTTCGTGGATCTTTTTTCCGGAGAAGTATCGGAGATCACCGGACACCTCGAGGCCGGTGCAGTGCGTGTCATCGCTGTGCTTTCCCCGGAGCGTTTGGGCGGCGATTTAGGCCACATACCGACAGCACGGGAGTCGGGATACGATGTAGAGTGGGTCACCTGGCGGGGGTTCTACGCTCCTGCGGAGACTGCGGACACGACGTACGAGCGTTGGGTGGATACCCTGACGCGCTTGGAGAGCTCACAGGAATGGGCCGCAGTTCGCACGACTAACCGCCTCGAGCCATTCTTTATCGCGGGAGAAGACTTCACTCGATTCATAAACAGGCAGGTAGTGGAGTTCCAGAGCATTTCCAGGGAGATCGGACTCATTCCGTGACATCGGTAGGCGATCGGGTCGCTGGGGTCGTCGCGTGTGTCTTGGCGATAGCGTTGGCCTTGGGGGCAACTAGCTTTAGAGGTGGGTTCTACACGGACCCATTGGGTCCGGGTGGATTGCCCTGGCTCGCGGCCACATTAATCGGTATTGGGGGTCTCGCGCTCGCCATATCGCCCTGTGATGGACGCACTTGGCCAGACACCATCATCACCCAAAGAATGGCCATCGTTTTTGCCTCGCTCGTGTCTTACACGTTCGTGCTTCCTCTATTAGGGTTCTTCCTTTCGACCGTTGCGATCCTGTTGATCATGTCGCGTGCCTTCGGCGGGCCATTCCTTCGGAGTGCGATCCTCTCTTTCCTTTACGCTGCTACCCTTTTTCTGGTATTCGCCGGCCTACTCGGCCTGTCACTTCCGGTTGGCAGCTTCTTCCTGATCTCCCCGTAGCAATGGACACGATGAGTTTTGTCTTGGACGGATTTCTCGTCGTACTTCAGCCGCTTAACCTCGCTCTGGTTCTGTCCGGCGTCTTCGTCGGTACGGTCGTCGGTATGCTACCCGGGGTGGGACCCATCAATGCTATCGCGCTCCTGCTTCCGATGGTTTTCGCGTCAGGCTTGGCTGCCGCGTCAGCACTGATCTTGTTGGTCGGCATCTACTACGGCTCTCAGTACGGAAACGCGATCAGCACCATTCTGCTTAACGTTCCAGGAACGGCGTCGGCGGTGGTCACAGCCCTCGATGGATATGAGATGACTAAAAAGGGCCGTGCGGGCCCGGCCCTGGCGATATCTGCGATTGCGTCCTTCGTCGGAGGAACTCTTTCCATCTTCGGTCTGGTGCTGTTCGCACCTCTGTTGGCGAAGTGGGCGATTCGTTTTGGCCCTGCGGAATATTTTGCACTCATGCTTTTCACTTTTGCGGCCTTGGCCGGAGTGACAGATCGAAGTCGGTCCAAGGTGTTTATTGCTATCGGAATCGGACTCTTTCTTGCTGCCGTAGGTATCGACCCCAATTCTGCGGTCCCCCGCTTCACCTTCGGACAGCTCGAGCTACTAGACGGGATGGATTTCGTGGTGGTGACAATCGGACTCTTCGCCGTCAGTGAAGTTTTCCTTGAGCTGGAAAAGAGTGAGGCTAGCCAAGCCATTGCAGCTACCTTGGATTCGGTCAGGGTCACGGCCAAGGAGGTCTTCGACATTGGCTGGACGATGATCCGTGCAAGCGTTGTGGGTTTCCTTGTCGGAGTGCTTCCGGGCGCTGGAGGTACGATCGCTAGCTTTCTGGCGTACTCCACCGAGAAGCGTCTGGCTGACAGGGACAACACGTTTGGAACTGGTGCGATTCGCGGCGTGGCTGCTCCCGAAGCTGCGAACAACGCTGCTGCCACCGGTGCCATGATCCCTCTTCTCACCCTGGGTGTGCCCGGTAGTGCGACGACGGCCGTTCTCCTCGGGGCCCTGGTCTCACTGGGAGTGACACCCGGTCCGTTGCTCATCCAGAACAGTCCCGAGGTGTTCTGGGGGCTGGCGGCATCCATGTACGTGGGCAATGTGTTCCTCCTGTTGCTGAATTTGCCCTTGGTCAGATTCTTCGTCCGCATTCTGGAGGTTCCGCGCTGGTTCTTATTCCCGGCCGTCACGGCACTTAGCTTGGTCGCGGTCTACGCTGTGAACCAAAGTGCGTTTGATCTTCTCTTGATGACGATCTTCGGAGTGATCGGATACGGACTTCGCAAAATGGCCATACCGTTGGCACCCGTCATTCTGGGATTGGTTCTCGGACCACTGATGGAGAGGAATGTCCGGCGTGCGCTCCTGCTGAGTGACGGCGAGTGGAGCGTACTGTTCTCGAGTCCGATCTCGGTTACCTTTTGGGCGCTCACCTTCGCGAGCTTAATGGCTCCAACACTCGTGTGGTGGATTCAACGACGACAGAAGGGCAGCGAACCGATCAAGTAGGCAATCCGACTACGAGTGTGGTTGATGTTAGCAGGCGTATATCCCTAGCGCCGGCTAGTTAGCCTAGGTGTAGTGGGTGGTGGACGGCGGTGATGTGTCGCCTGTTCGTACGCGTAACCGAAGCCGAAAAGCATTTCCTCGGTGAAAGGTCTACCAAGGAACTCAAGCCCCACAGGGAGTTGGTCGGTCGTAAACCCGGCCGGTACCGTCAGTGCAGGGAACCCAGTCGCAGGGCTTAAGCCCCGATTGTCGCCTCGCCCGTACTCGTCTGCCGGGGATGGATTTGTTTCAACATCGGGCTTGATCAGTGTGGGTTGGTGATCGAATGTCGCGTAAACGATCGCGTCGAGTGCCTGGTCTGCCATGACCTTCAAAACGTTCCGTCGGAGTGTCTGCCTTTTCCGGATGACTTCCAGATAACCTGGATCGTTTGTGGTCTTTCCGACTGACTCCATCATGCTCCGTGCGCGCCAGGGGATTACGACGCCCGACAACAGAATCTCTTTGAGTGTGGTAACTGGTGCGTTCGAAAGCTTCGACAGATAGTCATCCATGGCGCGTTCAGTCTCGAAGTTGTTTCCAATGGTTTGTAGGGTTTTGAGTTCTGGAACAACCAAGGGGTCGACGACCAGCGCACCGAGGGAGACCAGGTCACGAATGGCCCGGTCGATCTGGATTTTCACCTTTTGGTAGTCATCGGACGAAGTGTCTGTACTCGCGTCCATTGGTTCGCGCACGACACCGATACGAGCCCCACGCAGTCGATCAAGATTGAGTGAAGCCGTATACGTCTCGGGGATTCGTCCTTCTGCATAGGCGGTGATTGGGTCTTCAGGATCGTAGCCGGTGATCACGTCCAAGAGGATTGCCGCGTCCCTAACAGTTCGTGTGATCGGTCCCATCGTGTCCTGGGTTGGATTCGCCGGCATCATCCCATGTCGACTCACTAGCTGGAGCGTCGGTCGCAGCCCAACGAGGTTCAGCACAGCGGCTGGGCCACGCACGGAGCCTCCCGTGTCCTCACCGATGCCGACCATGCCGAAGTTCGCAGCAATGCCCGTAGCGGTTCCGCCTGATGAGCCGCTTGGATTCCGGTCGGGATCGTATGCGTTCCGGATTACACCGAACGCGGAACCTACATAGCGAGACGCGAACTCCCCCATTGTCGTCTTAGCGAGGATGATCGCCCCTGCGTTCTTCATCCGGGCGGTAATGGTGGCATCTTGATCGGGGAGAAAGTCCTGGAAGAGTGCTGACCCGTATGTGGTCGGCATGTCCGCAGTCTCCACTTGATCTTTTAGGAGCACAGGGATGCAGTGCAGAGGACCTGAGATTCCGGCAGATTTCATGGACACGTCTAACGCGTCAGCTTCTTCGAGAGCTCGCTCGTTGAGGTGTTGAACCGCGTTGAGATACGGATCCCTTTGGTCAAAGGCTTCGATGCGGTTGATATACCCCTGCACCAATGATCGACAAGTGAGGTGCCCATTCTCCAACGCTGAATGAACATCCTCGATAGTGGCTTCTAGAAGCTCGAAGCTTTGCCCTCCGAGCGAGGTCGGGCTGACGACAATGAGGGCAACCGCAATTAGCCGCAGGCAAAGAACTCCCGACGAATGCTCCGTTCGCATAGATACCTCACTTACGATCAAGTTTGGCCAATCGAATACTGGCCTGCGCAGATTACGCAAAGGGACTTTAATCCGCCATCGGTCGGTGCTTTCCGGGTGGAGACATCTGACCCCTGGGCGTATGAGTAGCTCCTCACTATTGTATTGCCTCGCTGTAACCGCTTGCGCGACGCGGGTTTTCAACGCCTGATAGCTACCGTTCAGTCTCGTCCTGCTAGGGAACCATAAAGAGGCTGCTACTGAGGAAATTATGCCCCGAGTTCAAATTACGAGAGAGTTACACTTTAGCGCCGCTCACCGCGTCTTCAAGCCGGAGTGGTCCGACGAGCGGAACCTTGAGGTGTTCGGTGCATGCGCCAATCCGAATTGGCACGGTCACGACTACGTGCTCTATGTAACGGTGGAAGGTGAACTGGACAGGGAAAGCGGATTCGTGATCGATTTTAAGGATTTGAAATCCCTCGTAGAATCTCGAGTGGTCGATGATCTAGATCACCGTAACGTCAACCTAGATGTGACGTGGATGGAGGGGGTCATCACTTCAGCCGAGAACATTGTCGTCGCAATCTGGGGCCGACTTGTGGACCGTTTGCCAGATGGAGTGACACTGAGGAAGCTCACGCTTTGGGAGACACCGAGGCATTACGTCGAGTATTCCGGTGAGTAGCGGTCTTTCGGGAGCTACGTTTGAAGAACTTGTCGCGGAGATGATCCGTCGACTAGGTGATGACCCCGGTCGTGAGGGCCTGAAACAGACACCGGAGAGAGTGGCAGAATCCATGGCATTTCTCACTCGTGGTTACGAAATGAAGCCCGAGGACCAGGTCAACGGAGCGATTTTTGAAGAAACGCATCGCAATATGGTGTTAGTCAAAGACATCGAGATGTATTCACTGTGCGAGCACCATCTCCTTCCTTTTTTCGGGAAGGTACACGTCGCCTATATCCCGGACGGAAGCATTATCGGTCTGTCCAAGATGGCCCGTCTCGTCGAGACTTACGCGCGTCGATTCCAAGTGCAGGAACGTTTGACCGATCAGGTCGCCCAGGCACTCTGGGATCTTGTGGCGCCCGAAGGCGTCGGAGTGGTCGTCGAGGCGCATCATCTCTGCATGATGATGCGCGGTGTGCAAAAGCAGAACTCGAAGACTATCACGTCGGCAATGCGCGGATCATTTTTGGACGATCAGATGACTCGTAACGAATTCCTACGTCTTTGTATTACGGACCATACCCCTATCTCCCAGTGAGCGAATCGACGAGTTCAGGGGAAGCGCTCCCGCACCCGGTGTTGCACGGAGCGTCGGCTCTGGTAGTTGGGGCCAGTCGAGGTATCGGGGAAGCTGTTGCTCGGTCACTGGCGGCTGCGGGTGCGAGAGTCTACGTGGCGGCGCGGTCAATCGATATTCTCCGGGGTATTGCAGAGGATATTGGCGGCAAAGCTCTATCGATGGATCTCCTGAACCCATCGTCGGTCAGCACTGCCCTGGACCAACTGACAGACGATCTCGCTTCCGCACCGGACATCGTAGTCAACGCAGCGGGGATCTTTCAGATAGCTTCGGTTACAGATACCCCCCTAAAGGTGTTCGAGGAGGCGTGGGCCACTAATCTCCGAGGTCCGTTCATGGTCCTTAGGACCCTTTTGCCCTCCATGATCGCCAGGGGCTCCGGCACCGTGGTAACTGTTGGGTCAGTGGCGGACAGTAAGCCCTTTCCGGGGAACGCTGCTTATTCATCCGCGAAGTATGGTCTACGGGGCTTTCACGAGGTGATGGTCGAAGAACTGCGTGGCTCGGGTGTTCGGTCATGTCTCATCGCTCCTGCGGCCACCGACACGGCGCTTTGGGATCCGATCGACCCGGATGCCAACCCGAAGCTACCGGACCGTGCACAGATGTTGCGCCCAGTGGATATCGCTAAAGCCGTGGTTTTCGTTTGCAGCCTACCCACAGATGTTCAGGTGCCGGTCCTGGCTATTGAACGGTGTTAAGATTTACACTTTCACATGCATATTCTTTTGACGGACCGCCTGACGTGCCCCCGCTGCGGCCCAGATTTCGGGCTCATTCTCCTCTCCGATCGAATGACAAAAAGGAGAGTTCTCGAAGGATCGCTCGGCTGTCCAAACTGTCGAGACCGGTTTCCGATTCGTGCTGGCTTCGGAGACCTCCGTCCACCCCCAAGAGGTGAGCTCGCCGACTCAAGGAGCCTTGAGCCGCACAGTTCACCCAGCCCGGTCGAGATTGCGGCACTTCTTGGGGTTACCGAGGGACCTGGCCAACTTGCTCTACTTAATCAAATGGCTGGTCACGCAGAGGCGCTTGCTGGGTTAGTACCAAGTGTTGAGGTTGTGGCCATCGCCCCGGAACTCCAGGGTGCGAGGGAAACGGACGGAGTGAGTCGTCTCATGACTGGTTCCCGGTTACCCTTCCGTACGCAAGCTCTGCGGGGTGTGGCTCTCTTCGGCACCGAAGAGCCAGAACGAGCGGTGGAGGTCGCAAGGGTTGTGGCACGCTTCGGCCGGATAGTCGTCTGGGGTGACAGAGAGAGATGGGGCAAGGCCCTGGAGATGGAGGGACTGGAAGTCCTAGTCTCCGAAGAGGAGGCCGTGGTGGCTACTCGGACTTAACGGCGTCGTTGCGTTGGGTTTACGCCTCCTCTACTTTCGTCATGGGTGTTGACTGAGTGCTTCGGGACGGTTCTTGAGTTCGTTACGCCGCACAATCCTTGCGACCGAGCTTCCCTGAATGGCCTGGTGGACAAAGCTTTTTGGCGGATCGGCAGGTGTTAGACGTGTCGCCTACTACGACGAAGGCCTCGAGCTGTTGGGAGAGAGCAAGTTCCATGAGGCGCTCACGTCGTTTCGCTTGGCGCTCAAAGAGTCCCCCGGCGACACAGTGGTTCTTCAACAGATCGCGATCGCGTACACGCGCATCGGCATGACCGAAGAGGCTGTAAAAACATATCGGCACGTTCTTCAAAAGACTCCCGAAGCAGCTGGTGCACACTATGGATTGGCGTTCCTGCTCGTCCGAAGTGGCCAAGAACCGGCCGCAATCCCCCACCTCCGGGCCTTCTTAGAAAACGCACCTGTAGGACAGGAGGCCGGTGACCACGTATCACACGCGCGTGATATGTTGGCGAAGCTCACTGGAGAGGGAGGTGGTGAAGGAGGTGCTGCCCCGGTATCCGATGGACCTCGACATACACAGGATGACCTCTTTTAAGGACGCGACCCTGAAGTGGACCGGAGAAGGTAAGACCTTCATTGGCCATGCTGGCTCTGGACCTGAGGTGACCATCGACGGTGACGGAAAGACCGGGGCGTCATCGACAGATTCCGTGCTCATGGGGCTCATGGGTTGCATGAGTATCGATGTCCTCATGGTTCTCCAGAAGTCACGTGTGAAGGTGACCTCGCTCATCGTAAAAGCGGAAGCCGAGCGGGCGCCCAAGCCCCCCCAGTATTTTACTCGGGTTCGCCTCACATTCGTCCTGGACGGTCCCGACTCGGATGCGCGCCCCAAGATCGATCGGGCAATTCAACTCTCTAGAGAGAAGTATTGTAGTGTCCTACACTCTCTTCGAGGAGATCTCGAACTGGAAACCTCGGTGGAGGGTGTGTGAAGAATATTTAGAGTTAGACATCACCGCCGGGCGACTTAGTGAACTAACATAAGAAAGCGGAACGAGCCGCATGGATCGAATCTCCAATCCCGCAGATCTTCCTGAGAGTACTCTTACCGATCTATTCTTGGGTGCGATTGATCGTCACGGTGACCACCTGGCGTACCGCTACTTCGCTGATTCAGGGGATGACCTCACCGATCTGGGTTTCCGTGATATCTATCAATTCGTGAGGGCTGCCACGGCGGGACTCACTGCCCTCGGACTGTCCCGTGGGGACAAGGTGGCGATCCTCTCGGAAAACCGATGGGAGTGGGCCGTATCCGACTTCGCTTGCCTTTGCTCCGGTGTGCTTGACGTCCCCATCTACAGTACGCTGACTGTATCCCAGACTGCGTATATCGTCGACAACTCCCAGGCTCGGCTGCTGTTCGTCTCCACGAGCGAGCAGGTAAAGAAGGCTAAAGCCGTCAGGCGCCAGCTTGGTGCAGACATCAAGATCGTGGCTTACGACAGATTGGAGTTTCCTTCGGAAGGGGTCATCTCGTGGGAGGAGTTCCTGGCCCCGGGCTGGGTAATCACAGAGACTGACGAAGAGCACTTCAGAGTCACGGCCGGTCAAGCTCGTCCCGATGATGTCGCCACTATTCTCTACACGTCTGGGACGACTGGCGATCCGAAAGGTGTAATGCTCACTCACAACAATCTTGCGAGCAATGTGACGGCGGTTCGGCGTGTGATTCCGTCGATGGAAGACGACATTTCTCTCGTTTTCCTGCCCCTGTCCCACGTGCTTCAGCGGATGGTCTCCTACCTACACTTCGCGGAAGGTACAACCCAGGATTTTGCACATTCGATGGACACTGTCGCGCACGACCTCACAGTCGTGAGACCCAGTGTCGTTACATCGGTGCCACGCCTCTATGAGAAAGTGTACAACAGGGTAATGGGGGCAGAGGGGCTCAAGAAGAAGCTTGTACAGTGGTCCCGAAAAGTGGGTGACGAATGGGCGGAGGAGACGTTGGCGGGACATTCGCTCAGCGTTGTGCTGAGGTTAAAATACGGCATCGCAGATTTGCTGGTGTTCAGAAAAATTCGTAAGGCTGTCGGTGGGCGCATCCGATATTTCGTGAGCGGAGGTGCCCCCCTTGCTCCGGATATCAACCTCTTCTTCTTCTCCGCCGGAGTCTGGATTTTCGAAGGTTACGGCCTCACGGAAACCAGCCCGGTGACTAATTGCAACACCTTCGAAGATTTCAAGATCGGGACCGTGGGGAAGCCCATCCCGGGCACGGAGATCGGTATCGGGGAAAACGGAGAAATTCTAGTTCGAGGGCCCCAGGTCATGAAGGGGTACTACAACCTTCATGAACAGACTGCGAAGGTGTTGGATCCGGGGGGCTGGTTCCACACTGGGGATGTGGGAGAGATCGATGAGGACGGGTTTCTCACGATAACGGATCGAATCAAGGACATCATCGTCACTGCCGGGGGGAAGAATGTGGCTCCCCAACCTATCGAGAATCTCCTGAAGACCAATAACTACATTGAGCAGGCGGTGATGATCGGGGATCGCAGACCTTTTTGCGTCCTGCTAGTGGTCCCGAGTTTTACGAATATTGAGTCATGGGCCCGCAAGGTCGGACTCGACGTGACTGATCGGACGGCGCTCCTGGGTCAAAGAGAAGTACAAGATTTGATGGAGGGACAGATTCTCGATCAACTGGAGGAGTTGGCCCGTTATGAGACCCCGAAAAAAATCGGCCTTCTAGAATCTCCTTTCACGATCGAAAACGGTGCGCTCACACCGACTCAAAAGGTGAAAAGAAGTACCGTTGAGAGTCAGTACAGGAAGATTATCGATGCCTTCTATCTCAGGGAAAACATGGATCAGACGGTCTTCGTCGAGCCATGAGTGAAGCCACAGACATCGTCTCCGTCTTCGTCACGGCGCCGGATAAGGAGATGGCTATTAGACTGGCGCGCCGCGTTGTCGAGGAGCGGATCGCAGCTTGTGGAAATGTGATTCCCCATGTCACTTCGGTTTATGAGTGGAACGAGGAAATTAGGGAAGATGAGGAGGTTCTACTTATCCTGAAGACAAGCGGGAGTTGCGTGGCGTCACTCATAACGCGACTTGCTGAACTTCACTCGTATGAGACTCCTGAAATCTTGGTCCTTCCCGTCGAAGGAGGAAGTGAAGCCTACCTGACGTGGGTCAGTGAATGCACTTCAGTGGAGGCTGCCGATAACCGAACAGAATGCTAAGCGGCCTTCGGATAGAGCACCCGAGAGTCTGCCCGATGTTCAGGGGCCCTGGGAAGATCTGGGATCCTCTATACCACAATAATGCGCTGATCTACCAGAACTGAGCCGAAGAGTTATCCATTGCTTAATGCCATAAAATCTTTTTTTGGAGCCACCATGGTTCCAGTGTCCCAGGAGGATACGATCGACGATGCGGAAGTACGCCTCGCCGCGTGCGCGCTACTCATCGAGATTGCCCATGCGGACGAAGATTTTACGGAGGACGAGAGGCAGCACCTCGCGTCTGCTATTCGCAGGCAATACGGTTTGGACGGAGAGCAGGCCGAAGAGCTGATCAGCTTGGCGGAAGAAGCCCAATCGACTGCTGTAGACCTCTGGCAGTTTACTAAACTCATCAAATCAACTTACTCAATCGGCCAGAAGATGGTTCTGTTAGAGGTCATGTGGGGCCTTGTATATTCGGACGGAGAGCTGTCGAGTCACGAGGAATCACTAATGCGACGGGTTTGTGGTCTTTTGGACCTCGCACCCGGGTTCCTGGCAGACGTGAGAAAGAGAGTGCAGGGCACGGGCGACGAGGGAGAGGGGAGGGATGTTGGGAGAGATTAGCTTCGGCCCCTATTGTAGGCGCACCGACTGGAGGACATATTGAGCCGGTCCGACATAATGACAACCTAAAGAACCCGGGGCTCATGGATTTTCTTCCAGGTGGCTACAACTTCATCCACGTCGTGTTCTGGTCCGTTGTCGGACTCGTTGCTGTGGGTACTAACGCGGTGGCAATAATCCTTGCCACCGGATTGGCTCTCCTGTTATTCGAGTCCGTCGGGAAGGAATAGGGAGCCACCCAGGTCCCGAGCTAACACTCTTGGCTGTCGAATAGGCATGGTCCTCTTTCTCAAGATTGTCGGTGGGTTAGCAGCCCTGGTACTTGGTATCTATCTGGGAATGGGGCGTTACACGCAGACCAACGACGAGATTGCGGCACGCCTCGGAAGTGGTAAGCCCCGGAAAGCCAAGCGACACTTCATTTGGCTAAATTTCCTCAAGACGGATGAACGAGCTTCGGATCGTCGACGAGGGCAGCGAGGATCTAGGTTCAAGACCGCTGTGGCTCGTGACTCCGAGAGCGATTCAGTAACTGAACCGGGCGGCGAGTCTCACTAAGGTAGAATCGTGTTAAGGATCACGAGTACGACGCCGATGAATCCGCCTAAAATATAACCCAGTCGTACTATGATGCGGAGTTCTTTGTGAGTGACCCTCCGCACCAACTCCTCCATCTTCTCTGGTGGGAACTCTAGGACCTTCCGCTCTACTCGTCCTGCCACGTCGATTTGCTGAATGACCGAAGGCATTTGCGTTTGTAGCCATTCCCAGACGGGGTCACCGAGGGCTTCCTCAAGCTTGTGAGCAGCTTCCTCTGGGAGCCAATTCGCAGGAATTCCCACGGGTCGGTCCATCAGGGAGGAAGAAAGCCGATCGGCCACCTCGCGGAAGAGGGTGCTGGCGGCCTCGGTCCTCGCGCTGCTCACAAGCCATTCCGTCACCCTTTCAGGAGGGATCCGTTCGAATATTTCGCCCCAAGTGCGAGCTCCAACCTCCTCCAAGCCGATCTCTAACTTCTCCACCAAGAACCCTCGTGAAATCGGGTCTTGGGCTAGGTCAACGATCCAAGTAGAGATCGTTCGCCGAGCCGAAACAACACTTTCGTCATCCGGCTCTCCCAGTACGGACGCTACGGGTCGTCGAAGGAAGTCGACGATAGCATCGTTGATGCCCCGGGCCATCGCATCCTGCATCGCGGGGTCCTGAAGCATCTCCGATAGCTTTTCCGCACCCTCTTCCTCGATGGTGTCAAGAACCTTATCCACAGACGATTCGGTGATGATGAGCTTCGCGACGACGCGTTGATGGAATTTCAGATCCCCAAGAAATTGATGAATGAGGTCATGGATGAAGACCTCGAACTTGGAGCGTGCCTCATCGTCCTCAAGGATCGATCCAAGGCGTTGAATCGCGAGAGGAAGGTAGGCTGCGGTACCCTTTTCTACGGCGCCAACAAGGCCGAGCGGAAGCACTTCTTCGAACGTGCGGCTGGGGTCCAACAACTTCAGCGTCGCACGTCGCAGATAGTCATCGATCGCCTGACTGAAATCATTACTATTCAGGCCATCGGAGAGCCATTCCTCGACTGCTTCGGAAATAGCACTTTCACGAGCCGGGGTTAGTATACCGGCGACGGGCTCCTGGGTGATGGACTGGACGATCTCACCGGTCCGGTGGGAGAGCGTCTCGGCAAACCGGTCTGAGTGCAAATATTCGTGAAAACGCGCCAGTGCGAACTCTTGTACATTTTCCAGCACGTCCTCGGTCTGAGCACGCATTCGATCAGGAATGAGGTCCCGCAGAGCACCGCGCTCGGTATTCAGAATTCCGTCCAGAAACCCTGAAAGTCGTTTATCGAATGCTGTCCGAAAGGTTTGATCCCGGAACATTTGCTTAAGGTCTTCAGGAGTCAGGAGACGTGTGCCGACCGTTCGCCCGATCGTTGCTGCCAAACGGTTTTGATTCTTAGGGATTGCTCCTTGGAGAAACTTGATGCTTCGTTTTCCCAAGCGAGGGGGTTCATAGGGATGAAAGAGCATCCAGATGGCGACCGAGTTGGTAACCCCCCCTGCCATAGCTCCAAATATTATGGTGACGATGGCGCGGATCAGTTCGTCGGGCATAACTTCGTCCCCGCTCAGTGCTGTACGTAGCGCACGAGTCCTCTCACATCGAGCGTGTCTCCACTTATGACAAGTAGTCCGGCGACCTGGAAGAGACCATTGACGGGGAATAGCGGCCCTTCACTCTCGCCGACTTGGAGATCCATTCCGATACTGCGGAGTGTAATTTGGAGGCCTCCGTGGGTGGACCGGATCCTCCAGCCTACCGGAATATCTTGGTGAGCCTCCTCGGAGAATCGCAACGAGGTCCACTCTAAATTTACTTCAGGCCATCGAAACTCCTCGTCCCCTCTCCGTCCCCATGCGGTATGGTTGGGCGACACGCCTGTGGATTCGATGACAATTGCCAAACGTTCCGGGCCCGTGAGGAACATCCATTCTCCGGGGCGCGGACTGTCTTTGAGTTGGACTCGATTCATGTCCATGACCATACCCTCGACACGGAGATTTCCGAAGAGAGCAGTTCCTCGGTGCACACGGAATGTCTCTCCATGGCTTCCACTCCAATCGGACATTCCTTCACCGAGGATCACCTCCAGTTGCCTAGTTCCTTCCTCGAAGACAATTCGCTCGAGGAGGTCGCCGGGACCAATCACGAGATTCATGGGATCTCTCGGGTGGACACGAAACGGAGTCCGAGTGGGTGGAGAATCCCAACGGTCGGTGAAAAACAGTTCCCAGAGTCCGGCGCGAGCGAGCCAGCCTTCCGCGGTTCGCTCTACCCCTTTTTCTAATGTTGAGGCCCGAAAGAGCCATGGGACTAGGATTAGGCTGTCCGTGCCCGTTGTCATGAACACAATGTTGCGTTCGTATAATCGGTTATCGGGCTGCGGATCGGGAATCGTATTGAGTTGTGGACGGGATGTGGAAATACTTTGAGGTTGCACCTGCCTGTCGCAGGCGACAACAACTGTTATCAGGACGACCAGAATCGTTGCGGCCCTCATCGGTGACCTAAAGTCAATGCCACCGCATCTTTCGGGTCGATGATAGTTCCTTTTCCCGCTCCGAGTAGCTTGTCTAGGCGAACGAGGAAGCGTCCGATGCGACGGGTGTTCACACCGAGATCATAACGATTCTTGATGGATTGAGACTGTAGATCCACGCGAGTCAAAGCGTTCTCGTCCAAAAGAACTCTAATTTCGACGTCATCCTTGAATCGGAACACCGCAGTAGTACAACGAACTTGGATAAGTCCTTCTATATCATCGGTTTGGAGTAGCTCCCAACGATTCCAAGTTGTGACCAACTCTAAGCAGGCAAGCCAAACTTGATTAAATGGAATGGCGTAGGTTCGGCCCAACAGACGGGGGTCGTCGGACCATGGATCTGTCTCGGTCCGGTTTCGGGTAGTGGCTGACCCGGCGCGTTCGTCTCGCAAGCGGTCAGCACCCCGGCTTATATCGGATGACGACCGTGGTTTGAATTGTGCTGACCACGTTGAACCGAGGGGTCCCCACCAAGGTCTGAGCCTCCATTTCGACGGCAGAGCTTGCTTCTGCCTCGTCCGACGCCACCAGCGTCGTGAGAAAGCAGCGGATCACATTCCCTCTCAATGCAGATAGAGGAGTTGTTCGGCAGCGAATGTCTTGACCCGCGCCCGAGGCTAGTGTTCCACGGTTGCCAATTGCCGGTGGTTGACCGGTTCGGTAATGTGCGTTCCGTGAAAGCGATAATCCCTCTTGCCGGAAAAGGCACCCGACTACGACCCCATACGCTCCTTACCCCTAAACCGTTGATTCGCGTGGCAGGCCGGCCCCTCATCAGTTACATACTTGATGACCTCATCCAATTTGGAGTCGGCGAAATAGTGTTCGTCGTCGGCTATTTACGTGGGACGATCGAAAGTTACGTGGCGGAAGCCTACCCGAGTGTTCGGGCTCACTATGTAGTGCAGGAGGTGCAGAACGGCACGGCCGGGGCTGTGAAGATGGCGGAGCCATACGTCAATGAAGACATTCTGATTCTTTTCCCCGATACACTCTTTGATGCCGACCTTACTCTAATAAAGAGTGCGTCAGAGACTACCTCGGGAATCATCTGGGCGAAGGAGGTTGAGGACTACCAACGCTATGGAGTGATTCTCACGGATGACAATGGTCACATGATCAGAATCGTCGAAAAGCCATCCGAGCCCGTTTCGAAGCTTGCCAACATCGGACTCTATTACATGAATGATTGGCGCGGGCTATTCGAAGGGATCCATCACACGCTCGCTGTGGCACCTGGGCCAGCGGGCGAGTTTTATCTGACCGATGCATTCCAATACATGGTGGATTCAGGTGCGAAGATACAAGTGGCGCCGGTGGAATCCTGGCATGACTGCGGAAAGCTAGAGACTCTTCTGGAGACCAATCATCATCTTCTGGAAAAAGGAAGAAGCGGCGTCTCGGACTCGGCACTTATGGAAAACTCTACGCTGAATGGCAGGGTCCGAATTGAGGATGGAGCTGTGGTTCGGAACTCGCTGCTGGGTCCAAATGTCACCGTCGAAAAAGGAGCTACCGTGGAGCGCTCGACCCTTGTGGATACTATTGCGGCCTCGGATACGGTCATCGAGGATTCGGAACTACACCACTCGCTTTTGGGTTCGGAGTCGAAGGTCCGGGGTTATCGTGGGCAACTCAGCGTAGGCGACCACTCGATAGTTGTCGGCAACGAGGACCGATAAGGCCCACCGTCGCTGCACCTTTGGCAACGCTCCGTTGTAAGCTTACCTTTGATCCCACTAGTTCAAGTAGCTTAGCAGTACGTCAGAGGCCCTCGGACGGGCGACCATGGACGAGCAGGACCTCATCCACGACTGGAACAAAGAGGGCGCAGACGCGTTCGAGTGGGATTCCCTTTCCGGGATCCAGCTAAACGACGAGACGCTCCGCGACGGACTCCAGAACCCATCCGTCGTAGATCCCCGTATCGAAGACAAGATCGAACTCCTCCACCTCATGGACGAGCTAGGGATTCATACCGCCAACGTGGGGCTTCCTGGCGCGGGTCCGAGAGCTGTCGATTCTGCCGTGGCCCTGGTCCGAGAAATAGTCGATTCCGGGCTGTCGATCTCGGCGAACTGTGCGGCGAGGACTCTTGTAGCCGACGTGCGTCCGATTGTAGAAATTTCACAGGACGCAGGAATCCCGATCGAGGCATGCACCTTCATCGGCAGCTCACCGATCCGGCAGTTCGCTGAGGGCTGGACCCTCGAGGATCTACTTCAGATATCCGAGAAGGCTGTCACATTTGCTGTGGCGGAAGAACTCCCCGTAATGTTTGTGACCGAAGACACGGTGAGAGCTCGACCTGATACCCTTAAAGCCCTCTATGGCCACGCGATCGAGTGGGGAGTGGGTCGTCTTTGCGTGGCAGACACCGTGGGACATGCGACTCCCGACGGTGTTACGGCACTTATTAGGTTTGTGATCGACGAGATCATCAAGCCGTCGGGCGCGGCGGTCGGAGTGGATTGGCACGGTCACCGAGATCGGGGATTAGGGCTCCCGAACGCACTCGCCGCAGTTAAGGCGGGCGCCACGCGCATCCATGGAACTGCTCTCGGCGTCGGAGAACGTGTGGGTAACGTCGAGATGGATCTGCTCCTCGTAAACCTCAAACTTTTGGGTGTCCACGATGCTGATCTCACGCGACTGCCGGACTACTGCAGTTTAGCAGCTGATGCTTGTCAAATACCGATTGCGAGTAGCTATCCGGTAGTGGGTCGCGATGCCTTCCGGACGGGGAGTGGAGTCCATGCCTCTGCCATCGTCAAGGCCAAGGCGAAGGGTCATTCGTGGCTGGCTGACCGGATCTACTCGGGGATACCGGCTGCAATGGTGGGCCGTGTGCAAGAGATCGAGGTCGGTCCGTTTTCCGGCCTCTCGAACGTAAAGGCTTGGCTCGGGTCGCACGGCTACGACCCTACGGATCCGGAGGCCTGTCGTATCCTCTACGACGCGGCAAAGTTGGCGGATCACACGCTGACTCACGACGAGATTCAATCTCTCCTCGAAGGAAGTTGAGGGAAATGGACGATCTTTTGGCTACGATGCTAACATCGAAAATCGCTGAGTAACCTAGTGAGAAACGGACGCTTCCGGCGCTGAGCCGACAGGCGAACTGATCTCCCCACAGCAAGTCTGACCGACATATGTTTGATCAACGAGATGATAAAGCATTCTCCAGCTCCGAAGATCAGGCAGCCGACCAGGAGCAGGTGGGAACTGCGGATCCCGGAGAGGTTGAGGATGTGGTTGAGCGACTTCTTGACGAAGTGGGGACTCAGACCCAGCCGCGGCCGCTCTTGAATCTTGGGGAACTCCGGGGCAAGGTGGCTATAATCAGTGGTGGCTCTAGCGGGATTGGTCGTGCAATCGCCATGGATTTCGCTCGGTCCGGAGTCCACATAGCCTTCTGTTACTTGGACACTGGAGAGGAGTCCCGGGCGGAAGCTCACGAAGCCGCGCAATGTCTTCGGGGGCTGGAAGTCCGAGTTGTGTTTGCTGGGTGCGATGTTCGTGAACCGACAGAGGTAGACGGATTCGTCAGGGAAGCCACCACCGAATTGGGCGGCATCCACATCTTGGTCAACAATGCTGGTGTCGGTCGAGATCGATCCCTCTGGAATATGACGGACGAGGAATGGACCACGGTGTTAGATACAAATCTCAGTGGCGCATTCTATCTTACGAGAGCTGTCGCCCCCCATCTCCGGGAACAAGAGTGGGGGAAAATCGTTAACCTGACCTCGGTTCATGGGATTCGAAGCGAGTTCGGAATTTCGAACTACACGGCGTCAAAGGCTGGAGTAATCGGCCTAACGCGTAGCGCTGCCGTTGAGCTTGGCCCGAAGAATATCAACGTCAATGCGGTTGCGCCGGGGTATATTCGCACGACACGATTGACCGCGGGGGTTCCTGCCGAGGTTCTGGATTCCGCGCGGGAACAGAGCGTGTTAGGGCGGCTAGGAGATCCTCAGGACGTGGCCGGAGTGGTTCTCTTCCTCTGCTCGGAGGCTGCCCGGCATATCACGGGTGCTGTGATTCCGATCGACGGTGGTTATCTGCTTTGATGCCTGAGAGCCGACCTGCCCATGGCCAGAGGGTTTGATTCCTGGTGTTCGTATCGCGTTTAGACAATAGGTCGGTCAGCCGGTGCTTTCGCAGACATCATAATGTACATTCTCCGAGTGCGGCCCACTTTAAACTTGTATCAGGACTGAATCGCAAAGGATTCCTATACCCGGAATTCTGACGTGTAATCCGTAAGGTAGGGAAAACCTGATGATCAACCATCGACACTTCTTAGCATTCTTCACTCTGTGCTCTCTCTGGTTGGGCACCACGGTACTGAGTAGTACGGGACCGGTTTCCACGCTCGGTGCGTCTGCCACTGTCGGTCCCGATACCATCCAGCCAGTACGTGCACCGAATGGGATGGTCGTATCCGCGAGCACGCGAGCTAGCCAAGTCGGCTCGGACGTTCTGGCGGCTGGAGGGAACGCTGTGGACGCCGCAATCGCGACCGGACTTGCTTTGGCCGTGACTCATCCTTCTGCCGGGAACATCGGTGGGGGTGGTTTCATGGTGATTCGCTTTCCCGACGGAACTAGTACGGCGGTCGACTTTCGGGAAAAGGCACCACTGGCTTCGCATCCGGAGATGTGGCTAGACGATTCAGGTGAATATTCTCGTACAACCCACCACAACAGCTACCTCGCGGTAGGCGTGCCTGGTACGGTCGCCGGATTTTGGAAAGCCCACCAGCTCTACGGAGATCAGGATTGGGAGCGGCTCGTGAAACCCGCGGTCACTTTGGCCCGAGATGGCTTCAAGATTACGGAGCGGCTCGCGGGTGGACTAGAGCGACTCATTGAGGGACGCGGATCGAGTTTTCCGGGCACGGTCCAGTCGTTCTCGAAAGATGGATATCCCTATAGTTCCGGTGAGATGCTTGTGCAGACAGACCTCGGTCGGACGCTCGAGCGGATCGCGGCCGATGGGCGAGATGGTTTTTATGCCGGCGAAACCGCTCGGCTCTTGGTCGCGGAGATGGAGCGAGGCGGAGGGATTATCACACTGGAGGACCTAGTCCGGTATCAGGCGCGCGAGCGCACTCCGATCCATGGCACATATAACGGATACGACATCATCTCCATGGCGCCTCCTTCCAGTGGGGGAATCGCCATAGTCCAGATGTTCAACATCCTTGAGGGATATGATTTGGCTGCGATGGGTCACAATTCAGCCGACTACATCCACCACCTAGCTGAAGTAATGCGGCGAGCGTTTCGGGATCGGGCTCATCTCGTGGCGGATGTAGATTTCGTGGATGTCCCGCTCCACCACCTTACGAGCAAGGTATATGCGGAGAGCTTGCGGGCCGGTATCGCCTCGCGCGCCGCAGGTGTTTCGGCGCCCTCCGATATCACAGAACCCTATGAGAGTCCTGAAACCACGCACTATTCTGTGGTGGACAGTGACGGAATGGCGGTCTCGGTCACTTACACGCTAGAGAGCGGATACGGGTCGGCAGTCACGGTCGAAGGTGGCGGATTCCTGCTCAATAATGAGATGGGGGATTTCAACGCAGGTCCCGGGTGGACGAATGATCAGGGACTTATCGGGACCGAGCCAAACCTGGCGCGTCCCGAGCAGCGGATGTTGTCGAGTATGAGCCCAAGTATTGTCGCGAAGGACGGTGAGCTAGTTGCCGTTGTGGGCAGCCCAGGAGGTCGGACCATCATTAACACCGTTCTTCAAGTGATCTTAAACGTGATTGAGTTCGACATGAACATCCAGGAGGCGGTGAACGCTGCGCGGCTCCATCATCAATGGCTGCCTGATGTCATCCGTATTGAGCAGGATGGAGTTACGACGCCCACTGTGACTAAGCTCGAGCAGTTTGGGCATAGGGTGTCGGTAGGGGGAGGACAGGGACGTGCCAACTCGATCATGATCGACCCCGTGACAGGTGACCGATTGGGTGCAGCGGACCCGCGGAATGAAGATGCGGGGGCATCGGGAAACTAACTCTCGGTCGGTGCGTCTAGAGTCAGACCAGGGTCCGCCAGCCGTGAGGGTCTTCGGCTTCGCCCCTGACGATAGCCAAGAAGCGTTCCTGAATCTGTGCCGTCACTGGGCCCATTTTCCCGTCGCCGATTGTGATGCGGTCCACACTACGGATCGGTGTCACTTCTGACGCCGTGCCCGTAAAAAACAGCTCGTCCGCTGTGTAGAGGTCTTCCCGCGGGATAGGCTGCTCTCGGGACTTCAGACCCATATCGTCAGCGAGGGTCAAGATCGCGTCTCGCGTGATACCCTGAAGTAAGGTCCCGTCCAATTCGGGTGTCACCACAACTCCGTCCTGAATCAAGAAAAGGTTTTGGCCACCTCCCTCGCTGACACGACCGTGTGTTCCGAGGACGATGGCTTCCGCGTACCCGTTCGCGATCGCTTCCATCTTAATGAGTTGAGCGTTGTTATAGTGACCGGCCGCCTTTGCATGGGAAGGAAAGGTGTTGGGTGCGGGTCTGTTCCAAGTCGACACACATACGTCGACTCCGAACTTGAGTGCATCCTCGCCCAGATAGGCTCCCCACGGCCACGCGGCGATCGCTGTTTCGATCGGACTTTCGGTGGGATCGAGACCGGCAGCACCATATCCTCGCAACACCATCGGACGGATGTAGCAGTCACCCAAATCATTCTTACGGACAGTCTCACTACATGCTTCCGCGATAGTTTTATGAGTGTGCTTTGGCTCCATCCGGTAAATCTTACAGGAGTGGATCAGGCGACGGATGTGCGCATCCAACCGAAAGATGCTTGGTCCGGCTGATGTGTCATAGCAACGTATCCCTTCGAACAGGGAGGATCCGAACTGTACCGCCAGGCTAAGCAAGTGAACGGTGGCGTTTTCCCATTGGATGAACTTTCCGTCGCTCCAGATCCAATCAGAGCCTTCGAGTTTTCCCGCCATGTTGATCCTCCCCGGCTGTCCGAATCCTAAAAGAGTGAGCGAATGGAGCCGCCGTCTACTTGAACCGATACGCCCGTGATGTAACTCGCCCGCTCGGAGGCCAGAAAAGCTACCATGGCTGCGAACTCTCTAGGCGACCCGATACGTCCCATAGGAATTTGGCTTTCCCACTGCGCGACGGTTTCGTCGATGCTGGTCCCTGAACGGCCAGCGATATCCGCCGCTAATTGGTCTAGGCGCTCTGTCTTAGTATAGCCGGGCATCACGTTGTTGACGGTCACACCAAAACCGGCCACTTCGTTTGAAAGTGTCTTTGCGAAACCGGTTACGGCTGCCCTCACACTGTTTGACAAGATGAGACCGTCCACGGGCTGCTTGACAGCGACGGAAGTGATGTTGACGATTCGCCCCCATCCGGCCTGCTTCATCTCCGGAAGAACTGCACGTGTCAACCGGAGGACGCTGTACAGATTTTGGTGAACGGCATCACTCCATGCCTCGGAGGAATGGCTTTCAAACGGGCCCGGTGGTGGGCCTCCGGTGTTGGTGATCAGGATGTCGATGTCACCAAATGCGGCCTTCGCTGTCTTTAGCAGTCGCTCAGTATCTTTGGGTTCGCTCAGGTTTGCAGGTACGGCGATCACTTCGGTGCCAGTCTTCTCAGCGATCTCTTGTCCCGCCTCTTCCAGCGGGCCCGCAGTGCGCGCACAGATTACGAGATTAGCACCCTCGTTGCCGAGTTCGTCGGCAACGGCTCGACCGAGTCCGCGACTCGACGCTGCCACTAGTGCTGTCTTCCCCTTAAGACCTAAATCCATTTTTACTGCTCCCGAAGATAATCGTCGGTCCCGGAAAGCCAGTCTTCTCGGGGTGGCACGAACACGTCAAGGTCCAAGGTGTCTTCCAGGGCTTCAGCCTTATGGGGCACGTGGGAGGGGAGGTGCAGCACCTCCCCGGCGCGCACCACGATTTCTTCCGATTCGTCCTCACCAATCCAAAAGTGCAATGCGCCTTCTAGAATATAGGTAAACTGCTCGTTCTCATGGGAATGACGCGGGACGATGGCCCCTTTCGTGAGGTACACGTGGGCGAGCATACCCTTGGATCCCGTGACAAGCCGTCGGCGGAGCAGCGGATTAAGTTCCTCCATCGGGATGCTATCCCAGGGAATGTGTCGGACGGTGGAATCAGTCATTTCAGAGACTCACGTCGGAGGGTTGAGTTACGGCGAACGCTCAAGAGATCACATCGGTCTCGGCGTAGCAATATTCTGCTTAATCTTATATGCAAGGGAACGAGTCCTAATCGGAGTGGGTTTCGTGTTGAAAGTCCACGAGCTTTGGGCCGCCTACGGGTGCTCTACGTAGAAACGTAAGTATGGAGTGGAAAACAACTCTGATGTTAGCTTATTCCTTTCCATCTCGGAACCGGGGAGACGAGGGTGTCTGGTAAGTTGAAGAAGACTGAATCCGATTGGCAGGAAGTCCTTACGGAGGAGCAATTTGAGGTTCTCAGGAAGAAAGGTACTGAGCCTGCATTTACAGGCCGCTATTGGGACACAAAGGATCTAGGGGTATATCGATGTGCTGGCTGTGGTGAGTTCCTGTTCGATTCGAAGACCAAGTTCGATTCTGGGACTGGCTGGCCCAGCTTCTCCGATGTGGTGAGAAGTGGGTGTGTGCGGACAGAAGAGGATCGGGGCCTATCCTTGCAGCGGACAGAGGTGCTCTGCGCTTCTTGTGACGGGCATCTAGGCCACGTCTTTCCGGATGGTCCCGCGCCGACGGGTCAGCGTTATTGCATAAATTCTGTAGCGCTGAGTCTGGATTTGGCGAGTTCCGAAAGCAAGGAATAAGCACGGTGTCAGGGATGTCTTCGTATCTGAACTCACATAGGATGATGGGCACGATGCTTGCATTTACAAGCGTGTGGCGGTGAAACCGTGACGGATCCGGAAGTCGGAAGTTCCCAAAGGATGGCATTTAATGGCAAGAGCGGAGAATACATAACGAAATGGTGAACGTGTTCTTGAATCGAGGGTTGAGAATCGGGCTGGCGTTGAGCCTGTTGTTTGGACCAATTGCCTGCCAATCCAGGGATCTTTCTGTGCCCTCTGGAGAGGAAGCCCGAGCCCGGTTCCGGGCCTCTTCCACCGTAAGCGTTGGGGTGACTGGTAACGTTATTGAGGTCAACGTAAATCAGCCGTTTCAGCAAATTCGCCGAGGTGGAGTACTCTGGGCTAAGGTTGGTCCCTACGTATACCTTTTCACCGAGGAGGCCGAGACGCTACTCCGAGACTATCCGGGTGTCTCCGGGATACGGGTTATCACCCGGACGAGTCGTCGGAATACAGAGGTCGCTCGTGCTTTTCTTCGTCGGGACGCGCTGAACGAAATCACCTGGAAGAGGGCGAGGAACATTGCCGGGCGGGCTCGACGGGACGGAACGCGGCGGCCGGTACTCCTTGAAGAACTCATCGAGTGGGGACAAGATCACACCGAGTTCACCTACAGTGACCAATTCGTAGGATAATCCGGGACCTACGGATCTTGTTTCTTGGCAGCCGTCTTCGGCCGTGATGATCGTGGCTCGTGTAGGATAGAGCGGCACCATACGTTGGAGCTTGGCCTAACGGGGGAATCGCACGGACGTGACAAGATGGGCCCCACGCATGACGCTAACACTCTGAAATGCACAAAGTGAGCCGACCGGTAGACGACTCGGATCAGGACACCTGTGTTTGCTGTCTTGAGGTGAAGCCCAGACAGAACTTGGATCGAATGCTCTGGTGCGCCGAGTGCAACAAGGTGGCGAGAGGTCGGGCGGCGTCCCGGGGGTGGTTGGTCGGTGTCTTGGTCGCTGGGGTCCTCTCCTCGTGGATTTGGTTGTTCATCCAGCCATCTAACCTAGTTATCGGTGGATGGGTAGGAACTGTTCTGGCGGCCTTCTATGTCAGTGCTAGAGTAGCTCGAGAGGTTCTCTACGCCGTTGCTCGAATGCAGAGTCGACCAGTGGCGGAAGCCGTTCCCCCGGAGCGGTGCCCGGATTAGTTTCTGTCTTGATTTTTCAAGGCGATCCAAAATAATGAGGATGAGGCTCACGAATGGCGGGTAAGTTTGAGGGTGTAGACTTCTACGAGGTTGATTCCCTCCTCAGCGAAGAGGAACGGATGATTCGCGACATGGTCCGGGAGTGGGTCGAGGATAGGCTCATGCCGGTGATCGGGAAAGCGTATATCGAGCGGCGCTTCCCGAAAGAGATCATCCCTGAGCTTGGGGAACTGGGCATGCTCGGCGCGAACCTCCCGGAGGAGTATGGGTGTGCGGGGCTGAATAACGTAGCCTATGGTCTGATCAATCAGGAGCTCGAGAGGGGTGATTCCGGAGTTCGCTCATTTGCGTCTGTGCAGGGCGCTCTGGTCATGTACCCGATCTACGCGTTTGGGAGCGAGGAACAGAAGCGGGAATGGCTCCCGAAGCTTGCTGCCGCAGAAAAGATAGGTTGTTTCGGTCTTACTGAGCCGGATTTTGGATCCAACCCGGCGGGAATGATCACGACTGCTAAAAAGACTGATGACGGCTGGCTTCTGAATGGCACTAAAATGTGGATCACGAATGGGTCCATGGCGGACGTGGCGATTGTCTGGGCGCAGATTGCTGAGATCGGTGATGTGGATGGGATACGAGGTTTTGTCGTTCCTACCGAAACGCCAGGGTTTTCCGCTCGTGATCAAAAGGGGAAGCTGTCCTTGTTGGCGTCTGATACCAGCGAACTCCACCTAGAAGATGTCCGCCTTCCCGACAGTGCGCTCCTCCCCGAAACGATTGGAATAAAGAATCCGCTAATGTGCCTCACTCAAGCACGATACGGGATCTCGTTCGGGGCCGTGGGAGCAGCCATGGCATGTTTCGATGAAGCTCGGAGCTATGCTAAAGAGCGAGTTATGTTCGACGGCCCCATTGGGGGCAAGCAGATCCAGCAGATTCGTTTGGCCGACATGCTGACCAAGATCACACAGGCCCAGCTTCTCTGCCTTCAGCTCGGACGACTCAAGGACGCCGGTACGATGACACCTCAACAAGTATCTCTGGCCAAGCGGGCCAACTGTGACATGGCCTGTGACATCGCTCGCGAGGCACGCCGCCTGCTTGGTGCCAACGGCATTCTCGTTGAGTACCACTCGATGAGGCATATG
Source organism: Gemmatimonadota bacterium (assembly GCA_036336795.1). GTDB lineage: Bacteria > Gemmatimonadota > Gemmatimonadetes > Longimicrobiales > Gaopeijiaceae > UBA822. The sequence goes on from JAYZFL010000011.1 coordinate 67,888, forward strand.
GCCAACCTTGAGTCCGTTTACACGTACGAGGGTACGCACGACATACACGGACTCGTTCTCGGTCAGGCCGTCACGGGGATTTCTGCGTTCTGAACTAGGTTGAACTGATGGCCCGACAGATGCGATCCCGTGGAGAGCACGAGCTAACCTGTAAGGCGGCTTGTGACGTGCTTGAGTTGGCATTGAAGGGCAATTTCCGTGGTGACCTTGTCGATGACGCGTTAAGCTCCGGTAGTTGTAGAAAAGCTGTGCGGTTGCTGCGCTCCAATATGCGCTCCCATTCCTTCAAGACCTCTTCACATCGAATCGCTCTGGGCGATTTTGTCAGGAAGTTCGATGGCCTTTCTCGAGAAGAGGGTTTCGAGGTACTGCACACGTGGGACCACGGAGCGCATGTCTTCCTCGAAGAGATCACTCCGGTCCTCATGCTCGACCATTTCCAGAAGCTCGAAACAACTTCGCGTTCAGAGCGAGCGTCACTTTTCATCCTGCTGGACTTCTACTTCCTGCAGGTGCTGATCCTGTGTGCCATGCGGGCATGGGACGAAGGCGATCCAGACGGTGTCCTTGACCGCGTGACCGGCCTCCTTCGCGTACTTCAGGGGCCCGATGGCAGTGGCCATCGGTTCGTGGATGACGCGGAGACTCTTCTCATGCTCGCAGTGTCGCAGTTTCACCCGCGGGATCATGCCTACGACCGCTTCGTCGAGAAGATTTGGTCGATGAATCGAGAGCACTTGAGGAACTTCGCCCGAATCAGCACAGCCGTGCTCGGGGCCCATTTACGATGGGGATTCGGAGTCATGTACAGGAGGGATGTAACACGGATGCGTGACGACAACGTCGGAGATTACCCCTGGCTGTTGTGCGCACTGTGGACGTTGATGCGCGAGTACGCACTTTTACAGGATGCGGACGTGCAGGGGGCAGAACGAGGTGAGATTGTCGAAGGTTTACTGAACGGTCTGACTTCCGACCCGTGGGCCTTTGTCGGCAAGGTTCCGGAAGCGCTTTCAGGCTACTCGGAGCAATACTCCAACTTTTGTGATCTCCTCAAGCGGTATGGCGAGGACCTTCTCGAGGACTTCGGGGAGCATCGACCTGCAACCGAAGGTTTCTCCCCCTTGGCGTTCCATTTCAACTTCCCTCACAATGTCTTGATGGGGACTCTCATGATTGCCCTGGATCAGGGAAAAGCTCGCAATCTATCCATGAACGCTCTCTTGCTGGGCAGACATGACGGCATGGTGACCGAGCAATCGCCGGATGATTTTGCCAGGGAGCTTACAGCCTTCGCGGGATCGAGTCCCGACAAGCTGGACTCCCACGGCGCCCGGTTGATCATTTATGACAGACACGCAGGGCACGGCTACTGCAACATGGTTTCGACGGCGATCGGAAAATACCTAGCGGAAACGAACGAGGAATCCCTGTCGTGAAGTACCTCGACTTCTTCTGCGGAGTCTCGTTCGGACTTGTAGCGATTGGTGGTTGCACGGTGACACGGGCTGTTCCGGAGGATTTTTCGGTTGTTGAAGTCGGTATTCTAGAGATGCAGGAGTTGATGGAGCGAGGGAAACTTACGTCACGCGAACTGGTGGCTCAGTACCTCATGCGCATTGCTCTCTATGAGGGTGGACTGAATGCTGCGGTCTCCGTCAACCACAATGCGCTCCGGGAGGCGGAGGAATTGGATGCCGAACGCGCGCGCGGCAGAGTGCGGGGGCCACTTCACGGTATTCCGGTCGCACTAAAAGACAACATCCAGACGACTCACCTACCCACGACGGGAGGCGCCTTGGCATTTGCCGGGTTCGTGCCACCCTACGAAGCTACGCTCACGGGGAATCTGCGCGACGCCGGTGCAATCATCATCGCCAAAGCGGGCCTCACTGAGTTTGCGAATTTCATGGCCGGGACTCCCAATGCTATGCCTGGGAATTACAATGCGCTCACCGGCTTCGGTTTCAATCCCTATGACCCGAGGCGGGATCCGAGATCCGGCACCTTTGATGGCAGGCCGGCTTTGGGAACCGGGGGCTCGAGTTCAGGTATCGGAACTGCGGCCAGCTTTTGGGCGGCCAACGTGGGTACGGATACAGGCGGGTCGGTCATCAGTCCGTCGAACGCGAATATGCTAGTGGGCATTCGTGCCACCTTGGGGCGGATCAGCCGTTGGGGTATCGCGCCTGTAACCCTTGACCACGACATGGCGGGTCCGATGGCACGGACTGTCTCCGACGCGGTGATCTTGCTGGGTGCAATGGAGAGCCGTGTTCCCGATGTCAATGACCCGGCCACAGGTGTTTGTGAACCCCCTCCAGGACGAGACTACACGCCTCACCTGGTCTCGGACGGTCTTGAGGGTGCACGCATCGGTATCCCCCGTGCCTTCTATTACGATGAAATAATCTTGAACGGTGAGAATCAGCCACGCGGCGGGCTGAGTTCGGAACAGGCTGAACTCATGGACGACGCGATCGCTGCGCTCGAGGCCGCCGGCGCTGTGATTATCGACCCGGCTGACGTGCCAAGCCTCGTCGCTCCAGCACCCGATGAGAACTTTGCCGCATGGGGTCTCTGCGTCGGTGGAGAGCAAGCCAAGGGCGCCGATTCGGACTGCTCAGTAAATTTCAAGTACGGGATGAAGCGTGATTTTGACAACTGGCTTGCGACCCTCGGAGAGACGGTGCCCGTAAGGACGTTGACCGAGTTGCGAGAGTGGAACCTCGAACACAAAGATGCTGGCTCGATGAAGTACCTGCAGTCACGGTTCGATATTTCAGACGAGATGGACGTTGAGGCTGATCTCGCCCGCAACGAGGCGGACATGGCCAAGGATCGTCTCCTCAGCCGAACGAACGGCATCGACGCTGTGCTAGACCAGTATGATCTAGATGCGATCCTGACTCCGGGTAGCCGCGGTGCGGGCCTTGCAGCACGGTCAGGGGTTCCGATCATCGTGGTGCCGTTCGGGTTCGTTCCCAACGATCCCGCTACTCCATTCCCCCGGGGGTTCGATGCCCAACCTGCGCCATTCGGCGTGGGATTCACGGGGAGGGCGTGTAACGAATCGCGGCTGATCGAAATCGCCTACGCCTTCGAACAGGCCACTCAGGGTCGGGTGCCGCCGCCCGGCTTGCCCTGACCATCGACTTTACTTTGGGCAGGGGTCAGATAGCTTTCTGCCCTTTCTTTTGAAGAAGATTCGCCCCGCTAGCTCAACTGGCAGAGCAACTGACTCTTAATCAGTAGGTTCGGGGTTCGAGTCCCTGGCGGGGCACTCGGGCAAGTTGAAGCCTCACAAGCACTTACGATCTTGTGGGGCTTTTTCTATGCCCGCCAGAGATGGACTCGCACTTCCAGATGTACTTCCGCCAAAGCCGATTTATTGAGCTTTAATATCTTGATATCAGCGTGTGTGTTGTTGCTGGAATGGTCCTCTAATGCCAGCAAAGCGACCCCCCAGTACCGGGGGGCACCCCTATTCCACCGCCACTGACGCTGAACCCATAAACAGTGTTTTGCGCGTCCTGAGTTGCGGGTCTGGGTGGGGCGGGGCAGAATTAGGGCATGACACGTTACCGCTTTTCTGTGGCTGGCTTCCTCGCTGTCTTGTTGGTGATACTCACAGCCTGCGCCAGCGAGAATCAGGCTGTGACCCCATCGGGGTCGAACGGAGCGATCACGAAGGGTGGGGACGAGAGGACCGGAGAATACGATGCCGTAGCAGACTGGTGGAAGCCGGCTCCGGACCATACGAATGAGTGGACCTGGGGGGAGGTCTCAGGCGTCGCGGTAGACAATCCGGACCGAATCGTCGTGTCCGA
>JAYZFL010000012.1:0-8687 GCA_036336795.1 Gemmatimonadota bacterium
TTGGGTGGATGCGGGTCCGACTGGCCTCCTTTAAAGTGCGTCATTGGGTCCCATCTATGTTGAAAGGCGTCCGACCCTCGTGGTTCGGACGCCTTTTACGTATTGTGAGTGCGCGTTCAAATAAATTACAGGAGCGGAGCGTAATACTTCTCCTAAGGAAACAGAGGAAATGACAGACGCGATGTTGGCGGCCGAAGCGGGGACGGGTGTCCCCGTGATTGGGCATTTTATCGACGGCGAGCCGGTAGTGGCTAAGTCGATGCACAAGCAAGCCGTCTACAACCCGGCCACTGGAGAAGTGGTGCGTCAGGTGGCACTCGCCGATAAAGCTACGGTAGAGCACGCTATCCAGGCCGCAATGACGGCTTTCCCAACTTGGAGAGATGTCCCAGTGGCGAAGCGGGCTCGTATCATGTTCCGGTTCAAGGAATTGCTGGAGCGGAACGCCGATCGCCTTGTGGCGCTGCTGAGCGAGGAGCACGGAAAGGTGCTCGAAGACGCGGCAGGAGAACTCCAGCGGGGCATCGAAAACGTCGAATACGCATGTGGCGCTCCCGAGCTACTCAAGGGTGAGCACAGCAAGAACGTGGGGACAGCAATCGATAGCTGGTCGGAGTTCCAACCGCTCGGGGTGGTTGCCGGCATCACGCCCTTCAATTTCCCAATCATGGTGCCAATGTGGATGTTCCCCGTCGCGCTCGTATGTGGGAACACGTTCGTCCTAAAACCATCGGAGCGAGACCCCAGTTGCCCTATGCTGGTTGCCGACTTGCTCAAGGAAGCGGGCTTGCCCGACGGTGTCTTCAACTTGGTGAACGGTGGCAAGGAAGCGGTTGACACGCTGCTCACGGATGAACGAGTGGAGGCCGTCAGCTTCGTAGGGTCTACGCCAATCGCGGAATACGTCTACCGCACGGGCACTGGAAACGGGAAGAGAGTGCAGGCGCTGGGCGGTGCAAAGAATCACGCGATCGTAATGCCAGATGCCGATATGGAGAATACGGTGAATTCTTTGATGGGGGCTGCGTACGGTTCATGTGGCGAGCGCTGTATGGCAATCTCGGTTGCGGTGGCGGTGGGTGAAGATACCGGTGATGAGTTGGTCGAAGAGCTTTCGAAGCGTCTCGATGTCCTTAAAGTGGGTGCCGGAAGTGAGCTGGGGAACGACATGGGTCCGTTGGTGACACGTGAACATTTCGAAAAGGTGCGAGGATACGTGGATCTCGGAGTCGAAGAAGGGGCTACCCTTCTGGTTGACGGGAGAGACCTGCAGGTCTCTGGTCACGAGGAAGGTTTTTTCCTCGGAGGTTGCCTTTTTGATCACGTAAAGCCGGATATGAGGATCTACCGCGACGAAATTTTCGGACCGGTGCTTTGCGTGATCCGCGTAGACAGCATGCAGGAAGCGATGGACTTGATCAATGACCACGAGTACGGGAACGGGACATGCATTTTCACCCGCGACGGGGAAGCTGCCCGCTACTTCAGTGACCACGTTAAGGCGGGCATGGTGGGAATCAATGTCCCACTTCCCGTGCCGGTAGCGAACCACAGTTTCGGAGGTTGGAAACGCTCGCTTTTCGGCGATCTATTCGCCTACGGGCCCGACGCCATTCGCTTCTACACACGGCGAAAGACAGTCACACAGCGGTGGCCGTCGAGTGGAGTTCGTGAGGGCGCGCAATTCGCTTTCCCGAGTAACGTCTAATAACGGACAGCAAGCCGGAGTCGAAGGAGACTTTTTTATGGGGCCTGGCGTGACGGACACAATGAGGAAGAGCCAAGCGATTTTGGCTGGTCAGCAGAAATTTGTATTTCCGGCTGTTCACCCTCTTTACGATGAACCCCTTGTGCTCGATGAAGGGAAGGGTACATGGGTCAGGGATGCTGATGGCGTGGAGTATCTAGACCTGTTCAGTGGTATCCTGACGACTTCGGTAGGACACTGTAATCCTCATGTGGTCGAAAGATCACAGAAACAGATGGGGCGCCTCGGGCACACATCTACCCTCTACGTAACGGAGCCGCAGGTCGAGGCCGCCCAGCGTCTAGCAGCCATCGCTCCTGGTCGCATGAGCCAGACCTTCTTCACTAACTCAGGAACAGAGGCCATTGAGACTGCAATTCAAATGGCCTTCCTTCACACAGGCCGGAGTGAGATCATTGCCCTTAGGCAGGCCTACCACGGCCGGAGCTTCCTGGCGAGCAACATCACGGCTGTCGACGTGTGGCGACCACTGGCAACGTCGTTCCCTGGGATCAAGCACACCTTAACCCCTTATCCATACCGCTGCCCATTCAAGCAGCCCTGTGACGAGAGTTGTTCGGAGGCGTTCGCGAATGATCTTGAGGACGTCATCCGTACGACCACTAATGGTCGCCCGGCGGCTTTTATCGCTGAGTCGATTATGGGTGTGGGGGGCTATATCGTGCCTCCACCAAGATATTTCGCACGGGTCGCGGACATCATCCGTTCGCACGGCGGTCTGTTCATTTCGGACGAGGTGCAGTCTGGCTTCGGACGCTCAGGTAAGCACTGGTTCGCTATTGAGCATTCCGGAGTCGAGCCGGACATCATGGTAATGGCGAAGGGTATCGCAAATGGCGCGCCCGTGGGGGCGACGATCACCCGGCCAGAGATTGCTCAATCGTGGAAGGCCAAGACGATTTCTACCTTCGGAGGCAGTCCAGTGTCGATGGCTGCCGCTGCCGCCACTCTTGAAGTGATGGTAGAGGAAGACGTTCCGAGCCGAGCGGAAAAGAGGGGTTCTCAGCTCGTACGCGGGCTTACGGAGCTTCAGGAGCAGCACGACTGGATTGGTGATGTGAGGGGGATGGGGCTCATGCAGGCCCTAGAACTCGTGGAAGATCGGGATAGCAAGACTCCGTCACCTCGACTTGCCAAGGCACTGCTTGAGGCTACCAAGGAAGAGGGTCTCCTCATCGGGCTCGGTGGCATCTACAGCCATGTGATACGCCTCGGACCCTCACTTCTGATCAATGAGCGCGAAATCGCTCAAGGCCTGGAGAGGCTAGCGAGAGCCTGCGAAAGAGTGGACAGCATTCGCTGATGACGTCTGGAGTGGTCATCGCGGTACTTGTCATATACCTGCTGATTCTCCTGGGGTTGGGGTTGTGGGGGAGCAAAGAGTCTGGGAGTGTTGCAGGCTATTTTGTGGCTGGGAAGAAACTTCCCTCCTGGGTCATCGCCTTTAGCTCGAACGCCACGGGTGAGAGCGCGTGGTTGCTTCTCGGTCTCACTGGAATGGGTTACCTAGTGGGTTTCCATGCTTTGTGGATTGTGTTGGGTGAGTTCTTGGGCGTCCTGCTAGCATGGAAATATGTAGCTCAGCCGTTCAAGGAATACACGGATCGCTATAACTCCATCACCGTTCCCGATTATCTAACGGCTCGGTTCCACGATGAGCGTCATGTAATACGTGTGATCAGTGCGGTGATCATCCTTAGTATGGTGACGGCCTATACGGCGGCTCAGCTTACGGCGTCTGGGAAGGCCTTTGAGTCGTTCTTGGGCACCAGTTACTCAGGGGGCGTCTGGATTGGCGCAGCGGTCATCCTTTACTATACGACTGTGGGTGGCTTCAAGGCGGTTGCCTACAGCGATTTTCTTCAAGGTCTGTTAATGTTCGCCTGCCTCTCCGTCCTTCCCATTGTGGGGATCGCAGCCTTAGGAGGCTGGTCGCCGTTTATTGACGGTCTGCGGGCTCAGGATCCAAACCTTCTGGCACTCATGGGAGCGAACGGCTTCAGTCCTGCTGGAATCATCAGTGTAGCGGGTTTCATCGCAATCGGATTCGCGTTTCTTGGATCCCCCCAGCTCTTAACCCGCTTCGTAGCGGCCCGTAGCCAACGGGATATTCTACAGGGGGGAAAGATTGCAGTGGGATGTATCCTCGTCTTTGACATTGGGGCGGTTTTCGGTGGAATGGCCGGAAGGGTTCTCTTCCCCGGATTGCCCGATCCGGAAACCATTCTTCCGCTGATGAGCACAACGCTGTTCCCGGCCGTCTTTACGGGCGTATTTCTGGTCGTTGTACTCGCGGCGATCATGTCCACAGTTGACTCGCTACTTATCCTCGCGTCGTCCTCCGTCGTGAGGGACGTGATCCAACAGATCTTCCGTCCCAAGGTGAGCGAATTACGACTCACACTCTACGGAAAGGCCGTCACGGTGCTAATTGGTGCCGCCGCGCTTACGGCGGCATTGACTGAATCCCGCGCAATCTTTTGGTTTGTACTCTTTGCTTGGTCTGGACTGGCCAGTGCCTTCACCCCCGTTGTGCTTTGCTCGCTTTTCTGGAAAGGTACAACGCGACTGGGGGTTATCTGGGGAATGGTGAGCGGATTTCTGGCTGCGGTTCTATGGGTCGTCATTTTCAAGGAGGGATTCTTCGATCTCTACGAGATGATCCCGGGGTTTGTAATCGGATTTGGCGTGACAGTCGGAGTCAGTCTCGTGACCGGCGCCCCTGACGGAGCGGAAGAAGAGATGGTGTCTGTGGGTGAGGCGGTGAAAGTTGCGAGCAGAGAGAAGGGACTGTGACAGGCCACTGAGAGGAGCGCCTGCTGCTGCGTCCGAGTGGTTGACGATTACCCGGAGGGGGTTCTCTTGCGGGCCCTCTCCTAGAACTCCTTCACCAGTTCCCGCATCCGGCGCTTCATAGGCTGATCTGGCAGACGGCCGAATGCGGCGCGGATGTTTTCTTCCATGTGATCGGGATTGGTTGTCTCTGTCAAAACACAGGTAACAGTTGGATTGCCGAGTACGTACTTGAGGGAAAACTGAGCCCAGCTCTCACAATCGAACTCGTTTGCCCAATCTGGCAGATTTCTGCCTGTTACCCTACCGAAGTACGTGCCGTTCATAAATGGTCGGTTGGTGAGGACCGCCATTCCTCGGTCATGAGCTAGGGGCAACAGGCGTTTTTCAGCTTGGGTCTCCATGACTGAGTAATTGATATGGACGAAATCAGGTGACTCCGTCCTCATGAATGATTCCAATGCGTCGTGATTGGCATTGTTAGAAACCGTAACCCCGATGTAGCGAGCTTCGCCGGAATCCTTCCATGATCTTAGGTTGGGCCAGTGCACCTTGAGGTCTCTCAGGCTCTCGACTTGGACCAAATCTAACGTACGTTGTCCGAAAAGCCTTTGAGTGTCCCTCATCTGGCCAATCCCACTCAGCTCGCCGATAGTGTTGATCTTGGTAGCAAGAAAGAGCCGGTCCTTGAACTCGGGATCTTGCAACACTTGTCCGAATTCACGATCAATGGCTTCTGTGCGCGGGGAGGTATCGACAACTCGACCCCCGTATCGCTTGAGGGTTCGGACAACCTTCTCGATCGGCTCGGTGCCTTCGGTTGGGCTCTCAAGTACCGACTGCGTGGACCCGAAGCCAACAACAGGGATGGCTTCGCCACTCACCGGGATGGTCCTTGTCGGAAGAGTTTCCTGGGCTGAGATTTTCAGTGGACGTGGGAGCGTCGCCGCAAGCACGGCTGCTCGAACTAAGAAATCCCGGCGAGTCGGCTGGAATTTTGTGATCATGAAGATCCTCCAACTAATGTGTTCGTAAGGCCGACGAGTGTGGGTGAACCACACCTGCTACTATTGTCGTGTTGTTCTCCTCAGTCCGTCTCTGATAGGGGGAAGAAGATTGTCTCGGAGCGCTGCCATGGATCGTCTTCGCTCCCACTCTCCGTGGTATCCTGCGATCCGACGGGAGGCGGGGACAACGATGGCCGGTAGTCCTGAGTCCGTGAAATCCTCGTTCAAACGAGGGAGGTCTTGACGGACCACTTCTTCGAGAAGGTTCAATTGTACGGATAGCTGAGTTGAGAGCTCGTCGAAGACACGCCGATACGCTTCCGTGGGAGCAGCGTCCCCCCGTTCGAGACGTGACCGGAGGCCGGTGAGCCGATCGTTCAACTTGATTGGAAAAGCGATCTTGTCCTTTGGACTCTGGTTACGCACTTGGTAGAGTTCGGCTTCGATAACTCTTATGCGCTTGATGAAGCTCTGAACCGATGCTTGGAGCTGAGGATTGTCGCTCCTGTTAAGGTTGGCATCCGCTCGTGCAGCGAGGTCACGGATCATCACTACACTTTCATTGGCTCTGCTCTCGTGGTCCCGGATAGCACGGGCCAACTCGAACTGAGACATCAGGTCGGCGTCGGTCACCCCCGTGAGCCTCGGATCTCTTTGGACGTCAAACAAGCGGACCTGCTCGTGCCCATCGACCGAAAGCTGTACTTGGTATCTTCCGGGGGGAGCCCAAGGGCCGACCGTGGGGTCCCCGCCTTCAAGGACTATCCCATCGAATGTCACCGCTCCAGGGTAACGGAGGTTCCAGGTTTGTCGATAAGTACCCTCCGCATGATGTGTTCCCTCGAAGAGTGTGAGCACGTGCTGACCTGCGGTGTCGAGGATATCGACTCGAACATTCTGGCTTGGCGCCCGAAGATAATAGTCAATCACAGCTGGGACCGATCGGCGGAAGGCGGTGGCGGGCTCGAAGAGATGCGAGGCCGTCGTAAGAAGTTCGGTGTCGATCTGACGTAAGGTCGCGATGTCATCCAGAACCCAGAAGGACCGTCCATGCGTGGAGATGACGAGGTCTCTCTCCTCGACGACTAGGCCGGTCACCGGGACGTCGGGAAGATTGAACGAGAGGCCACTCCAGCTGGCACCGTCGTCGAAAGAGACGTATACCCCATGCTCCGTGCCGGCATAGAGCAGGCCCTCCCTCTTTGGGTCCTCGCGTACCACACGCACAAAGTCGTCACTGCGGATGCCACTAACGATTTTCGTCCAATTCTCTCCGTAGTCGTCGGTTCTCCAGGCGTACGGAGAGCGATCGTCCATCTCATAGCGGATCCCGGCCACATAAGCAGAGGCTGGGTGGTGTGGTGAAGCCTCGATGAAGGTTACCCGTGTGTGCTCCGGCATATCAGCAGGTGTCACGTCATGCCACTCTGCACCTCCGCTCCGTGTGAGGTGAACGAGTCCGTCATCTGACCCGGTCCATATCGTTTCGCCGCTGTGGAATGAAGGTGCAATGGCGTAGATGGTTGGGTAGATTTCCGGGCCGTCTTGGTCTTTGACGATCGGCCCACCCGAATCCTCCATCGTCACTGGATCAGCACGGGTTAAATCCGGGCTGATCTTCTCCCAGGTCTCACCCTCATTGGTTGTCTCCCAAAGATGCTGAGATCCGATGAAGAACGCGTCGGGATCCATTTTTGAGATCGCGATCGGATACGTCCAATTCCACCGCTCCGGCATATCCTTTGCCGGTTCTCCCATGACGATACGAGGATATGGTTGGATATCCTGTGAGAGTCCGCTCCTCCGGTCGTAACGGGTGAGTGAGTTGGTTGCGCCGGCGTAAAAGATGTTTGGATCTGTTGGGTGTGGTACCACATATCCGCTCTCACCGCCGCCGACAGCGTACATCCACTCCGTGCTGGCTCCCCTTGGATTCCGGAGATGTGCACGCTCCGATGACACACAAACGGTGCTGTTATCCTGCTGTGCGCCGCATGCGTGGTAGGGGAAGTCGCTGGTTGTAGAGAGGCGATAGATTTGGGCCGTTGGATACCTCATCTCGGTCCAAGTTTCGCCTCCGTTCACCGAAACAACTCCGCCACCGTCGTTGCCATTAATCATCCGAGCCGGATTGTCGGGGTCGATCCAGAGATCGTGGTGATCGCCGTGGGTCTCAGGTACCGACTCCACCGTCCGTCCACCGTCCGTCGATTTCATCAGCCTGAAGTTCAGGATGTAGATGGTGTTCCGGTCCACTGGGTCTGCTTGTATGCGTAAAAAGTAGAACGCTCTTTGCCAGAGGTCTCGGTGGTCATTGATCAACTCCCAGGAATCCCCTGCGTCGTTCGACATGTATAGGCCGCCGTCCTCGGCCTCAACGTTGGCCCATACTCGACGGGAATCAGCTCCCGACACAGTGATCGTGATTTTCCCCAGTATGCCTCTCGGGAAGCCGACGTTTCCGGTGAGTTCGATCCAGGAGTCCCCACCGTCGATCGACTTGAAAAGTCCGGATCCCTTTCCACCGCTCCAGAGTTTCCAGGGTTTGCGATACACCTCCCAGAGGCTGGCGTAGAGTACCTGGGGGTCATTGGGATCCAGCACTAAATCAACTGCACCAGTGTGATCGTTACGATAGAGCACTTTATCCCAAGTGCGTCCCCCGTCCACACTACGAAAGACACCCCGCTCCGAATTCGCTCCGAAGGGATGCCCGAGCGCAGCTACGTAGACCCTATTAGGATCCCTTGGGTGTACTCTGATCCGGCTGATCGTCTGGGTCTCGGTGAGACCTAAGTGTTTCCAACTCTGTCCTCCGTCGTCGGAGCGATATATGCCGTCCCCCTGAAGTACGTTCGCGCGAAGTTGCGTCTCGCCCATCCCGATAAAGACGACATTGGGGTCTGATTCGGAGACCGTGACGGCTCCCACAGAAGCACTGCGGAGCTGTCCATCCGTCACCGGGAACCACGATGAGCCACCGTCCGTGGTCTTGAAGAGGCCTCCACCGACGGCGCCGAAGTAATACTCGAAGGGTCGGTCTTTATGCCCGGCGACAGCGATGGAGCGACCACCCCGATCAGGGCCGATAGGACGCCATTTGAGGGGCGGTAGTAACA
>JAYZFL010000013.1:0-34141 GCA_036336795.1 Gemmatimonadota bacterium
TGCCCCAGCCATATCCCTTGTCGTCCGCAACACCCGCCACGAACGCCCTCTTTCCTGTCAGGTCGATAGGAAGCATCTGACTCTCGCTCCTTGCTAACTATTGAAACACTACACTCAAGACAGCACCCAAAAGCCGAGCACCGCATAGGCGCCCAAGAGGATCAGGCCCTCCATCCGCGAAATTCTCGACTCAGTAAGGACGACAGGCACGAGCAGTGCGGAGATGATCATTACCGCCAGAAAATCACTCGGGGGAATCTGATGGTTGATGGGCGTGATCGTCGACGTAATGCCGAGGACCAAAGTAAGGTTGAAGATGTTTGAACCCAAAATGTTTCCCACAACGATACCGCCCTCTTTACGCAAGGCAGCGACGATACAGGTAGCAAGCTCGGGCAGTGAAGTGCCTACGGCGACAAGCGAGAGGCCGATCGCCCGCTCGGACATCCCAATGCTTCCGGCTATAGAGAGGGCCGAATCGCGAACCAAGAACCCGCCAATGACCAGTCCCAAACAACCCGCGACGATGCCCACCCATTGGCGCAGAGTGCTGGCCCTCGCGCGCGCGGGCGTCCCTGCCGAGAGACCAACCGCTTCCCCGGCAGACCCCTCTCCCCCGCCGAGCACCCGTGCGTGCTCTTTCTGGGCATTCTGAAGAAAAAGCCAAACAAGATAGCCAATCGCCAACGCGATGAGCAGTAAACCCTCTCGGCCCCCGATCGGCGAATTCCAGATGATCCATAGAGCCAACAACGTAATAAGAAGCATTACGAAAGCCTCGCGACCGGCTGTCCGGGTCGCGAACCACGAACGCGCCCGCGACCAGTCCCGCAATCCCCACTCGGAGAGACGGAAGGGTCGGCCTTCCAACACGAGTGGCCGGATCATGGCGCTGATCCCGAGAACGAGGCCGACGTTTGCGAGGTTCGACCCCAACACGTTGCCCACAGCAAGGTTGGCACTCCCACTCAACGAAGCTACTACTGAGATAAAAAGCTCCGGTGCCGAGGTGCCCACAGAAACGATCGTGAGGCCCACCAGAAGCGGCTTGACCCCGCGCGAGGAAGCGAATCGGGAACTCCCACTAACGAGCAACTCCGCCCCCAAGGATAGGACGATCAGGCCACCTATGAACGTCAAGATCTCTAAGGTCATGCGGGATGCTTCTCACGTCGACCGAGCCATCTGTGGAAACGGTCAACAGTCATCGTATTGAGTACGTCGTCTCTTTCTATCCACCCTCGTCGAGCTTGATCCACACCGTAAGACATATGATCAAGTCCTTGTGTCGAATGGGCGTCTGTATTGATCGTGATCTTTACCCCCAACTCCTTGGCCCTACGAGCCTGGACATCGTTCAGATCGAGTCGGTTCGGATTGGCGTTGATTTCCACCGCCACATCAAGATCGAGCGCGGCTCGCAAGACCTCGTCCGTATCCAGCTGGAAGGGCTCTCTCCGCCCGAGCAGCCGTCCCGTGGGATGGGCGATGATATCCACGCTCGGATGCTGCATCGCTCTGATGACTCGATCCGTCATCGTTGTTTCATCCATGTCCATGAGGGAGTGCACCGAGATGATCACCAAGTCCAGTGCCTCGAGGACCTCGTCGGTCATATCAAGGCTGCCATCCCGTAGAATATCTACCTCCAAGCTCTTGAAAATCGTGATCCCGTCCAGTCTTTCTTGCACAAGGCCGATCTCCTTCCACTGATCCTCGGCCTTTTCGGGCGTGATTCCCCCTACCATCGCGAGGGCCGGACTGTGATCGCTGATCGCCAGATAACCGTAGCCCCGGGCTTGGCATGCCCGAGCCATATCTTCGATGGAGAACTTCCCGTCGCTCCAGGTGGAATGCATGTGGAGGTCGGCCTGAATGTCGTCGAGCGTCAGAAGATCCGGCACAGCGCCCTCTCGCGCCACATCGAGCTCACCCCGATTCTCCCTGAGTAGCGGTGAAATCCAGGTGACACCAACCGCTTCGAAGACCGACTCCTCCGTCTTCCCGGCGATCCTCTTCCCAATATCGTTGGTCGCCTCGGTCGGATCCGCTCCCTTGGGAATACGAAAGACACCGTATTCATTCACCCGAAGACCCTTGCGTCGCGCAAGATGTCGAAGCGCGACGTTGTGTTCCTTGGAGCCGGTGAAGTAGTGGAGTGCGGCTCCGAACGAGACCTCGGGGATGATCCTTAGATCGACTTCGAGCCCTGACCGGAGAACTACACTTCCCCGTGTTTCGCCTGCCGAAACAATCCGCTCGACAGCGTTGAACGTCGTGAATCGCTCCATGATTTCCCGCGCCGGCAGCTCCGCCTGAGCTAATATATCCACGTCACCGATCGTTTCCTGTCGACGCCTATAACTTCCGGCCACCTCAATGCGCTGCACGGTCGGAGCCTCACGCATATATTCGAGAAAGGCACGGATCAGGCCGTCGACTTGCGAGATGAGGAATCGGCCAGAGTAGCGCCGAAAATCCTGGATCGCCCTAACAATCTTCGCTGCGCTCGTTGCGCCGAACCCTTCGAGGTCCTCGACCCGACCCCCTACTAGGGCCATCTCGAGCTCGTCAACGGTCGTGACACCAAGCGACTCCCATAGCTTCTTGGCCTTCTTGGGCCCGACCCCGTCGAGCTTGACGAGTTGCCCTAGGGAACGCGGAACTTCACCAGCGACTTCCTCCAAGCGGCTGAGCCTCCCCGTCCGGACGAGTTCAACGATGTGAGAAGAAATGTCCTTGCCCACCGCCGGGAGATCGGTCAGATCCTCTTCTTTAGCAACCATCAAGGAGAGGGGAAACGTAAGTCCCCCAATCGTTCGGACCGCGTTACGATAAGCCCTGATACGGAAAGGATTTGAGCCCTTGATTTCGAGCAGGTCGGCCAGCTCTTCGAGGATCGAAGCGATCTCGATGTTATCCACGATGGCTACACGATTCCAGCGGCTCCAAGCATCTCGACGAAGTCCGCCTCACTCAGCACTGTCACGTCAAGATCTTGTGCCTTTCTAAGCTTGGAACCGGGATCAGTGCCAACCACTACGTAATGTGTCTCCTTACTCACCGAGCTGACCACCTTTCCCCCGCTAGCTTCGATCAACCTCTTGGCCTCCAATCGCGAAAAACGTTCGAGTCCTCCCGTAAACACAAACATTCGTCCGCCTAAAGCCTCACCGTCAGTCTCCGCCGGGGGGATCAGCTTCATGCCCTGACCGATTACAGCGGATATCTGATCACGATTCCGTTCGTCATCGAGGAAGGCACGAATCTGTTCTGACATTATGGGGCCGATCCCATCCACGCCCTCAAGTTCCTCGGTAGTGGCCCCCTGGATTCTCTCGAAGCTCTGAAATCGCTTCGCGAGGCTCGTGGCCACCGTTACCCCCACCTCAGGAATCCCCAACCCATAGAGAAAGCGCTCCAGCGCCACCGTCTTCTTGGCCTGGATGGCATCGGCCAGGTTCTTTGCTTTCTTTTCGGCAAAGCCCTCTAGTGCCTGGAGGTCTGTCCTCTTTAGCCTGAAAAGGTCCGCGAGTTCATTCACGAGACCACGGTCCACTAAAGCGGTAGCGGCCTCCTCTCCTAACCCTTCAATATCGAGACCTGCCCTTGATCCGAAATGCATCAAACCCCGCTTCAACTGTGCGGGGCACCCGAAGCGGTTTGGGCAGTATGTAAATGGGCCACTCTCTTCAACAGAAGTTTCGCAGGCCGGGCAATGATCAGGCATTCGAAATTCCACTCCTCGCTTGCGGCCTTCCTCGGAAACGCGCTCAACCACCTGTGGGATCACGTCCCCAGCCCTTTGTATCCGTACGAGATCACCTTCACGCACATCCTTGCGGATCACCTCTTCACGGTTGTGCAACGAAGCCCTGGAAACCGTCACTCCACCCACCTCCACCGGGCGAAGCAAGGCCACAGGTGTGAGCGTACCCGTACGCCCTACTGAGACAGCAATTCTCTCTATGCGGGTCACTTCCTTGCGGGGTTCGAACTTGAAGGCGAGGGCCCACCTCGGATGATGGGATGTAGCCCCAAAGTCCACTCGGGAGTCAAGGTCGTCTACTTTGATGACTACGCCATCGATCTCGTAGTCAAGTTCATCGCGATCCGCTTCGTAGCGTCCGTGGTAGTTCAGTATCTCCTCAACCGTCGTAGCAAGCGTGCTCCGCTCCGGCGTTTTGAATCCCCAGTCACCCAACGCCTGGATTGCATCCGCATCCGACACCAATTTGATCCCTCGGCTCATCAGAACATCGTATGCCAATACCTCTAGGGGGCGCTCTGCAGTTACACGCTGATCAAGTTGCCGGAGAGACCCGGAGGCTGAGTTGCGGGGGTTTACATAAGGCTCAGATCCTCTTGCTACCATACTTTCGTTTAATGCTTCAAACGCCGAGAGGTACATTATGACCTCCCCTCGGACGGCCAGCAGTTCAGGTACCGGGCGTGCGAAGTCGAGCAGGCGAAGCGGCAGGCTCGGCATCGTTCTGGCGTTCTCAGTGACAACCTCTCCGGTTCGTCCATTACCGCGGGTTACGGCTCTAACGAAAAAACCATCCTCATACACAAGCTCAAGCGAGGCCCCATCTAGTTTCGGCTCTAGGAGGTAGCGTGCCTTGTCACCCAGGGTCTTGCGGACCCGCTCATCGAAGCGGCAGACCTCCTCGAAGTCCTGCGTCGAGTCCAGGGAGAGCATCGGCACCATATGCTCAGCAACGGGCAGCACACTTTGGGGCTCAGCGCCGACACGCTGGGTCGGAGAATCCCTCGTCACGAGGTCAGGGTGTGCCGCTTCGAGAGCCAGAAGCTCAGCAAACATCCGGTCGTATGACGCATCGTCGAGCTCAGGCCGTGACTCAACATAGTAAAGATGTGAGTGACGTCGGAGCTCTCGCCGCAGGCGCTCTATGTGCGTCTCGACGTCTCCCTCGCTCCCTTCCGAGCTACTATCGGAGATGCTCGGCTCTGTTTCGCTCAAAGAAACTCCAACTCCGGAAAATCCGAACGTCCCCGTCTCGTCCGACTGGTGGTCAAAAAGGCCTCGTAACGTGGCGAATCAACCCAATAAAGGACAGGCCTTCAAAAGCTCACCTAGGCGTTTTCTTCTACCGTTGCGTTACGCCGGTGCTGCGCCATATATCAGGGCATCGAACCGAGACACAGGTGCACGGAGGCGTGCCAACTCGAACGACCTCCACTTACGAAGGTCAACCGGCTGGAGGAACCATGAGATTTATCCGCACGCTCCTGTCCACGGGGTTATGCGTTCTGACAATATTGGTAGTGGCCACGCAAGCTTGGGCTCAAATAGAGACCACTACCGCCCGTCGTTCCGATGAAGGCGAGGGGCCCTTCAACCGTCTCATCCTCAGGGGAGTTACGGTCATAGACGGTACGGGTGCCCCACCGCAAGGGCCCGTGGATATCGTCATCGAAGATGATCGAATCGCTGAGGTGCGGTCCGTCGGTTTTCCAGGCGTCCCAATCTCCGATCGCAGACGGCCTGGCGACCCTGACCGCGAGATCGATCTGTCCGGTCATTACGTAATGCCAGGCTTCATCGACATGCATGCCCACACTGGTGGTGGCACCAAAGCCCCTCAACCCGAATATGTCTACAAGCTCTGGATGGCTCATGGTGTCACGACATCTCGAGGTGTTGGCCACGGACCCATGATGTGGGCCTTGGGCGAAAAAGCCCGAGCAGCCCGAAACGAGATCGTGGCACCACGCATGTTCACCTACGCCCGGCCTGGAGAGGCGTGGGGTGAGGGTCCCATCGACTCACCGGAGAAGGCGCGCCAGTGGGTTCGCTGGGCCGTTGATCAGGAGGTGGACGGCCAGAAGATTGATGGGCTGAAGCTTGGGTCTCTCGATCCATCTATTATGGAGGCGGTGATCGACGAGGCGCACAAGCATGGCCTCGGTACGGTCGCGCATCTTGGTCAAATGGGCCTCGCACGAATGACGGCCTTGGACGCGGCCGAGGCCGGCCTGGACATGATGACCCACTACTACGGACTCTTCGAATCCTTGCTCAAGGACTTCAGCATCCAGAACTGGCCGCTCGACTACAACTACAATGACGAGCAGCACCGTTTCGAAAACGTCGGACAGCTCTGGAACCAGATCTACGAGCCTGGATCGGAGGAGTGGGATGAACTCATGGACCGATTCCTGGAACTGGACTTCGGGATTGATCCAACCATGACCATCTATGAGGCGAGCCGTGACGTAATGAGGTCCCGGAATGCCGACTGGCATGAGGAATATACGTTACCGAGCCAGGCAGATTTTTATGAGCCCAGCCGCCAGGCTCATGGTTCATACTGGTTCTACTGGACAACAGAGGACGAGGTAGCCTGGAAGAATTTCTACGACCGGTGGATGCAGTTCTTGAACGAGTACAAGAACCGTGGAGGGATCGTGACCACGGGATCCGATTCTGGCTTCATCTACAAGCTCTATGGATTCGATTATATCCGGGAGTTCGAGCTCCTTAGAGAGGCTGGCTTCCATCCCCTCGAAGTTCTCCGGTCGGCAACAATGTACGGCGCTATGGAGCTCAATAGGCCCAAGGGACTGGAGCCGAGCTTCGGAATAATTCGCCCAGGGCTAAAGGCAGACTTAGTCGTGATCGACCAAAACCCCCTTGAAAACCTGAAAGTCCTTTACGGAACAGGAGCCGTTCGGCTTAATGACGACACCGGTAAAGTAGAGCGGATTGGGGGGATTAAGTACACGATCAAAGACGGGATTATCTACGATGCCAAGAAGCTCCTAGCCGACGTGCGTGAGATGGTGATCCGGGCAAAAGCTGAGAGGGTCACAACGGACAGCCCGCGCAACTGACTGGATTTTTCGCATAATGACCACGCTCGACGTCAACCGACTGAGGAGTGAGACGCCCGGCACGCGGCAGGTCAATCACCTCAATAATGCCGGAGCCGCGCTCATGCCGGATCCGGTTTGTCGGACAATCGTCAAGCATCTCGAACTCGAATCTCAGATCGGTGGATATGAAGCAGCGGAAGAGCGGCGTGAGGAGATAGAAGCAGTCTACCAAGCCCTCGGACAGTTGATCGGGGCCGACACTGAAAACATCGCCCTAACTGAAAACGCTACGGCTTCGTTCACTCAAGCCTTGTCAGCGGTGTCCTTTAAGCCAGGAGACGTGATCGTAACCACCCGCAATGATTACGTCTCCAACCAAATTATGTACCTGTCTCTGGCCTCCCGATTTGGGATCGAGATCGTGAGGGCACCAGATGATCCCTCCGGTGGTGTGGACGTGTCAGCAATTGAGGAATTGGTCCACCGCCGTAGGCCAAAGCTCGTAGCCGTCACCCATATCCCGACGAACTCAGGGCTCGTTCAAAAAGTGGCCGACATCGGAACCATCTGCCGCCAGCGAAAAACACTGTACCTAGTGGACGCTTGTCAGTCCGTCGGACAGATGCCGATCGACGTCAAGCAGATCGGATGTGACTTCCTTTCAGCTACCTCACGGAAGTTTCTGCGCGGCCCGCGGGGAATCGGCTTTCTCTACATATCTGATTGGGCGCTCGACTCTGGATTGGTGCCACTCTTTCCGGATCTACACGGTGCCCACTGGATTGAAGAGGATCTCTTCCAGCCGCTACCAGACGCCCGACGGTTCGAGAACTGGGAATTCCCAGTCGCACTCGTGCTCGGTCTCGGTCGGGCCACCGAGTACGCCCTCGACTTGGGGCTTGAAGCCGTCCGGGAGCGTGCCTGGGGCCTCGCAGCGCGAGCTCGCGATCAGCTGGCAGAAATCGAGAGTGTTAGCATTCTCGATCGCGGAGCGGAACGATCTGCTATTGTGACCATCGCGACCGCAGGCCATGACCCGGCCAAGCTCACGTCCTCCCTCCGAGCGCAGGGGATTAACACATCCCTTTCCACGCGGGATTATGCAGTTCTCGATTTCGATGATAAAGGCGTAGAGGCCGCAGTTCGAGTTTCGCCGCACTACTACAATACTGAGGAGGAAATTGATGCCTTTGTGGCAAGGCTTTCCGGGCTTCTCCTGTGAGAATCCAAAGCTGAGGCATGTCTTATGTCCTTCGCTGACTGAAGAAATCCTACCCGGGCATCGTACTACAACTACATGAGACAGGAACGAGGAGAGTCATCGCACCTGGAGGTAGAGCGGGAGTTGCTTCGATTGTGCAAGGAAGGAGGCCAGCGATTTTACGAGCCCATCGTGCGAACATATGAAAGGCCGGGTCTCCGTATAGCCGTAGGGATACTAGGCAGCATCGACGAAGCTCAGGATGCGGTTCAGGACGCCTTTGTAAAGGCTTGGCAGTCGCTCCACCGATTCAACCTAGGGCAACCATTCGGGCCCTGGTTCTTTCGGATTCTCAGGAACCAATGTCAGGACATGATTCGGAGTCGGCGATCCCGGAACCGTATCGAAGCGAGAGACCGGAACTTTGATATTCCGCCAACGGGAGCTACCACGGATCCCGAGCACATTCGGATGAGGAATGAAGTTCACGAGTTGTTCTGGAAAGCCTTATTGGAGATCGGCGACGAGCATCGTGAAATTCTGATTCTGAAGGAAATCGAGGACCTTTCCTATGCGGTAATTGCTAACATTCTAGAGATTCCAGAGGGCACCGTTGCGAGTAGGCTGTTCCATGCTCGCGGCGCTCTTCGGTCGGCCCTCTCAGAGATGAACTTCGAGTATCCATAGAGGGTGACAAGGTGACAAACAGCGTGAGTCGTGAAAGTCTGATGCGATACTTGGATGGAGAGGTTAAGCGCGAGGAGCGATCCCAAATCGAAGAGGCTTTGGTATCCTCGACTGAACTCCAAAGAGAGGTGGCTCTCTTCGGCGCCATGAAGAGGGATCTTCAAGACATGACTCTCCCCCTCGGTCGCGACCGATCCGTCTGGGGGGTTGTGCACCGACGAATCACGAGGCCGTTGGGGTGGCTTCTCGTACTTGTCGGCTTCGCGTTTTGGGCCGTATACGGATCCTATCTATATTTCATGTCCGCTGTCGATCCCTGGGAGAAGCTGGTGACCTCCGCCATTGGCGGAGGCATGTTGCTCCTCTTGATTAACGTCATCTTCGAGCGCTACAGGGAGCGGCTCGTCGATCCATATCGGGATGTCTACAAATGATCGTAGTCACTACGTCAGAAGTCTCGGACATGCGGATCGTACGCACATTAGGACTCGTGAGAGGCAACACGATTCGAGCTCGCCATCTGGGCAAGGACGTCCTCGCCCTCCTTCGCAATGTCGCCGGTGGGGAAATCCATGAATACACAAAGATGCTGGCCGAAGCCCGCGAGCAGGCGATCCACCGTCTCTTAGAGGAAGCCGAAGCATTGGGAGCGAACGCGGTGGTAGGCCTTCGCTTTCAGACGTCCATGATTCAGGCGGGTGCGGCGGAAATGCTTTGTTATGGCACTGCTGTGGTGATCGAATCCATAGACTGACATCCTGATCTTACAGATCTCTCCTCAATCGATGAAGCTTGGCCACCAGCACGAAACGCTCAATCCTTCATATGTGCCTGCCAGCGTTCAGCCTGCTTAGACTGCTCAGCCGCACCGGTACTGCCCAAGAGTTTCAATCTGTCCTACCGTGACACCTTACCTTTAAGGCTCGGCCGCGGCCGTGAGTGCGGCGCGGGTAGCTCTATACCCTTCTTCGAGTAGATAATCGACTCGGTTAAAGTCGAATCCTGTCACATCCTGTAAGTTAGGGAAGACAGTAGTCACTGGCACTTCACTCCAGGATCGAAGCGTGTCACTCCGCTTCTGAGCAGCCATGATAGTGAAAACTCGTTGATGAATGGCCACCAGTCCTTGCTCCACTACCCTACGATTCCGTGATTCCAGGCTAGCGCCTACATCTATCGCTATGATGCGGGTCGCACCCGCATCCACAGCCTTCTGAAGAGGCAGCATATCCTGTACCCCCCCATCGACCAGCAATCGTCCTTGAACCTTCACGGGTGGGAACAGAACCGGCAATGAGCATGAAGCGTGGACGGCTTCGACAAGCGTTACTCCCAGAGCTTCCTGGTGGCCAAACCAAAGAGTCTCGCCTGTCTCTAAATCTACAGCATTCACCAGAAGCGGAATCTGGAGGTCCTCCCAATTCTTGGCTGGGAGAAACCGATTGACGTAGTTCAAGAGAACGTCGCCTCGCAGGACACTCGCAGCCCGGATACCGTTGAACCATAACGCTTTTGGATTCAGGCGGACGATATCACGACGACGCAGATTTAGCGCAGAAGACTCCAGTTCTTCGAGACTCCGACCACCCGCAATTGCTGCTCCGATCATGGCGCCGACACTCGTACCGATTATACCGGCCACGGAAATCCTGGCCTCTAGAATAGCTCTCCACACACCGACATGTGCGAGCCCCTTCACTGCACCTCCACCCATGACGACCCAAGTCGCTTCCCGCGGACCAACTCTTTCCTCCGATGCCGGGACGGAGACCATCATGGTAAAGCACTCAATCGGAACCATCTGGAATCTTGACGGTATGCGAAGCTCTGTCTATTTTTGCTGAGAAGGAGAATCATTCTTAATAAGACCAATCCGCGGCAGCCTATCCTCCCCATGACCACTACCCCATGACCACTACCTCTATACTCGACGTGAATAACCTATTTGCCAAGGTTATTCAAGAAGATGTCGATATTCTGAAGGGTGTAAACCTCCAACTCCACGCTGGAGAGATACACGCAATAATGGGTCCGAACGGCTCTGGCAAGAGCACTTTGGCAAAAGTCTTGGTCGGGCATCCAGCCTACGAGGTCACTGCCGGTGACGTCATCTGTCGAGGGACCTCCATACTCGATATGGAACCCGACGAGAGGGCGCTCGCTGGACTGTTTTTGGCATTCCAGTACCCGGTAGAGATTCCAGGAGTCTCGATCGCAAATTTCTTGAGGACCGCCCTTCAGGCTCGCCTCGGACCGGATGAGGAGTTGGACCTCTTTGATTTCCAGGACGAACTCATGGACCGCATGAAACTGCTGGACATGGAGCCTTCGTTCGCTGAAAGGTCCGTAAACGACGGATTCAGTGGAGGTGAAAAAAAGCGAAATGAAATCCTCCAAATGGCTGTGCTCCGCCCTGCAGTTGCGCTGATGGACGAAACCGATTCAGGACTTGACATTGACGCGCTTCAGATCGTCGCACATGGTGTGAATACACTGCGCGAAGAAGACCCCGAGATGACGATCCTGCTCATCACGCACTACCAACGCCTTCTCGACCACATCCAACCCGATATCGTCCATGTGATGGTAGACGGCAAGCTCGTCCGATCGGGTGGACCGGAGTTAGCATTGGAGTTGGAGGATCAGGGGTATGCCGACTGGAAGGAAGACGTCTCTGTGGAGGTAGCGTCATAAAGGTGCCCTGACGCGCCATGACGCTAGATTGAGCATGGGAGTTGCCCGCCCACTTTATCGGGACAGATAACGATGCCACAACATGAACTGGTCCATGATCTCGACTTGGACGAATATAAGTACGGATTCGTCGACGACGAGGCGCATGTCTTCCGAAGCGCGCCCGGCCTCGACGAGAGCGTCGTGCGAGAGATATCGAAGCATAAGGAGGAGCCCGAGTGGATGCTAAATTTCCGACTCAAGGCGCTCCGCATCTACCAGGCTAAGCCCATGCCGGAGTGGGGCGGAGATCTCTCTGATCTCGAATCTACGCTCGACGAGATTTACTTCTACGTGAAGCCCCAGGATCAGATGGAGCGCTCCTGGGATGACGTGCCCGAAAACATCAAGACCACCTTCGAGCGTCTCGGAATCCCCGAGGCGGAACAGAAGGCCCTGGCCGGTGTCGGTGCCCAATATGAGTCGGAGATGGTCTATCACTCCCTTAAAGAGGAGTGGGCTTCCCAGGGAGTTATCTTCGACTCCATCGAGGACGGGCTCAAGAACCATCCTGAGATTTTTCGCGAGCATTTCGCCACCGTGGTTCCCGCAGCTGACAACAAGTTTGCTGCAATGAACTCGGCAGTTTGGTCGGGCGGCTCCTTCGTCTACATTCCCAAGGGCGTCCACCTTCGGACACCGCTTCAGGCCTACTTCCGAGTGAACCAAGAGAGGATGGGCCAGTTCGAGCGGACACTCATCATCCTCGAAGAGGGTGCGCAGGCACACTACATCGAGGGGTGCACGGCGCCAGTCTACTCCACCGATTCGTTCCACTCCGGTGTGATCGAGATCGTGCTGAAGAGGAACTCACGATTCCGGTACACAACGATCCAGAACTGGTCCAACAACATGTACAACCTCGTGACCCAGCGTGCGCTCGTGGCCGAAAACGCGACGATGGAATGGCTCGACGGAAATCTCGGCTCGAAGCTCACCATGAAGTATCCGTCCTGCTACCTCCAGGGCGAAGGCGCACACGGCTCGATCATGTCAATCGCCTACGCATCCGACGGGCAACACCAAGACACGGGTGGCAAGGTCGTTCACGCGGCTCCGAACACAACCTCTTCGATCATCTCCAAGTCTATCTCAAAGGGGGACGGCCGCTCAACCTACAGAGGGCTTTGCAAAGTCTACGACGGAGCCGTGAACTCGCGCTCCAACGTCGAGTGCGACGCGCTCCTCATCAATGATACCTCCCGTACGGATACCTATCCTTACATTGAGGTGGATGAAAAGCGTGCTACGGTCGGCCATGAGGCGACCGTCTCCAAGGTCGGTGACGAACAACTCTTCTATTTGAAGAGTCGGGGATTGACCGAAGAAGAAGCAATGGCCCTCATCGTACGTGGCTTCATAGAGCCCATCGCGAAGGAGCTGCCACTCGAATACGCCGTGGAGTTGAACCGACTCATCGAACTCGAGATGGAAGGCTCCGTCGGCTGATGAACCCACCGCAGGTCGTGGGTCAACTGCTTGAGGAGGAGGCGTTGACAATCCCACTCGATGAGAGTGCAGTTGAGATGGTCAGCCGGGGCGTCCCGACGTGGTTGACAAGTCGTCGTCGACACGCGTGGTCAGTTTACGAGAATACTCCCCTGCCGACCACCCGCTCGGAGGAGTGGCGGTACACCGACCTTTCACGACTCATCAACTTCGGAGAGCTCCGCCTCGCCACGGGCGAGCTCCCCCCGGAGAACCGACCCCTGGCGCTCGACGAGGCGATAGCGGAGGACCGAGTTGGATCCGGCCACATCGTGCTGATGGACGGTGGCGTCATTCACGTAGACTTGGACCCCGCGCTGGCCGCCTCGGGGGTCGTCCTGACCTCGTTGCGGGCCGCGGTGGAGGAGCATGCCGAAATACTCGAGGCGCACCTCGCCACAGAGGCCTTGCCGCCCGAACAAGGAAAGTTTGAGGCGCTCAACGCTGCCCTTTGGACAGACGGAGTGCTTCTTTACGTTCCCGAGAACGTGAAGCTCGAGCTTCCGGTTCGGGGCACACATTGGCTCTCCGAATCCGGCTCGGCCGTATGCACCCGGACACTCATCATCGCGGAGCCCGGGAGTCGCGTGTCCTACGTCGATGAGTTTCTTTCAGAGGATCTCGACCACCGCGCACTCCAGTCTTCTGCAGTCGAGATTATCGGCCGTGATGGAGCCCAGGTTCAATACGTGTCGCTCCAGAGGATGGGTCGGGAGGTTTTTTTCCAGACGGCTCAAAGAACCTTAGCCCACGCTGATTCCGCGTTGAATACGCTGAACGTGAGCCTCGGGGCGTCCGTCACCCGTGTCGATCTGAACACGAGCCTCCTGGGGCCGGAAGCACGTAGCGACATGCTCGGCCTCTACTTCGGTGACGAGAACCAGCACTTCGATCACCACACCAGCCAGGATCACATCGCCCCGAGAACGACGAGCGACCTTCTGTACAAAGGTGCGATGGACGATCGGTCCCGTGCCGCGTTTCGGGGCGTCATTCGTGTCCGCCCTGAGGCCCAGGGCACGGACGCCTACCAGACGAATAGGAATCTCCTCTTGTCGGAAGAGGCCCGAGCCAACTCTCTTCCCAACCTAGAGATCGAGGCTGACGACGTCAGGTGCTCGCATGGAGCCACCGTGGGTCAGTTAGACTCCGAAGCTTTATTCTATCTGCTGAGTCGAGGCCTGAGTCGTCAGCAGGCCGAGCGGCTTGTGGTCCTCGGCTTTCTGGGTGACGTGCTTGCTCGGCTCCCTCTTGGGGGTGTCGTGGAGAAAGTTACCCGGGCCATCGAACAGAAGTTAGCGCATGCCTGATGGAGCGCTGATGCAGAAGTGGGTGAGAGTAGCCATCCGTGACCAATGTCTCCCAGGGAATCTACTAGAAGTCCAGGTGGACGAGTTGAGGATTGTGCTAGCCAATGTCGACGGTGACATCTATGCTCTTGAGGACCGTTGCTCCCATCAGGAATTTCCCCTTTCCGACGGCGAGTTGGAGGGTACCCAATTGGAGTGCATTTACCATGGCGCCACATTTGACGTGTGTACGGGAAACGCGATGCAACTCCCCGCCATTCAACCCGTGAAGACATATGAAGTGGATGTCAGAGGCACCGAGATCTACGTTCAGATCTAGATCTAGGGACGCCCAAAGGCCCTAACACATGCCCTCACCATCAGTGTTAAGCGACTGGGCTGCGTTGAGAAATCGCTTTCCGGCCCTCAGTCAAGAGGTCGGAGGCAAACCCCTCGTTTATCTCGACAGCGCCGCAACTTCTCAAAAACCCCGCTGTGTAATCGAAGCCGTATCAAGGTTTTACGAAAAGGATAATGCGAACGTCCACCGGGGCATTCACGAACTTAGCCGGCGAGCCACAGTTGCCTACGAGGAAGCTCGAGAAAAGCTGGCAAGTTTTATCGGTGCCGCAGAGGCCGAAGAACTGGTGTGGACGCGCGGAACCACCGAAGCCATCAATTTAGTCGCTGGAAGCTGGGGTTTTGCCAATGTTGGGGAAGGAGATGAAATCCTCCTCAGTACGATGGAGCACCACTCAAACATCGTTCCTTGGCAGCTTCTAGCCCAACGAACGGGTGCCCGTCTCCGTTACATCGAGATGGACGAGCAGGGGCACTTAGCCATCGAAAACCTGACCACCCTATTTACAGACCGGACCCGCATTGTCGCCTTTTCACATATCTCCAATGCGCTCGGAACCGTCAACCCAGTCCGTACCATCGTCGATCTCGCTAAGTCGGTCGGCGCGCTAGTGCTCATCGATGGAGCGCAGGCCGTCCCTCACCGGCGTGTGAACGTGCAAGAGCTCGGCTGCGATTTCTACACCTTCTCCGGCCACAAGATGTGTGGGCCTACCGGCATCGGTGCTCTTTGGGCTCGGAGAGACCTTTTCGAATCGATGCCTCCTTATCACGGGGGCGGTGAGATGATCCATGTCGTAGGAAAACAAACGAGTACCTGGGCAGAAATTCCGCACAAGTTCGAGGCAGGTACACCCAATATTGCCGGAGCAATCGCTCTTGGCGTCGCCGCAGATTTCTTGGATGAGATAGGCTTCGATACAATTGCCGAGCACGAGCGCAGTGTGCTCACATACGCCCTTAATAGGCTCGCGGAGCTCGACGGCATACAGATCTATGGGCCAAAGGACCCCAGCGAACGATCGGGTGTGATCTCCTTCAGCATGGGTGACGCCCACCCCCACGACATTTCTACCATTCTCGATTCCGAGGGAATCGCCATCCGCGCCGGTCATCATTGTGCACAACTCGTGATGCAACACTTCGGCATCTCAGCCACTGCTCGGGCAAGTTTCTACCTCTATAACTCCACGGATGACGTGGACCGATTGGTCGACGGATTAACGTTGGTACAGGAGATCTTCGGCTCCACCTGATTCCGACTATTCATGCCCGATCCAAGATATATTCGAATTCTTGGAGCCGGTGCTATATAATGGGTCAATAAGATCGTAGGCTAGCATCTCTTCGTGTGGCAGGCCATTGATGGAAGCTCCGCTAACATCTCTCTACCAGCAGCTCATCCTCAAGCACTACCGCAACCCTCGAAACAAAAGTGAGCTCATGGACCACACGGTGGAGGCTGTGGTCAATAACCCCGTCTGCGGGGACGAAATCCGGGTGCAGATGCGGATCGTCAAAGATCAGATAGAGGATATCCGTTTCGGCGGTCAGGGATGCTCCATCTCGCAGGCGTCTATGTCCATGATGACGGCCCTCGTCAAAGGAGCCGACTCGGATGAAGCGATCAGTCTGGCCGATCGTTTTACGGAGATGATGCATGGGAACGAAGATGCGGCCTCAGATCCCACGATGGGTGACCTGCGTGCGCTTCAAGGGGTCAGTAAGTTCCCGATTCGGATCAAGTGTGCACTCCTCGGCTTCGACGCCCTCCGTAAAGCCCTCAGCTGTAGGGGGATGGAAAGTGGAAGCGGCCTTTCCCCTGAAACTGAAGCTCTGCAATGACGGCCACACGCGAAGGCATTTCAGCCGTCCACTACGGTGTGCTCCCCAATGCACCGACAGGCCCCATCGCCGTGTGGGTCACCCTTAACGGAGTTCGACGTGTGGGTGATGTCCCACGGAACACGCTGGATGAGGATCGGTCGCAAACCTCTAGGAACACCACGCTGGCATCTACACTAGTCCAGCTCCGTGAGTATTTCGCGAGAGACCGTAGGGAATTCGACCTACCTCTCGATTTCTCGGGAGCCACATCGTTTCAGAGGCGTATCTTCCAGAGACTCCTGAAAATCCCTTACGGTCGAATCGTGTCGTATGGAGACATCGCTGATGAGTTGGGCGAGCCCGGAGCTGCTCGTGCGGTTGGACAGGCTGTGGGTGCCAACCCGCTCCCGATCCTCGTCCCCTGCCACCGAGTCGTTCGGAGTGACGGTAAGCTCGGTGGTTACTCAGGTGGCCTCCGGAGGAAAGTACTGCTTTTGGGGATCGAGGGTGTCGTTGTCGATGGACATCGCGCCGCCAGCGATGTCCACCCCGATGTTCTTCGACTACCGCTCTAGGTCTTTCCGCACAATCTCAGCAGTCACTCCCGCCAGAGATTCTTCTGACCAACTAGGATAAATTCACTCTTTCTGTGGAATTGCAGAAACACGATCTCGTGACCCTCGGTAAGGTTGGCCTTCCTGGGAGCGCTGGTGTGGGTGGCCCCCCCAAGGATCTAGTGGCCGGCTATTGGCTTCAGAACGCCCGCGGGAGCAGCACCTACGGTTGAAGAAGCACCTTGACCGCACCGCTCCGCTGGTGATTCACAGCTGCTCGAAGCGCATCCCGGTATTGGGTGAGCGGATAAGTGTGGGTTACCATGTCCTCAAGTGGCGCTCTCGTTTCAAGCAGAAGATCTTGAGCAATCTCAAAAGTATGGCCTTGCTTCCCTCTCCAATTCTCAAGCCCATAACCAACCGAGCCTCGGACCCGCAACTCTCTAGCCCACAAAAAGGAGAGGTCGAGTTTCTTGATCTCTGCGGCACATCCGATGACCACAACCCGCCCTCGGGGGGAGGCGAAGCTGAATGATTGAGCTAAACTCGAGCCAGTTCCGACACAGTCGTAGATCAGAGGAAAGCCGCCGCCCGAAAACACCTCCGGGCCCACGACTGGCATGTGCGCTGAAGCACCCGTATCAATCATTACTTGGCGAGCTTCCGGTCCCGGAGCAATGACTTCGGTGGCTCCGAACCTCCGAGCCAAGTCCCGTTCGTGATCCCTTTTTGCTTGTGCGACGAGAGATCCCTCAAAACCCGTAGCTCGCAGCGCCCAGATCGTACTCAAAGCAATCGTCCCGCTGCCAATCACCATCACGGGCTCCAGTTTCATGGGTGGGGTCTGCAGCACAGAATGTAAAGCAATGGAGAGCGGCTCAAGAAGCACTGCAGCATTGTCCGTCAGCGAGTCTTCCACTGCGAAAACCTGCGATTCATGGGCAATCACACGCTCTCCCCACCCGCCTGGTAGATCTCGATGATAGCCAATTGTCATTCCGGGAGAGATCAATCCGTCACCCAGGCGCGTGAGACCTTCCTCGCCAGCCCGTTCGCACGTGCTATGAAACCCTGTGGAGCACGAAGTACAGGCGTTTCCAGCACCGTAGCCGCGGGTCTTGCACGAAATCATCGGATCAATCGCCACACGCTGGCCCGGGGTTACCTTGGCCACCTGCGGACCCACTGATCTCACACACCCCAGAATCTCGTGACCCAGCACAGCTGGAAACGACCCGAACGGCTCCATGGAAGGGCTCGCTGCATATGTCAGATTGCCAACGTCACTTCCACAAATGCCTGCCGCGATCACCTCGACCTCGACCCACTCCGGCCCAGGCAACTCGGGATCCGGAACGTCCCGCACATTAACCCCACTGAGAGAGCCAAAGAGCACAGAATCAGTGATTCTGCCAGCCGTCTTCGCCAGGATGAATCGGGGAATCGATACGTCAAATGTGACACCTTTCATTGTTTTTTGCCGGGCCTCCTGTCCTTCATTTTCAGACCTCCATTCCACCAACACGATCTGTCTGTGAGGTCGACGGAAACTTGTTCTGAAATCCGCCGTAAAGCAGTCTAGCTCTGCGACAATCCGCTGGCTACTCACGGAACCGGTGACCAACATTCCGGGGTACAAGTGATCGAGTCCACCTTCAACGCCCATTACTCTGCGAGCTCCATGCCAAGACGCGCCGCCATCGTCGCAGGATGCCGTACTCCCTTTGCACGGTCAGGGACCGTCCTGAAAAACATGACGGCGATTGATCTGGGCACGCTTGCTGTGCGGGATTTGATGGACCGTAGTGATATCCCTGGCAAAGAAGTGGATCACTTGGTGTATGGCACTGTGGTTCCCTATCCTCATGCTCCGAACATCGCCCGGGAAGTAGGACTCGCCACCCTACCCGTGACCGTCCCTGCTGTGACCGTCTCAAGTGCCTGCGCGTCGTCTAACCAAGCTATCGCCAACGGAGTCGACCTGATTGAGCGGGGGTACGCCAATGTAGTTGTAGCTGGTGGAGCAGAATCGCTGTCCCACATCCCCATTACAATGAAACAATCGTTTGCAGAAAAGCTTATCGGTGCGTCCAAGGCAAAGACCTTCAAAGGCCGCCTGACGGCCATCGCCAAGATCCGACCGAGGGATCTTGTCCCAAGCTTTCCGCAAATTGCAGAGCCCACGACAGGAGAGAGCATGGGGGAGTCCGCAGAACGGATGGCCAAGGAAAACGGCATCAGCCGTTCTGATCAAGACTCCTGGGCCCTTCGCTCACATCAGCTTGCAGCGGCCGCAACCAAAGACGGGCGCCTTCGCTCCGAGATCGCTCCACTTTATGTGCCGCGGAACTTTGATACGGTGATCGAAACAGACAACGGAATACGGACCGAAACAAATGAACAAGAACTGGCGAAATTGAGACCGGCCTTCGACCTCAGATACGGAAGCGTCACAGCAGGCAATGCATCACCCCTCACCGACGGTGGTTCAGGGGTGATCCTTATGTCGGAGGAAAGGGTTAAGGCCCACGGCATCAAACCTCTAGGTTACATTCGGTCCCACGCCTTCGCTGGCTTGGATCCCAGCGGACAGCTCCTTCAGGGGCCGGCCTACGCTGCTCCTATTGCACTTGATCGGGCCGGTGTAACAATGGCAGACATCGGACTAATGGAGATGCATGAAGCCTTTGCCGCGCAAGTGCTCTCCAACCTTCAGGCGTTCTCTTCCCGGAAGTTCGCGGAAGAAGAATTAGGTCGGAGCGAGGCCGTTGGACATCCGGACGTGGACTGCATAAATGTGATGGGTGGGTCCATCGCGATCGGTCATCCCTTTGGTGCGACAGGTGCTCGTCTCACGACGACCCTTCTAAACGAGATGCGGCGGCGAGATGTGGAGTTGGGAATGATCACCACCTGCGCCGCAGGCGGTCTTGGCTTCGCGATGGTCCTAGAGATGGGTTAGTCTAGTCCCTTTCCAATTCCCGCTCAAAGGCTTCCCGGTGCTCGCGGCGGAGCCGGCCGGCCTCGGACCGCCGCCGGTCTTCCTCGGTGACAAGCTCCAACCCGGGAACCGGGGTAGGTCGACTGTTCTCGTCGATCGCCACGAACGTTAAAAAGCAGTCGTTTGTATGCCGGCGGTGACCTGTGATCGGGTGTTCAGCTACCACTTTGACACTGATCTCAATGGATGTCCGACCGACAAAGCTGACCCTAGCGCTACAGGTCACGAACTCCCCCGCGTAGATGGGCTCCTTGAAATCAACCCGATTGATCGACACTGTCACGCAGGGCTGTCGAGCGTGACGCATCGCTGTGACGCCTGCCGCTCGGTCGATCATCGAGAGCAGAACACCTCCGAAGACGTGCCCCAGGTTGTTAACGTCACCAGGCATCATAAGTTGAGTGATCTGCGAAGCCGAATCCTTGGGGCGCCGTTTCCCACTATGACTGTCACTCATCGCTCTCTTCTCCGGCCCTACTTCCACTTCCGTCCATGAAGCCTCTCCCCAGCAACCTAAACTGTAGGCACCAATCACACCAAGGCCGTGGTTCGTGTTCCAAATACCCCTTTGATAGCATGCGATTCCGGTAGCGTTAATTCACTCCCACTCAAAGTGTATATGGCATCAGCGAAGAACACATCACAGAAGGTTGGGCTCGCACTCGGAGTCTTTCTCTTTCTCGCAGTCTCATTCATGGATCTAGATCCGGGGAATCCGGTGGTCACGAGGATGGCCGCTGTGGCCATCCTGATGGCTACTTGGTGGATCACCGAAGCAATCCCACTATTCGCAACCGCTCTCCTCCCTCTTGTACTTTTCCCCTTACTGGGCATCGAGCAAAGTAGCGTCACCGCACCCATCTACTTCAACGATACGATCGTGTTATTCCTAGGTGGATTCATGATCGCCCTGACCATGGAAAAATGGAATCTGCACCGGCGGATTGCGATCACGATCATCCGGAGGATCGGAGGAGGCCCCTCACGGATCGTCTTAGGTTTTATGATAGCGTCGGCCTTCCTCTCCATGTGGATCTCCAACACGGCCACCGCGATCATGATGGTCCCCATCGGGCTCGCAATTATCCTCCAGATGGAAGGCGAGTTCGGCGTCGAGGATACGCGTCGGTTCTCGGTCGGAGTGATGCTTTCGATCGCCTACAGCTGCTCCGTGGGAGGACTCGCGACATTGGTCGGAACGCCACCTAATCTTTCTTTCACGCGTATCTTCCAGATTACTTTTCCCAACGCTCCGACGATTTCTTTCGGACAATGGGCGCTTTTGGGTTTGCCTACCTCCGTGATTATGGTCCTCATTTCGTGGCTCCTGATCACCAGAGTATTTTTTCGCGTTCCGGAGCACGTGACGGTCGACCGCACGGTGGTGGAGGATCAGGTCAAGGCTCTTGGCCCCGTCTCATTTGAAGAGAGGGCAGTTTTCAGCGTATTCATACTGACCGCCATTCTCTGGGTAACCAGGGTCCCCCTACAACTCGGAGCAATCACGATCCCCGGTTGGTCTCAGCTCTTGCCATTCGAGGGATTCATTACCGACGGAACAGTCGCTATCACAATGGCTACAATTCTCTTTTTGACCCCGAGCATGAGCCCGGACGCTTCCTTCCCGACACTAGCGGGACCGGACCTCATTCCGCGGCTACCTTGGGGCATCGTTCTGCTCTTCGGTGGTGGCTTTGCGCTGGCGCACGGATTTCAGACTTCGGGTCTGTCGGAACTGCTCGGCAACCAGTTCGCGGGCCTCTCCGGGATTCCACCTTTTGTGCTGATCCTAGCTGTCTGTGCGTCCCTCACGTTCTTGACGGAGCTGACGTCTAACACGGCTACGACCGAGATGATTCTACCGATTTTAGCCGCCGCGGCTGTCTCCTTGGACGTTCATCCACTGATCCTGATGGTCCCAGCCACCCTAGCAGCCTCATGTGCATTCATGATGCCAGTGGCCACCCCACCCAACGCTATCATCTTCGGGAGCGAGCGCGTCAGGATTCCTGAAATGGCTAGAATCGGGTTGGTATTGAACCTGATCGGGGTGCTGGTGATCGCGGTCATGTTCCATTTTCTGGGCACTGCCGTCTTCGGCATCGAGTCAGGCGTGATGCCGGAGTGGGCAAGGTTCTAGGGCTAAAAGGCTCTTTTCCTCACACGGCGTCAATGCATCCTGTCCGAGGTGTTCGATGACAGGAAGGAGATTCAGTCGGCTGCGATTTCCAGAAGCATGTGTACTGAAACCCGAAAGTGCCTCAACGTGTTCTCTGGGTTTCGTCCAACGGGGGCCACTGGTTTGTGATATATAGGTGGAGGACTACGTTTACCCTTGTGGTGGAGCTCGGTCGAAATCAAGAGCGGAGTCCAGCCAACGCCCTCCTCACGTACACCGATACCATAGCTCGCCGCCAGTCAGAATCAACGATCATGTTCTCTAGAGGATGGCACTGCTTATAGGCCTGTACGACCAAGCTCTCTACAAGCTCTTCCGTGAGAATCTCTCCCTCAGCTACTTCGCCCCAACCGGTCAACTGCCGAGGGCGGGCGCCGAGACCCGTTACTACACCCCGGAGTTGGTGGAGTCGGTTCTCTGGATCAACTTCTGCGGCCACGGCCACGGTAAGTAGTGGGAAGTCGATCGCCTTTCGCTGACGCAGCTTCACATACGAGGTCCTAAGGTGGAGCTCTGGAAGGGGGATACGGACTCCCGTCAGCACTTCCCCCAACTTACGGCGGGTGTTTGCGATCCCGTCAGACACAAAAAAATCCTCAATCGGCACGCTACGCGCCCCCTCCGGCCCCACCAACTCCACTTGTGCGCCCAACGTCATCAAGACGGGTGGCGAGTCGGCAGAGTGAGCGGCAACACACTTCTTCCCGACCTTGGTGACGTGACAAGTATCACCATCTTTTTTCAAGCAGAAGCCCAGAGCTTGCCGCCAGAATTGGGACTGATTGTAGTACGTGCAGCGGGTGTCAAGGCAGATGTTGCCCCCCAAAGTGCCCGAGTTCCGGAGCTGGGGTCCTGCCACGCTTCCTGCTGCTTCCGCAAGTGCCATAAACCTCAGTCGGACTGAAGGATGCAAAGATATAGCAGTCAGAGATTCGGCGGCTCCGATTACAAGGTCACCGTTCTCCTCACAGATCCCTCGAAGCTCCGAAATCCCCTTCAGGGCAACCAGATGCTCAGGGGTAAACAGGCGATGCTTCATATTGGGGATCAGGTCCGTGCCACCCGACACCGGCATTGCTGACTCACCGTATTCGCCCAAGATAGACACCGCTTCAACAACTGTGTCCGGACGGTGATAGCGGAACGAGGGCAGCCTGAGCATTGTTTCGCTTCTCAGCGGGTATCCAGCGGCCGAGCCACCATGACTCCATCCTGATTTCCGATGTGGAGGATGCGGTCAGCCAGGGGCACCTCACTGATCTGTACAACTCCGCCTACGAGCGGTGCATGGAGGAGATGGAGGCCGCCGTCCTTCCAGAGGGCAATGCCGGTGTGACCGATATCCAACCCTGCGACAGTGCTGGTCGCCGCGATCACGTCGCCGTCCCGGATCCGGCCAGCCACCTCTGCTATTCGCTCAGCAGGAATGTAGAATCGAGGCGATTTGTTCAGGCGGGACTCTACAGCCTGGAGAGCGGAAAGGAATTCCGGATCTTCTCCCAACTGGCGGTACGCGCCCGGGTGGGTGGTCATAAACTCGATCGGCTCCGTGTCCGCGACTCCTCCCAACTCTTCCGAGACATTAAGGAGGATACCCTTGTTACCGTTATCGGTGATCCACTCACTGAAGTAGTGCAGCCTGCTTGGATAGCCATCGAGTGTCCCTTCCCGATACCGGATCCGCTCTAAGATCGCCGAATAGAAGGAACGATATTGCTTCCCAGGTTCATCTAAGATGAAGCTCGGGACTGTCTGGACGAAGAGAGCGAGTGCCAAAACGTTTTCCACGAAGGTCACACAGTCCAGTTCCTGGAGCTCGACGACCAACCGCTCCTCTCCAGTTACCTCAAGCGTGTGGGGAGCGTAGGGCGTACCGACAAACGTTTCTCCAATACGGGCAACGAGTTCGCCCATGGACAGCTTTGCAAGTCCCTGGTCATAGGCCCACCGAACCTTCTCCCGCATGATTCTCCAATCCTCGTCTGTCCCTGGAAGAGTCGTTGGCATCGCAGCAGCAGCATCCGCCACTGCCAGCCGCTTGAGGGAATCGGAGCCGTCTGCGAATCTGTCCGCCTCTCCTCCACATGCTATCATGACCCCCACAAGGCACCCACTCCAAGCTTGAAAAAGCGGACCCTTCAAACACCTTAGCCGCCTCCACATCATCATCCGGATACCCTTTTGGAAAGTTCCTTTATCTCGCGACCTTCCCCCTGCAACGCTTTCCACACCCTTGGAGGGCTGAACGGGAGTGAGTCCAATCGGATCCCTACAGCGTCATGTATAGCGTTAGCGATGGCCGGAATGGAGGGATGCAGGGGCCCTTCGCCAGCCTCTTTCGCTCCGTAGGGGCCTTCCGGATCCAACGACTCCACGATGAGCGACTCCAGTTCAGGTGTGTCCAAGCTCGTCGGGATTTTGTAGTCCAGGAGTGATGGAGCGCTGTGCAGGCCAGCTTTGCCGTGCTCCGCATCGTTGAATATATGCTCTTCCATGAGCGCCTCGGCAAAACCCATATATGCCGACCCTTCCATCTGCCCCTCCACAAGTACTGGATTAAGCGCCCTACCACAGTCGTGTGCAATCCAGATCTTGAGCACGTCCACCACACCCGTTTCGATGTCTACCTTGACCTCCGCGACGTGTGCGGTGAAAGAATATGCGGGGGAAGCGCCGATTGTCCCGCCCCGGTACTCGCCATGCACGTCCTTCGGCGTGTTGTAAGAGCCCGTGGAACCAAGGGCTCCGAACTTCACTTCGGCTAGGTTGAAAGCCTCACGGATGGATATCTTTCGCTCGGTATCTGTGGCGAAGAGAGCCCATCCCCCGGCCAGAAGAACCTGGGCCGGACTGCAGTCCCAGGTTTCAGCCACGGCTTCCTGCACCTTTTTCTTGAGCTTTCGAGCCCCGTCGATCGTGGCATTTCCCAGCATAAATGTCACTCTCGACGAGTAGGCCCCGAGATCGACCGGAGTGAAGTCCGTATCCCCACGGTATACCCGAACGTGCTCAAGGGGTACACCCAACTCTTCCGCGGCAATGTACGCCACTGTCGAGTCACAGCCCTGGCCGATCTCACTCGCTCCACTGAAGACGGCTACTCTACCCGACCGGTCGATTTGGAGTTGGACCGCCGATTGGGGCATTTCGTTCGGATAGATCGGATAATTCGTTCCCGAGATGTAAGTTGAGCCCGCGACCCCGAGCCCGAGCCCGTACGGAAGCTTGCCGAATCGTTCTTTCCAGCCCGAGGCTCTCTCCACGGAATCCAGGCACTCCAAGAAGCCGTTGGACGTGACACGGAATTCGTTCACCGTCCGGGTGTCCGCTCCGATGAAGTTCCTCCGCCGAAGTTCGATTGGGTCAATGCTAAGACGTTCCGCCAACTTGTCGAGCTGCACCTCGAAGGCGAAGCGGGGCTGGACGGAGCCGTGCCCACGCTTCGGCCCACACGCAGGCTTGTTCGTGTAGACACGGGTCGAATCGAATCGGTAGGCGGGCATCGCATACGGTGCTGTAAGGAGCTGCCCCGAATAGTAGGTCGTCACCAACCCAAACGATGCGTAGGCACCACCATCCAGTAGGATTTTGGCGTCGACCGACTGGAGCAACCCGTCACTATCCGCGCCGGTGCGGTAATGCATGTAGAACGGATGGCGACCCCGGTGCGCATAGAAGACCTCTTCTCGCGTATAGAGGATCTTAACAGGACGGCCGGTGATCATAGCAAGCTTCGCGACGCAGAACTCGAGGTCAAAGGGCTCCGACTTGCCGCCGAACGCGCCCCCTACCGGCGGCTGTATTACACGGACTTTAGCGATATCCACGTCCAGAACCCGAGCCAACTCCCTGTGAAGATAGTGGGGGACTTGTGTGGCCGACCACACTGTGAGCCTCCCGTTCCCCTCGTATCGGCCAATGGCACAGTGGGGCTCGATAGGTGTGTGGGTTGACCCCTCAAAGAAGTACTCCCCCTCCACCACCACTTCCGAAGAATTCATGAGTTCATCCACTTCTCCGAACTTCAGCTTTACGGTTTTGGTGATGTTACCGTTCGGCCCCTCCTTCTTCGGCTCGTGGATAAAAGGCCCGTTGGTCGCCTCAAGAGCCTTACGAGGATCCAAGTACGAGGGGAGCTCCTCGTACTCCACAAGGATTACGTCCAAGGCACGATTTGCCGTGTCTTCGTCCACCGCCGCCACCGCCGCTACTCCGTCCCCGATATAACGGACCCTCTCAACACAGAGGGGAGATTCGTCGGGAGTCCATGGTATAATCCCGTACTTCTCCGGCATATCCCGACCAGTAATCACCGCGTGAACCCCGTCTAGTGCTAGGGCCTTTTTAGTATCTATCGAGATGATGCGGGCGTGGGCGTAGGGGCTCCTGAGGATTTTTCCGTGCAGCATACCCGGAAAAACCAAATCATCCGTGTACTGTGCCTGTCCTGTAGACATGGCCAGGCCATCTATTCTTCTCAGGCGAGAACCTATTAATGTCAAGTCCGACTTCATGTTACGGGACTATTAGACCGAATGCGCGCAG
Source organism: Gemmatimonadota bacterium (assembly GCA_036336795.1). GTDB lineage: Bacteria > Gemmatimonadota > Gemmatimonadetes > Longimicrobiales > Gaopeijiaceae > UBA822. The sequence goes on from JAYZFL010000013.1 coordinate 26,705, forward strand.
CCGCAGCCTGCACAGCATCAAGTATCTTAGTATAGCCGGTACAGCGGCACAGATTACCGGAAAGTGCCTCCTTGATCTCCCCGCGGGACGGATCAGGACACCGTTCGAGAAAAGCCGCCGCCGAACAAAGGATGCCTGGCGTGCAAAAGCCGCATTGCGCCGCCCCGTTAAGGTCAAACTCTTCTTGGAGCGGATGAGGTCCCTCTGCAGACGCTAAGCCCTCAACCGTAACAATTCCCTTACTTTCAGCCTCCCACACCGGGGTGATACACGCGAGCGTTGGCGCACCGTCCAAAAGAACCGTACAGGCCCCGCAATCCCCCTTGTCACAACCCTGCTTGGAACCTGTCAGACCGAGCCGGTATCTAAGTGTCTCCAGTAGCGTGAAGTGGCTGGGAACACCAGTCTCCAGAACGTCTCCGTTGACCCGCAGATGGACGATTTCAGTGTTCGTGGACACGACAGATCCAAGCTCCCGGCGAACGGTCTGAACAACCGCGTGGATTCCATTGGGATGCAGCGCCGATTGTTTACCACTTATAAAGGTGATGGCGCAACGATTTGCGAGCAACCCAAAGACAATGCATTTTTAAGGTTTATGGGGTATGACAGAGCCGATTAGTAAACCCACCATCTTAGGAGTAGGGAATGCCATATCCAGAAGCGCTGGTCGCGCCCATGCGTAACGACCTCGTTAGTGTTGGATTCAAAGAACTCAAGACCGCAGAAGAAGTGGATCAAGCGTTAGCAACCGAGCACCGGACGACAATCGTGGCAGTCAACTCAGTCTGCGGCTGTGCAGCTGGAGCAATGAGACCAGCCGTTGCCATGTCATTGAACAATGAAACCCGGCCCGAGGTTCTGTTGACCGTTTTCGCGGGACAAGATCTCGATGCGACAGATCGCGCACGCGAGTATTTTACAGGCTATCCACCGTCGTCACCGTCCGTTGCGGTCATGAAGGATGGGGAACTCGTCTACATGTTGGAACGCCGTGAGATTGAAGGCCGTCATCCTCTGGAGATCGCAGAGAGCTTGAAGATGGCGTTCGAGCAACACTGCTAGCCCCACCCCTGTAGCCATAACCAGAAGATACCGTTATAGGTCGACCTTAATTGGGCGGAGCCAGCTTCGGCTAGGCACCCTTGCCTGCTTCTCATCCGTCTCCCCCAACCTGGAAACCGCCGACAAACTGCTGCAGCACATCGGCACATGTGGAAATCTCAGATGCATTTACCCACTCGTCCGCCGAGTGAGCTTGCCCGATGGAGCCGGGACCGAAACATACCGCGGGCGTCCCCATCTCGTTCAGGAAGGCCGCGTCCACCCAAGCAGTCATGCCCTCTATCGCAGGCTTGAGCCCTTGCACAGAGCAAGCTGAGACCAACCCTTGCACAAGAGATGAGCCCTCGGGCACCTCGGTCGCCGGTCGGGCGAGTCTTTGGATGAGCTCAGCGTCCAGCTTTGGAATCTCTTCTCCTAAGCCTTCGAGAACAGCTTGAAACTCCTCCATGACCTGGGCTGGAATCTCACCAGGGAGGGTCCGCCGTTCCAGAACGAGCTTGCACTGACTGGGATATACCGAGGGTGCCGAGCCTCCGCTGATAGTGCCCGCATGGAAGGAGCCACAACCTAGGAGCGGATGCGGATCGGCCGCTTCAAGTTCTTCCTGGAGGCTCTTGAGTCGGGCTAAGTACCGCCCCGCATGCTCAATGGCGTCAACACCCACATCGGGCCTTGATCCGTGCGCCGCAATCCCACGGAAGATGGCATCGACCCAGACGAAGCCTTTGTGGGACGGCATGATTGCGAGGCTGGTAGGTTCGCATACTACGGCAGCATCTGCCCGCACACCGGAGCACACTAGGGCGTCCATCCCAAGGCTTGCATGCTCTTCGTCCGCCGTAAGCGCAACGATAACAGAGCCCGAATGGCCATCGCGAGCTAATCGCGCGGTGGCGGCAAGCAAGGCTGCCACTCCCCCTTTCATATCACAGGAGCCACGCCCCCAAAGACGGCCATCCCTCAACTCGCCGGCAAATGGCGGAATGCTCATCTCGGCCACCCCAACAGTGTCCAGATGGCCGTTGAGAAGGACGATTGGTCCCGAACCCTCGCTACCGAGGCGCCCAATGACATTCCACCGGTTAGGTGCCACTTCCGACAATTCCACCGAAAGCCCCCACTCTGTGAGCCATCCGGCGGTTAGCTCTGCCACTTCCGCTTCTCCCGCACCACCCTCTTCGAGCTCGGGATTGACGGACGGAGTGGAGATAAGTGCCTGCGCGAGTGCCACAGCATGGCCTTCCCGGGCACGGTCCATGATGGACTTCATCTGCTGAAGTTGCCAGGATTTACTGAAACCGCAACCGCCCTTCGGAGTATCAACGAATGAGGCATCGTTTTCATTGTGTCGTCCTAGCACAACCCCGTCGACAAAGGGATCATCGGCGGCGGCAGATGGTATAGGGAGGCGTCAAAGGAAACAATTGTAGTGAGGAGGGAAGATTCGTAAGGTTACGCTAGGTCTTCTGGGAGCAGCCGCAGCGGTGGCGAGCATCCTCTTGCTGCGTCAGCAGAAGCTGGACCAGCCTAAGGAAGTTCTCGAAGTACCTGCAGGAGAAAGCTCTCCGGGGACTCTCTCTCTAGAGCGAGTTCGCGAACTCGGTATCTAGTCGCCGCAGTCTCCAACGCGCATGCTTGCTACTCGAAGTGAGCAGCATTTTTCTCAATGTAGTCCGACCACTCTGGGGGCACATCCGTATCCGGGAATATGGCCTGGACCGGACACTCGGGCTCACAGGCACCACAGTCGATGCACTCGTCCGGATGTATGAGGTATATCTCCCCCACCTCATAGATGCAGTCGACTGGACACACTTCAACGCAACTCGCGTCCTTGGTCCCGATGCAGGGCTCCGCAATGATATATGTCATGGCCTAATCGTTTAATGGAGTTCGTTGGAGCCAACACGAGTGCTGGTATAACACACCATTTAGTCAGAGAAGTATAGGGCCGTCAAGTGCTGCAGAGTCACCTGGCAGTGCGTCAAGGCCCGCAATTTCTTCTTTTTCATTCCTTGGACCACGGCACGTCTTCCCGCCCTATTCGGAAATTCTCAAGTCGGGCCCAGATAAAGAAAAGGTCGGAAAGACGGTTAAGGTAGGGTAGTACGCACTCATCCAGCGATACTTCCTGACTCAATTTTACTACGATTCGCTCTGTACGGCGGCACACCGCTCGACACAAGTGGAGCTGGGCCGCACCCTGACTCCCGCCGGGAAGAATAAATTCGCGAAGAGACGGAAGTTCCTTTGTGGCGTCGTCCATCCATGTTTCCATTTCCTCTATCCTCCCGGTCGGAAGATCGGGCGTATCGGGCACGAGTCTCTTACCGTCATCGGTGGGTACCGCCAAGCTTGCACCGAGGGCGAACAGATCATGTTGGATTTTCATGAGTCCGTCCCGGATTATCTGGTCCGAAACCTCCAGCAAGGCCCGGCCAACGAAAGAGTTCAGTTCGTCCACAGTTCCATAAGCAATCACACGTAGGTCGCTCTTTGGAACACGCCCACCCCCGAATAAGGAAGTGTGTCCTTTGTCCCCGGTTTTCGTGTAGATCTTCATCGTGAATCCTCGATTCCTTAGCGAAGCCGAGTCAGATTTCTGAGCTTTTGAGCCTTGTCGAGGAGTGTTGACGCGGACTCCTCCGAAGAGTCGCTCAAAAGCTCCCTGAGATCCAGTAATACCTCTAGATAGAGCTGATCGCGCTGAAACTCGAAGTTCAGTCGCCCCGGATCGGCCCTCTCTTGTCCCGCGTCCCGGCCCAGTTCTTCCCGATAGACCTTCTCAAGATTGTCAAGTATCCGCTGCCGGTCTCTCATACGGAGTGTCCCCTTTCGCCACGCTCGAAGTACTTGCTTATTGCGGTCCTCATCTCATTGACGCACCCGTTAAACAAATGGTCCGCACTAGAGATTCTCACCAGTGTCACGTGTGGGCCAAGCTGCCTCGCCACGGCCTCCATTTCCCGACCTGACCCGAATTCATCTTCTTCTCCCTGAACGATTAACACAGGCTTGTCACTTTTTCCTAAGAAGGCGAAATCGTTATGGCGGATCGGCAGACCCACTCCGAAAAGGGTGATCACCCGCCGCTCCGGGGCGGCGGCGCCCAGCGCGACCATAGAGCCAAAGGACACCCCTCCTGCCACGAGGGGCAGACCAGGGTATCGATCTTCCAGCCAGTCTAGGGCCGCGGTTACGTCGCTCCGCTCGCCGACTCCCTCCTCGTAGCTCCCAGTGCTGGTTCCCACACCCCTAAAGTTGAAACGAAGAGCAGCAATGTCCACATCTGCCAGAGCCTGTGCCACCCGAAACACAGTCTTGGTATGCATGGTTCCACCTTCCAGTGGGTGCGGATGACAGACGACAGCAGCACCTCTCGCCGGCCCTAAGGGCTCACGAAGTACCGCCTCAAGGCAACCATGCGGCGCAGGAATGTGCAAGGAATACGTATCCTTTTCTCGCTCGGGCTTATGAGCCCCGTTATCTTTTTTCAATAGCCTTAGAGTCAAGCCTTGAAAACGCTACTCTAGGCGCCGCTCGATTTCCTCGCCACCCGTTTACAAAACGCGACTCGTCCGATGCCGTCCGACAAGATCCACAATCAAAAACTCGCCGAGAAGGCTAATGAATTGTACTGGAGTTCAGGACGAAGCGTAAATCAGCTCACCAAAGAGCTAGACCTATCCAAGAGTGTATTCTACGGCATGCTCCGCCCTCTCTCGGTCAAAAGTCCCTGCCCCACATGCCGGACAGAATTGACCTTTGCGAATCGCACGGCCATGGAAAAAGGACTTGCTTCGTGCTCCGCTTGTGACTTTTTGGGACCGCCTCCAGAATCAAGACCGGAGCGCAAGGAGCCATCAGACAGAGGGGTTCGCCCCCGGCCAGCTTCTGGTGGCCTTGGCCGACTTTTTTGGGGCTCAGTGCTTCTCGGAATCGCGGCCAGCCTTTTTCTCGTGAGCCGTCGGCGGTGATTCCGAACCGGCCGCAAATCCAGGAGACGAAGGAGGGGTAGGGCGCTCGATTTCCGCACCTCGTTGACCTCAACGCACATGGACGCTACCAACATTTCTTTGCCGTTCGCCTTCCTCGCAGGCATGGTGTCTTTTCTTTCTCCATGTGTGCTACCGCTGGTCCCGAGCTACATCACCTTCGTCTCAGGCCTCACCATGGACGAGTTGGCACAAAGTGGAATCTCCGGGGCCCGAAGGACGGCGGCCATTCACTCCTCGCTTTTCATTTTAGGATTCTTGCTGGTTTTCATGACGCTCGGAACTTCCGCAACGGCTGCTGGTCAGGCGTTCAATCGCCTTCTGCCGCTGATCAGCCGTTTAGGCGGGGGAGTGGTGATACTCTTTGGTTTAATCCTGCTCGAATGGGTGCGATTACCCACTCTAGCACGCGAAATCCGTCCACACCTCGCGTCGAAACCTTCCGGCGCTGTGGGCTCATTAGTGGTAGGAATAGTCTTTGGGGCCGGCTGGACGCCCTGCATCGGCCCAATCCTGGCCACAATTCTTCTTTACGCTACAATGGAAGCCACCATCGCACGGGGAACTGCGCTTCTGGCTGCTTACGGATTAGGGCTAGGAGTGCCCTTCCTCATTGCGGCCTTGGGTTTCAACTGGTTTCTTACCAGGTTCGAGAGAATCCGCCGTTGGGCTCGACCGATCCAATGGACCACCGGGGTCCTCCTGATTGCGGTAGGAATTCTGCTGGTTACCGGCATGTTTTCGTCTGTTTCGACGTCGCTCGCTGATCTTGGGCAATGGATTAATCTGGAGTTGTGATGATACGACGTATTCTTTTCCTCAGCCTCGTGGCAACTACGGGCTTGGCGTGCACCGAGGATTCCGGAGAAGATCGTAGTGCAGCCAGACTCACTACAAGGGGAGCCGGAGAGCTTCTCGGCACAGGCCTACCCGCTACCACTATCCCTCCAGGTATCGCTGCCATTGATCGACCGGCACCCAATGCCCCAACGGCCGAAGAGATTAACCCTGAAGAGATCGGGACTGATCTTGGTAACTTCGATGCGCCAGTCCGGATTATGGAGTTCTTCGACTACGGGTGCGGTTATTGCCGTCAGTTCCACGCAGAGACGTTTCCCACGCTTATGGAAGACTACGTGGATGAGGGCAAGCTCTTATGGAAGTCCGTTCCCTTCATCATGGGAAACTGGGCCAACTCCGTCGCAGCCTCATTAACAGCGGAGTGTGCAAACGATCAGGGACACTATGGGGAGATGACGGAACTCCTCTTCGCTCGCCAACCGGACTGGAAGCAGGGACCTGACCCAGAAGTGGTCCTCGAGGGATTAGCCGAGGAACTCGGCCTAGATATGGACAGGTATGGCAACTGCATCAGTAGTGACGAGTTCCTCTGGAGGGTTCAGACCCATACCATGATGGCACAGCAATTGGGTGTTAGGTCGACACCCACTTTCATCCTCATAGGGTATGGCCCATTCTCTGGTGCTCTTCCCCTTGATGTCTTCAAGAACGTTATCGACACTGTTCTCGTCCAAGCGGCGGCCAACGCACCCTAGTCGATTTCCGGACCGTCAATGCAGTGCCCCCGGCGAGCTAATAAGCTGCCGCGCATATCAGCCCTTGTCCGAAATCTGTGACACCGACTCCCCTAAGCGAGGCCCTACCGCTCCGGCACATTCACCTTGCCTACGTCGTCCATGAGCAACTTGAGCTGTGCCCCAAAAGCCAATTATCTACAACAGGGTCACTCCCCAGAGCCTTTAAAAGGGTTTCATATTTCGGAGGCATTCTTAAGGAGTCCCACAGGCCGGGCCGTGGCTCCGAGACTTTTAGGTCCGGCCCAACCACGCTTCTCCAAACAACCCAGATACCGAAGGAAAGCCGTGGCCAACTCAGTGGCCAGAGCCTCGTCGCCGATGCCGTCTTCTCGCGATCCCCAGGCGAAGATTATCCGACTTCGTAGCGTGGCAATTACCTGAAGCGTTGCCAATCGAATCGCCTGTTCAAGCTGCTCGTGCTTAAGTTCATCCGAGTGACTACGAAGTAGGACACACATCTGGTCAGCAATAGTGTTGTCCACTACTGATATCCGATCTAGAAGATCTTGGTTACCATCGGCCATGGCATGCATAAGAAATGCCCTCAACAGGGCCCCGTGAACACGGGCCCACAAAACAAACATCCGCGTAAACTGTTGTATGATCTCCACTGGCCCCGCCGCCGACCATCGCCCCGGGACAAGTACGCTTCGCCACTCCTCGTCCGTTTCGGCCCAAAACCGGCTCGAGAGATAGGCAAGCAGAGCGTCTCGCCCCTCGAACCGCGCGTAGAAGGTGCCGGCACCGGTGCCAGAGCGCTGAAGAACCTTTTGGACGGA
>JAYZFL010000014.1:0-16963 GCA_036336795.1 Gemmatimonadota bacterium
TATCGGATATCTGCATACTCATAGACCGGTTCGGCCCTGTCCCAATATTCGTCCATGGCCTGCATGTAGGTCGGATCATTCCAATCGCGGATGGGCTGGCCGTATGGATCTGTCCCCCCTGTGAGCGGCGCCTGCGGCTCAGGACCCGGATCCGGATATATCGCCGTCTCGTTCTCGAATGAGGAGGTGGATCCCCCGAAACCAATTGTGGAGGTCGGGGAGATAACCCGCTCGAACTCGCCATTAAACGTATTAGTGAGAAGTCCAATTGGATTGGCACTAATGACATTCCTAGGCTGAAAACCGTCGGCCTGTTGAGCGGCCAGTGGCAGACCCCACAATCCGAAACTGAGGATCGTGAACGCCAGGCTTTGAAAGATTGTCTTAGTCATTGGTTTTTCTCTTTTCGACACCTCAACCAACCCCGTTCATCAAAAGACATGGGAAAATCGAGACCACTCTTACGGCCCGGAACCAACAATGAGAAGAATTAGAGCTAGTGTCCCTAGCACCACCACACCAGCACCTAGCCCCAACGTCCTAAGCACGGTCTGATCGAGGTCGAGCCCCTCGACCTCCAAGCGGAGAATGTCAGCCAGGGGCACTGAGAACCCACTCGCAGCCACGAGATCATCGCCTTCGATCCTTGGTGCTACTACTTCTAACTCGGTCACTTCGGACGTAGTCACCCTAACACTCGAAGGTCGATCTTCTTCGATCAGCTGAGCCGGGCTTATGGCATCCAATGAGACAGCCTGCCAAGAATTAGTAGCACAGGCGGTCATGGACAGCACGCAAAACAACAGGGCAACGGCGCGAAAGCTGTAACGCATCATGCCGGGATTCTGCTGGGGCACCCCGCGCCTCCGCAACCCTGAAAGAACACTACGTGCCTAACACATAAATTAGTGTTAACAGAGACCTTTGAGAGACGATGTTACGGACCTCCATACTCGTCGTCAGCCACCTTTTCAAACCAAGCAGTCTCAGCGTTGATATTCAACGCAAGGTGGGTCATCGCCGCGTCGGCGCTGGCCCCATGCCAGTGCATCTCTCCCGGCTCAATAGAAACAACCCCCCCAGCCTCGACTTCTTGGACGGGTCCTCCCTTTCGCTGGAACCGACACCGCCCGTCCGTGACAACAAGAAGCTGAGGCCCCGTGTGGGTATGCCATGCTGTACGCGTACCGGCCTCGAAAGCGACCCTATAGGCATTCACGGCAGGATTGGAGCAGACCCCGATCATACGAACCAGGGTTCCCTCGCCGGTGAAGTTCGAGGAATCAAGATCCTCAACGTTTCGTCCAGGCAGGTGGAACACGTTCATCTGCAACCTCATTCGTATTAGCGTGAAACTTTTACAGATTGTGTAGGGGCACATGAATCCCCAACTCAATCTGAAATCGTAAAACCTTTGATCAAAACACTTGGTTAGAATCCTTTCTGACCAAGGTGAACCATAAGATCTATATGAATGCCGGCACGAACCAAGTTGTCCTAGCCCTTCTCCTGCTTTCGACTCCGTTAGGCTTGAATGCCCAGGCCGGGGCCAGACAGGGTAACCCTGAAGCAGTCCAGGAACGGCCGACTAGCAACGAATACGACCACGATGATGCTCCCAGAGCACGCGCAGCCCGGTCTCAAACTGAGATCGACGTGGATGGTCGGCTCGATGAACCGATCTGGGCGGATGCACCTCCAATCACCGGGTTCATCCAGGAGGACCCCGCGGAGGGCGAGCCTGGGACGGAACGCACTGATTTCCGCATCGCCTATGACGATGACGCCATCTACATCGGCGCGACACTATACGACAGCTATCCGATCACGACGTACCTGAATCGGCGCGACGTGGGGAGCGGCGACTTCGACTTTATTATGGTGAACTTGGACAGCTATCACGACCATGAAACGGCCTACCAGTTCGCCGTGAATCCGTCGGGTGCGATTCGTGATGCAGTGTCATCGAGTGGAGGTGGGGGCGGAGGCGGCATTCGTGGGGACACCTCGTGGGATCCTGTTTGGGACGTCGCCACACAGGTTACCGAGTCAGGCTGGTCGGCAGAAATGCGGATTCCATTCAGTCAACTTCGGTTCAGCCGCGCCCAGGAGCAGGTGTGGGGCATCGAAATCAAACGCAATATCCATCGCAATCAGGAGCGGGTAGCGTATCCGTTCACCCCAACACTCGAGCGCGGAGGAGCTTCGCGGTTCGCGCATCTCGATGGAATCGAAGGCATCGAGCCAGGACAAAAGTTGGAGCTCCTGCCCTATGTAACGGCCCGTGGCGAGCACCTTCAGCCGGAGGTCCCTCCTGGCGTCAATTTTTCGAACCCCTATCGGAGCGGATCCGATTACTTCAGCGAGGCTGGGCTCGACCTGAAATACCGATTGGCGTCCAACGTCACGCTCGACGCCACGGTGAACCCCGATTTCGGACAGGTAGAAGTAGATCCTTCAGTTATCAACCTGACCGCGTTCGAGACCCGGTACGAGGAACGGCGCCCGTTCTTCGTGGAGGGCGGGGATCTGTTCCAGGTCGGAGAAAGTAGCACTGGTAGCAGTACTGGACGGGCCCCTCAGTTATTCTATTCCCGTAGGATCGGACGACCCCCATCTGGCTCGGTCCCTGCCGATGGTGTGTTCTCTGACGAAGCCTCCGCCACGACGATCCTGGGCGCTGCAAAGGTCACCGGACGGGTGGGAGACGGATGGTCGCTCGGCGTCATTGAGGCGCTTACCGCTCAGGAAACAGCCGCGTACACGGACGCTAACCGGACGGCGGGTGATGCCGTGGTCGAACCGGCCGCAAACCATCTGATGGGAAGGATCCGAAGACAGGTGAGGGGCGGAGAGACCCGGTTCGGGCTTTATGGCTCAGCAGTAAACCGGAAATTGGGAGGGACCGGAATGGATAACAGACTCCACTCGGCAGCATACTCGGGAGGTGCAGATTTCGGGCATGAGTGGTCCAACAGAACGTACGTAATCACTAGCACACTCTCGGGAAGCCGCGTGCCGGGGGACCCAGCGGCAATCACACGTACACAGCGTTCTTCTACCCGTTACTACCAGCGTCCAGACGTAGGTCACTTGAACTTGGATAGGACTGCTACCTCGCTATCCGGATACTACGCAGTGCTAACAGCAGCGAAGCAGGCCGGAGCGGTAACTGGAAGAGTCGCGATGTCGGCGACCAGTCCGGGATACGAAGTGAACGACCTGGGATTTCAGTCGTATTCGGACCGAATCATCATCGATACGAACTTTGCTTACAATCAACCGGATCCGGGCCGGATTCTAAGGCAGTGGAGCTTCCGCTGGAGTCCGGACGCTGTATGGAACTATGCCGGCGACCGGCTCTTTACCGAAGTGAACGGCAACATCGACGGGCAACTCCTGAACTACTGGGGCGGCGGGGTGAGATTCGGCTATAACCCCGTATCCTTGGACGATCGGCTGACACGGGGGGGACCGATAGCGTCCAGTCCCGAGAGGCTCTACGGCATCGTGACTCTCAACTCAGACGGGAGGCGTGCAATTGTCGGCAACCTAGACTATCAATGGGGCATCGAGAGCGACGACTCGTGGGACAGGCGACTCAGCTTCAACCTGACAGCAAACCCGAGCGAGCGTCTCAGGGCTCAGTTCGGGCCGTCTGTCACCAAACGCTATGTATCTGCCCAGTTCGTTTCCTCAGTGGCCGACCCTCTCGCTAGCCATACATACGGTCGGCGGTACGTCTTCGGCGGACTCGATCAAACGACGGTATCTCTCCAAACAAGATTGAATGTCACGTTCACCCCTGACTTATCTCTACAGCTCTACGTCGAACCCTTCATCTCTACAGGCGACTACCGTGAACTGAAGGAGTTCGAGCGTCCCGGGACGTTCAACTTCTTGCAGTACGGGACCGATGTGGGAACGGTCTCTCAAGACTCCGACGGAGGCTACTCGATCGACCCGGACGGGAGCGGACCGGCCTCGGCGTTCGGATTGTCAGATCGAGACTTCAGTTACCGCAGTCTTATCGGTAACGCCGTGCTGCGCTGGGAGTGGCGACCAGGCTCAACGCTGTTTCTCGTCTGGCAGCAGAGCCGCATCAACTCACTTTATGGAGACGGCATCAACGGAACCGATCCCTGGATCGGCAGCTTTGATGTGGGCCGTGATATGAACGACATGTTCGCCACACCCGCAAACAATATCTTCGCGATCAAGATGAGCTACTGGCTTAATCCCTAGAGAATCAAGGGTGCCCACCACGCCTGAGAACTCGTTCTATCCTAGGCCTACTGGATCACTCCTTCGGTAGCGGGCACTATCAACGAAGATCGTTCACCGAGACGAGGCGGGCATCCCATGGACAGAATTGACCGACCACGTTGAGCCATTCCTCAAGATTGTTCTCGATGATGGAGGGCTTGGCATCACAAAGTTCGATCGTTACCTCGGCCATCTCGATGTCCACAGGATCCATGTGCCAGCTCCACGGCAGATTGTACTCGGCGGGACCAGGACCTCGGATCAAGCGACCGTTAGGGATGCTTGCCTCGCTCATGCCTGCCTCTAGGGCCAAGATCTCGGAGATCGTTCCGGGGTTCGTGACGAACGCAGAGAACCTCTCTCCGGAAACCTCGAACAACGCTAGGACCCCTCCCTCCAATTCAGAGTCGGTCGGGCTGTTGCAGCCACAAGCCGTGAGCAGAAAGGCAGTAGTAAGATAAATATGGGTCCGGCGGCAGCGTCTCACGCCCTAATTCTCTGCCTCGTAAAGGAGTAACAAAATTTAGTTAGGATGCGACAAACTTTAGATATTCATATGATTTTCAAGCAGTTCAAGAAAGTTGCAGTGACCAGCGGGACAGGCTGTCATTCAATGGAGGAGTTATGAGATCACTGTTTGTGCTTACCGCGACATTGCTCGCGGTGATTCCTGTACAAGCCCAACAGAGTACTGGAGAAATAATCACCCAAACCGTAGCCCCACTGCCCGAAGCCCTGCGAGATGGAGCAACTGTCCTCTCATTTGATGGAAACGACAACGGCACCGTCTTGCGTCAGGGCACGAATGATATGATCTGCTGGGCAGACGACCCAGGTGCAGACTTCAGAGTGTCTTGCTTCCCACAGAGTATCGAACCAATGATGGCTCGGAGAAGAGAACTCGGGTTCGAAAGGGGCGATAGCAACGCGGCAGACCTAGTACAAGAGGAAATTCGGGCCGGCGACGTACCGATGCCCGATATCGCAATAGCGTACATGCTCCGCGGACCTCGTTTTAATAATGCCGCGCCTCTCACGGTCATCTGGGTGCCTAATGCCACACCTGAATCGACTGGACTTTCAACCCAGCCGAATGCGTTTCAGCCGTACTTGATGCGCTCCGGTCAGCCGATGGCCCACATCATGATCTTCTAGAAGGGCAGTTTGCTGCTGATATGGGCTATCCTTCCGGCAATGCAAACACGAACATCGTGTGACCTACGCCCTGGGGGCCGATAGGAGACCGGGCGCCAAGTTGGCGCACGTGGCCAGACGACCCCGTAGAGCCTCCTGGAGAGATGACGGCCACGTATTGCTGGCCGTCCACCGCGAACGAGATGGGCGCCATGTCGCTCACCCCATTGAGAATGGTCTGCCAGAGAACTTCTCCGGTCCATTGGTCCATCGCATAGAACCGTCGGTTCGTATCAGCTGCAAAGAGCAGGCCGCCCCCCGTTGTGAGCATCCCGTAGAGGGGTGCCTCGCGTTCCAGCCGCCAAAGCGTCTGGCCCGTGGCCACGGAGATCGCCTCTGGCTGACCGAGATTTGGCGCAGGATTGGTGGTTCTCCCCATGTTGCGGGTGTTGTAACCATCCTCGAGCCTCGCCGGTGCGGACCTTGCTCGAATCACTGAGCAGGGGCCGTTCCATGCGCCGATGTAGTAGGCATTGGTCAGTGGGCTGTATGCCCCCTGGGGCACGGTCCGAGTGTCGTTACACACCGTTGCCTCTCGGTCCAAATCTCCCGTCATCATAGCTTCCGGATTCGTCCGATAAGCACCGGTTCTCCCGTCGTAACTCTCGATCACGTTTTGGTAGCCAGTCGGCCGAGCGTAAATGAACGTGCCGTCGCTCCGATCATACGCGTAGAAGATGCCATCTTTCGAAAATGATCCGACGACGAGATCCCGTTCCTCACCTGGGACAACATCTGGATTCACACCGAGCGCCCCGGGTGGATCGGGGTTGACCGATGAATCCACGAGGATGCGATCGAACACCGAATCGTTGTTCCACATGTCGGTATGGTGCTGTGCCCACCAGGCTAGCTCACCCGTCCGGTAGTCGAGAGCCACGGTCGAACCCTGATACAGCCGATCCGGCCATTGACCATCGGTTCCGGCCAGTTCCGGCTGCTGCGGCGCGCTCGATCCGATCCCGAAGATGAGGAGTCCGCGCTCAGTATCGATTGACGGGGTCATCCACGCGGACATGTTCCGACGAGCCTCCAGAGGGAACACCTGGGGGTCAGCCCCCCAGGTAGAGTGCATGGGATCGTTCGGGGTCGGACTCGTAAACCAACGCCATTGCAACTGACCAGTCTCAGCGTCGTAAGCCGAAAAATGGCATGGGCCGAGCGACGAGTCGGCATGGCAGTCGTAGCCCATGAAGACCCTGCCATCGAAGACCAAGGGTGCCCCGCTGGGTTGTTGTCCAGCCAGATCGGTCATCTGATTTTCCCAGAGAAGAACCCCGGTCCTCAGATCCAGCGCGAAAATCATCCCATCGGTCGAGTGACCGATCAGCTTGTCCGCGTAGAGCGCCATCCCCCTTCCTCTGTGTGGGGTCACCCCCCAGTCGGCGCGTGTAGCCACGTCCCAACCCATCATCTCCTCGGGCAAGGGGCGATCATATTCCCAGATCACGTCTCCCGTGGTTGCGTCGTGTGCGGTGTAACGCTCATTGTGATGACGAACATACATGATCCCATCATATACCAGTGGCTCCCCCTGCATCCCTCGGGATCCAGGCTTCCCAGGGGCAAACTGAAACGTCCAGATCAGCCGCAGATCGTCCACGTTCTCCCGAGAGACCTGATCGAGCGCACTGTATCCCCACCCCTCATATCCACCCCGCCACATGAGCCAATCGGCGGGATCCGGATCGCCCAGCATCGCCTCCGTAATAGGGCGGAAGGAGCTCTGTTCAGCGACGGGCAGATCTTGCGGTGCCGCGACACCCTCGGCCGGAAGACCGATTAACAGGCCGATAGCCAGCGTCGGTACTACACTCCGAAATTCCGTCATGCCCCCTACCCTATCTAGTGCCTTCCATGAATTCAGCCCGGAGTGTCTCTCGATCGATTCGCTCACCCCTCAGGTATACGTTGGCGATGCGGCGCGTGTTGTTGATGTCCTCTAGGGGGTTCGCTTCCAACACAACGAAGGAGGCACTCTTACCTTCCGCGACCATCCCGAGGTCATCGATCCCGAGGAACTCGGCGTTGTTTCTGGTCGCAGCCATGATCCCTTCCATCGGAGTGAGCCCGCACGATACCATGTCGCGAATCTCGATGTGCACCGTCCAGGCGACCCTGACTCCGGAGTCTGTCCCCACCCCTAGGGCCATTCCGGCCTCGTGATTCCTCCCCACGTTCCTGCATTGAAGCGGGAACTGGGAATTCGGATCGGGAGGCCCGGCCGCCTGCCGTTGCTCGATTTGCTCGCGGAAGCTCTCGATCTGGAAAGGGGCCAGTGTCTCGGCCAGCCACGGAAGGTCGTCCAGAATAAGAGGATCACCGGGAAGATTGGAAATACTCCAGACTTCCGGGTGCTCCCGTACGAGAGCCAGGTACTCTTCATCTACGTCCCGGTCCCTGACCGTATGCACGAATCCGTCGACACCCGACTGGAGGATGTCCTTGGCGTCGGCAAGCCCGGTCGACGTGCCCACATGGGTTACCACGATCATCCCGTTTGCATGGGCTTCGTCTACGATAGCGCGGAGCACATCAGGTCCGACCTTGGGCACTCGACCCCCACGGCCATCGACCCAGACCTTCACGATCCGCGAGCCCAGTGCGTTCAGCTCCCGCACCGCTGTCCGTCCCTCTTCCTCCGTCATTGCGCCCCGAGGGATACCGATCCGATAATCCTGCTGGGGACCTGCCATCGACGTCGCCGCGATGCCCCGACCCGAGGTAAAGAAAAGCGCTGCGTTCGGGATCACCTCCTGGGCTAGCTGAAACGCAAGTGGTTCGTCGTACTCAAGGCCCAGGCTGACGGTCGCACCTACCCCGTGGTACGCGGACCGCTCCAGGTGCTCGACGAGCATTTCTCGGGTGTAATTAGCCTTGGCATCGGTCCCGTCCTTAACGTTCGTGAGCCCGATGTGCTGGTGTCCGTCGATCAGTGCCGGTATGACAGTTCTGCCGCTCAGATCTACGCGGACAGCCCCTTCAGGCGGCTCCATCCCGCCCTGTTCGCCGACCCAGGAGAACATGTTGTCCTCGACCAGGAACGCGGAATTCTCGATCGTCGAGCCGTCCCCGGTAATGAGTCGCGCACCCTCGAACCAGGTTGCGCCATCGACCGCACCAGGCTGTTCCGCATCTGACGAACAGGCTGCTACAAGGACTAAGACACCAAGTGACAACTTCCTGAGCATTAACACGGCACTTTCCGGCGAAAGTTCTTGGGGTTCATTGCGAAAATAAGGTGTCGCTACTCGGAATTACAACTAGAGGCTCCCTCTATATAGTTCGAGTTCGACGTGTTGGCCGTCGAGGAACTGCCTTGGAATTTCAAGAGATCCGAAGAAGGACGTTGGTTAGGACGAGTGATTTCCAAGATTCTATTTCATCCTCAATCACGGGGCACCCGCTCGCCGCCGAGTACAGTCTCGCTCGGGAAAAGTCTTTGGCGGCCAGTGCGTGTGTTCTCATAGTTGTCGACGAATTCGAACATCCCTTCCCGTAGTTCAAGTACCGCCACGTCGGCCGGCGCGCCCACATTGAGCGTGCCACGATCATGGAACAGCGGGAAGATGCGTGAAGGATTGACGGTCGCGCGTGCCACGACCTGACCCAACGTCATCCCAAAGTTCAGGAACTTTGATAGGACGTTGGGGAAATCGATGACGCTTTCCGCAGTCGGGCTCGTCGTGTTTCCGTCCGTAGAGATCGTGTCTGGCCAAAAACCCGCCTGGAGGATCCGGTCGAAGGTGTCCCAATCCAGGTGCCCCGTCCGTCCGTTAGCGACGTCGAACCACACGCCGCGGCGGCGGGCGGCGAGCACCTCCGGGAGGATATGATCGTCATCGTCGATGACGCTATTCGGTGGTGGCGCAAACATGTGGGTGACGACGTCGCCGGGCTTGAGTTGGCCGAGCAGCCTGGACAGTGACGAAGCCGTTTGGCCCATATGGATCATCAGGGGTAGGTCGAAGGACGTGGCCACCTCCTGCGCACGACGTAACACCTCGACGTCGTCCACTGTGACCCCTCTCGTTAGTCGTGCCTTGACGCCCACGACAACGTCGCGGTTGCGTCCAATAGCCTCCCGCGCAGCAGAGACATCGGCGAGGCGCAAGTCCATCGTATCGCCCTCGGGTAGGATGCCTGCGCGCCCGATGTTGATGAGCATACGTGCCGGCTGTGGCGCTGACCTAGCGAAAGCAACCATATCGTCGACCTGATCCGCTCCTGCTGATCCGGCATCGACCCAGCCTGTCACACCGCCCGCCAAGCCGACTAAGGGACCCTCTCGGTCTCTAGCATAGTGTGTGTGCACGTCAATCAGTCCTGGTACGACGACCTTGCCTATCGCATCAATGACCTCGGCGGCATCGCCAGCGATGTCAGTCTCGACCGCTGCGATCCGGCCACCCGTGATCGCCACATCTCGGATTGCGTTGAGCCTGAGTGAGGGATCAATGACGCGGCCACCCTTGACGATCAGGTCATAGTCGGCCGCGACCTGCCCTGGGCCACGGGCGAAGGTCATGGCGCCTGCGGCGCTTGTGTACATGAACTGCCGCCGATTCATCATGGTCTGAAGCCTCTTGAAATTTTCTTCATGCCCTAATCCTGCTTGGGCACCCCGTAAGCTCGCAACTTAGATGGAAACCCTTAGGCTCAAGGCCGTATAATGAGTCAGCACTCACGAGGGGGTAGATGCCGGGAGACGGCAGATTTCTCAACGTCATAATACGGACCTATTGCTAGGTGAATGCCAAAGTGACAAAACGTGTCGGTTGGATGCTATTTATCGCAGGGTGGACTGTTTTAGCAGTCTTCGGTGCGTACGCTTTCGTTACGGATCCTAAAGAAAGTAACTGGGCAAAATGGGGCACAGCAGCGCTGTGGATTGGGGTTCTCGCACTCCTCGCCTCAGTGATTTGGGAACGCCATAAAGAATCGCGGAACGACCCCTACAAGGATGTGCAGCGATGAAACTATTCACTACGGAACACGTGCCGGGCTCACAGGTGACCGCGTCTTTGGGGATGGTGCGCGGCAGTTCAATCCGAGCACGTCACCTCGGTAAAGACATTCTGGCCGGCCTGCGAAACATCGCAGGTGGTGAGGTGCACGAGTACAGTAAGTTGCTCGGTGAATCTCGAGAGCAGTCGATCGATCGAATGATCGAAGAGGCGCAGGCCTTGGGCGCAGACGCAGTAATCGGAGTCCGCTTTCAAACCTCAATGGTGATGACTGGAGCAGCTGAAATGCTCTGCTATGGAACCGCAGTCAAAATAGAACTGGATGGCTAGGCGTGGCTGGATGCCGATGCCACAGGGGGCTAGGAGGGTCTAGCTGTCAGGCAAGCCCGCCCGCCAACAACTATCCCTCGCCCTGCAGCTAATCGTAGACGCTACTGAAGCGCTCCCGCTGTTCTGCACTGCCCATGGTAAGGAGCGTCGAGCCCTCACCTAACCGCTGGTCGGGCGCTAGATTTGTGACCAACTGCCCGTCCTTCTGGATGCCGATCACGTTCAGGCCGGTGTGTGCGCCGATCCCCGCGTCGGCGAGCGTCTTGCCAACGAGTGACTGCGGGAGTGGTACGTAGAAAAGATCAACGCCCTCGCCCAGCACGATGAGCTCCCGTCCCTGCACAATTGAAGACACCGTCTGCACCCCTAAGGACGCGTAGCTCAAGACGAAGTCTGCGCCAGCGCGCTGGATGGCCTCGACGTTCCGCTCATGCGTGACCCGGGTGAGGATACGCGCGTCGGGATTAAGCCGCCGACAGTAGACTGTCAGGTAAATGTTCATCGCATCATCGTGCGTCGTGAGTAGGATGCACGGCGTCTCGGCAATCCCAGCTTCATCAAGTATGCGCCGGTCGGCGGCATCGCCCAGAAAAAACCGGTCGGGAATGCTTGCGGCTTGTGGCTCCAGTTCCGGGTCGCGCTCGACCATATGCACGGGGATCTGCCTCCGCTTGAGGGCTATGGCGGCGGCCCGCCCCACCTTGCCGCCACCGACTATAAGCACCGGATTCGGATTGGGGTCGTAAATCAAGAGCACTTCATCCAGCTCCGAAATTTGCTCAGGGGTCCCGATCACGACCGGCACGCTGAGTGGCGAAAGCTCGAGATCCGGCCTCGAGGGCAGGAACCGCCCTCCTTCCCACACGCCGACGATCGTGGCCCCAGTAAATTCGCGCAGCCGTGTGTCGCGGATGGTCTGGCCCTGGAACGGCGTATTGTGTACCGGGAACTCAGCTAGCAGCAGGTGATGGAACTTGCCGATCACGTTGGCGTGCGACGTCCCCGGGCTCACCCGATTAGCGAGGTGCTCGCCGAGTTGGTGGATGAGCGGCAGCACGTGCGTGGCGCCGCTGAGTTCCAGCACGTCGATCGAGTCTTCCGCTTCGGCCAGCGCGACAACAGGCACCGAACTGGACAGCTCACGCACGGTAAGGACAATGTTAGAGTTGACCGTGTCCGATGCGTTGGCCAGGACGAGGCGAGCCTGTGCCGCTCCGGCAGTTCGATAGGTTTCGACGGAATCGACCTCGCCCGTGAAGACCGGCACGCCAACATCCTGCATACGCATCGCAAGGTCGACGTCGGGCTCGATCACATAGACCGGTACATCCGCCAATTGAAGGTGGCGGATGAGGCCTGGTGCAATTGGATCGTTGGCGCAAATCAGCACGTGACCCGCAAGACCTTCCGGCACCGACTGGAGCGAGCGAATGCGGCTGCGACTCCGCTGCTCGAGCCACGGGGCATACACAACTCGGATGAAGAGAAACGGGAGGATGATGAGGAGGAGCACCATGCCGGTCAGCAGCACGAGGGTGCTGAATGCGCGGCCTAGGTCGCTCTGGAACGTGATATCACCGAAGCCGAGGGTGCTCATCACCGTGAGTGCCCAATAGACTCCTGTTAACCACGAGTGGTCCTGACTCTCGCTCGCCATGATCACTTGGAATAGCCAGCTGTAGAGCAAAACGACCGCGACTAGGAGGAGCACGTATTTTACCAACGGCGCAAGCTGCCAGCGCAGTTTGGTTTCCCCCGCGAGCAGCGTTGCGAGATGGGATCCGGTGGTCTTCATACAGGTATGTTAATAGCTCTAATACAACCCGTAACATTGCTGGCCAGCGCTAACCGGCGCCCACCAGCGCGGATTCGGTCTAGAAAAAGCCTCACAAGCTTGGAAGTGCTTGTAAGGCTTTGACTTATCCGAGTGCCCCGCCAGGGACTCGAACCCCGAACCTACTGATTAAGAGTCAGTTGCTCTACCAGTTGAGCTAGCGGGGCAATGGCTACGGATTTCAGGTCCGAGCAAAGAGGCCAAAAAATACCGGAGGCCCACTTACGGTCAAGCACCAACTAGTTGCACCTAAGCAGCACCCTTTGTCCTAGCCTCTAACAATTGCCTTACTTCATGGTCTGAGACCGGAGCGAAGTCCTTATACCACATTCCTACCGCAGTAAAGGCAACAGGTGTGCGGAGGCAGATCACCTCATCCGCCTCCTCACGCAGTGCCCTGACAGTCTCTTCCGCAGCCACGGGACAAGCCACAATCTTGCGCTCGACGCCACGGGCTTCCAGAGACTCGAGTGCTGCCCGGACCGTCGAACCTGTCGCAATACCGTCGTCTACAACAACTACCGTGTTACCCGTGAGATCTATCGGTTGGCTGTCATTTCGGTACAGGCTCTCCCTACGCTCAAGTTCGTGGCGTTCACGCTCGATGGTGTCATGTACCACATCCTCACCAATCCCAAGCGCTGTTATGTAATCCTCGTTGAATACTACGACGTTACCAGTAGCGATAGCGCCGAATGCCAATTCTGGCTGCCAAGGAACACCAAGTTTTCGAACCAAGAGAACGTCTAGTGGGGCACCTGACCGGTGAGCTACTTCGTGCGCTACTGGAACCCCACCACGGGGCAGGGCAAGGATGACCGTGTCTTGCGAGCTAATTAATGGCTCCAGCGCATCTGCTAGCTGTTGGCCCGCACTGTGTCGGTCCACGAAACGTCCAGCAGTCTGGTTACCGTCAATCACGGGTCACCTCCTTGATGGTCTTCACCGCTAGCGCCTCAAGAGGAGCAACCTCTAGCCCTGATACAGCCCGGTCAACCACGCTCTTACAGTCATATTTTCTTGCTTTCGAATGCAGCAATTTGTGAACCAAAGGGGCCCATCTCCGACCCAATGCAAAGATGGGTTACGGAGCCCCTCGCCTTCCCGTCTTCGAGGCGAGTAATAGTACCTCAAAGGACCGCTTGAATGCCCTTGGCATAATCAGCAATCGACTCGCATTCAACGTGGCGCCGCGGCAGGAAGAACGACAAAACGGTCGGCCATCGCCTCGCTAGAGAGCGACTCAAACCCGTCTTGTGACTGCGTGATGAATATCGCCGCGATCCCATCACGATTAGCTAGCTGATATCCCTCTGTCGGACCGAGTACGCTCAGAGCCGTCGCCCATGCATCTGCCAGGGCAGCATTCTGATCGACAACGCTGACCGAAAATCCACGAAAGGGCTGCGGGCTTCCGGTGCGAGGATCGATAATATGTGTGTAACGGACTCCCCCTTCTTCGAAGAAGTTCCGGTAGTCACCAGAGGTGGCGATTGCCTCATCTCTTAGCTCCACCGTTCCATAGATGGCGGGAGCTACCTCATCCGGACTCTCAATACCAACGCGCCACGGCTGACCATCCCGACGGAAGCCTCTAGCCTTGAGTTCCCCACCTACTTCTATAAGGAAGTTCGTATACCCAAGCGCGACGAGATCTCCGCCTAGACGCTCCACAGCATACCCCTTTGCGATACCAGAAAGATCTAAAACAGTCTCCGAATCGAGCATCGATACCGAATGAGACTCCTCATCTAAAGAAACCAGCTCATAACCAATATGGTCGCGTAGCACGGCCAAGACTGTCTCTTCGGGCGCGGTTATTAGCAATTCTCCAGGACCAAAGCCCCAAGCATTTACGAGAGGAGCAACAGTGATGTCGAATGCGCCACCTGACCTTTCACTCACATCCTGAGCAACCGTCAAAACCTCGAAAAGTTCATTGCTGACCTCCAGAGGCTCTCTACGCGTGCTTTGGTTCAGGAGTGACAGCTCAGATTCTGGGTCGTATGTAGACATAAGCCCGTTGACCTGCCCGAGCCTTTCCTCAATTAGGCCCTCTAAATGCATAAGGGCCTCTGTCGAGACGTCATCGGCATCGACAGTCACTCTGAACGTTGTACCCATAGTGACGCCCACGAATTCATGCATGGGATCACTACGATCCGTCCCGAACCTCCAGACGATATAAGCCAACACAAATAAAATCGCCGCGGCTCGCGCCATCGTTCGACTCAAGCGGGCTGCCACTAACTCACCGTCCTAACTCTTCATAGTGGGCACTCCAGGCCAAACACCCTTGTATCTTCCAGGATCATCGCAGTAAGAGGCACTCATTGCACCCAACTCGTATCAGAAGGCGCTGATCCCTGTCAGGGTCTGTCCTAGAATGAGCGAGTGCACATCGTGCGTACCCTCGTAAGTGTAGACCGACTCAAGGTTGGCCATGTGTCTCATCGAGTGGTACTCGATGAGAATGCCATTCCCACCCAGCAAGCGACGGGCTTCCCTCGCCACATTTGTGGCCATATCCACGTTGGCCCGCTTGGCAAGAGAAACCTGCTGCGTTGTCATCGTGCCAGCGTCCTTCATGCGCCCCAGCCGGTAACAGAGCAGCTGCCCCTGGGTAATGCTGGTTAACATATCTGCGAGACGGACCTGCTGAATCTGCTTGCCGCCGATTGGCTGATCAAACATGACCCGCTCTTTCGAATAGGACACTGCCTCGTGGAAACACGCCATCGCGGCACCGACAGTTCCCCACGAGATTCCATAACGGGCCTGGGTCAGGCACATCAGGGGATGCCTGATCCCATCCGTGGTTCCTGGCAGCATAGCATCATCCGGCACCTCGACATCGTCTAGGACGAGTTCGCTCGTATCGGATGCAACCAGTGAAAGCTTGCCGGCCTGGTCCTTGGCGCTGAATCCCCGCGAGTCAGTTGGCACGATAAAGCCCCGGATTCCTTTAACGTCACCTGGCTCCCCGGTCTGTGCCCAAATAACGGCGATATCTGCCATGGAACCATTGGTGATCCACATCTTTGTCCCGTTCAGTACCCAGCCGTCCGCAGTCTTCTTGGCTGTAGTAATCATGCCCGCCGGGTTCGAGCCATAATCGGGCTCGGTCAGACCAAAACAGCCTATAGCTTCTGCCGAGGCCAACTGTGGCAACCATTTCGTCCGCTGAGCATCGGATCCAAAGGCATAAATTGGATACATGACCAATGCACCCTGTACAGACGCGAAGGAGCGGACTCCCGAGTCTCCCCGTTCAAGCTCCTGCATAATCAAGCCGTACGAGACGTTGTTCAGGCCTGCACACCCAAATTCTTCCGGCAAGTTGGCGCCCAGCACCCCGAGTTCTGCAAGCTCGGGAATGATCTCTTTCGGGAAGCGCCGCTCGATATATGCGTCGCCAATGATCGGGATGAGGCGATCTTCAACCCAAGAGCGAACGGCGTCCCGAACCATTCGTTCTTCAGAAGAAAAAAGCTCGTCTGTTTCGTAAAAATCGATGCCTTCGAACCTGGCCATCGTCGATGTCCCATTAGCTGTGGGTTGATGTAGCCGAAGAATCTAGGCCTGCGGCCCTTCCTCGGCAGCGTCAGGAGGGACCGCGTCAGCCGCGTGCGTGTTCCTGAAGCGCATGACTCCGTAAGCTAGCTCTCGAGCCACCTTGGAACCGAGCCATATCGCAGCAACAACGGTGCCGGCCCATGCTGAGACGATAAGATCTGATGGCTGGATGCCAATCCATATGAAAGCGGCGACACATGCGCCAAATGCGAGACCGCCGAGCCACCCCCACCATCCGGCTCGGTTTCTCGCTTGAGCTCGACACAGATCACACCAGAGCATGCGGTCCAGGTGCACTAAGTCACAAGTCTCCAAACAACGGACACACGTGACCTCGTCGGGATATCGATCCCGCCATGTCGACCGCTCTCGCCGGCTCGCCACTTATGTGCCCCCTAGTTCAGCGGCATGATCACTGTATCAGCAAACTCGCGGGAAGTTGGATTACGGCCCCCCTGTACGGTTCGCGCCCACATATTCATGATGACAACGCCGAAGGCCTCTCAAGTCCCAATCACCCATCTCTAACTTGTCTAGTTGTGCAAGCATGGGACAACCCGCAAAGCACGACTCCCCTCTGAGCTTACCCCATGACCTTGAATCACGGCGATTCTTGCCAACGCCATTCCCTACCGTCGTTGAACGTAACGCGGGCTATAGTCGAAGTCAGTGTGGCCCTCACCCCACTCGACCAAGTCTTCGATTAGGGTGATTTGTTCCGTGCCCTTCAGGCGCGCTCTACCCGCGATATTAAGCGAGCGGCGCCAGAGAATTCCCGTGAGCTTTTCCCCCGGAA
>JAYZFL010000015.1:0-42876 GCA_036336795.1 Gemmatimonadota bacterium
TGCTCTTGCTGACCAAGTGCGCGGTCGATCCCAAATACCCAAAGGCGAGATTCATCGGGAAGTTCCTCAAATGCGACCAGTGGCATCAAGCAGATTTCCCTTCTCCAGAACCCTCAGGGTCCAGGACAGTTTGGCTCTCAACGGCCGCCCTAGCTTGCGGTGGCGATTTATCAAGCAGAATGGCTACCCATCGGAGATCTTCGGTGTTCTCAAGCATGATCTTTACGACCATCGTCAGTGGAACAGCAAGGAGCGCACCGACGGGACCCCAGATCCAAGCCCAGAAGAGCAAAGAAAGTATAACAACCAGTGTGGAGAGGCCCAAACGTCGGCCCATTAAATTAGGTTCGATGATATTTCCAAAGACGGTATTAATTACGCCATAGCCCACAGCAACAAGAGTGAAGTGTCCAAGTGTACCGAATTGCACGATACTGAAGAGTAGTGCAGGAACCGCGGCCAGAATCGATCCGACCGTCGGGATATAGTTCATGACGAATCCGATGAGACCGAGAAGGACCGGAAAGTCTAAATTTAGGAGCCATGCCATACCTCCGATGAGCACCCCGGTGGCCAAGCTGACGACAGTTTTGATGCCGAGGTATGCCTGCACTTCCCTCACAATTTTAGTCGCACGCCGTCTGTCGTGGCCCACGGCCTTGGACACGCTACCACGCTCCTCGTGGTCAGGCCCCACGATCGCACGAAACTTGGACGGAAACACTGTGGCCTCACCCAGAACAAACGCCATTATAAGCAAGACGAGGAATGTGTTGGTCAAGAAACCCGCCACCCTTGCAGCAGTTCTACCGAAGAGGTCAACCGCCGCGCCCGGATCTATTAGTTCGAAAGTCAAATATTGATCGAGTGGCATTCCTAACTGCACGCTTAGACCCTCTACCCACGAAGCGTACAGGAAAACGAGCCTGGTGCGGTATCCAGGAAGCTGGTCTTGAAAATCCGCTACCGCCTGGGTGCCGAGCATGATGAGCGCTCCGAATACCGCACCAATGACTAGCATTGTGAGCACAATAGCCAAGCTCGGAGGAACCCGACGGTTCTGAAACCAAGCCATCAGAGGCATACTCATTACGGCCAAGAAGATAGCAAGAGCAAAAGGAAGGAGGATGCTTGCGCCTTCACGGAGGCCGGCCACAATAACCACCAGACTGGCACCCATGAGGAGGAAGCGTGCCCCGGGGTTGTCGGTTCGCTCGAAAATCATCTACGGTATCGAGTAAGTTAGAGGCACGGTGTCGATTCAATATCTAGCACGTTACGTCGAACTGTACTATAAAAGATTACAGTAAACCTCGTACCATCCAAGGGTCTGCGATGGCTGAACACCGAACTGATCCCCGGCCTCCGATCCCAAAGTCGGACATTGAACTCCTCGCACAATGTCGAGTTCAGGTGTTTCGCGCCGGTGGTAAGGGCGGGCAACACCAGAATGTCACGGAGAGTGGAGTTCGCTTGATCCATCTCCCCACTGGAACTGTTGTCTCGAGTCGACGTCGTCGCAGTCAGCATGCCAACAAGAGAGAGGCACTCGCTGTGCTTCGGAGAAAGCTGATCACAATCCACCATCGACGAAAGCCTAGGATTCCCACGGGAGTTCCGAAACGAGTGCTTGCGCGGCGGCGGCGGGTGAAACGTCGACGCTCACTGCGAAAGGCACTTCGCCAAACTCCAAAGCTGGAAGATAATTAGGGCTCTTGCCCACCGTTACACAGATATTTCCATTGCTCCTTCGTGAAAGATCAGATCGTTGAAATGGATCTGTAAGAAGAGGCTTCTCTCTTTTGTTCGCCTCCCTGATGACCCCCTGTTTTCTCAACTAGATCAAGTATCTCATTCGACCAATCAGCTAGGCAAAGCGCCTCCAGAACCAAGGAGCCCTTCGTATTGCAATATCGAACAGATAGCCAAGGAGCGCTAATCCTGCTAGCCAGGGCCAAAGTGGAGTCGGCACCGACGCGGATTCCCCATAGTCGTCAAAAATGTCCTCAATATCGGGAAGTACCAGCCCGCCCGTCTGAGTACTGATCGTGCTCAACAACTCCGAGTTAGGCGGATACAATCGATACTCATCACGGTAAGGATAATAGATAGCCTCCGATCGATTTTCGACACCATCCCCAGAGAGTCGAAATAGGTATGGGTCATCACTGGACGTCTCGATGGGATGCCTGGCTTGGAAAGTAGAAGGGCCAACCTGATCAAGCCTCAAGGGCATCCCTATGTTGCCCGACTCAACAACCTCCAGATTCGGAGAAAAATCGCCCTGATACACACCTTCCTCTGAAATAGCACTAAGCGTGATCACTACCTCATCTCCGACTCGATCCACGACGAAGTTCAGTTCGCCATCACCATCACGTTTCATCGTCTCACGGATCAACTGCGCCCAGAATTTTCCGTAGCCGTCCCATGTCAGCCAGTCCACAGCCCAGCGGTTCTTCACACCAGAGGTAAAAACCGCAGTCTTCCCCAGCCCATAGCGCCATTGGGCAAGAATCGGGGACTCCGAATCAGATTCGAGAAGCACTTCCGCCGTTTCCTTTATACGTGTCCTCACGTATCCCTTGAGCGCCGGAGCCGAGGCTAGGTCAATGCCAGTAAACGCTTCAACCGACCTCCTAACTGCGGTCACAACTGGTTCTTCGACAAGTGTGGCCTGAGAAGCGATTTGGGTCTCTTCGACAAAAATCTGAGGCACACGACGTACATCTCTGATGAAGTAACTACGACCGTTTCCCCAATCGGCGATGTTGCTGAGCAGATCCCGATCAGCCTCCTCACCCACTGCGACCGACGAGACCGTGATTCCCGAATCTGCCATACTTGATACCAATGTTTCGTAGTCGTCGGAATACGTCTTGCCATCTGAGAGGAGGATGACGTGCCTAACTTCTTCGTTGGTATCTACGAGAGTTTCAAAAGCTTCCTCCAAAGCTGGAAAAATATTCGTTTGAGATCCCGCAATGACCCGGCTGATGTATTCGTTGATAAGAGATTTTTCAACGGCAAGTTGCAACGGAACCGTGACATACGGTGTGTCATCGAATGTAATCAAGCTGAACCTGTGCGTTGGCTCTAATAAGTCCAACGCGGCCTTTGCGGCCTCCTTAGAAAGTTCCAACTTTAAACCGACCATGCTGTAGGACTTGTCCATGACAATTACAAGGGCCAAGTCCTTTCGCTTCTCATCAACCTCGAACAAGACCGGAAGTACCTCCTCGACTGCCGAGTCCTTATAGCCCTCTTCGCCATAGCTGGTTTCTCCTCCGACGAAGATAAAACCGCCCCCAGTGTCCCGAACATAATCGAGAATCGCCGTCATTTGAGCGTCTTGAAGATCATTTCTCGGTACATCACTCAGGAGAACCAAGTCATATTCATCAAGGCCACTGGATCGCATTGGCAATTCACCGGGAATTCCAAGGACAACGTCCACACCCTCTCCAACCAAAGCGTCGCGAAGATAGTGGGAACTTTCTGAATGGCCCTCGACATAGAGCACCCGAGGTTGTGCATCAACCGAGATCGATTTTGTGTGTACGTCGTTTCGTTCCACCGGGTCTAAATCGTTCTGCAATTGGGCCGAGAGGATACGCGAACCTTCGTCAGTCAATCGGACTTCAAAGTCAACAGCGTTGAGGCCGGGTTGGAGCTGCACCTCCTTGGCCTGGAGAGTTCCCTCATTTCCCGACAGCTCCACTAGCGCTTCGGTTGCGATCCGGCTGAAGACCTGCACAGTCGCGACGATAGGCTCCTGTTGTCGGATTTCTTCTGGTAACACAATCGTTTCGATCCAGCTGTCCCCTTCACCACGGACTGTAGCTGGCAAAGTGAATATCCGGACACCAGCCTCCTGTGCTCTACCTAAAGCCGTCAGAACGTCACCGGTATTTTCGTTGCCGTCAGTAATCAGCACGAGGCGCTTCAGGTATCTCGGATCGAAACTTCGTAGCGATTGCCGGACGGCAATTTCGAGGTTGGTTGCTTGCTGATTGATGGACCGATCGGCACCATCTGTGGATACTTCCAGTGTACGGATCGCTTCTGGAGTTCCTACGCTCGCAGCTGATCCTGCGAAAGCAATGAAAGAAGAGTGCGCGGGTCCTCCTTGAGCGTTCGCGGACGCTATCCAATCTATGGCATTACTTACGAAGGCAGGGTCGACGCTACTCGAAACATCAAGGGCGTAAATGACCGACATCCACTTTCCAGCCCTATGCCAAACGGGCTGCATCAACGCTAAGGCAAGGAGAATGATCACCGATCCGCGCACAACCGTCGAGAGGGTGAGATGCCTCGGAGCTAGTCCGATGGTCGTATGACGGGT
The DNA here is from genome assembly GCA_036336795.1 of Gemmatimonadota bacterium. Taxonomy (GTDB): domain Bacteria; phylum Gemmatimonadota; class Gemmatimonadetes; order Longimicrobiales; family Gaopeijiaceae; genus UBA822. The sequence continues at coordinate 4,349 of JAYZFL010000015.1, forward strand.
CGCTCTCCAGATCAGAGGTATCCCGAGAAAGAAGACTAGTGGCCAGTAGTGCTCGAACTCGACGCTCATACCGTGAGTCTACGGTGATACGTGAACCATTCTCCAGTAACCAGGAGTGTGGCGACAACAAGTAGGGTCACCCAAAGTTTTGGGTTTTCCTCGACTTCCCTTCCCCCGAATGGCATCTCGATAGGAGAAGAGTCGACCTCTGGACCAAAGTTCGAGGCATTCACCGAAGAATGCCTCTGGCTCGTGAGATTCACCGCCACGTGAACGCGGCGATCTGAAGCTACTACTGTAAACAAGCCAGCCTCGGACGCGGTGAACACGGTTCGGCCAGGTAGTGACGAAGCCGCGACACTGTTACCCTCAAGATCAGCTACCTCGGCCATCGGAATTGGCACCTCAATCCGACCTGGACTTCTGGATAAGGCAAAGCGTTCACCTGTTAACCAATTCATGGTATTCGCCAGAAAAATCGGAAACCCTGGTTGTAGCGGAAAATTGGAATCCTCCAGGGCAAACGACACTCGTACCAATTCCTCCGATGCCACCACTAGGGGCGTCTCTCTGTTTCCGATAACGACATCTGCTTCCCGATGAGAGAAGATCTCTGAGCTCTGCATGAGTTCGTTCGACATGTCAGGCAAAGCGATTCGCACAGCACGATCAACACGGAGGTCGTTAAGTGAGACGAATTGGAGCAGAGGATGTTGAATATCCCATCCGCTGACATCGGGTGTATTCAAAACCTGAATTGTGCCAGACAGCCAATCCGTATCCGGTGGCATGAACAAAAGAGAGGGGCCCGGAGGAGGCTCTGCTGGTGCGAAGCGGTCGAAAACATACACGTCGGCCGGGACTCCACTATCGTACTCTCTCGGCGGCAGTACGGTTAGTAGGAGTCCTTCGTCAGCTGCGAGTGCGTTCTCCAGATAAACGCTTCCTGGAGTAACTAGAGAAACCCGTGTTGGGCTTTGAACAGGCAAGAATCCGTAGGCATAGTCATCCGCCACAAAAGCATCACCGTTCGATATCACCGAGGCACGGATCACCCCCCGATCAAAACTCGAAAGATCGATAGACCGCACTCGTGATTCTCCGGGTTGGAGCATCACGTCATCTCGTTGGCCAACGCCCCCACTACCGACGAGACGGACCGAGACCTCTTTTGGTTCGAAAGAAGTGTTGGTAACCTCTAGGAATGCTTGATACCTGATCGGTCCCGAAGGTATCGCGTTGACTGTGAATGCAGTGATACCCACGTTGTCGGCAGGCTCGAAGACCGAAGCCAGAATAGCTTCGTCCGGGACATCATCCACCATGACGCCGTCCGAAATGAAGTAAAGCTCGGCGTCCGACTTGGGAATCGTCGGAAACCGAGGATCACCTCCAAGCGACACCGTGAGCCTCGCAAGAACGTCGAGAGCCTCAGGGCGATTTCCCGGCGTGGTCGGAGGAGCCTGACCCGACGTATCGACGATGAGGAACTCGCCGTCCACACTTCTTTCACCAATGAGTTGCCGTACCCGTTCCACGGCATGATCCCAGCGAGTGAAGCCGTCAGACATCCTTGTCGACATGGTCGCCGAGTTATCGATCACAATCGTGATTGCTCGGGTGTTCAAGCCAGTCGTGGAAAGCTCGGGCTGTCCAATGGCCGTTCCCACAGACAGACAGACAAGAAGAGCGATCATTAGAGATATCCACCACCGAAGTCGATCAAGGAGTGAGCTTTTCCGCTTCTCTCTGAGAAGCCGATTCCAGAGAAGTCTGGAGGGTACGACCAATCGCCGCACTGGTGGTTTCAGCCAATATAGGATAACCACGGCGATACCAGTTGTCGCGAGAAGAACGCCAACAAGAGAGCTGCTCATCCCCAGGAACGTCATCCGAGGAATCTTCCTTGGCGAAAAACCCGGAGGATCAAATCCTCAAAGGGCACATCAGTGGTCGTCCGCACGTAACCCCAACCATTCTTACGACAATAGTTACCGACCTCGTCACAATGTTCTTCGAACTTCTCTGCATACGCTTCTAAGAGCGCCGGAGTCACTTTTATCCTCTCTGTTGTACCAAGTTCAGAGTCTTCCAAGAGAATCTCATCTGGAAACTCAGGTTGAGCTTCGTCGGTGCTATAGATGTGCACGGCAAAAAGATCTTGCCTGAAGTACCGGAGCATGTCGAAAGCCTTCTCGAATCCGGACTCGTCTAAGAAGTCAGAAACCACCACCACAAGGCCACGCCGTCTACGTGCAGAAAAGAAATTCTTGATCGCGTGCTCAATGGAGGTTTCCCCTCGGGGCTCTACGGATTCGAGAAACCGAAATGCATTCCACACTTGGTTTTTACCCCTGCGCGCTGAAAGCTCCTGAGAGATTCCATTGGCATATCCAACCAGATTAACACGATCTTGATTGAGGAGACCGATATAGCATAATGCAGCGGCGATCTTGCGAGCGTAATCAAATTTCAGTGGCACCCCGTAGTCCATTGATTTACTCGCGTCAAAAAAAATATAGATCGGTAAATCTGCGTCTTCCTCGAAAATCCTCAAAATGAGCTTGTCGAGGCGCAGATATGTGCGCCAATCTACGTTCTTAGTGTCCTCACCCGACACGTATTGACGATAGTCCGCAAACTCAATCCCTGAGTCAGTTTTCTTCTTGGCACGATGCTCGCCGTGCATGTGACCAGGGATCATTTGACCTGAGACAACATTCAGGTACTCCAACTTCTTCAGAAAATCGTCATCGAACAGAGTTCCCGTTTCAGTCATGGGAACAGACGCGGCCTTCGGCCTGAGCGGGACTGGTGTAGTCGTGGGATGAGCCCCGAATTAACGACAACTATTCGGTGGGCTCCGCGACGTCATTCATGATTTCAGTCAAGATGACGTCTGGATCAATTCGATCTGCTTCACCTTCGAAATTCAAGAGAACCCGATGTCGAAGAGCTGGCAGCATATACGCTCGAACGTCCTCACATGAGACATGGACTCGATCGTTGAGTAATGCGTTGATCTTCCCCCCGATGACCAGTGTCTGAGTACCCCGAGGACTCGCTCCAAACCGAACGTAACGTTGAGTTAGAGGGTGTGCTTCCGGTGTATCGGGATGAGTAGCTAGAGTAAGACGGATCGCATAGTCCTGTACCGATCGAGCGATCGGTACAGAGCGCGCTGTCTCTCTCATGAGGAGAATTTGTTCTCGATCCAAGACCGTATCCGCCTGGGGCTCCTCTCGCCGCGTGGTCCGATCCATGATTTCATGCATATGTTCGGCTGTGGGGTAGGTAATCCGAAGCTTGTAAAAGAATCGATCTAACTGCGCTTCGGGGAGGGGGTATGTCCCCTCCATTTCTAGAGGATTTTGAGTCGCCAACACGAAAAAGGGAGGCTGTAGAACGTGCGTTGTGGTGCCTACCGTGACACTCCGCTCCTGCATCGCCTCCAGAAGTGCGGACTGAGTCTTTGGCGTGGCTCGGTTGATCTCATCCGCAAGCAAGATATTCGTGAAGATCGGCCCTTCCTGAAATGCGAGATGCTTACCCCCTACGTCACTTTCATGTACGACGTCGCTACCAACGATATCACCCGGCATGAGGTCTGGAGTGAATTGGATGCGTGAAAAGGCAAGGTGAAGTACATCCGCCACTGTCGCGACAATCTTAGTTTTTCCGATCCCTGGAATGCCCTCAAGCAGTACGTGTCCTTTGGCGAGAAGGCTGATCAAAGTCCCGTCGATAATCTCTTCGTTCCCAACGATGACGGTCGAGATTTCGTCCTTGACCTGCTGGAACTGTTCCGTGAACAAACCTATTTGGCTGTCTAATGTGATCGTCATTGTCTCTCTTGGGGCCGTATGGCCAGGAAATACTTCTTAACAAGGCTTCGAAAACGCCAAGGAATATGCTCGACTTGGAGAGCGGATCCCTCCGCATAGCTAGAGAGACCGCGCACGTCGCGGAATTCAACCGTGGAAGACTGTTGCCGGCTCGCGTCCTGGAAAATGTCCTCTGGATCGACTCCTTCTTCCTGCTCCGGCTCAGTTTCGTCCAGAAGCTCCAGGGCCAGTTGTACCTCGAGCGTTGTCGATTCTCCGAGCTCTACCTGACCTTCACCCGACGGATCACTCGTTGAATTCCCTGGAGGGCCACTCTGGTCTCCGGATTCTCCGCCCGCGGATCTCTTAACTTCGTCCGACTGCATGCCCAGTCCCACCTCAGCGGATTCCGATGCGTCTGCTCCTTCTGCAGGCTGCATTTGCATCATAGCCTGTCTAGCCATCTGCTGTTGTTCGATTTTCTGCTGGAGTGCCTGCACCTGCTCTGAGGCTTCATTCCTTCCGTCTTGAGCACTTTGCTTCTCAGCCATCCGGTCCACAGCGTCAGCCGCTTCCTGTAGGGCTTGCTCAGCGTCGGCCATCTGGTTCTTGGCCAGTGCTTCTGCGGCTTCTTCAATCGCTTCGAGGAATTCCTCCATCGAAGCTTGATCGTCACTCGCTCTTCTTAGCTCCTCCAACATCTCCGAAGCTTCGGCCGAATCCATTTCCGATAAAAGATCAGCTAGGTCACGCATCACATCAGCGGCCTTATCAAGATCTTGATTCTTTAGCGCCTCGGCGAAAGGGGCCAATTGCTCCGACTCTGCAAGATCTTCCGACATTTCGTCGAACGTGTCTCGCATGGCACTCATTTGGAGGTTTCCTTCATCAAGCTCATCCTGAGCCTCACGAAGATCTCTTAGGAGGTCCTCAAGTGATAGGCCTTCGGCCTGGAGCTCCTCGAACACGTCTTCAAGGCGATCACGGACTTCTTCCGTTAACAATTCCCCGTTGTCCGCCTCGAGAATCTCTCGAATATCCTCAAACCCCTGTTCTCTCGAGTCTGAGAGAGAGCTTGAATCTGCAGCGGCGGCGAAGCTCAGGAGTGGCCCATCGACAGGCAGAAGAGCCAATCCTTGAATCGCCAGAGAAAGGGCGAAAACCAGCCAGAGGCGTCTGGGTAATCTCAGGGGGACGAGTAAGTTCGCGTCGAGTTGATTCGCTGTGTTCTCTGCCCGTTTGATCTGGAGCTCAACCCAAGGTGACACTTCCTTTTGCCTCATGAACCAATGAGCAGTCTTCATCTCGTCATTGAGGCTTCCGTACATGTCGGCGACACCGGCTGCCCGCCCGAATCGTTTAATGTGAAGCCGGGACCATAAGACGAACACCGTAAAAAACAACATCCCAACAACCCAAATCGAAGACACTGACGGTGTTGTGATCGGTAAAAGGAGATCGGTTATTCGAATCGTTAGCAATAGACCCAGCACGAGGCATAGGGACACCGAGAGCTGCTCCATGAGTCCGTTCAACCGTATCTTCCGATCGATTCGCCGTAACACCCCTACGATCGCTGACTCTCGGTGGCGGTCGTCCGATCTAGACATCTAGCGCGAGCCCCCCACTCAGCCGACTCAGAATGACAGCCACAAGGATATCCCTACTCCGCTAATATCTTCGAGAAAGGTGTGACCCGAGATACGCATGAATGAAACCATCCCTGTTAGGAAAGGGAAAACACATCAATCAGGACTCGGCAAAGTGCGCGACCAAGGCGGGACTCGCAAATAACCCCACTTCTGAGGGATTGTCGAAAGACACTCGGCTCGGAGTCACCAGGCCCCTTCACGGGAAGCAACAGCGGAGCAGCAAATCCTGTGGACATTTATGAATTGAGGTGCGCTTTTCCACACATGAGAACAGCCAGGGGACAAGCCCACTTTCCCGCGCACACCGAAGATCGGGAATCGGTCGCTCTAGGAGTTTCTTCGATCAGCTGCCTCCCCTGGAATGAACCTACACCAAGTGGGCCCAGCAGGATTTGAACCTGCGACCGTCGGATTATGAGTCCGCTGCTCTAACCAACTGAGCTATGGGCCCGGACACATCAACGTAATCATGGATCCCTCCCCAATCCACTCGCCTTATAGTGCTCAACAAAACCCGTCTAGTGGTTGAATAAGCTCCGAACGTGCCCCGAGGCACGCTCCTTTCACTTTCTCCTACCGACGACGCTTTGCTCTTCGTTTCGTTAGACCGTGTTCCTTCTTGTCTGATACAGCTCCTCGCAGAGCCCGAATATCATTTTCAGTCAGGTCAGACCAATCACCCACGGAAAGACGACCGAGCCGAATCGGACCAAAACGTACTCTTTTCAGTGCCGCCACCGGGTGACCTACGGCATCGAAAAGTCTTCTTATCTCTCGTTTACGGCCTTCGGTCATGACCAACTGAAAATTTCCAAATCCATCCAGCGGTGCACGGGTCACTACTCTCGTAGGTTGAGCCAGACCATCGTCCAGCACCATCCCTCTACGAAGACGGGTTACCACCCCACTAGTGGGTACTCCCTTCACCTGCACCACATATTCCCTCTCCACTTGGTTCTTCGGATGCTGGAGCTTATTTGCCAGATCTCCATCGTTCGTTAGGAGGAGAAGGCCTTCCGTGTCCCGATCAAGCCGGCCCACGTAACGAAGATTTCGACAAGCTGGAGGAAGATGGTCGTAGATCGTTGGACGAGCATGAGTGTCTTTTGTGGTGCTGAGTATTCCCACGGGCTTAAAAAAACGTATCCAACGGCGGGGCAGCATCCCAACGAGCTTACCATCCAATTCGATGTTGTCTCGCTCGGGGTCGACGGTGACGCCCAATTCCGTAACGATCTCACCATTAATCCGGACGCGTCCATCCGTAATCATGGTTTCGGCTTTCCGGCGAGAAGCAGACCCAGCTCTCGACAAAAATTTCTGGATCCGCATCTTGCTCGGAATCTTAGGTTCCGTCGGTATCTTCCAAGTCCTCGATCTCTTCGATTTCCCTTGGAACAGGACTTTGACCATCGGATTCTGAGTCAACGGTCGTTCCCTCAGGTTGAGCCAGAACTTCCTCAACTCCGGGCTCAGGAGCCTTCTGGTCTCCATCGGGGTCTTCTGTCGTTACTACAGGTGCACTGTCTTTTAAGGGTGCTCTTTCACTCAGAATAACAGGGAGTTTCTCCGGTCGCGGAAGATCGTCAAGGGAACGGAATCCGAAATGCTCCAAAAAGCGCTGAGTCGTCCCGTACAGGAGTGGTCGGCCAATACCCTCTCCTCGTGCTATAACCTCCACGAGTGCACGATCCTGAAGCGTTCGGATCACCCCGGCTGAGCTCACGCCGCGTATGTATTCCATTTCGATACGTCCGATAGGCTGTCGATAAGCAATGATCGCTAACGTTTCAAGGGCTGGCCCCGAAAGCCGTGACGGCTTGGGTACTGTATCAAACCGCTCCAAATAGGGCGCAAAATCAGACCGTGTGAGGAGTTGGTATCCCCCGCCAAGTTCCCGAATTTCGAACGCCCGCTCTGACTCCGAGTACGTGGCGTTGAGCTCCTGAACCGCCTCTTCGACAAGATCCTCATCAAGGGATTCGTCAGCCCGGGCAATCTCCTCGGCCTCAAGTGGTGCGTCACTAGAGAAGAGGACAGCCTCTACGACCTGTGCAGGGTTCATGGTTCCTCCTTGCCGACTTCGCTGGGTTCACCCCACATGTCCCCATCCTCAGCTCCCCGGTAGACCCACAACTCCGAGAACAACTCGGTCTGGCGGAGCTTGACTCGGCGTCGGCGCGTGAGCTCAAGCCCAGCAAGAAAGGTCATCACACCGTGCATACGGTCCTTGAACGGCCGCACCAGTCTATTGAATTCAATCCCCCTTACCCGCTCAAGAGTATCGAGAATCAAGTTCATCTTATCCTCCATAGCGACCGGCCGGGTTGTAACGTGATGGAGGCGGACCCTCGGCTCTGGAACAGTCACAGCAAGGGCGGCCTCCAGTACTTCATCCCACACGGTCTGCAGAGGAGTTTTCTCCATTAGTGGACATGGTCGCGGCTCCAGGAAACCCTTAGGGAATCTTCGAGCTCGCTCCGCTTCGGCCAAGGCAAGGCGTTGGCTAATCTCTCGGATCTGCTCGTACTCCAAAAGGCGTCGAACCAACTCAGCTCGGGGATCTTCGTCCTCAGCCTCCCCGTGTCTGGGAAGTAACATTTGGGCCTTAATACGGATAAGGCCTGCTGCCATCTCCAAGAACTCTCCCGCGTTGTCTAAATCCTTTGCCTCGATCCCTTCGATGGCCGTAAGAAATTGTCGGGTAATTCGAGCGATAGGAATTTCAAAAACATCGATGTCCTGTTGTCGAATCAGGTGAAGGAGCAGATCCAGCGGGCCTAGGAAGCGCTCGATGTCGACGACGAGGAAATCTTCCGTGGAAAGTCGATTTTCGCCCGCAATCAAGTCCATAGATCAATGAAGTCTTGGGCGAATCCGAAAAGAACCTGGACTGGCCATAGAATGAAGTTGAAAAAAGGAGGGTAAAAGAAAACGAGCCCCATGATAACAAGGAGGCCGAAACGCCCGACCTGACGGTAGGTGGCTCCCCATGACCGAGGGAGGAGGTGGTAAACCACGTGAGAGCCATCCAGCGGTGGGATCGGGATTAGATTGAAAAACGCAAGAATTAGATTGATGAACACTCCAAAGAGTGCCGTCTGAACGAAGAATCCGAAGAATACTTCCCCACTCAAAAAAAACGCCTGAAGTTTCACAAAGGCAAGTGCCAGAATGGTGAAGCAGATAGCCAGGAAAAGATTTGAAACAATGCCCGCTAAGGATACCCGAATGTCTCCAGCTTTGTAGTTTTTGAACTTTCGGGGATCAATGGGCACCGGTTTCGCCCAACCGAAGATCAGCCCGTCCGTTATGAAATAAAGAGTCACGGGAACAAGGAATGAGCCCATTAAATCCAGGTGAGAAAAAGGATTCAAGGTGATACGCCCGAGTCTTTGGGCCGTATCGTCTCCTTCCCTAAAGGCCACCCAAGCGTGTGCCACTTCATGCACCACGATCGAGAAAATGAGGACCGGAAGAAGGATGAGGAAGTTCATGGCCGGAAAGTATCCACGGGGGAGAGCGGGGTCTACCCCCCGCCCATTTCAAAGTCTCCTGGCCATCGAAGCGATCTCGCAGGACGGTTCTTGATGGCTCTTACCCTTTCAGGTATAATTGCCAATAGACCTCACAGGAAACCGAGAAGAGTTGAGGACATACAATGCCTAACATCAAGAGCGCGAAGAAACGTATGCGCCTGAGCCGTATGGCCAACATGCGGAACCGTGCCGCACGTTCACGCCTCAAGACTGCCATAAAGAGGGTACATCAAGCCGAGAGCGCCGAGAGCGCCGAGAGCGCTTATCGGCGTGCGCAGATACTACTTGATCGCGCGGCCACATCCAGGTTGCTTCATCCAAGCACCACAGCTCGGATGAAGAGCAAATTAGCTCGTAAGGTTGTAGCAATAACTTAGTATTTACAGCATTGACCTACACCGAAACCCGGTCGGTTCACGCCGTCCGGGTTTTATTATGTGAGGCGAGCCCAGATCCAACCTCCGCCCACTTTCTATGCCTGAAGTGAGTCAAAAGTAGTAACCCTAGATGAGCGAAGGCCCATTTCCCCAAATGAACAATACAAATACGGCATTGGACTCACTGGAGAACAAGAAAAGAGAATTCAGCACCGTGTTTCTACAATCTCCTGCGAGGGATTAGGGCCTCCGCTCTAGAGACTAATCGATCCCTAATTTCCACACGATCACACCGCTCACTATGGTGTACCGGGCGCGTCCCTTGAGCTCAGAGCCATGGAACGGTGTGTTTCGACTCTTGGAAATAAAGTTGTCACGATCCACGATCCAGAGCTCTTTCGGATCGATGATTGTGACGTCAGCGGGCGCGCCAATAGCTAGCGTTCCTCCGGGGAGGCCGAAGGCTCTAGCCGGCCCGCAACTCATCCGATCAATCAGAGTCGGTAGATCGATCAAGCCGTTCCCTACGATGTGTGTTAATCCCAGCCCGAGGGACGTCTCCAAGCCCACGATGCCGTCGGGAGCATCGTCGAAAGCCTGTTCTTTCTCGTCGTAGTGATGCGGAGCGTGATCGGTAGCATAAACATCGAGGGTCCCGTCCACTAACCCCATTTGTACGGCATCCCGATCTGATGGTGATCGGAGCGGCGGGTTCATCTTAGCGTTCGTGTCATAACCCTCGACGCGTTCATCCGTGAGAATCAGATGGTGCGGTGTAGCCTCTGCCGTAACACGGATCCCCTTTGTTTTGGCCTCGTAAATAGCTTCGACCCCATAAGCAGTCGAAACGTGCTGCAAATGGATTCGACCTCCCGTCAACTCCGCCAAGAGCAAATCACGTACAATGTGCACATCCTCTGAGGCGTTCGGTTTTCCTCTAAGACCCAGTCGGGTTGCGACGAGACCCTCGTTCATAACACCACGGTTCGATAATCCAAGATCTTCAGGATGATCAGCGACCGGAATGTCGAAAGCCTGAGCGTAGCTTAAAGCCATCCTCATCAACCCGGAGTCCATAACTGGCCTTCCATCATCCGTAATGCCTACTGCACCGGCCTCAACCATCTCACCGATCGCTGCCAACTGTTTTCCTTCTTGCCCTACGGAGATTGCACCAATTGGATAAACTCGTGCCGCCCGCGCGGCGGCGGCCTGCGCCAACACGAAACCCACACCGGCCGGGTCATCTACGACAGGATGGGTATTTGGCATTGCACAAATCGCTGTGAAGCCACCCGCTGCTGCAGCCCTTGCTCCGGAGGCAATAGTCTCCCTGTGTTCGCCACCTGGTTCCCGAAGATGGACGTGGACGTCTATTAGGCCGGGAGTCACAACCAGATCGGTTGCCGTAATCTCTTGGGCCTCATCTGGTGCATCGAGCCCCTCACCCATCGCGGAGATTATCCCGTCTACAAGAAGAATATCACATACGGCATCGTAAGATTGACTAGGATCCACAACTCGACCACCTCGAATCACCAAGCTCCGAGTCATGATTCTCCCCCTCGCTTGGCCGCCTCAGCAGTCTCCGGAGTCCCACCCGCGAGTAGATAAAGAACCGCCATCCGGACAGCGACTCCGTTCGTGACTTGGTCGAGGATAACCGAATGCGGTCCGTCGGCCACATCGCTATCGATTTCAACCCCTCGGTTCATCGGGCCAGGATGCAGAATGAGTATCTCCTTGGGCGCTCGCTCGAGTCGTTCCCGTGAGATCCCCCATATCTGGTTATACTCCCGCAGGCTCGGGACATAGCCCCCCTGCATACGCTCCAATTGAAGGCGCAGGACGTTGAGCACATCAGCCCAGCCAATAGCTTCCTCAATGTGTCGAAAAACTGTCACACCAAGATCGCCGACACCCAGTGGAACAATCGTTTCTGGACCACAAACCGCTACTTCTGCGCCCAGTTTAACCATCCCGTAGATGTTAGAACGTGCCACCCGTGAATGAAGAACATCTCCCACGATACAAACCTTGTGCCCCTCAAGGCTTCCCAATTTGTCACGAATCGTGAGCATGTCTAGGAGAGCCTGCGTAGGGTGTTCGTGGCTCCCGTCTCCAGCGTTAATCACATTCGATGGAATCCTTTCAGCAAGGAACTTCGCCGCCCCAGAGGAGCCGTGGCGCATGACGACCATATCGATCCGCATCGCTTCGAGATTCCGTGCCGTGTCCACAAGGGTTTCCCCCTTCACTACGGATGAACCACTAGAGGAAATGTTAACGGTATCTGCGCTAAGACGTTTTTCCGCGAACTCGAACGATATGCGGGTTCGTGTCGACGCTTCGAAAAAGAGATTGACGATCGTCTTACCGCGGAGCACAGGTACCTTCTTGATCCGACGCTCCGATATTTCTTTGAATGGCTCTGCAGTGTCGAGAATCGTTAAGATCTGTTCCGAGGAAAGACCCTCAAGACCTACTAGATCCTTGCCAAGAGACGAAGCAGCTTGGTTCAAGGACCCTCCGGAGTCAGCGTAACGATGTCCACACTCCATTCTCCATCAAGGTCCGGCACAGAAACTTCCACAGTGTGATCTGGAGGAACCGAAAGAGTTTTTCCCACCACGTTTGGTTGAATAGGGATCTCCCGACCTCCTCGATCCACGAGAACGCAAAGGGAGACGCGCGAGGGTCGGCCCCAATCCGTGAGTTCATTTAAGGCCGCACGGATCGTTCGTCCCGTGAATAGGACATCGTCAACGATCACCACAGCCCTATCATCCACTCCCCCCTTCGGGAGGTCGGACGCACCTACGACCGGCCTGGGGCCGATAGCCATGAGGTCGTCCCGATAGAGAGTGATATCAAGGGTTCCCAAGGGAACGATGACTGATTCGGCACGCTCGATCTCCGCCCGAATTAGACGGGCGATCTGCACACCCCTCCGGTGGATACCCATAAGAGAGAGACCATGGGGGCCCTTGTTGTGCTCAACAAGCTCACGGGCCATTCGGGCGACGGTGCGTCGCACCGCCTTTTCATCCATGATCGCGACGTGCAGAGAGAACGCTCCTGTGGAGTACTCTTTCCTTGATGTACCATGCCCCGACAACCGATCCCCGACGGAGTCGGCCCTCGGGGCTCCACCAACGCGTCGAAGGCGAAAAAAAGGTAGACAAGCCGCTGGCGCTTTACAAGGGACAACCCTCCCAGCATCATGAACCCGATTGTCCATTGAACGGGACCCACTGAAAGGTTTCTTATGCGATGTAGCGCACGCGCTCGTCTATTTTTGTGCCTAGCAACCCTCACGAGCATCCTACCCGTCCGAGTTTCTACCCAGGAAGTCACAGATGCACCGAAGGTCATCCTGGCTGGAGTGCCGTTCACATTGGACATCACCAGTGACTCCGAAGTCTCGCTCCCTTATCAAGTCGTAGGCCCACAAGGTGAATTTCTGGCTTCGGGTATGGTGGATCCGGGCGAGACAGCTAGAGTGACTGGATTAGTCGTATCCACTCGTAGCGGACTCCCGCTCACGGTCTCAGTTGGTGAACGATCAGAAGAACTCTCGCGACCTTTTGCGCCTGGATGGTTCTCGTTGACCCCGCCCCTCCTAGCAATCGCACTCGCGCTTTTCTTTCGGGAAGTGATAACCGCACTGTTAGCTGGCGTCTGGCTCGGTGCCCTCGCTGTTTCTGGCTACAATCCGCTCTCCGCTCTCTGGCGCACGATAGATACGTACGTAGTCCCAACGCTGGGAGACGTCGAGGGAGGGCACACACAGATCGTCGTATTTTCTCTCCTCCTCGGTGGCTTAGTCGGGGTTGTGGGGAGAAACGGTGGTACTCAAGGGATCGTCGATGCGGTGAGCCCCTTCGCAAATACCAGTCGCCGTGGAAAAATCGCGACATGGTTCGCCGGACTCGCGATATTTTTTGACGACTACGCGAATACGTTAATAGTCGGGAACACGATGCGTCCCATCACCGACCGCCTGAAGATTTCTCGGGAAAAGCTCGCGTACATCGTGGACTCAACTGCCGCTCCCGTGGCAGCAATCGTGCCCATTTCCACATGGGTGGGCTACGAGATTTCTCTTATCGGCGACGGGATGCGAACCGCTGCCCAGCAACCCGGGATCGACCCGGAACTCCTTGAGACCTTGGCGTCCCTCAGTCCATTCGCGGTCTTCATCAACACGATTCCATACCTATTCTATCCTCTGCTGGCCCTCGCTCTGGTATTTCTTACTTCCGTAATGGGTCGAGATTTTGGCCCGATGGCGCTAGCGGAGCGGCGAGCCTCTTTAGGGCAGGGATTGTACCGGCGAGACGCCCAACTCGCCGTTGACACCAGGGATTCCCACCTCAAGCCGGCGGATGGCATCATCCCTCGCTGGTATAATGCCGCGGTACCAATCATAGTCGTGATCGTGGTGGTTTTGTGCGGCCTCTACACAACCGGCCTAGCCTCAGCTGAGGCAAACGCCTCACTCATGGATATTTTCGGTGCAGCCGATACCTTCGCCACCCTGCTCTGGGGCTCGATGGCCGGTTGTATCGCAGCGATCTCGCTTTCCATCGTCCAGGGGCTCCTGACTATCCAAGAGTCTCTGGACGCATGGATAGGAGGCATGAAGGCGATGTTCATGGCAATAATCGTCCTCACATTGGCATGGTCTTTAGGCCAAGTGACCAGCGACCTGGGCACAGCTCAATACCTAGCTCAGATTCTCGGGGACGCACTCCCACTTCAAGCACTTCCAGTCGCGGTATTTCTGACCGCAGCTTTGATGGCATTCGCAACAGGCACATCCTGGGCCACGATGGCGATTCTGATCCCGCTAGTAATTCCGCTCTCGATATCTCTCGGGGGAGGTGTTGGCTTCGGCGTTAGTGGTGAGTACTCAATCACACTAGGAGGGATTAGCTCCGTTCTAGCTGGCGCGATCTTCGGAGACCACTGCTCTCCGATTTCCGATACGACCGTGTTGAGTTCAACGGCGGCCGCGTGTGACCATTTAGATCACGTCAAAACACAACTGCCCTATGCGTTTCTAGTCGCGATTCTTGGAATGATCCTCGGTGACCTTGGCACTGCACTGGGCTTGCCAGTCTGGGTCGCACTCCTACTAGGAGTCGCCGGCCTGTGGCTTATTCTTAAGCTCCTAGGCACTTCAGTCCAACATACCTCCGCTCTCCAGAAAGGCTGAGAGCATTACTCGAGAGATACGCTATGTTCTTCGAATCCGAAAAAAATCTTGGAGGAGCTCCCCGGACGCTTCCGCCAATACCCCACCCGTAACCTCGAGTTGATGATTCAGGCGAGTCTCTTGGACGAGATTTGCGAGGCTCCCGACCATTCCTGACTTAGGATCCCGAGCCCCAAAAACTAGACGGGACACCCTCGAGAGCACCAAGGCTCCGGCACACATCGCGCATGGCTCAAGTGTCACGTAGAGGGTACACCCGGTAAGTCTCCAGTCGGACAGTGCTATAGCAGCGGCGCGAATCGTAACGATTTCTGCATGAGCCGTAGGATCTAGAGCGGATTGAGTGAGGTTGTGCCCTTCAGCTAAGATTTCACTATCCTTGATCACCACCGCACCCACCGGAACTTCCCCCTGGGCTCCGGCCATCTTGGCTAGCGTGAAGGCTCGCCGCATCCATCGGAGATCATCGTCGGTGTATTGTGTAGACGACCCCATCACTACATGGTCATCGAACAGGGGGAACAGGGCCGATAGATGGCAGAGCCTAGACGATTTCTGACCCTGTCAGACACAAGATCAGTGCGCTGTTGTACTGACCAGGATAGACGCGTCGTCGAGACGGCGATAGAGAGCGATCAACTGCCCGATGAGATGTACTGTACTTGGGTCCTCAATCGCCGTAGCCTCCACTCCAGCATGAACAGGTGTGAGCTGGACTCCACATCCATTCCTTGAAAACTCGTAAAACGAGGGCGAGTTTCCGATCTTTGCCGCCACGATGGCCTGTTCGGTCAAGTCTTTCAGTGTGGCCGGCTCGATCAGCAGATAATCACCTTTGGCGACATCTACAGCCGTAAATCCAGCTTCCGTCATCCTGACGAAGAACGAACCTTTCGCCCCCGCCAGTCGTCGGTCGATCGTTAGATGCATCTCAGCCTGCTCCGCCTGCAGACTCCCAGAATCGTTAGGAAGTTGAGAGTAACACGGCACGGACACTGCCTGCACGCTCAGATCTACCCCTAGGATTTTCACCCCCCTTGACCTAGAGGGGTCACGCTCAAGAAATCCTTTATTGGCCAGAGACTGAAGATACTCGGAAACGGTCTTGGTGCTCTTGATCCCGAACTTCGTTCCAATCTCACGTATTGAAGGTTGATAGGTATTTGTGCGGAGGTAGTGCACCATGAAATCGAGAATTTGCCTCTCGATTTCAGTGATAGCTTGCTCCATCAACAACTCCAATAGCTCGTCGAGGCGGCCGGCCGTAAATATCTCTTTCTCAGGGAAAACACCTGTTTTCATAGCCGAAATAAGTCGGCTTCCAAACGGGAGCCGCTATCCTATGTGGGACGGTCCGCCTCGTCAAGATTTTTCCACCAAGAACACTGCGTAAGCCGAGGTATTAGAGGTCGAATCGGTCGATTGCAATATCTAATCTCTCCAAGACTCGGATTTTACCCAGGAAAGTCATGACTTCGAAAATTCCCGGACTGGCTTCACGACCAGTGACTGCTACGCGAAGCGGGTGAATTACTTTCCCGGCACCTACTGATTGCTCTTCCGCATATTCCCGAATTACCTTTTCCAAGGAGTCCGCGTCCCATGAGACACTTTCTAGGCGAGACCGAAGATCCGTGAACCATTCCAAGACTTGAGAAGGCGTTTCGAACCAGTGTTTCTCCACGGCACGTTCATCGAATTCTAGCCTTTCCATCAAAAAGGGACGGGCCAAATCAACCAAATCCTGGATTCTCCGAGCTCTGGTCTTCAGTAGATCTATGAGGCTCAGATACCACTCCCGACGACCTTCCAGGTCCTCTCGGGTCGCGAGCCCAGAGACCTCAAGTCCTTCGGTCAAAAGCGGCTCGAGCACCTCGGCGGTGCTTCTGTTGAAATGTTGACCAGAGAGCCAATCCAACTTTTTGAAATCAAAGATTCCGCTCTTCTTGAGCACCCGTTCCATGCTAAAATGTGTGACAAGATTCTCGACAGACATGATTTCCTGGTCATCCCCCGGACTCCACCCTATAAGTGCGAGGAAGTTGACCAATGTGTCCGGTAAGATTCCTTGGTTTTCGTACTCACGGACCGCCGTGGATCCGTGCCTCTTAGACAACCGCTTCCCGTCGGACCCCAGAATCATTGGTAAATGCCCGAAGATAGGGACCGGACGACCCAACGCCCGATCCAGAAGGATTTGCTTGGGTGTATTGGACAGGTGGTCGTCCCCGCGGATCACGTGTGTGATCCGTTGTTCATTGTCGTCCGAGGCCACTGCAAGGTTGTACGTCGGGCTCCCATCACTTCGAAGGACCACTAGGTCGTCGATCTCGGAGTTTTGAAATCTCATCTCTTGGTGGACCAAATCCTCCCAGATCGTTTCTCCTTCCGGGACAAGGAACCGAACTGCGTGGGCTTCTCCCCTCGCCGCACGTTCCTCAGCCTCACCGGAAAACATGGCCTCAGCTCGCCGGCGCGGAATGCGCCGAACATTAGTAGCGTCGCCAACACCGGCCTTCGAAACTTCCCTCGCCTGTGCAAGATCCTCCGCAGTCATAAAATCCCGGTAGGCGCGTCCGGAGTCCAGCAGTGTCTGTACATCCGCCCGGTGTCGTTGGACACCTTCGCTCTGGAAAAAAGGACCTTCGTCCCAATCAAGGCCGAGCCAGCTTAGTGCGTGAAAGATTGCCTCGGTGTGCTCAGGCTTCGATCGATCCCGATCGGTATCTTCGATACGAAGGACGAACACTCCTTCGTTTCCCTTTGCGAACAACCAATTGAAGAGGGCAGTACGAGCACCACCTACGTGCAGATAACCCGTAGGGGAAGGAGCAAAACGAACTCGTATAGTCATATCCTAGATTATCTTAAGTATCGTAATATCAAGTAATATAAGACTGCTCAATCAGAGATCTGACACTCTGGCAGATTTCAATTAACGCACTTCCGGAATCACGCGTATCGTGAACAGACATATTCTTCGAGAATCACCTTGAACTCCTCGACCAGCTCCTCACCCTGAAGCGTCCTATAATGCTCACCATCGACGAATACCGGTGCCTTTGGATCTTCCGCCGTTCCCGGTAAAGAAATCCCGAGATCTGCATGCTTAGATTCGCCTGGACCATTCACCACACACCCCATG
Organism: Gemmatimonadota bacterium; assembly: GCA_036336795.1. Lineage (GTDB taxonomy): Bacteria > Gemmatimonadota > Gemmatimonadetes > Longimicrobiales > Gaopeijiaceae > UBA822. Next base: position 22,107 of record JAYZFL010000015.1, read on the forward strand.
ACTGCCACCTTAAGTCCCTCAACTCCTGGATACTCAGAGCTCCATACCTGCATTCGCTCGCGAATGTGGGACTCAATATCCCGCGCCATCTCCTGGAAGAGGTTACTCGTCGTGCGGCCGCAGCCAGGGCAAGCGGTGACCTGTGGCTCAAAATCCCTGAGTTGAAGGGCCTGGAGTATCTGCTTCGCTACACGCACCTCCTCAGTGCGGTCTCCCTTTGGTTCCGGTGTGAGTGAGACACGAAGGGTGTCCCCAATCCCATTTGCTAGGAGCGGTGCGATTCCCGCTACTGTCACGACAATCCCCCTAGTACCCATGCCCGCCTCAGTGAGTCCCAAGTGAAGTGGGAGGTCAACCGCAGAAGCAAGTTTTCTATAAACCCGGACGAGGTCCGGCACTGAGGATACCTTGGCGCTAAGGATGATCATGTCATGGCCGAGCCCAACCTCCTCAGCCAGGGCGGCAGACCGCACCGCACTCTCTACCATCGCCGCGAGAAGGACATCCCGTCCATCCTCAGGCTCTGAGCGGCGCGCATTGTCGTCCATCATTTGGGTGAGCAATCGTTGATCCATGGAACCCCAATTTACGCCGATCCTCACGGGTGTTGCGTGGTCAATAGCCACCTGGACAATCTGTCTAAAATTCACGTCCCGGTGCTTGGTGCCTACGTTGCCCGGGTTGATGCGATATTTTGCCAACGCTTCCGCACAGGCAGGGTGTTTCGTGAGGAGCAGGTGTCCATTGTAGTGAAAATCCCCGACAATGGGCACTTCAGTCCCCTCGTTTGAGAGTCGCCTGAGGATGTCGGGGATGGCCTTAGCGGAGGCATCGTTGTTTACCGTCACCCGTACAAGTTCGCTTCCTGCTTCAGCCAAAGATTTGACTTGAGCGCACGTCGCTTCCACGTCAGCTGTGTCCGTGTCGGTCATCGATTGAACAGCGACGGGATTGTCTCCGCCAATCTTAACACCGCCGACATCGACCACGACGGACGGCCTTCGCTCCCAATGACTCAAGCAAAACCCCAGGGTATGAGTTATGGTAATGGAACAACTCAATCTACCGGAGCCGAAGAGCGCTTCCAAGCTCCCCGATGCGTGGAACCCTAGCGCGCAGGGGGGTATTGCGATTATCGCAAGAAATCCTAGTCCACCTGGAGAGTCCTCGTGTCCGAACCTAGAATCACTATTCGGGAGAATGGATCCCTACGGATAGAGGGGGAAATTCCTCTCTTCGATCCTGAGGGGAATCTGGTACCGACCCCTGAAGGTCGGCCCTACTCGCTATGTCGTTGTGGCGCATCGAACCGCAAGCCATTTTGCGACGGTAGCCACAAAGCGAGCCATTTCGACGGAACTTTGGCTGGACCGGAGGCTGATTAGTTCCTTCTCTAACACCTTTGAAGGGTGTTTGAGAGGATTGACGACGGGCACCCAGCCCTTCAATTTCTCAAAGCTATGACTCAAAATCCTGCTGTCGACAAAGCATTGAAACACGATCCCAGGGTTTTGCTCGGCCCGGGTCCGAGTAACCTCCATCCCCGTGTCTTTCAGGCCATGGCTAGCCCTATCCTCGGGTATCTCGACCCGGATTTCTTGAGGATAATGGACGGCACAATGGTCCTGCTCCGCCATCTGTTCCAGACGGACAACGAGATGACGATCACGCTGCCAGGAACGGGAATGGCTGCGATGGAGGCGGCGATCTGCAACGTCGTCGAATCCGGCGATGAAGTAATCGTTGGGATTCACGGATTCTTTGGCCAGCGATTGGTCGACATCGTCGAACGACACCGGGGCATTGCCGTTCAGGTAAAGGTTGATTTTGGTGAGGTCGTGGGTATCGATGAGATCCAGGCTGCGCTCGACTCCCACCCCCGAGCGAAGATGGTGGCCATCGTGCACGGAGAAACGTCCTCCGGTATGGGTCAGCCGCTGGAAGAGATCGGAAAGCTCGTTCGTCAATCCGACAAGTTATTCCTAGTCGATACTGTCTGCTCGTTGGGAGGCACTGATATTAGGGTAGACGATTTCCTCATAGACATCTGCTACAGCGGTGGCCAGAAATGTATCGGTGGTCCGGCGGGGATTTCTTGTATCACCGTGAATGATCGAGCCCTGAGCATCATTCAGAGCCGAGAGATTCCAATCGACACATGGTATCTAGATCTCATGTTGCACAAGAGATATTGGTCGGAAGATCGCCTGTATCACCACACGGCCCCTGGTACACTTTTATACGCCTTTCACGAAGCCCTCCATTTGATCTTGGAAGAAGGCCTGGAAGAACGCTTTGCCCGGCATCAGAGATGTGGCGATCTGCTGAAGGACGAGCTCACCAAGCTCGGCCTAGAACTTTTCGGTGATCCATCGAATCGGCTCCCGATGCTCACCTGCGTCATGATCCCTGACGGAGTGGACGACATTGCCGTCCGAACGAGTCTGCTCCACGACTACGGTATCGAAATCGCAAGTGGGTTCGGACCGCTTAAGGGGAAGGCATGGCGGATTGGGCTAATGGGGTACAGTTGCAGTGAGCGGAACGTCCACTACCTAATCTCGGCATTGCGAGAGATCTTACCGGGATTTAAAGAGCCAGTGACCCCTGCCGTCTGACATCGTTATCCCAGTGCGAGCTGAGGACCCGTCCAGTCGCACGTGGTCCCGCCTCACCAACCTAAAGTCAACTCTTCCCCATTTTGCGTCCGACTCACACCATCGTCCTTCTACTGGCCATCCCAGCACGACTTCGGGGAGCAACCGGCCGCAGTGAGGATTTCCTTCAAGCCACGAGAGTTTCGTTTACACCTGAGATGTGATAGCTACCCGACCCCGTTTAGGCCGGAACAACAGATGCGGGCCACCAGTTCGGTGGCCCGCATCTGTTAGTGGAGGCGGCGGGAGTCGAACCCGCGTCCGCAAATGGATCCTACGAAGTCTCTACGTGCGTAGCGTCACTCAGAGCGTTTCACTCAGGGCGGTGAGCGAGCAACCGACCCCCGAGCTAGCTGCCTATCATCTCGTCTATGACCGGAACAGCACCGACCACCGACCAGCCCGACTCATCGACGTCTCGTAGACCCGCCTCGGGCAGGCAGATCAGGAAACGGACTACGAACCGAAGTTACGCAGCCAATGCCAGTTCATTATTGGCAATTAAGATTTTTCCAAGGGGTTTTACGAGGGCCCAGGAACCTCGGCACGCTACTCCATACTCACCAAGCGCGTCGAAACCGTGACGCCCCCGATGTCCTGCCAGCCTATGGCCGTCTTATGTGTAATATACACCTTTCGGACTGGACCTACCCCCTAGATGGAATTCAAAATCGGTGGTGGACTCTGTATTGTGAGCTACTGTTCCCAGGTCGGGCAGTCTCGTCCGCTCCCTCACGGTGCCGCGCCAGGTACGTTTCGAGCAGGATCTCAACCTCGCCGAGAGACGTGATCTGGAACAACTCCGTACGCAGTGCCCGCCCACCCGGAAGACCCTTGGTATACCATCCGAGGTGCTTCCTAAAGTCAATCAACGATTTCTTGGGATTGTTTTCGTAGCGGATTCCGTTTCGGGCGTGCTCCAAGCAAATATTGAAACGCTCTTCGACACTCGGGTCAGCAGGGATGGGATCCCCGTCCAGTGCGGCCCGTGCTTGAGCGAAGACCCACGGCGAGCCATGTGAGGCCCTCGCAATCATCACGCCAGAGCACCCCGTCTCATCCCTCATGCGTCGAGCGTCCACTCCCGTGTTCACGTCACCGTTACCGACTACGGGCACATCAAGCGCCTCAACTAGGGCAAAGATCTCATCCCACCGAGCCTGCCCTCCGTACATGTCCGTTCGGGTCCGGGCATGGAGCGTTACCATGCGTGACCCGGCATCTTGACACCGTAGAGCGATGCCCACTGGATCCCGCGACGGTTCATCGTAACCGCTCCGGATCTTGGTAGTCACCGGTAAACACGTACCCTTCACCACGGACCGGATGATGCGCTCGACCAGAGCCATGTCGCGGAGGCAACCCGACCCACCGTTCCGCTTGACGATCTTTTTGACCGGACATCCGAAATTGATATCGATGAAATCGGGACCAAAGACATCTGTTACCAGCGCAGAAGCTTCACCCATCGTCTTCGGGTTCGATCCGAAAATCTGGATTCCGATCGGCCGTTCGTCCTCGTTGAATCGGAGGTGCTCCCGGGTTTGCCGATTCCCCTGCATGATGCCATCTGCGCTCACAAACTCCGTAGATACAACCTCGGCACCAAAGCGGCGGCAGAGCCGCCGAAATGGCGATTCACTCACTCCCGCTTGGGGAGCAAGGAAGAGGGGTGTCCGTCCATTTTCGAGAAGCTGAAACAGATCTGTCTTCATGGGAAGAAAGGTACGATCCATAATAAGCGGGGTGAAGGCTAAGAACTTTGACAGTCTCTAGAATTCAAGAGATATTTTTCACTTTACTTTCACATAAGAATTTACTCATGGAGGCTGAGCCTCCGGAGGATCGAATAATGGAACCCAGCGAGTTGTTCACGAATGATACCGTGAACCTCCACCTCACCGGCAAGACGAAAACCGAAGTCCTAGGGCAGCTCGTCTCACTCCTTCGACTCGACGAGAGGCGCACCGGGATACTCTACAGTACACTGCAGCGCAGGGAGAAGCTCGGTTCCACGGGAATGGGTCGAGGCATCGCTATTCCGCACTGTCGATCCCTCGTCGTGAGTCGACTGAGGCTGGCCTATGGCCGAAGCCTCCGAGGCGTGGATTTTGAAGCGATCGATGACGCACCAGTACACAATTTTTTCCTGATTGTAGCTCCGCCCCTCGAAATTTCGAATCAATACCTTTCAGTCCTCGGAAAGGTCGCCCAGTTTGCCAAAGGGGAAGGTGTTCCAGAACTCCTCGCCGAACTGGAAGAACCCGAAGACTTCCTTCGACTCGTGTTTGAACGAGCTCACTGAGAGTCTGCCCTGGCCCGGCTTGACCCTAACTAATTTACATACATTCGGATGATGGCCGTCGCTCCGTTCACCCTCAGTTGTCCGAAGTAAGTGCCAGAGGCGACCGCTTGTCCCAAGTGATCACGTCCATCCCAGTAGGCTTCGTGACGACCGGGCTGTGAGTACTCGAGATCAATCAATGGGCCCTGCCCACTAGGCTGCCTGCCAACAAGCGGCGTAGCCACAAACTGCAAAAGCACATTGTAAATACGCATGGACACGAGAGCCGTGCCCCCATCATTGAACAAGGTCTCGTGGAGATCGAACGGAATCCTGGTCTCTGGATTGGAGGGGTTGGGATAGTTCTGACCCAGTGTGAAATCAATCTTCGGATCTTCACTTGGTCTCTTCTCCACTATCCTTTGAGCGGAGATCTCACCGGAAATCGCTAAGAGTGGGAGGGCCAGTAAGACGAATGAACTGCGTCCCATGTGCTCTCACCCGTGCCGTAGTGGTTAGACTAATCGCACTCCGTTCGTGCCTAAACGCTTCCCAACCTTTCTATTACGCTTCGATCATATCCATTCCAGAAAATAGGCGCAGTAAGCGTTTTACGTGCTACTCCAGCCTCATTGATTTAGTTCCACGGCGATCACATCCCGGCCACCTGGATGACGAGAAGTAATCCCGGTTCGATCAAAGTAACTTAGGAGTGGAATGAGATGCTTACGAGTCACCCGGAGAACTTTGCGAAAGTCAGCTGGTCCGAGTCCGGTCGCTCCTGCTAAACGACTTTTGACCTCAGATTTTGCTGCACTCAGGGCTAGGGCATCCACAAAGAATTCCTCATTCAAGCCGACGAGATGGCGTTCCCTTTCAAGAAGTTTCAGAAGTGGCCAGAGGTCCGGACCCATCCGGACCCGGTCAGGAAGCTCGGACACGACAGGTGGAGCCAATCCCGCGCTACGATAAATAGCTAGTAAATCTTCCTTTACCTCACGCTGGTGTGCGTCCAATGAGGGTTCGTAACCTGGCCGAGAGACCACCCCGTCCTGAACCTCCAATGATCCGGAATTGACGGCTTCGCCGAGAAGGAGGTCAGCAAGCCGTGACTCCCCTCTAGTAGGCACCGTTTTCCGCAGTAGCTCAACGGAGATCCCCCACCGCAGAGGATGATCACGATGGTTAATGTCGACAGCCTCTTCAATGAACGTGCGAGCCCGCTCTACCGTCACTGCTCCGTACACATCATCTGCAGTCTCTCTCGCTCCATATTTCACCACCTCCGCTTTCGCAGTCGAACTCTCAACCGGAGAGGCCCCAATTCGAATCGGGATCTCACTAACGGGCACGCCCGCCCAAGAGCCCACACTTAGAACCGCAGCGAGTGCCTCAGTGGGTGTGCCATCGATCATCGCTAATAGTTCTTTGCCTTCATCACGAAGTAGTTTTTTTCTTTTTGGTGCCGTTACCTCCGCTACAGTCCCTCCACCGATTGTCGTTACCGGTGAATACGAGCGGATCACGAAGCGATCACGGGCGCGTGCCATGATAGGTCTCTCCAGCCGAATTTGGGCCCAACCCACACCGCCAGGTAAGATTTCGTGACCCTCCAACGTAATCACCCGTGCCATGACCTCTGTGGTACCAAGATGAACCCTCACCCGTTGCCCATGCTTTACGATCCATCCCGTATCATCGAGAACATTCAGCAAGACCGTCAGCATTGACGTCGCAGTCCACTCCTTCTCTGCGACCATAACTTGTCCTCTCTCTACGTTTCCCAGATCGACATCAGTACCAGTGATCGCAACTGCTGTGCGCTCACCTGCTCCCGCACGTTCCACCGGTATTCCATGGACCTGCAATCCCCGTACTCGGCCAGTGATCCCGGCCGGTTGTAAGGTGACATTCTCTCCCAACGACAGCTTGCCACTCCACAGCGTTCCGGTGACCACGGTGCCCGTCCCCCTAACCGTAAAGGCACGGTCAATAGGAAGCCGTGTGACGTCGTCGTTCGACCGTTCACACACACGCTGAGCAACGTTCATGAGTTGTCCAACAAGTTCGTCGATTCCCCTGCCAGTCACAGTAGAAGTTCTCACCATGGGAGCACCCGAAAACGGTGATTCTTCAAGAACTTCCCTCACTTCTTCCTCCACTAGAGTCAGCCATTCCTCCTCCACGAGATCCGTCTTGGTCAAGGCCACGACCATCTCGGTAATTCCCAGGAGACGAACAATGTCTAGGTGTTCTCGGGTCTGCGGCATCATACCTTCATCCGAAGCAATGACCAGAAGGACCAAATCCATACCAGTGGCACCGGCCAGCATGTTCCGTATGAATCCTTCGTGGCCCGGCACGTCCACAACGCCAAGGTGAAGACCCTCTCTCGCCTCAAGTTCCGCGAAACCAAGGTCAATCGTAATGCCGCGGACTTTTTCCTCTCGAAGACGGTCTGTATCCACACCTGTCAGGGATTTTACGAGCGCAGTTTTCCCGTGATCGATATGTCCGGCTGTCCCGAGTATGAGCCGTTTCTCAGATCTTTTATCCCTCGGATTGACCATCTCCATCGTTCTCCGTCAACGAGGCCAAAAATGCAAAGGACCGAAGTGGCTTGGATCCGGAAAGGTGATATTGGCTGAAATCATGCAGGAGACGGAGGTGCGCGCGTCTCCGATCAATGTCCTCAAGCTCGACGCCGTGAAGGAGGGCTCCCAACTGTTCACGAGCCAGAGGGCCTATCCGAGGCCCTGTCACATCCACCCCACAATCAGAACAGCAGATGCCTCCAGCTGTATAGTCGAACCGCCCTATTCCGCAACCTTCGAGGGACAGACCACAGCGTACACAGTCGTCTAATTGAGGTTCATACCCCAAAACCCCGACTAACATCCAACCTTCGCTAAGCACAACGTTCACGACATCCGGACTCTCTTTGCTCTCAATCCGATGGAGCCCTGCGGTCAGGCGGGTGAACAGTTCGGTATTCCTATCAGGTCCCGCGTGAGCTAATACTATTTCCGCAAGCACAGATGCCCCCGCAAATCGTGTTACATCACGGCCGAAGGATCTCCCTCCATCTTCTACTGCGAATTCCTTAAACGTTTGAAGTTCCCGCGTCGATTTTCTGTAAAAGGTGATCTCACCCCTTGAAAAGGTTCCGAAAGCAGCCCGTCCTCTAGCTCCTCTTCGGCGAATCCCTTTTGCCATCACGCTAACAAGTCCAAAATCTCGAGTATATAGTCGGAGCACACGACTAGTCTCTCCGTAATTGAATGAACGGAGGAGAACCGCTGAAGTGCTCACGATGCTCACCTTCGGCTTTTCAGTGTCCACCCCGAAGCCGGGACACGAGAACCTTTCTCCGGTCGAGCATTTGGTTTTCCTGACTCGGATCATCAATGCTCAAGAGCGCTTGGTCGATCTTTGCCACAGCGAGAATCAAGCCTTTTCGCGAATCAGCATAGAACTCACTCTCTACAAGTCGCCCGCGCGGCCATGCATATGCAAGCAATCCGGCTCCGGCCATGAGCGTAGTCACAAGCAGCGCGATGACTCTCACGGGTGGGGGACGGCCTTCGTCACTCCGTCTCAGCGCAAGCTGTAGATTCAGAAGCGCGCTGGATCCGTACCGACGATAGGATGAGCCTACTTCTAGAGAAACGACATCGATGGGTTGCAACCCTTCCACCTCAAGGGGAGGAGCTGGCTCTTTAATGAAGAGTTCAAACCGTTGCGTAGGACCCGGCGCTGGGATGTCTAATTCCAGAGTGGGGAGACTGTAGCGAATCAGCAGTACACGCTCTCCCGGAGGAATCGGTGAACTCACTGCGACGCGACCACCCTCAAAGGACACTGCGTCAGGCGACAGCTCTCCCTGTCCCAAGATTGGCGACTGGGCTCTTGGAGGAAGTGGATAACTCCACACGATCCCGTCTTCTGCCGCAACAAGTGTGTTCTGGCCGACATTTTCAATTGCGATCATGTCAGTGGCCAGCCAGCCTTCAGCAGAGTGTTCGAGGAATAGATTCCGTGCCTTCAACGGGAGTTCTATACCCTGTGCTGGGACTTCGTGGGATCCGAATACCTGGATGAGATAGAGACTGTCAAGCTGTGCTAGGTTCGTGATCGCAGTACCGAAATAAAGCACCCTCTCATACTGAATCGAGGCGAAGTAGACTTCCGAGCTTTCCGCCTCATCGGGTATTCTGGGCAGGAGGAACTCGAATGCTCCATCAGTCGTCACCCGAACGGAATCGACGTCACCGGCGGAGTCTGGTGAGACACTGTGAAGAATGACAATTCCATCCCTGACCGGCGTACTTCCGTCAAGGACTTGTCCATTTAAGCGAAGGTTGCCCTCCTGTCCCGCCGCAGTGGTTGCACCAATGGAGATCGGCCAACAAACCATCACCGAAAAAACACAGGACTTAGGGAGTAAAACGGCCAAAATCCTCGGGAGCTAACTTGCGCAGATATTCCTTGAGTTCCTCCGCCGCAATCACGGTTTCCTCACCCTCCGAAGGGATATTAGACCCCGAATTTGGGTGATCCTGGAAAATCTCAATAGTCGTCCGTTCAAATAACTCATCTTGGGCGAAGATCTTCGCCTCAAGGCGTAAGGCTACAGCGATTGAGTCGGACGGCCTAGCATCGACGGAAATGACTTCTCCGTTCCGGCAAATGATCATTTCTGCGAAATATGTGTTCTCTTCAACTCGACTAATCACGACTTTCTGGAGAGCACCACCTAGACCACCAAGGACCGAAGCCAGAAGATCGTGTGTGAGCGGCCGAGAAAACTTCATTTCGGCAAGTTCCATCGCTATAGCAGTGGCTTCGCCAGGGCCTATCCAAATAGGGAGGACACGCTCCCCTTCATTTTCCTGAAGGATCACGACCGGTGTGTTCGATGAACGATCCAAGCCAAGACTCTTTACGCAGACTTGTACTAACACCGACTATCGTCCTTGGTCTGACTTTCGAGTATCACGCCGCACCCGTACCAATACTCCAAAGCGATGCCGGGGTTCTCTTGAATTGTACCGGCGGCTCTCCTACACCTTCAAGGCCGTCTGAAGATCATCTACTCGGTTAGACTTTTCCCACGGAAACAAACCGACTGTGCGCCCGTCCTTTATCGCCTGACTCTCGGGAGTTCTTCCGAAATGGCCATAGGCCGCTGTGGGACGGAAAATCGGATCTCTTAGCCCAAGACATTCGATGATTGCAAGAGGCCTGAAATCAAAGACTTCTTCAATCGCTTCCGCCAACTGTCTATCTGGCATCTGACCCGTTCCGAATGTATCAATGTGGATGGACACGGGCTCAGGCACACCGATAGCGTACGCCAGTTGAATCTCACAGCGAGATGCTAGTCCTGCATCGACTAGGTTACGGGCTGCCCAGCGAGCCGCATAGGCTGCCGACCGATCAACCTTTGTCGCATCTTTACCACTGAAAGCGCCTCCTCCGTGCCGGCCCATCCCCCCATAAGTATCCACGATAATCTTACGACCGGTCAGGCCAGCATCCCCATGAGGCCCTCCGATCACGAACCGTCCCGTCGGATTTATGTGGAACGTGCAGGTGTCAGGATCAAGAATGTCAGTTGGTACTGTCGGAAGAATAACTTCACGAATCACTTCCTCGCGTATCACCCTATTATCCACATCTTCGTCGTGCTGGGTACTTACCACGACGGTTTCGACAGCCTTTGGTCGCCCATGTTCATAACGAACACTCACTTGTGATTTTCCATCGGGGCGGACCCAAGGAAGGGCACCACTTTTCCTCACTTGTGCGAGCTTCTGTACGATCGCGTGGGCATAAAAGATAGGAGCTGGCATCAACTCTGGAGTCTCGGCCGTAGCATACCCGAACATCATACCCTGGTCCCCAGCTCCACCCTCATCCACACCCATGGCGATATCAGGAGATTGTTGCTCAAGAGCCAAAATTATGGCGCACGAGTGTCCGTCCATGCCAGAGGCCGAATCGTCATAGCCGATGTCTACAAGCGTTTGCCGAATAACGTCTGAGACGCACACCTGAGTTTTTGTCGTAATTTCACCTGCCACGACCGCCATTCCCGTCGTTACGAGGGTCTCACATGCAACCCGTGAATACGGATCATCCACCAGCATTGCATCTAGAACGGCATCGGAAATCTGATCCGCGACCTTATCGGGATGCCCCTCAGTAACGGACTCTGACGTAAGGAGATAATCGCTCACTTAAACCTCTAAAGTCTATTTGAAAAGAACATTTTCCGTCGATCGGATTCGAAAAAGCTATTCCATCACTACGGGAGCGACAAGCGCCACCTTCCCGAGAATACAGATAGATCCACCGATTCACCGATTCCATCAGCAAGGCATTCCACCACATCCCGACTCGTTGGGGCGGCAACGGCAATCTTGGCGGCGTGACGAGCATCTTCCATCCGGAAGCCTCTTATCATCTTCTTGACCTCCGGGAGCACCGGCCACGCCACTGAAAGTGTCGTGATGTCCAAACCCAGAAGTAAAAAGGCACCCAATGGGTTCGCCGCCATCTCTCCGCACACGCTCACCTCAATTCCGGCCCTCTTCGCCACCCGAGACACTGTTTCTAATTGCTGAACGACCGCCGGATGAAACGGATTAAAGAGATTCGCAAGGCGTGCACTAGTTCGATCCACTGCAAGAGTGTACTGAGTAAGATCGTTCGTACCAATCGAGAAGAAATCGCTGTGTCTCGCGAGCTCCTCAGCTTCCAGTGCGGCTGCTGGAGTCTCCATTAGAATGCCTAGTTTGTATCCAGAATTAAAGGGAATTCCTTTGCGCCGTAGGCGCTCCTCTTCTTCTTCAACGAAGCCCCTGACTTGAACTATTTCCTCAACATCATTGATCAGAGGAATCATGATTCGGATATCACCGTGGGCAGACGCTCGTAGGATAGCCCTCAACTGCGTACGGAAGAGTTCCGGCTCGTCTAGACAAACGCGGATCGCCCGCCAACCGAGAAAAGGATTCTCTTCGGCCGGCATATTCAGGAACATCGGAAATTTATCGCCTCCGAGGTCAAACGTACGAACTGTGACCACTTGCTTCGGGAAAGTCTCAGCGACCTGTCGATACGCCTGATATTGATCTTCTTCATCGGGCATCTGCCTCTGTCCGACCACGAGAAATTCCGTCCGGAACAACCCGACACCTTGGGCACCATGAATCCTCGCTTTATCGGCCTCACTGGGAAGATCCAGGTTGGCACGGAGAGCAACTGGTTGCTCGTCGGCGGTGATCGACTCAAGCTGCGCAATCACGGTGATCTCTTCTTCCCACGCTTGGATCTGACTCTCTCTTTTCTTGAAGACTCCGCGTTCATTGACATCTGGGTCGAGAACAACACGGCCGATGCGGCCGTCAACAATAGCTTCCTGACCAGATCGAGCTTCACTGGATACAACGCCGAGACCACACACGGTTGGTATGCCAAGCGAGCGAGCGAGCATCACCCAGTGCGCAGTGCGGGTCCCTTGGTCTGCCGCGATCCCAAGAACCGATTCGGGATCAAGTTGCACTGTCAGGCTGGGAGTCAGATTTTTGGTTACAACGATGGCGTCTTCGCCCAGAGTCGAAACGTCCGTGGGATCAGGGAGCTCAAGCAATTGATGGAGGAGCCGCACCTGCAAGTCTTGAAGGTCATTGATTCGGTCCAATACCATAGGATGAGCCGTCCGGCTCCACAGTGCTTGGAGTTCTAGCATCCGCCAATCGATTGCTCGCGCGGCCGACAGGCGGTTTTCACGAACGTAGCGTACAGCACTTTCCACCAGCGTGTGGTCCTCGAGCATTAATAGTTGAGGCTCGAAGATACGGGCCTCTACCGCTCCCAGGCGTTTTTCCGTTGAATGTTCGAGGTCGAGGAGTTTTGTTTTCGCCCACTGCACGACTTCTCGTAGACGCTTGACTTCATCGGCTACTACATCGGGATCAATTGACTCGTGAGGAACCTCCGGAACTCCCCAAGTCAGGATATGGACACGGCCCGCACCGATGCCCTCGGAGGCTCCAATTCCGTCAAAAACCTTCGACATCGTTCAGCTCTCCTCAAAGCCACTTGCGATAAGAGCAGCCAGAACCGTCAGGGCCTCTTGGGCATCGTTACCATCACTGCGAATCACCAGCTTAGAGCCCTGCTCTGCCGCCAGCATCAGTACGCCCATGATGCTCTTTCCGTTAACCTCCACTCCATCTTTCTCCAGCCAAATTTGGCAATTGAACGAGCTCGCGAGACGGACGAATTCAGCTGCCGGACGGGCATGAAATCCAAGAGGATTGACAATTTCAACCGTTCGTTCGATACGACCGGCCATCACTGGATCCTCAGGACTATCAACAAACCTACAACACCCACTAAGATAAGACTTGATAATCGAGGAGCTCGTGCTCCGAACCGGTGTCCCACACCAAACCCAAAGATTCCAAGGATACCCCACAGCCAACCCGCGTTCGCGCCCGTCAGATAACTGCCGAGTAGCACGCCAGAAAGAATTCCTAACAGGAGGGTCCCCCCGAACCGCACTCGCTCGGCAAGATGGGACAAATTCACGTTCTCGAGGCTGTTCCCAACCTTACTGCCCTTCTCTAGGCCCAAACGAAGGCCCCACCACCGGAGAATCATATGAGCCGAGTTATAGATGATCAGGAAAATTATCACAGGGACCCACGAAGACGGCATAGCCCACGCCAAAACTAGAGCTAAGAGCAATGTAGTAGGACGCCAAGCACCCCATATCAGCGAATCTCCAAGGCTACCGAGCGCGCCTCGAATCGCTTCTTTGAATCTCCGGATCATCACTGCAGTTTCCCGTTCTTCCTCCATACGAGCCACTGCTCCCAGAGCAATTCCCACGAGATAGGGGTGCGAATTGAACGGCTCCAAATGGCGCCGCAGAGCGGTCTCTAGTTCCTCCGCCGATAAGTTGCACCGCCGAAGAAGAGGTACGATCGAGAATGCAAACCCCAACCCCAACACAGAGCGGTAATTCCATGAGCCCTGAATCGAAAATGATCTAAGAAACACAGTTATCCGAGTACTCAGGTCCATTACAAGTAGGTCCCGATAATTCCCGCAATGAGTCCCACCAAGAACACTGTTTGTCGGGCACGCCACCCACCGAATCTCCTTAGCAGTGCCCCCAAATGGATTGAGGCCGCCACGACGACGATCGCCATAGTAGATTCAGAGGATAGCGTCCACCTATCGGCCACGATTCCGATCACTTGTGTCCCGACCGAGATCCCAACAAGCGTAACTATCCCACCCCTAACGAAGTCAAGAGACATAGCCAGCAGGTGCGCACAAACTAATCGGAGTTCATTGACTCTAGTCGCCTCCACGCTGGCCGTCACGGTCATGTTCAGGCGCCGCTGTGCTTCCACCGTGAGTCCCCCCAGCTCTGAGACCAACAGTCCTGCCGTGATCCCGATAACCACGCCCGCTGGCCCGCCCGTTGTGCTAGCAAGCGCGACAGCCACCACGGAAGCTGGACCCAGTTCGGGCACACGGAACCCGCCAGAGGGCATCTCGGAAAGATAAAAGAGCTCAAGAATCGCTCCAATCTGGATACCCAGGCCTGGCTCTCCCAAGAGCCCCCCAGCAAGAGTAGCCGCTACAAGGGGCCTCGATATCATAAACTGACCTAGTGAGGTAGCATCAAGTGCCAAGACAGCCCCCAAGGTCGATAACGCAAGCATCACGGATCTATCAGAAGCGATGTTACATCAACTGCTCGACTGCCCGGTAGGTCTCGGGCAAAAACGGCTACACCTCCCTCAAGAATAGCCTTGAGCTCTGTCTCTTCTGATTCACCGAGGAAGATATACGACAGTCGTTCGGTTCGCCCCGACGAGTAATGAAGGCCCCCCAAGTTTACCCTGTGTCCTTTTAAGGCTCCCCGATCAACTAGCTCCCTCATAGCTACGATCGATCGTGTCAACAGCATCGTGCGCCGAGGGTCGGCCTCGAAAATCTCAAGTCGCGCTGCGGCCTGGTTGACCTGGAGGAACTCAGCTCTGGTCCCTTCAGGCAACCCTTGTCTGTAGAGGTCTTGCTCCCAGGTGCTCTGAGCCAACTCATCGTCAACAACCAGATAATGCTCAAGCTGGAGTTCTGCCCCCCATCCCATGACTACCTGCCCATGAATGAGACGCTCATCGACACGAAAGAGAAGGACGGGCATGCTACTGCCTCGGAGCCGATGATCGATTGATATTCGAAGACTCGACACTCATCGGTTACAAATCATTATTCAGCTATGGGGGAACTCTTCATGCTTTGTTTACCTTTTTCGAGGAGACGAGGCACTAGGTCCTCAAGTGCAAGCCTGCGATGGAAAACGAACTCGAGCAACATGGGTAGATTCATCCCAAACACAACGACTCTCCTTCCCCCGCCTCGGCATGTAATCTGCGCCGTCACTGCACAACTTCCGGTGCAAAGGTCGGTAAATATCACAGCCGGAGAGTCTCCCAAAACAGCGTCGATGGAGTCGGCTAATCCCTGTGAATTATGGCCCTCATTACTCAACGCTACTAAGACATCATCATCCACACCTACAATCCTCTGAACAGCATCAACCATACCCTCAGCCAATTTCCCGTGGCTGAGAAGAATTCCCCTCACCTGGTCGTCGTCACTCATAGTCCTGCTGAAGATCTTCTCGGACTTGTTGCATGCTATTCTGGAGTCTCCGGTTGAACACGGCTGCAGACTTGACCCCAGCGTACTTCAAGAGATGGTTCATCGCTACAACCTCCGATATTACCGTAATGTTCTTCCCCGGGTTCAGGGGAATCGTGACCCTGGGGATCTCCACTTCAAGAATCTCAGTCGTTTCAGTCTCCAATCCCGTCCTTGTGTAGGACGTCTCTTCATTCCATCTCTCAAGTTGAACCATAACTTCGATGCGTTTTTGCTGCCGGGTGGCATGGATCCCAAAAAGGGCTCGAATGTCAATGATCCCAAGCCCGCGAATTTCCATGTGGTAGGCCTGTAATTGATGGCCTTCCCCAAGGATGATGTCGTTACCTCGCTTCGAGACGATTACGAGGTCATCCGCAACGAGGCGATGGCCCCGTTCAACCAGATCTAGTACACATTCGCTTTTCCCTACGCCGCTTTCTCCGACAAAGAGCAGACCTACTCCATACACGTCAGCGAGAGATCCGTGAAGGTGTGTGCGGGGAGCGAGAACGGCGTCGAGGTATGGTTTGATCCGCCAATAGAATTCCTTCGTACTTAGACTTGAACGAAGGATCGGAATCGCGCATTCGCTGGCCACTTCCATGAATTCTTCTGAAACCGGCAGACCTTTAGTTACGAAAGCAGCCGGAATACCGAACTGGAATACGCACTTAATCCTGTCCCGCCTTTCTTCGGGGCTCAACCCGCCGAGGTAGGAAAGCTCGGTCTCTCCGAATACCTGCATTCGTTTTGCAGTAAAACGTTCGGTGTGGCCCGCCAGCGCGATTCCCGGACTCGACACATCAGGATCCGAGACCTCGCGATCTAATCCAACATCAGGATTCAGGACTTCTAACTTCAGTGACTCTTGCCGCTCGTCCAGAAGCCGTTGAACTGTGAGTTCGACGGAAACGTTTGGCAGCTGTTCTGCAGACTCGTTTGTCAATTCGGCCTACTCTTTTAAGACAACCTCAGTCAGTCTGGGAGCTTAGTGATCCTTTGAAGTGCAGAGATTCAAATTTCCATATTATTTCTGTTTGTACTGCTCAACAGCAGACCGGACGTAGAACGATTGTAGTGGCACCCTCGGTAGAAGGTCGATCACTATCAATCTGAAATCCCAACTACCCGTTGGTGCAAGAATTGCTCCATGGACAGGGCCGATACGTCCCAGCTGAAGCTCTCGGCAAATCGCCTCGCTTCGAGAGCCATACGAACACGTAACTCCTTATCTGCCAAGAGATGCTCGATTCGCTGCGCCAAAATCTCCACGTCCCCGTGCGGAACCAAGACGCCGCTCTTCCCATTTAGCACCGAGTCCCGAAGTCCGGGAGAGTCGCTCGCGATCGTAGGTGTCCCGCATGCCGCTGCTTCGAGATTCGCGATACCCCATCCCTCCTTCGGTGAGGTCAACAGATGGATCCAACTTTTGCGGAATAATTCAATCTTGTCGGTCTCTGACACATACCCCAAGAACTCCACACGATCCGCTATGCCCAGAGACACGCTGAGCTTCTTAAGTCTTAGGCCGTGACTTCCCTGCCCTGTGATGATCAATCTACAGTTGATTCCCCGGTGAGAGAGAATCGCGAGAGCTTGTAGGATAAGATCTATTCGTTTGTACCTCTTTAAGCGGCCAACATACAATAGCGTTGGCTCGAGGAACCGCTCCCCGGACAGACTGGGTGTGAGCGCCTCAAGATCTACACCATTGGGGATCACCTCGATGCGGTGTTTCTCCATACCACGGCGAACTAAATCTTCCCGTGTACTCTTAGAAACAACTGTCGTTGGTACGTGCCTGTAAATACGGGGCACTGGAAGCTCCAACATCCAAGTAGCGAGCGCTAGCGGCGGAGAGGCTTCTCTAAAGGCCGTCGTACCAAAGAGGTGGTGGACGATCAGTGCCACTGGAGCATTCGCCCAAAAGGGTGAAAAAAATGGTACCTTGTTCAAGTCCTCGACGATGAGATCAAAGTTGCGCCGTCTCAGTTGGCGTCGGAAGTAGCCCGGGACCGCGAGAGAAAGAGAGTAACGGCCGGCAATCCGGTGCACTTCGATCCCATCGACCTCCGCCAAGAGTGGACTGTCTCCCCACGCAGAGCACAAGAGTGTTACAGAATGACCTCGCTTGACCAGTCGGCGGAAGATTTCCCTAAGGTGGACCTCTGCTCCACCCGACTGAGGGTTCAGAGGGTCCAACCAGTTGAGCACGAGGATGTTCACGGGTAGCGCGCGCCCGGGTCAGTCCATCATCTGTCTATACAAGGCGTCGAGTACTCCATTGACGAACCGAGGAGAATCGGAACCACCGTATCGCTCAGCCATCCGGACAGCCTCCTGAATCGACACTTTGAATGGGATATCTTCCAAGTATGCAATCTCTACAGCCCCGATCCGTAATACTCCACGATCTAGTAAGGAAAGTCGGTCTAGGCGCCAGTTATCGAGCACCATGCTGAGCAGGTCGTCTACTTCGGATCCATGCTTGTGCAGCTTTGAAACCAAGCGTTTGAGATAAGGCAGGCGAGAGGGACGAATCCGTCTAGTAGACATGACCTCGTCCAAAGCATCCGACAGGGTGGCACGTTTATCTCCGACATCCCATCGGTAGTGGACCTGGAGTGCCCAAACCCTAGCGCGGGTCCTATCGATTCTCCTGTTCATTTTTTGCACAGATGTACGAGTCATCGGAAAAGGTCAGCTTTCCAACGCGTCATAAAGTGCGATCATGTGCAGAGCACTCCAAGCGAGATCTAAGCCCTTGTTTCCAGCCTCACGTGACGCTCTGGCCCAAGCCTGCTCTTGTGTGTCAGTGGTCAGTACGCCGAATAAAAGTGGAATCTCGATGGCCCTCGCCACAGCACCAAGTCCCCGACTCACCTCACTTGAGATAACATCGAAATGAGGCGTTTCTCCCCTAATAACACAGCCAATGGTGATGATCGCGTCGTGCATATTCTGGGCCGCGATCCTCTGGGTCGCCTGAGGAAGTTCCCATGCGCCGGTTACCCAATACACATCCACAGACGTAATCCCCAGCTCGGCCAAGGCATCCTGACACCCCGCCAGCATCTCGGTCGTAACTTCTCCATTGAAGCGTGAGACGACGACTCCGATTCTCTTCCCCGGTGCGGGATGTGGATTCGGGAGATGAGAACCAGCTTCGACCAGCATTTCAGGAGACTCTACAGGGCGTGCAGCGGCTCGCATGATATGGGGGGACCGGTTGCATGTTAGAGGAGGTGGCCCAGTTTGGACCGCTTGGTGTCTAGATATGCCTCATTATGCTCGCCACTATCTACAGATAGTGACTCTCTACCGGTGATCTTCAAGTTGTACCCCTCCAGCCCAACGATTTTCCGTGGGTTATTGGTCAGTAGCCTTATCCTATTTAACCCCAAATCGAGAAGAATCTGAGCGCCGATACCGTAGTCCCGAAGATCCGGCTTGAATCCCAAGGCCTGATTGGCTTCGACCGTATCATGCCCCTGGTCCTGAAGTTCGTAGGCCTTAATCTTATTGTGCAGACCGATCCCGCGCCCTTCCTGCTTCAGGTACACAACAACACCTTCCCCCTCTTCAGCTATCCGTTTCATCGCCGAAGCCAATTGCTGACCGCAGTCACAGCGGAGTGAGCCGAACACGTCACCCGTCAGGCATTCCGAATGCATGCGAGCGAGAATGTCATCTCTACCCTCCACGCTTCCCTTGACGAGAGCCACATGTTCCCGGTCATCGAGAGAACTCTGGTAAGCGATGATACGGAAAGGGCCGAAATCAGTCGGAAGATCCGCTTCCGCCACGCGCACCACGAGACGTTCTTTGGTGAGTCGATAGGCTACGAGCTGTGCCACGGTGATAAACTTCAGGCCATGTTCCTTTGCGTATAATTCCAATTGCGGGCGACGGGCCATCGTGCCATCCGAATTGAGGATTTCACAGATGACTCCGATTGGAGGGAGCCCGGCAAGACGGGCCAAATCGACCGCAGCTTCTGTCTGCCCAACTCTCCTGAGTACGCCACCCGGCCTGGCCTTCAGAGGGAAGATGTGACCCGGTCGACGTAAGTCGTCGGGTCGACTGTCCGGATTCACGAGGACCTGAATGGTCATCGCCCGATCGTGAGCACTGATCCCAGTCGTCACACCGAAGCGGTGATGGGCGTCAACTGAGATTGTGAAAGCTGTGCCCTGCGGGTCTGAATTTTCATCCGTCATGAGAGGAAGGCCCAATTCGGCCGCTCTGGGCGGGGAAAGCGCAACACAGATAAGGCCCCGCCCGAACTGCGTCATGAAATTGACGGTCTCCGGCGAGACAAGGGAAGCTGCACAGACCAAGTCCCCTTCATTCTCACGGTCCTCGTCGTCTGCAACGATGACGATCTTGCCCTGTCGAATGTCCTCTAGAGCCGTTTCCACGGAGTCGAACGGCATCCCCAGGTACTCCTTCATTCAGCATGGAACCAGTGCGTGCCGTAAGACTCCGACACGCGCTAACACAAGCAAGTATAGCGACAGTAGGGTATTCACGGGACCGTACAAGTCTCGCGTTTCGAAAGTTCGCTAACCAGGGAGAGTGTTGAGGTGCTGGATTCTGCAAGAAGTGACGACACGAGGTAGCAGCGCTGTATCGAGGAGAAACAACGAAGAAAAGTCGAATCGATCTGTCCGCAAACAGACGACATAATCTTAAAACACTGCACTGCCTACTTCACACTTGAATCTCAGAGAAAGGATCGCGCATCAAGTTCCGGACATACTTCCCGATCAAATCCGTCTCCACGTTCACTTGGTTGCCTGCCAGAAGATTCCTTAAATTGGTGTTTTCCCACGTGAAGGGAATGATGCCCACTTGGCACCTACCGTCATCCGAGATCTCGTTAATGGTTAAGCTCACGCCGTTGATAGCGATCGACCCGTGTAGGACGATCATACCTCCCACCTCTGGCGGAATTTCGAAATCTATGAGACGATAGCCTCCTCGCTCTTCCATGCCGATCACACGGCCTACGGCGTCTACGTGTCCTTGCACAAAATGTCCATCTAGCCGACTTCCCATCTTAACCGCACGCTCCAGATTGACCTCGCTA
>JAYZFL010000016.1:0-45804 GCA_036336795.1 Gemmatimonadota bacterium
TGGACTGGAGCCGGCGTGCGTGAAGACGTGCCCCACGAACGCCATCTCCTGGGGCACGAAAGAGGACATGGTCAGGCTAGCGGAGAAAAAAGTGGAGGGTCTGCAAGGGCGGGGCTTCGAGAACGCCGCCCTCTACGACCCCGCCGGCGTGGGCGGCACGCACATGATGTATGTGGTGCCTCACGGGGACCAGCTTGACGAGTACGATCTACCGGCTGATCCCACGGCCGCCCCTGGCGCCCTCGCCGCCCTAGGGGGGCTCAGGCAGCTTGGTGCCTCCGCGCTGGGGCTAGGACTCCTCGCCACGGCACTTCACTATCTGGGGTTCGGACCCCAGGAGCCCGAGCACGCTGACTTTGAATCCGGATCGAGAGTTTCCCCGGCGGAACCCCTTAGTGCGGGACCGGAAGTCAGGTCAAGCTCCGGAGTAGGCTCCCACGAGGATAGCCATGACGGGGGAGGTGACGCTTGAACGGCAGAGGGGAGATTCAGCGCTTCACCTATGGTGAGCGAGTCTTGCACTGGATCGTGGGTCTCTCTTTCGTCCTCCTTCTTTTTACCGGCCTGGCGTTCTCCCATCCGAGGTTGTTTTGGATCACTAGCCTGGTGGGCGGTGGGGCCACGGCTCGAGTCCTTCATCCATGGATCGGCGTTATCTTTTCCGGATCGCTCGTGGCTATGATCCTCGTTTGGGCCCGTGACATGTGGATCGACTTGGGTGACCGGGAGTGGCTCAAGTCGATTCGCTACTACGTTATTCACGACAAGGACAAGGTCCCCCCTGCTGGCAAGTACAACGCTGGCCAGAAGCTATTCTTCTGGGCGATGGGGCTGCTGGGGGTTTCCTATCTGGTCTCCGGCGTCCCTCTCTGGATGCCTGGAGGTGTGCTGGGTCTCGGCCCCTTCTACGGAGACGTCGTCAATGGGATGCGAGTGCTCCACTACCTGACCACCGTGGCCGGGGGACTGCTCCTCATCATTCACGTCTACCTCGGAACGGTGGCTTATCCGGGAACGCTGGGGTCTATGCTCCACGGTTCAGTGACCCGTGCTTGGGCGAAATTCCACCACCCTCGCTGGCACAAGGAGCAGTCCGGGTCTTGACCCTCAACAACTCCTCTCCCGCCCTGAGTCCTTGGATGCTCCGGCGGGCCAGGGCGGCCCAACTCCTTGACAAGACACCCCATTCCGGGAAGATACTCAGCTTTTACGTGGGCCTCGTTGGGCTCCAGGAACGGGTGGCTGATGGTGTCCCCCTTGACGACTGGGTTCCCCTCGTCCAAGTCCGGGACGGCTCAGCCGTGCTTCTGGCTGTGGATCGCCTCCCAGTCAACGAGCTCGTCCACCGCTTCGACGACTTTTTAAAACGGATCGCCGAAGTCGGGACGGAAATCATCATGGACGGTGCTCGAAATCTCCTCGGCGCTGATGACACCCACCGCTCCGGGAGGTTGGATGCGGCCTTGACTGCTGGGTTGACCACGTTCTGGCTGACCGCGGCAGAGCCCACGGACTTCCATGTTAGAGCCTTCTTGGAACCTCTCGTGACGACCCTGGCCGCGGCTTTCGTAGAGGCACCATCCGACCAAGACCGAAGACAATGCTTCGCGTGCTCCTCTCTACCACAGATCTCGGTGCTTCGAGATCGTCCCGACGCTGTAGGGGCTAGGAGCCTGGTCTGCTCCATGTGCGCTACCGAGTGGCGCTTTCCTCGCCTCACCTGTACTCACTGTGGCGAGACCACCGCCAATCGGTTGCCGGTTCACACGGCCGAGTCCGTCCCCCACGTCCGTATTGACACGTGCCTCACGTGTCAGCGATACCTCAAGTCAGTGGACCTGCGGCTACAGGGGGATGCTGTTCCCATTGTCGACGATGTTGCCACAGTCGAATTGGATCTGTGGGCTAAGGACCAGGGCCTGACGAAGATTCGGACCAACGTCCTGGGTTTTTGAAGAGACCATCACATTGGGTCCGGCCACCGGGTCTGGAGCCCCGGGAATGCCGTTCGTCACGATGTCTCCTTTGGGTCGCACCCTCTACGTTGTTTTATAGTCACGGGGAGACCTCCTGACGCTGATGAACCTGAGATACGGAAGGAGTAGTGGGGGATAAATGGGCCTGGTCAGTAGAGGTAAATTGGGTGATGAGGTGAAAAGACTGTATCGACTGGGAGTTCGTGGCTTGCTCCACGGTGCCCCTTGACTTGTGACCGATGACCTACGAGATCGGGGGGCCCGCTTTTTTTTTGTGAGGGAGAAGGTCAACTTCAAGTAAATTCTGAGATTACGGAGGGGCGAGCGTATGACTGATCAAACTCCCAAGGAAAGCTTTTTCGAACCGGGTGATGCGGACCGCAGCGTGTTGGACGGCCGACGACTGGCTGTGATTGGCTACGGAAGCCAAGGGCATGCACATGCACTGAATCTACGAGACAGCGGGGTTCCAGTCGTCGTGGGCCTCTATGAAGGAAGTTCTTCTGCGGATTCGGCACGGGAACAGGACTTGGAGGTAATGACTGTTGCTGAGGCTAGCGCGTGGGCTGATATGGTGGCGTTGCTTATACCGGATACGAAGCAGTCCGCAGTCTATCACGTGGAGGTGGAGCCTTACCTTACGGAGAGTGACGTGCTCCTCTTTGCCCACGGGTTCAACGTGCACTATGACGAAATCAAACCCCCGGAGTCGGTCGATACCATTCTCGTCGCGCCCAAGTCACCGGGGCAAAAGGTTCGTGCCGAATACAAGGCGGGGCGAGGTGTTCCCGCGCTAGTGGGTGTTCATCATGATGCTAGTGGGCGGGCGCTCGATATCGCGTTGGCTTACGCCGACGGCCTAGGCTGCACGCGAGCGGGTGTTCTACAGACAACTTTTGCTGCCGAGACGGAAACGGACTTGTTTGGTGAACAGGCAGTCTTGTGTGGGGGCTTGAGTGAGCTAATCAAGGCTGGCTTCGAGACCCTTGTGGATGCTGGGTACGATCCGCAACTCGCCTACTTTGAGTGCTTGCACGAGATGAAGTTGATTGTCGACCTGGCATATGCCAAAGGCTTGTCGGGAATGAGAGCTGAGGTCAGCGACACAGCGGAATATGGCGACTACGTAAGTGGATCCCGGGTCATTGGGGAGGCGAGTCGAGCAGCTATGAAGGAGATTCTGTCCGAGGTCCAGTCCGGCGCGTTCGCGCGGAAATGGATTGAAGAGGCGCAATGTGGTAGCCCAAATTTCACGCGCCAGCGTGCCGAAGAGTGCACCCATAGTATCGAGGCCGTGGGGGATGAGTTGAGATCGCGCATGGCCTGGTTGTAGGGGTGGGAGGATCTGGTCATGTCAAGTTTTGCGGAAAGAACAGAGTGGATTTGGAAGGATGGAAAGCTTGTTCCGTGGGAGCTTGCGCAAATCCATGTGTTGAGTCATGTCGTTCATTATGGCTCATCTATTTTTGAGGGGATCCGCTTCTACGAGACGTGCGACGGGCCGTCGATCTTCCGGTTGGAGGATCACGTTAAGCGATTCCTGGATTCGGGTCGGATCTATCGGATGCCCGTACAGTTTGAGTCCGAAGAGATCGCCGAAGCTTGTCGTGAGGTGGTTCGGGCGAACCAGCTAAAGTCCGGGTACATTCGGCCGGTCGCACTCCGCGGATTGGGAGCTTTGGGTATTCACCCCGGGAATAGCCCGGTCGAGACCTACGTCATCTGCTGGCCTTGGGGGCAGTACCTCGGCTCAGCGGCACTCGAACAAGGGGTGGACGTAGGAGTGTCCAGTTGGAGTCGCCCAGCACCCAACACACTGCCGACCCTAGCGAAGGCTGGCGGGACCTATCTGGTCAGCCAGCTTATGAGAATGGAAGCGGAAGCTAACGGATACGCCGAAGCCATTGGTCTAGGACCGAATGGGTTGGTGAGTGAGGGAAGTGGACAGAACCTGTTCTTGGTAA
This sequence comes from Gemmatimonadota bacterium, assembly GCA_036336795.1. GTDB lineage: Bacteria > Gemmatimonadota > Gemmatimonadetes > Longimicrobiales > Gaopeijiaceae > UBA822. The sequence goes on from JAYZFL010000016.1 coordinate 3,941, forward strand.
GTGACGGTGTACTCAGGACACCTCCACTCAGTGGAACCTTGCTTCGCGGTATCACGCGGGATTCGGTGCTCACCTTGGCCAACGATTTGGGCATACCCACCTCGGAGCAAGACTTGCCGCGTGAGATGCTCTATTTGGCCGACGAACTTTTCTTCACCGGTACCGCCTCGGAGATTACTCCCATTCGGAGCGTCGATGGAATCGAAGTGGGATGTGGTATTGTGGGCCCTGTAACGAAGGTCCTGCAACGGGCATATATGGACGTCGCCCAAGGGGAGTGCCCCGATCCCTACGGTTGGCGGGATCTTGTTGTTCAGCCGACCGGAGAGCTGACAGGATGACGCAGTCACCACATCGTCTTCCTCTCATCAGCGACCAGCTCGTTCTCGGGCGGGACCGGGCGGCAGCCCGTTCGATGCTAAGAGCAGTCGGGCTTGGCGACGACGACTTTGGACGACCGTTGATCGGAGTTGCTAATACCTGGACTGACACGACTCCGTGCAACGCCCACCTGCGGGAAGTTGGTGCGTGGGTTAAAGAGGGGGTTCGGGAGGCGGGTGGTGTGGCTCTCGAGTTCAACACCATCGCCGTTTCAGATGGGATCACGATGGGTACGGCCGGAATGACCGCCTCCCTTGTGAGCAGGGAAGTCGTGGCGGACTCCATAGAGCTCGTGAGTCGTGGCTACTTTTTCGACGGCCTGGTGACCCTCTCTGGATGTGACAAAACCATCCCGGGGACGGTGATGGCAATGGCGAGGCTCGATCGTCCATCGCTCATGCTCTATGGTGGCTCTATACAACCTGGGCGGTATGACGGTAGAGACGTGACGATTCAGGATGTCTTCGAAGGCATCGGAGCGTGCGCGGCGGGACGAATGACAGAAGAGGAACTGGGGGACCTGGAGCGCGCGGCTTGTCCGGGCGCGGGTGCGTGCGGTGGTCAGTTCACGGCCAACACCATGGCCACGTTGTTCGAGGCCATGGGTGTCTCTCCGATGGGGAGTGGCTCGGTACCGGCTGTCGATCCCGCAAAGGAAGATGTTGCCCGGGAGTGTGGGCGCTTGGCTGTTGAGTTGGTGCGATCAGGACTTAAAACTCGTGACATCATCACAAGAGATAGCATTGAGAACGGGATCGCGGTTGCCGTTGCCACTGGAGGATCGACTAACTCGGTGCTACACCTCTTAGCGCTAGCCCATGAATCCGACGTAGAGCTGCATATACGTGACTTCGACGTCATCAGCGCCCGGACTCCTCTCATCGCTGATTTGAAGCCTGGTGGCCGCTTCGTAGCCACGGATCTTCATCGGGCGGGCGGTGTGGCGCTGGTTGTAAGCAGATTGCTCGAGGCCGGGCTCCTTCACGGTGACGCCATCACGGTTACCGGTCGCACGTTGGCTGAGGAGGTCGAAGGAGTGATCGAAGCACCTGGACAAGAGGTCGTAAGAACCCTTTCTGATCCCTTGAAACCTCAAGGGGGGCTTGTCGTTCTACAGGGCAACTTGGCGCCCGACGGTTGCGTGCTTAAGGTGGCGGGGCACGAGAGAACCTTCCACCGTGGTCCGGCCCGTGTGTTCGAGCGTGAGGAGGCCGCCTTCGAGGCCGTGCAGAATGGATTGATTCACGAGGGGGACGTCGTGGTGATCCGGGGCGAGGGACCCCGGGGAGGGCCCGGCATGAGGGAGATGCTGGCCGTCACGGCGGCCATTGCCGGTGCTGGACTCGGAGAGTCTGTTGGGCTACTGACGGACGGTCGCTTTTCCGGAGCTACGCACGGCTTGATGGCGGGCCACGTCGCCCCGGAGGCGGTTATGGGCGGTCCCATAGCCGGTGTTCGGGACGGGGACGAGATCACGTTCGACATTCCCGGCCGAACCCTTTCGCTCAAGACTGATGAGGACGAGTTGAAGACCCGGATCGCAGAATGGCAGCCTCGGAGTGATTCTGTCGAGCCGGGGGTCATGGCCAAGTATGCTCGTCTCGTATCTTCGGCTGCGACCGGAGCGACCACCAGCTAGGAGCGGTTAGTTCTCCCTTTTCTCGTAGGCGTCGATTAGTCCCTCGTGCTCAAGCGTCAGGGCGATGTCGTCGAGCCCGTTCAGGAGGCATTGTCGCCGAAAAGAGTCAATCGAGAATGCGGTGCTCCAATCATCCTGGCCCTTCACTTCTTGCGCCTCCAGGTCGACCGTGAGCTTGTATCCTCCCTCCGACTTCGCCGAAGTCATGACGTGAGCGACTTCTGCTTCTGTGAGCTCGACAGGTAGTAGACCGTTCTGGTAACAGTTGCTCCTGAAGATGTCGGCGAAGCTCGATGAAATCACGGCTCGAAATCCGTAATCGAGAAGGGCCCACGGAGCATGCTCTCTTGAGGACCCACATCCGAAGTTTCTACCGACGACCAGAATTGTCGCGTCGGCGTACTCGGGACGGTTGAGAACGAAGTCCGGATCGGGAGCGCCGTCCGGACCGTTACACCAATCGTGGAACAGGAATTGTCCGTAACCTGTACGTTCGATGCGCTTAAGAAACTGCTTCGGGATAATCTGGTCTGTATCTACATCCACCCGATTGAGAGGTGCGACCATTCCCTCGTGTGAAGTAAAAGGAATCACGGTAGAATCCGCTTACGCACGTCGACGAAACGGCCGGCCACTGCTGCTGCTGCAGCCATTTCAGGGCTCACGAGATGGGTTCTGCCCCCACGGCCCTGTCGCCCTTCGAAGTTCCGATTTGAGGTGGAGGCGCACCGCTCTCCGGGATTCAGCGTGTCCGGGTTCATTCCGAGGCACATGGAACATCCGGCTTCACGCCATTTGAAGCCGGCGTCCTGGAAAACTTGGTCCAATCCTTCGGCCTCGGCGGCTCTCTTGATCGCGAAGGACCCGGGGACGACCATCGCCTGGACTCGTTCGTGCACTTTCCTGCCATCCACGATAGTTGCGGCTGCCCTGAGGTCGTCGAGGCGGGAATTGGTGCATGAGCCAAGGAACACCCGGTCCACGGGGATATCCTGGATGGGCGTTCCGGGCTCTAGGTCCATATATGCGAGAGCCCTCTCCATGGCTTCCCGTTGGTCCGGGGAAGTACCGTCTTCCGGATTCGGAACGACGCTTGTGACGGAAACTGCCATTCCCGGGTTTGTGCCCCAAGTGACGAACGGCTCAAGTGATGCAGCGTCTATCTCTACCGTGTGATCGAACATCGCGTCGGCGTCGGTACGAAACCCCTCCCAGCGTGCCACGGCATTCTCGAACATGTCGACTCCGGGCGCATTAGGGCGGCCCTGAAGATAGCGTGCGGTCTCTTCGTCGGGGGCGATCATTCCGGCGCGAGCCCCGGCTTCGATCGACATGTTGCAGACCGTCATGCGCCCCTCCATCGAGAGTCCGCGCACGGCATCGCCCGTATACTCGATGACATGGCCCACACCCCCGTCTATACCAATGCGACTGATAATTCCCAGGATCAGGTCCTTGGCGCTCACGCCCGGTGGAAGGCTGCCCGTCACCTTGATCTCCATCGATTTTGGTCTGGTCATGGGCAGGCACTGAGTCGCCAACACGTGCTCAACCTGTGACGTACCGATTCCGAAGGCGAGCGCTCCGAATGCGCCGTGGGTGGAGGTGTGACTATCCCCGCATACGATCGTCATTCCAGGCTGGGTAAGACCCAACTCGGGACCGATAACGTGTACGATTCCCTGGTGAGGACTGTCGATATCGTAAAAGGTTACATCGAACTCTGCCGCGTTCTTGCGGAGGGCTTCGATTTGAGCTCTGGCGAGGTCGTCTAAGATTGGTAGAGATCGATCTGTGGTTGGGACATTATGATCGACGGTGGCTATGCATAGATCTGGCCTTCGTACGCGGCGCCCGGAAAGACGGAGTCCTTCGAAGGCTTGGGCAGACGTGACCTCGTGGAGCAAGTGTAAATCGATGTAGAGCAGATCTGGCTGCCCGGATTCGCTGTATACGACGTGCTCATCCCAGAGCTTGTCGAGCATGGTTCTAGGCACGTGCTGTCACCTGGTGGCTTCCATTCTCGGGCCCACTCTCCGTACCATCCCTGTGCGGGAACCCTTCTTCGCCTTGAGTATCACCCTCGTATGAGGTTCCAGCGTCTGCGATTGTCTCTGCGATGGTTGCCGCCATCTGGACTGTTCCGACCGTCGTTTCTCCTTCACGAGCTAGGTCGGCTGTTCGAAGTCCAATGTTCAGTCCGTTGTCCACGGCCTTTTCAATGGCAGTGGATTCGGCCTCGAGCGAGTAGACGTGACGAAGTAGCATGGCGGCAGAGAGAATCATGGCAAGGGGATTAGCGGTTCCGGTACCGGCAATATCTGGTGCGGATCCGTGCACGGGCTCGAAGATACCTTTCCCTCCACCAACGCTTGCCGATGCGAGGAGGCCGATTGAGCCTACCACCGCGGCCGCTTCATCACTAAGGACGTCCCCGAACAGGTTGGCCGTAAGTATTACATCGAAGCTGGTGGGGTTCAAAACGAGCTCCATTGCGGCTCGGTCGACGAGCATATGATTGAATTCCACGGCCGGATACTCTTCTGCGACCTCGTCGACTACTTGGCGCCAGAGGCGGGAGCAATAAAGAACGTTTGCTTTGTCGACTGAAAGGAGTTTGCCCCGGCGGTTCTGGGAAGCTTCGAAGGCTACTCGTGCGATTCGAGCTACTTCGTCCCGATGGTAGGCCATCGTGTCCACTGCGGCTTGACCATCCTCCGTGGGTCCTCGCGGTTCGCCGTAATAGAGGCCCCCGGAGAGCTCGCGAACGATGAGGAGGTCCGTGCCTTCTACAATCTCTGGTCGGAGCGGAGAAGCCGAAGAGAGCGCCGATGACAGGCGGACCGGTCGGATGTTCGCGAAGCACCCCATTTCTCGGCGAAGGGTCAGGAGGGCCGCTTCCGGTCGTAGCTCGATGGGCACACCCTCTGAGCGGGGATCTCCGACTGCCCCTAGGAGCACCGCGTCAGCCTTGCGGCAAGCAATGAGGGTGTCCTCGGGCAAGGGCGTCCCATTCTTCTCGAAAGCGGACCAGCCCACGTCCTTGAGGTCGACTACGAGTTCGTGACCGAATCGTTCCGCGGTTGCGTGAAGGACCTGGAGGGTGGCTTCCACAACCTCTGGCCCTATCCCATCACCCGGTAGGATGGCGAGGTGCCACCTCATGTCACACTCCCCAAAGGTAGCTTTCCTTCTCCAATTGCATCCCTTCCACGACCTTGGCTTGCTCCGCTTTATTGAGGGCGTTGATGTAAGCACGAGCAGCAGCATTGACGATGTCCGTAGACGCTCCACGCCCGGCGAACGTGCGTCCACCGATACGCACGTGGAGGTTGACCTCGCCCACGGCGTCCCGACGCGGGGTTGCGGCTACGATCTGGAAATCCTCAAGCTCTACGGTTGTGTCGATCAGCATGTCGATAGCCGAGAAAGCCGCTGCGATTGGCCCGTCTCCTTTGCTGGAGGCCTCCATCGGAGGGCTGTCTCCGTGAGACATGTGCACTCGAGCCGTAGACCACTTGCCTCCACAGTTGACTTCTAAATTGATGAGCCGAAAGGCAGTAGGCACGTCAACCATCGTCCCATGATGGAGAATGACGAGAAGATCCTCGTCGAGTACCGTCTTCTTCTGATCCGCGAGCAACGTGAAGAGCTTGTAGGCTCTATCTAGTTCTTTGGAACTCAGCTCGTATCCCAGCTCCTGGTAACGGTTGCTGAGACCATGGCGACCGGAGTGCTTTCCGAGCACTAGCCGGGTACCGGGTGCACCAACGATCTCAGGAGTCATGATCTCATAGGTCATTTTGTCCTTGAGCATACCATGCTGGTGGATGCCTGCCTCGTGGGCGAATGCGTTCTTGCCCACGATAGCTTTGTTCGGTTGGGGATGGATTCCTGTGATGTGGGCTAAGAGTTGGCTCGCCTTATAAATTGCCTGAGTCTCCACGTCGGTGTAGTGCTCGGTCAGGTCCTTGCGGATCTTGAGTGCCATGACGATCTCCTCAAGAGATGCGTTGCCAGCTCGCTCGCCGATTCCATTGATTGTGCACTCCACTTGGCGTGCGCCGGCCTCGATCGCCGCGAGCGAATTGGCCACAGCGAGACCAAGATCATCATGGCAATGTACGCTCACTATCCTGTCACCCAAGCCCTCGACTTCACGGAAAAGTGTCTTGATCAACGCGGCGTACTCATGAGGGAGGGTATAACCCACCGTGTCCGGAATGTTGATGGTCGTAGCACCCGCTTCGACTGCCGTTCGGACCACTCGGATGAGAAAATCAACGTCCGTGCGAGTGGCATCCTCGGCACTGAATTCTACATCATCTACGAGACGGCGTGCGCGCTCGACTCCAGTCACGATTCGTTTGATGCATTCGTCTCGACTTATCTCCAACTTATGCTTGAGGTGGATATCTGACGTAGCGAGGAAGACGTGAAGCCGAGGACGTTCCGCCCCTTCAAGGGCTTTGGCTGCTCGATCAATATCGGCTGGATTAGCCCGGGCGAGGGTCGCGATCACAGGACGACGCACCTCGCGAACGATCGCTTGGGCTCCAGCAAAGTCGTCCTCTGAAGCGATCGGGAATCCCGCTTCGATGACGTCGACCCCCAGGTTGTCTAGCTGAGTGGCCATTCTGAGCTTCTCAGCCGTTGACATTGTGGCTCCCGGAGATTGCTCACCGTCACGCAGTGTCGTATCGAAAATTGTGATCTTGGCCATGATCGTTCCTCTACTGACTCAAATAAAAAACGGGCCCCTCGTCGCCGAGAGGGCCCGCGAATGCCGCGGAGCTGGTAAGCTTTCCGTCATGCGGAACTGAGTTCCGGTGACCGGAGCCCTCTCATCCGATTACGTAGCCCCGTAAGTCGAAATGCTCCGGGGCAAGAAATTCTGGTCTTGATTTGCAATGTGTCCCTCTGTCAGAACCGGGTATCATGGGCACTGAGAACAAACGTCTAGATAGAACGAGTGCCTAATCGTGTCAACCCTGTGCGTCTGTCGCTCATTCAAGGGAGGTCTGGTTTCTGCTATACTGTGCGCGGTCTCAAAACAACGGGGATTAAGTGGAGAGCATATGAAAATCGGTTTGGTAGGATTTGCAGGCTCGGGTAAGACAACTGTCTTCAATGCCATGACGGATCTTGATGCGCCCCTCAGCTTCGGCGGTGAGGTAAGACTCGGGACGGTACGAGTCCCAGATGACCGCATAGATCAGTTGTCCGCGGTTTTTTCTCCGAAGAAGACAACGTATGCTGAGATAAGTTTTTGCGATATTCCTGGAGAGCACGGGGCCGAGAAGAAGGGACTATCACCTCAATCCCTGCAGCAGATTCGTGATCAGGAAGTCCTTTGCCTTGTGATCCGGGACTTTCCGAATCCCACACTCAAGGGTGACCCCGACCCAACCGGAGACCTGGAGACGTTCCACCTCGAGTGCGTCTTGGCAGATCTGCAGATTGTCGAGCGGAGGCTTGAACGGGTGAGAAAAGAACGGGGTGACATCCGAGAACAGGGAGCGTTCGAGATAATGAAGTCGAGTCTAGAGTCTGAACGGCCGCTACGGTCAGTCTCTCCTGAAGAATTGAATCGAGACTATCTTAGAGGCTTCGGATTACTTACGGATCGTCCGCTGCTTGTGGCACTGAACCGTGAAGAGTCGGCTGCTGGGAAATCCTTGCCAGGAGATCTCTCTGCCCGGCTTGAAGATCTTCAAGCGGCTGGGTTGGTGCTATCCGCGAGCGTTGAGGCAGACATCGCTGGCCTCGATGCGGAGGATCAGACCGCTTTTCTTGAGCACCTTGGGCTCCATGAGTCGGCTCTCTCGCGGTTCATTCGAGCGTCGTATGGCCTCTTGGATCTCATATCCTTCTTCACGGTTGGTGAAGATGAGGTGCGAGCGTGGACTATTCCTCACGGTACAGAAGCACGCGTTGCCGCGGGTAAAATCCACTCCGACCTCGAGCGAGGATTTATTCGTGCGGAAGTTACACCCTACGAGACCTTCAGAAAATTTGGGTCCGAGAAGGCAGTCAAGGAAGCTGGGCACCTTCGGATAGAAGGTAAGACCTACGTCGTGAAGGACGGCGACATCATGCACGTCCGATTCAACGTTTGAGATCGGAACGGGGCACCTTCAGAGAGTACTTGATTTGGACTACATCGCAATAACCGTCATAACCCTATACCTCACCGGTGTCACGGTCGTGGGTGTCGTGATGGCGCGCCGGTCGAAGGCATCCAAGGACTGGGCAGTAGCAGGAGGGGGGATGTCCGGTGTCTTGGTTGCTTTTGGACTGGCCGGAGCCCGCGTCGGTGGGGCGGGAACCTATGGGATAGCGGGTGACGTCATGAACGGCGGCGTCTGGTACATGTGGTGGTACGCCATCAGCTCCTTCGCGGCCCTGACTCTAGTCGGTCTTGCCTTTGCTGGCTATTACCGACGTCTCGGACTCCAGACTGTTGGTGAGTTGTTCTTGCTTCGATTCGGGTCGAAGAGATGCCAGTGGCTGACGAGCCTCTGTGTCCAGACCGAGTACGCTATTGTCAATGTCATCGAGGCGTATGTGATCGGAGTGATCATCAGTTCTCTCACGCCCCTCTCCATGCTCCATAGTACGCTAATCGCAGCGGTGGTTTTGGCTACTTACGTATCGCTCGGAGGCCTCTGGGGCACCGCTGTGACAAATGTGATCCACTGCACCGTGATTTTGGTGTCCTTGTTCGCCTTGGGTGTGGTGGGTATTTGGGAGTTCGGGGGTTGGCAGGTAGTTACCGAACAAGTGAATGCAGGACTTGCCTTGACCTCCGAGGACTCAGTCCGGTGGTGGGCCTTCACCGGAGGGGGAATGAGCGCGATTATGGCGATGTTTTTTTCGGCCACTATCCACTCTCCCGCGGCTTCCATCTACGCCAATTACTCCACGGCCACTCGGAGCGAGCGGAGTCTTGCGCCTGCGTTCATCGCCGGTGGAGCCATTGCTGCCCTGATGCCGATTTTGGCAGGTATCGTTGGGATTCTTACGGTAGCTCGGTATGGCCCGGACCCTGGATTGGTGGGGTACAGTAATCTCACGACGCTTGCGGCAGAGATCAGTCCCATTTGGGGCGGGATTGCCCTTGCGGCCGTGCTTGCGGCGGTCATCTCGTCCGGTGGCCCCATTCTCTTGTCGAGCGCGACTATGTTCGTTCGAGACTGGATGCCTTGGGCGAGCAAATACTCTTCGGGTCGCAAGCTTCGTTCATACCAGAGGGTTACAGTCTGTTACGCCTTACTCTCAGCCCTGATCGCGTGGTGGATAGCCACGGGCACAACCGTCTCCATCTTGGACATGTTGCTTTTCGGATTCGCTATGGTTGTGCCGGCTGCAATCTCCGTTGCCTATGTACTCTATTGGAGGCGCACTACTGAACCAGGGGCTTACTGGGGGATGCTTGGGGGCTACTGTGCAGGTGGTGTGTGGTTTCTCTTGATTAAGTGGGCTGTATGGATCGACTTGCAGGCGTCCACCAATGCATTTCCGATTGTACGCCTAGCTGTCGTTCTTCTGACAGCGAACGGAGAGGGCATCGACCCGGCGTACGTCACTACTCTGGTTCCATTAATCGTGGTGCCTGCTGTCTCACTTTGCACCGATCTGTGCCCAGAGCGAGAGGCCGACTTCCGAAAGAGTCTCACTTCAGGAGATAAGGGGAATTGACCTAACCTCCATTAGCGGCTCAGTCATTCCAACTCTGATGGGGAATCAGAAGTTTGATAACACTACGCGGAATCCTATGAAAAGGCGCCGCACGCCTGGATCAGCCCCTCCCCTCGTGGCAGCACGGACATTCCTCGCAGGGTCCCCAAACGAGCCACCACGCATCACCCAGAGAGCGTCGGCGTCAAGGTTTTTACGGTCATCGTTTTCGTTATAGGGGTAGGGCTGATAGGGACTCCGCGTCCACTCCCAGACGTTGCCCGCCATATCACTGAGGCCAAATGGACACTCTCGGCATTCGAAATTTCCCACAGGTGTGGTACTCGTTCCGTCAAAGTTTGCCCGATCCCTTCTCGGCTGATTTCCCCATGGATAAATTCGGCCATCCGACCCTCGAGCTGCTTTCTCCCACTCGGCCTCGCTCGGCAAAGTGACCTGTCCTCCGTCACGAAGTAGTCGGCCCAGCACAGGCGGAATCTGAGGCCACTCTCTCAACATTTTGTCGAGCCACCGGGAATAGGCGAGCGCATCGGTCCACGAAATGGCTACTACGGGATGATCTGATCGTGCCCGGAGTGCTCGGCCATCAGCTCTGAAGCCTGTCTCCTCGATAAAAGCCCTGAATTGCGCGACCGTCACCTCGTACCGACTGATGTAGAAGAGCGGAAGATCCATCGTCCCCCGCGTACCAACCCACAGTTCATTGTCGAAGGCAAGTGGGTCGATTGTTGGGACACTGCCCATCAGAAATGGTCCCGCTGGGATCTTCACAAAGCCGAGAAGATCTTCATCTGGGAGAAACCAGGCATCGGAGCGAAAGCCAGGGAGTTTCTGTGGAGCTGCTGCCTGCAAGGGAATGCCTTCCGCACCGGGCAGTGTCACAGGTCTTAAGGGTTGGCGTTGTATCCACAACGCCACGCCCACAATTAGAGTCACTACGGCAACTACCGTTCCGATCGAAGTCGGCCGCGCACCGGACTGCCCGCCACTTCTTCTGATCAAAGTGACCCCGAAGCTCCGCCACAGGAGAAAGTCCAACCGTGGTCGCAGGCTCGAGCATGCAGTTCAGGCTCTGTCATCTCCATCAAGTTTCGGCCTCCCTCTCGTAACAGCAACCTGAAGTCGATCATCCGTGGATCTGCTCCTATGGGCCTTTCTGGCGCGAGTAAGTTGACGCATCCGGCCTGAAATCTGGCTTCGCATGCCCGCGAAAAATAGCCCAAGGCGAGCTCAGAATTGACGGACGTAATCATCCCCGCGAAATAGTGTCTGCCAAGCTCATTACATGCCCACCCCGAGTTATCTCCACAATACGTGGATTCGATCTGAAGCAGGCGTTTGCAAGCGTTTCGTCGACCTTCCTCACAAGCCTGTTCCCAGAACGGGAGACTGTCTCCGGTGTGCCTTCCGTCGGTTCGTCCCACCCCAGTCATTACTCCGAAGAACACGATCCATATAGCCATGTGGGACAAATTCAAACGTGTGGGTGTCCAGTTCGACCCCAATCGGCTCCGACCGGACCTCTGTTGAATCGATTGAACAAGGCTGTCGATCCTTTGAACACTTAGGTTCAGGAGTGGTACACAAAGAAGTTTGTCGTAGAAGGTTGGGGCACCGATCACTCCAAGAAGCGAGTAAAGGGAGAAGACGCCGAGCCCATACAGCCCTCCGAACAAGCTTTTCCCGAGCCGTGTTCTCGGTGAGGTCGACGGATCCGTCACGAGAAGGTGAAGACCCAGGAACACCGCCGACGGAATCTCGGAATCCAGAAAGTAGGGAACCCCGGTAAAGGCGGTGTAAAGTGCGCTCAATGTGAACAGAGTTATGGCGGCGGATCCTGTCACGAGCGTAATCGAAAAGAAGTACATGACGATCAGCCCGACTACGAACAGAAAAGAATAGATATTCGGAGCAAGGGTTAGGGTCGACGCGATCTCCTGCCCCCAGGTCAATTCAGTCGTGTTCGTAATGATTAGAATGAGCGAAAACAAGCCCAGCGAAAAGGCAGACGGATTGAAGATGTGTACCTTCTTACCCTCTCGGTGCCACCGCACGAACTCTTTTCCGATGAACCCAAGCGCGACCATCAGGAACTGCATGTAAAACCAGTCGTCCCTGAACCACAGAAACAAGTTTGTACTAAAGATGATCGGAAACGGCCCGAAGCCGAGGACGTAGTGGTCTCTGCGTGACCATGCCAATAGCATGTCGAAGGCATAGGCGAACACGAGCTGCGCAACTAAAAGCCAGACCAGATCGTGGACCGGGCGCCAGTACCAGCCCCAGTAGGCGAACACCACGGCTTGAGCTATCGCCTGCACATAGTGTTGTTTCCGCAGCACTACTCTGAGTGATCGGGTACCGGATGAGAGCTTTAGCTTCGTTAAGAGCAGAACTTGCCAGACCAAAAGCACCCCGGCCGCAACCCAAAACGAGCGAGCGAGTACCGGGTTGTCGCGCACGCGAGAAACGAATGAGATCATGACAAGACCGACCGTCAACGCAAACGGCAGCCAGTACACAGGGCGGGGTGACTCGGCTAGCGGCGAAGCGGGGGTATTTCTTACCCTTCGTCGTGTCTCCTGTCGACGATCCGGCTTAGGTCGTCGTCGTGCAGCTGCCATGGACTCTCCATCGGTAACGGGGTTAGTTGTGTGACGGCTGGCTGCTTCATGGAATTCCGGACAAGCGATCGGATGTTTCCGAGTAAATCACAGTGGTCATCACTCCAGAACCGGTTTCCTATCTAGTCCTTAGGGTTTGGTTTTGACTCTGTAGGCTGCCCCACGATGGCGATCTTAGTACCATCTGGGCTCACTGAAATACGAGAAAAGGTCAATCCCATGTGATTCAAGTTGGCGATTGATCGCCAATCTCTGTCTAATTCCGGGTCCCACTGGAATATTTGTCCACCTGAGGCCATCAGGAGCACTCCTTCAGGTGTCCAGGCGTGAAACTCTCCTCCACCCAACGCCCGGATGATACGATGGATTTCCCGTGTTCCGATATTCAACTCGTTGATCCAGGCTTCGTCGTCTGAGACACGTTGCACGAAGCTCCACGCATTTCGATTAGGAATCCTGTGAAGTGATCGTCCAATATTCTCGGCGACCACCTGGGCCTGGTCAGTGGTCAAATCTGCCACACGGAGGGTGGGCGGGTCTCCGAGTACGAAGAGCAATACCGTCTCTTCGTTTCCCCACACATGATATCCGATAGGCTCTATATCTCGGAACACTAACTCTGCGTCCATCCCCTCCAGCGTCATCCGCCAAAGGCGCTGAACCGAGTCCTCCTCGACACGAACTACCGTGATAGCGCGGTCGTTCGGGATAGGTATGGCCGAAAATTCACTCTCATCCGTTCGTGTAATTCGCGTGATGCGACGAGAGGACAGGTAATACCGATGGATTTCGGTCTGCTCTTGGTTTCCCTCCCCGTAGACAGCTGTGTACAGGATCGACCTACTGTCCGGCGTGAATGTAGGTTGATTGTCGTAAGAGTTTACTCGATTGGTAATGTTCTCGAGATTGCTCAGGTAGTGCAGACCTTCGAAGACGAACAGATCAGTTAGATAGATGTCTGGTTGTAGGGGTCCCGATAGTACTAGTGGCACGTTCTCACTTTTTTCCGCCTCTTCGGACTTCGGAGGGGGATCTTGGGCTTCCACTGGAGCTGTCGTCGTGTGAAATAGGATGAACGGAATCGCCGTAGCGAAAGCCGTTCTGAAGAACTGTTTAAACAACACCTTGCCTTTTTCCCCTCTCAAGGAAGTCCATGCTCCCGAAAAGATCCAGGTGAATCTCGTTAATGGTGGAAGCTCCCGTAGCGCAAGCCCCTTCGGGACGTGGTGCTTTGAGGGGCGGAGGTTCAAGCCGTGGCCCCACGAGAATCTGTTAGCTTGCTCGACTATGTGATGCTCCTCACTTAGAGGTTTTACGTCGGCCTACGTGACGCACGCTGAGCGGGGCAGCCCTTCCAAGGGTCAATCGGGCAAGAACTCTGTCCCACTTGCGATTTCGTCTTGATAAACGATGGCGTGGACTGTCCGGGGGCCATGAACACCGAGTGTAAGCGTAAGTTCGATATCGGCCGACTTACTCGGTCCGGTAACCAACGTACACTGATTTCCAGTCCGGAAGGTCTCGTTGAGACGACCCTCTTCTCGAACGGCGGCCATCCAGGCTTCGATTGTGGGATGGATGCGACTGGTGGAGACTAGGACGATGTGATGCAATGGTAGGAGGCTTGCCGCACGACTTCGGCCTGGCCCCGTGCCCAAGACCAGTGTTCCGGTGCTGGCGAGGGCCGCGTCAGTTCCTGTTATTCCGACTGCGATGGAGGAAGCATCCTCCCTGCATTCGAATTCGCCGAGGTCCGGAGGAACCGTCAGCCTGATTCCTGCTCCTGACAATGCATCTCCGAGTTTGGGGATACCAAGGAGGTCTGGAGCCCAACTTAGGATTCGATCGAAAGAGAGGAGGTCTTCGGTCCGGGTGTTCCGAAGGTTTTCGAAGTGCCGGATTACCGCGTTGGGTACAGTGTCGACGTTATCCAATATCTCGTGGCTCCCACCGACGATGTCTAGCATGGTTCCGAATAGGGCCGGCAGATTGCTTGCTGTGTCCACATCCGTGACTGGTTCTGGTCCTGCGATTCGCGCCACCTCGAGCTCGGGGACCTTGAACCGAGTGTCTGGGTTGACGAGGCTCGTTTTCAGTCGGTCCAGAATCTCTGTGCGCGATTGGAGTTGCTCCGTCTCGTTGCTGTTGTCTACCGTGCTCATGTCTCCTCCTCGGGAGAAGACATGTCCGAGGGGTTTGGCTCCCGTGTTAGTTCATCCGTGTGGATGCGATAGTTGTTTTCCTGCAATCGGCTCTTCCAAAGGTCGCGAAATGTCTTGGCGGGTGGCCGAGGAAAGACTCGCGTACGGGTCCACGCGTTAAAGGGGGGCGGGAGCCACGAAAGGTGTCCCGACACTGCCCCAAAGAGACGAGCGAACTGCCGCCACGCCCAAGTTGCCCAGTGATAGCGCCACGGACTAAGCATGGGAAGTGTGAGACCCCTCACGGCGACTTCTTCGGCAATCGTGGTTGATCCGAGATCGGTGATTTCGCTCCTTAGCTCAAGTAAGAGACGCGGAAGGTCGATTTTCACTGGGCATGCATCTCTGCATGATCCGCAAAGGGAACTGGCGAATGGAAGGTCTCTTGCGGCGCCGACATCATCGGCCATAAGTGGTGTGAGGACGGAGCCGATAGGGCCCGAATACGGTGTACGGCCGTAGGCGTGTCCACCGATTTCTCGATAAACAGGACAAACGTCTTGGCATGCTCCACACCGGATACAAAGAAGGGCATCTCCGTACCCGGACTCGAGCACGCTTGTGCGGCCATTATCCACGAGGACTACGTGCATTTCTTCGGGTCCATCCGGGTGGCCGGAGCGGCGAGGGCCGCTGCTCATAGAAAAATACACCGACACGTCCTGCCCCGTCGCATTCCGTGAGGCGGCTTGCCAGAGTAAAAGAGCGTCTTCAGGTGTCGCAACGATCTTCTCGATCCCGGCGATCACGACGTGGATGGGGGGGAAGCTTGTTACCATCCGGCCGTTTCCCTCATTGGTAATGAGGCAGATTGTCCCAGTTTCCGCGATGGCAAAGTTACAGCCGCTAATTCCCATATCAGCTGTGAGAAAACGTTGGCGGAGCACCGCCCTTGCCGTATCACACATGACGGCTGCGTCGAGCGACGGTTCCATCCCGAGCCTCTGCTGGAAGAGGTCTGAGATGTCTTGGGCTCGCTTATGAATGACAGGGGCAACTAGGTGACTCGGGGGCTCGTCGGCGAGCTGGATGATGTATTCGCCAAGATCGGTCTCAACTACGTCGATCCCCGAAGCCTCGAGCGCCTTGTTTAGATGGATCTCTTCAGTGGTCATGGATTTAGATTTGACAGCGCTCTCGACACCTCTCTCTTGTGCGATATCCAACACGATCCTGTTGGCTTCTGCCGCGTTCCTAGCCCAATGCACCACGCTGCCGTTTTCTGTCAATGTGTGCTCGAGCTGTTCGAGTAGACTCGGTAGATTCCTGATGGCTTCCTCTCGTGCAGCGCGTGCGTGGACACGCATACGCTCGTTGTCGATCGCCCCAACCGCCTGTTCCCTTCGCTCTGCGAGTCTACCGGTAGCTTTTTCTACCGCCGCCCGGACGTCGGTGTCGGCCAGTGCCTGCTGAATCCTTGTCTGGTACGGTGCCCCGATGTCGATCTTCATGACCCGGAACTTTGCGGTCCTGCCAATAGCTCGGCGATATGCACAGCACGGCAACGATGGCCGTCACGGATCAGAATTCCATTCATGTGCATCATGCAGCCCACGTCCGCCATGGCCACGAGTTCCGCTCCCGACGCGTCCAAGGCACGAGCCTTCCGTCGACCCATCTCCGTGCTGATGCCGGCGTTCCAAAGTGCGAAGATGCCGCCAAATCCACAGCAGTCCTCTGCATTTTCTAGTTGAACCATTCCCTCGCCCTGTAGGCCTTCTAGAAGAAGGCGGGGTTGGTGATCCACACCGAGCTCGCGCAGAAGGTGACAACAGGGATGATAGGTGATCCTCCGATCCAAACGACCGTCCGTCGACTCGACCCCAAGTACGTCAACGAGGTATTCGGTTAGTTCGTACGTGCGCTCTGCTACCCGGTTGGCTCTGTCTTTGACTTTTTGGTTCCCGTTTTCCAAGAGAACTGCATAGGAATGTCTCACCATGGCCGCACAGCTGCCCGACGGCACGACGATAGCATCCACTTCGTCGTCCTCGACTAACGGCCCAAAGATATCGAGAAAACCCCGCACGAGTTTTTGGGCTTCGGTACGGCGCCCAGAGTTGAACGCCGGCTGTCCACAGCATGTTTGTCCCTCCGGAAAAATGACCTCGACACCGTGGTCACGGAGAAGATGTACAGCCGCCTCACCGATCTCGGGGTACATGACGTCAACCATACAGGTGACGAACAGGGCAACCGTGGGTTTGCCATCAGTTGGTGGTGGACGGTTGGACATAGACGCAATATGACCCTCCGGGGACACAGCGGTAAGGGGGCAGACTGGGAGGCTGGTCCTGCGGTCACCTTGGTCATCACGACCATTTCTCTATATTGGCTGGGCGTCCCACTACTTATCGTCCGAGTCTCCGGGAGACACACATTAACTCGAACCGTGGAAGCATGAATCTGGCAGATACCCTTGCGGCCTCAAAGACGAGGATCGTCACTGTGACTACTGACGCTGTCGGAGCTGATCCCATGGATTTTCTGCGGAGAGCGGACGGCGGTGCTCGAGGCTTCTGGGCAAGGGCCGATGGTTGGGTTGCGCATGCAGGTACTCTGGCGAAGTTGATGGCGGACGGCACCGCTCCGAAGAAGCGCTTCTCTGATATTGAGACCGAAGCTCGAGGCCTGTTCGACGGTTCGGATTGGGGTGACTTCGGTGAATCACCCCCTCTTCGATTCTATGGCGGTTTCTCCTTCCGCTCCGATCACTCCCCTGAGGGGATATGGTCGGGGTTTCCTCCTGCGCTTTTCCATCTTCCGGAAATCGAGTTGGAGGGGAAGTGGGGTCAATCTCCACGATTGATTGCTCGAGCTGTCTTTGATCCTAGAGAGGACGCTGTGGACCGTGTTTTGGCTAGCTTGCTCGCCCGGACCACCCGGCTCGGTGGCATACTTAGAGATTCGGTTGGTGACGAAAACTCTGTGCTGCTCAGCGTTCCCATCACACGAGATGAATCCGAGAGAAGTGAGTGGGAGATGGCCGTCACGCGTGCGCTAGGGGCCATCGAAAGGAGACTTATCTCCAAAGTGGTTCTGGCCCGCACGCTAGATGTGGCCATGGAGCGTCGTATCGACATCATCGAGGTCGTCCAGCACCTCTGGGAGACCAACAGTGGGAGCCACGTCTTTCTCTTTGAGCCGGGGGAAGGACAAGCTTTCCTCGGAGCCGCACCCGAGACCATCACAACCGTATCGCACGGGAGATTTCATGCTACGGCGGTGGCCGGCACCGTCGCTCGGGGAGAAACGCCCGAGGAGCAGCACTCGTTGGCGGAGCGTCTCTTGAACAGCAAGAAGGATACAGTTGAGCATAAGATTGCTCTTGAAGACATGGTGACCAGGTTGGATTCCGTTGCGCATGAGGTCACCGCACAGGCAGAGCCTCACGTCTTGACGTTGGCCCGCATTCAGCACCTTGAGACAGAAATCCGCGCGCGCTTGCGGGACGGAACATCGGCCCTTTCGGTACTTGAAGCTCTTCACCCGACACCGGCGGTGTGCGGTCTTCCTAGGGATGCGGCTCTCGAGTTCCTCGACCAAGAAGAAACTTTCGAGCGTGGCTGGTATGCTGGCCCCGTTGGGTGGTTCGATATCGAAGGAAACGGGGTCCTTGCACCAGCCCTTCGTTGTGCCGTGGTCCGGGACCGACAGTGGCGGCTCTTTGCCGGAGCCGGAATTGTGGCTGGCTCCAATCCCAGCCTCGAATGGGAAGAGACGACAATGAAATTCGAGCCAGTATTGAGGGCCCTTGAGGAGAGCGGAGCGCAGTGAATGACCCGGCGGTGACCACCGTCTGGGCGAGAGCTTTCATTGACGAGTTGGCCCGCCAGGGTGTCGAACACGCCTCTTTGGCGCCCGGCTCTAGGTCGACCCCGTTAGTTATGGCGTGTGCCCGTGACAAGCGAATTCGCACTTGGGTGCACTTGGATGAGCGCTGCGCTGGCTTCTTCGCGTTAGGAATCGGCCGGTCCAGTGGCCGTCCGTCAGCGGTGATCACCACGTCGGGTACGGCCACCGCGAACATTCTTCCAGCCGTAGTTGAGGCCTCGCACGCCGGTGTTCCCATGGTGGTGCTCACCGCTGATCGTCCACCGGAGCTAAGGGGAACCGACGCCAACCAGACTATTGATCAGCGCGCCATCTACGGATCTTTCGTGCGTGAGAATTTGGACGCGGGAATGCCTTCGGCCGAAGCACTTAGAGGAGTCCGGACTCTGGCCTGTAGGGCGATGGCCAGTACCCTTACACCCCGGCCGGGACCGGTCCACGTAAATCTTCCCTTTGAAAAGCCATTAGAGCCGACTGAACTTTCTGCAGAGGACGAGGCGAAGCTACGGAAGATGGATCCGCTCGGACTGGATGGCCGTGCCGACGGCTTGCCTCTGTCTGCGGTGGACTGGCAGCCCACTCGGGTGCCGACGGAAGACTTGAAGAAGGTCCTGGGAGTACTCAAAGGATCAGTTAGGGGAGTGATTGTGGCCGGACCGACCCGTGAGCCGGAGGTGGTGGGGCCGGCGATCGGGCTTCTTGCACGAGCTACAGGCTTTCCGGTTCTTGCCGATCCGCTCTCCGGAGCTCGTTTCGGTACTTACTGCGGACGTCAGTTAGTAACCACCTTTGACCTATTTCTTAGGAAGTCTCTCGTCCGAAGGGCACTCCGACCTGATGTTGTGCTGCGGATAGGAGGTCCTCCCACGTCGGCTTCTGTTCTCACCTACATACACGAGTATCGTGGGATACCGCAGGTTCTGATCCGCTCAGGACCCTGGTGGAGGGATCACGTTGAGGCGGCATCTCATGTTATTCACGGGGATGTGGTGGACTTCCTCGAAAGTATGGCTTCAAGCTTGTGTGATCCGTCGTCGTCGGAGTGGTGCACGCGATGGGTCGACCTTGATCGAACGGCCAGGGCAGTACTTACCGCCAACTCCGAAGAGCCTTTCGAGGGAAAGGTCCTCGCTGCCGTGGCGGGTTCGCTTCCTCCTAAGGGAGCGCTCTTCGTTTCCAACTCGATGCCCGTCCGGGATCTGGATGCTTTTGGCGGCGGTGGGTCTAAAGCTTTCAGAGTGTTCGGAAATCGAGGGGCGAGTGGAATTGACGGAATCGTGTCCACAGTTGCTGGGATTACTGCCGCAGTCAAAGGAATGGAGGTTGATGCTACGGGTGAAACCCAGCTCCCCGTGGTTGCGGTTCTCGGGGATGTTGCCTTCCACCACGATATGAACGGGCTCTTGGCTGTTAGCAAATATCAACTAGATGTTCTTTTCGTAGTAATTAACAACGATGGTGGAGGCATTTTCCATATGTTGCCTATCCGGGATCACGAGCCCG
The DNA here is from genome assembly GCA_036336795.1 of Gemmatimonadota bacterium. Classification (GTDB taxonomy): domain Bacteria; phylum Gemmatimonadota; class Gemmatimonadetes; order Longimicrobiales; family Gaopeijiaceae; genus UBA822. The sequence continues at coordinate 23,824 of JAYZFL010000016.1, forward strand.
AGTTCACGAGCCACTTTGCAGCACCGCACGGCCTGAATTTCACGCACGCGGCGGAGATGTATGGGATCCGGTATCGGTACCTGGAGGAAGCGTCTATGCTTGGCGAGGCTCTCGGTGATCTGCTCTCTGAGACTGGGCCTCGGATACTGGAGATTCGGAGTGACCGCGCAAAGAATGTACGTCGACGTAAAGAGATAGAGAAAGCGGTGTGCCAGGCGGTTGTAGCACGATTGTGAGCACAGGAATAAACCAAAGGGAATTTCTTAACTCGAGGCACTTGAAATGAGTGAGCCAAAGTGGGAGATCGCGAAGGAATACCGGGAAATCACCTACAAGAAGGCTGACGGAGTGGCGAGGATTGCTTTCAACCGGCCTCAGGTCCGTAATGCGTTCCGTCCCGAGACACTCTTAGAGCTTCAGGAGGCATTTAGGAACGCGGGTGAGGACACCCGTATCGGTGTCATCCTCTTCACGGGGGAAGGGCCTGCGGAAGACGGCGTGTATGCCTTTTGTGCCGGAGGAGATCAGAAGGTTCGAGGAAGCGCGGGATACGTCGGAGAAGATGGGGTACCACGACTGAATGTCCTGGAACTCCAGCGCTACATCCGAAGCCTGCCCAAGCCTGTCATTTGCCTTGTGGCTGGCTATGCGATTGGTGGGGGGCACGTTCTTCACGTTATCTGTGATCTCACCGTTGCAGCGGACAATGCGGTCTTTGGACAAACCGGCCCCAAAGTCGGGAGCTTCGACGGTGGTTTTGGTTCATCTTTTCTAGCGCGGATGGTCGGGCAGAAGAAGGCACGAGAGATCTGGTATCTGTGCCGCCAATACAGCGCGCAAGAGGCGCTTGCCATGGGCATGGTCAACGCCGTCGTACCTGTGGACGAACTCGAAGCGGAGGGTTGGAAGTGGGCTCAGGAGATACTGGAGAAGAGCCCCCTCTCAATTCGTTTACTCAAGTCGGCTTTCAATGCTGATTTGGATGGTCAAGCCGGGCTCCAGGAATTGGCAGGCAATGCGACGCTTCTCTTTTACATGACAGAGGAAGCGAAGGAAGCGAAGGAAGCGTTTCTGGAAAAGCGGAAGCCTAATTTCCGCCGATTCCCATGGCTGCCATGGTAGACGACCTGGAAAACCTGAGACTAGAGGACTCCACTTGGAGAGTCTGGACTCTCGCGATACGTCCTAAGACGCTTTCTGCAGCAGTAGCTCCCGTGTTAATCGCAGCTGGGCTTGCAGCGATGAACGATGCCTTCGTACTCCTCCCGGTAGTGGCAGCGTTTGCTGGTGCGATCTTCATCCAGATTGGTACCAACCTCGCCAACGACTACTACGACCACTTCCTTGGAGCGGATACCCACGAGCGCGTCGGGCCGCTTCGGGTGACCCAATTTGGTCTGATCCCACCGAACCGTGTATGGTGGGGAATGATGGTCGCTTTAGCCATTGCATCCATGATCGGAGTCTATCTGATAAAGGTCGGAGGGTGGCCAATCCTCTGGATCGGACTGGCCTCTCTGGTCTCCGCCGTTGCGTACACGGGTGGTCCCTATCCTCTGGCCTATCACGGTCTGGGCGACCTCTTCGTGTTCACATTCTTCGGCTTGGTGGCGGTGGGTGGTACCTACTGGGTTCAGACACTCTCTCTACCGGGAGAGGTACTCCTCGCTGGTTCGGGGATCGGTGCTCTGAGTACAGCCATCTTGGTAGCGAATAACCTTCGGGACCTTGAAAGTGACGCCCTGGTCGGCAAGCGCACTCTTGCCGTTCGATTGGGTCGCACGGGAAGTAGAATGGAGTACGTACTTCTCCTGGCCGTGGGGTTTTCTACTCCGGCCTTGGGGGTCGCACTGTTTGGTTGGCCCCCCACTTCTCTCATTGCCTTGCTGGCTGCATTTGCCGCCTTGACGCCCATGACTTTGATCATGACCCGTGACCAAGGCCAGGATTTGATTCCGGCGCTTCCTGGCACAGCTCGCCTGGTTGGTCTGTACGGCCTTCTCTTGGCCATGGGACTGGCACTCGGATGAACGATCTGCTTCGGGAGGCTGCCCTCAGCCGACCCGACGCTCATGCACTCAATGATGGCGAGCGTGCTTGGACGTATGCCGAACTGGACGCTGCGGTAGGGCGCATGGCGCGTCGCCTGAGTCCTCTCGGGGTTGCTCCAGGGGCCACAGTAGCTCTAGTAGCACACCCGAGTGCTCTCTCCGTGCAGGCGATCCATGCTGTGCACAGAACTGGTGCAGTACTCGCACCCTTGAATCCTCGATTGAATCCGGCATCGATAGAGAACGCGTTGGAGACGGTCGGACCGTGTGTCATCTTGAGTACAAGACAGGACATCCTGGCCTTGGGATTGGATCCCGATTGGGTTACTCCGGTGGACGATCTGCCGAAGGCAGTGGTGCCGGGCGAAGGAGCGGCCGATTCACCATCCATGAGGGAGGACCCGGAGAGTCCTCTCGCCGTGATCTTGACGTCAGGTACGTCCGGTGATCCAAAGACGATTCCGATTTATTCGAATGCATTGGATACCAATAGCCGTGCGGTAGCTGCTCGTCTCGATCTCGGAGAGACCGATCGCTGGTATGCCTCTCTTTCGATCGCTCATATCGGGGGCTTGGCGCAGATACACCGATCGGTTCAGGTGGGGTGTACGCTTCTTGTCCGGGGAAAGTTCTCCGCCAGAGTGCTCGCGGATCTGATCGACAGCGGGGATGTGACACATACTTCTCTGGTGCCGACCATGTTACAGCAACTCCTGGAAGTGAGAGAAGGATTGTCTGTCCCTCCCACGTTGAAGTGTCTTCTCGTCGGAGGAGCGGCGGCGGGAAAAGACTTGGTCGAAACCGCCCTCCGTAAAGGGTATCCGATTGCTCTGACCTATGGAATTACCGAGGCGTGCTCACAGGTGGCGACAGCTCCACCGAAGCTAGTGAGGACGAAACCAGACGCGGTGGGGCCACCGTTGGATGGAATCGAACTCCGCTTCCGTGACAGCGGCGAAATCTGTATCCGAGGCGTAACCGTGTCTCAGGCTGTTGTTGACGAGGACGGTTGGTTCTCTACCGGAGATCTCGGGGCGTTTGATGACGATGGCCATCTTCGGGTTACGGGTCGACTCGGCGACCGCATCATCTCCGGCGGAGTCAATGTTGACCCACTGTTCGTGGAGACCGTAATGAGGAAGTTACCCGGAGTTTCAGGGGTTGCGGTCGTGGGCGTTCCGGATGACCTCTGGGGTGAGGTGGTCGTGGCGATGGTGGTTCTCGACTCGGATACACCCCCGGACCTGCAGGCGCTAATCGCGGTTACCCGGGAACGGCTCGCGACAGCTGAAGTCCCGCGGAGGATTGAGTTCGTCGATGCCCTTCCTCTGAACGTGAACGGGAAGGTTGACCGAAGTCGGGTCCGCGCACGTCTAACATGAGACTCGATGATCTGTTGATCCGTGCGGTGCGTGGCTCGCGCGCGAGCGGCTCACCGCTATCTTTGCGTTGGAAGAAGGATCGAAGGCAAATTGATTCTGTACAGTATTAGAACTAGCTCCGAGTAAGAATGAGCCTGCTTCAAGAATACCGCCAACGCGGAATGCTCCAGGACGTGACCGAGGGTGCTGAGGCTGCTCTCGCGGAAGGTCCTATCACCGCATACATCGGTTTCGATCCTACCGCGGAAAGCTTGCACGTCGGATCTCTCATGCCTGTTATGGGGCTAGTGCACCTTCAGAGGATGGGCCATCATCCGATCGTGCTCGTGGGTGGTGGGACCGGACTCATCGGGGACCCTTCTGGAAAGACGGAGGAGCGCCACCTCCTAACCAAAGAACAGACGGCTCGGAATCTCGCATCGATGCATGCTCAGCTTGAGCATTTTCTCGACTTCAAATGTGCCGATAACCCGGCTCGTACCTTCAATAACTTGGATTGGCTCGGGCAGTTTTCGATGGTCGATTTTCTGAGAGATGTGGGAAAGCACTTCTCAGTTAACACACTCCTGAACAAGGAGTCAGTAAGGCGGCGTGTGAAGGACGAGGAAACCGGAATCTCCTACACCGAATTTAGCTATGCTTTACTCCAGGCCTACGACTTCGTGGCGTTGAACGAGCGCTGTGATTGCACGTTTCAGATGGGGGGCAGTGACCAGTGGGGGAATATCACGGCCGGGATCGATCTGGTGCGGCGTATGCGGGGTACAAAGGCCTACGGCATCACTTATCCATTGGTTACCGGAGTGGGTGGACACAAATTTGGAAAGACTGAAGCCGGTTCGGTGTGGCTCGATCCCGCTCTGACGTCGCCTTACAGTTTTTACCAATTTTGGATCAACATCGACGACCGCGACGTTGTTCGGTATCTAAAGTGCTTTACGCTGCTGAGCCCGGACGAGATTGCAGGCTACGAAGATGAACTAGCGGATCGGCCGCACGAACACGCCGCCCAACTAGCGCTTGCCGAAGACGTGACCCGTCGTGTTCATGGAGAGGACGGTCTCGGAAGCGCCCAGAGGGCTACTGCCGTCCTTTTCGGAGAAGAAATCACAGGCCTTGGCGCTGACGAAATCGCGGATGTTTTCTCCGATGTGCCGTCGATTGAGATACCACAAGTGGAGTTCGAAGGAGATGGCCTGGGTGTCCTTGACCTTTTTTGCCGTGTCGGTCTGAGTGCTTCACGAGGCGAGGCGAGGCGCTTTATAGAAGGAGGAGGTGCCTATGTTAACAACGTTCGCATTCAGGACGTGGAAGCCACGGTCCGATCTTTGGATGCCGTGGACGGACGTTTCATCGTCCTCCGTAAGGGTAAGAAGCAATATTATCTTGTGCGACTTCTCTAACACGGCAACATTGCCAAGACGAGCACTCCTGAACTGTTCCGAGTACGAGCGGGTACGGACGTAGAACCCCCTTTAGGGAAGACAGAGTCGACGAGGAACTCGGCAAATAGTTACCCGTCGGGATGTTTGGGAGTTTACGCAGATGCCCAGTCGCGTTGACGCTTAAAAGTGCCTCTAATTCACAACGGCGCCTATTGAGGCACACTTGACCCCGGTGCCTCATTTCCACAAGCTCCTGCCATGAATGCGTCTAATACGCTAGAGCATCCTCTTGTGGGTGTGGTCATGGGATCCAAGTCGGATTGGAAGACAATGCGCCGCGCCTCGGATACCCTGGAAGCGCTCGGCATCCCTCACGAAGTACGTGTGATTTCTGGACATCGCACGCCGGATCTTTGCATCGAATATGCCTCCACTGCCGAGGAGCGCGGCTTGGAAGTCATCATCACAGGAGCCGGGGGTGCCGCCCACCTCGGTGGCATGATGGCTGCTAAGACAGTTGTCCCGATTCTAGGTGTTCCTATGAAAGCTTGGGCACTGGATGGTCTGGACTCACTCCTATCGATCGTGCAAATGCCTGCAGGCATACCGGTAGGCACGCTCGCGATTGGCAACGCGGGCGCGACCAACGCGGCTCTCCTAGCCGGTCAGATGTTGGGGAACAAATATCCTGAGATCAGAGAGGCCGTTCGTAGTTACCGAGACGACCGTACACAAAAGGTCCTCGACGAAGGAGATCCCCGCGAAGGCTCTTAATGGCGGGCCCTAGTTTGTCCGATGAGTACATCTTACCAGTCCGAGGTCGGCACGTTGAAGCGGGTCGTCCTGAAACACGTGCGGGACGCCTTCGTTAACGAGAAGTCGATCGAAGCTGAGTGGCAGGTGCTCGGCTATCTGCGTCGCCCCGACTTTGCCGTAGCCCTCCAGGAGTACGACGGGTTCGTAGAACTGCTCCGGAGCTTCGGGATTGAGCCACTTTTTCTGCCACGATCAGATAGGGTAGGGCTCGATTCGATCTATGCCCGAGACCCTGCGGTTGTAACGGACAAGGGGGTCATCCTCTGCAACATGGGAAAGAAATCCCGGTGTGGAGAGCCGATGGCTCAGCGGTTGGCGTATGACGCGTGGGGTGTATCGGTCTGCGGCGACATTCGTGGGAAGGGGCGGCTTGAGGGTGGGGACGTAATATGGCTCGATGAGTATACTCTGGCGGTTGGCCAAGGATATCGGACAAACGGAGAGGGCATCCGGCAGCTCTCAGAGTTCGTTGGTCCGGAGGTGGAGGTTGTGACGGTGCCACTACCACACTTTCGTGGACCATCCGACGTCCTCCATCTCATGTCCATGGTTAGTCTAATCGACAATGATCTGGCACTCGTCTATTCACCTCTGATGCCTGTTCCGTTCCGGGAGATGCTCATCGACCGGCAGATCAAGCTTGTCGAGGTGCCTGAAAACGAATACGACGCCTTGGGGTGTAACGTGCTCACTGTATCGCCACGGGTCTGCGTCGTGGCGGAGGGATCCCCGGATACCAGGCGCCTCATGGAGGCCCAAGGAGTCGAGATTCATCCGTTCCGGGCCTCGGAGATTTGTCTGACGGGTTCCGGAGGGCCAACCTGCCTGGCCCGGACGCTTGAAAGAGACGAACAGCGTCATATCTCATAAAAAAAGCTTAAGCGACGGCTGGCATTAGTGATCAGATACCCCAGAAAGTCTGACAGTGCTGTCGGAAACTTGAAATTCTCGCTCTCCCCCGGGTATCTTGCCTAATTCACCATTCCCAACTCACGAGCGCTGAGAAGTCCGGGTGCTCAGCGCAGGAGAATAGTGCCATGGAAACGATGATCTCCAACCTGATCCGTGATTTTGAGAACGGGAAGATGAACCGTCGTCAGCTCATTCAGAGCCTGGCCCTGGCGGCAGTCGGAAGTCATTCGCTAAGCTCCACGGTACCTGCCGCGGCTGCGACCGTGCGGAACAACGCGGTCCCACTCGGGAAGACTACGAGCTTGGATCACATCTCTTTTGCGGTGGCTGACTACGGAAGGAGCCGTGACTTCTATTCGGATCTGATGGGTTGGGAGGTGCTCAGAGACGACGGTGAGAGGCAGGCTTCGCTCGCCATCGGAGACGTGGGCAACATCATCATCCGTAACAACCGTCAGCCGATGAGCCAGAGCCGGCCGAACCGTCCGCCCTTGACTGGGGTCGTCAATCATATTTCGTGGCGGATCGAGAACTTCGATACCGACGAAGTACGTGAAGAGTTGGAGCGTCGAAATCTGAGTCCTCGCCGGGACCAGGCGGGAGGCAACGACTACGACAGCTACCATGTGCTGGACCCCGACGGATGGGATCTCCAGATCGCTAAGTAGACTGAGACTGGAGGGTTCGCTGAGTATCAAGTTACCGGGCCAAATCGTAGATTCGGGCTGGTTGGAGGCTCACTTGGGTCACGATCAGTTACGGACTGTAGACCTCCGGGATCGAGATGTGTACGAGAAGGGGCACCTCCCAGGGGCCGTTCAGACGAACTTGAAGGATTTCGGCCATAGCAGCGCGGGTCTCAGCGATATGCTGTTACCACCCGAAGAGTTTGAAATGCAGATGGCGCGGTTGGGGATCTCGTCCGAAGACACGATCGTCACATATGACGACAGTTGGGGTTTGCCGGCAGCTCGTCTCGTCTGGGCGCTTCACCATTATGGCCATTCATCTGCGGCTGCGCTTGATGGGGGCTGGGATCGCTGGAAGGAGGAGCTGAGGCCCGACGACAATGCGATCGTGGCTGGCGGCTCAGCGATCTTCAGGGTGGGCACGAACCCGGACGTCAGCGCCGATTATGATTGGCTCATGGCGCATATGGAGCGAGCTGACGTGATCCTGCTGGACACACGCTCGCAGGCGGAGTTCGATCAGGGACATCTTCCGGGAGCCATATGCTGGGACTGGTTCCGCGCGATACCCGAGGAATCTTGGCGGACGTCTCGGAGCCCAGATGAGTTGCTCCCTGAGCTGGCGCAGATCGGGGTCACTGAGTCAAGCGAGGTGGTGACGTACTGCGCAGCGGGAATGCGGTCTGCACACACGTACGTCGTCTTGCGGCAGGCGGGGTTCCCTCGGGTGCGGCTGTACGACGGATCTTGGCAAGACTGGAGTTCACGGAGTTGTCGGGATGATGATTGAGTTAGCCCAAAGCGCAGTCCGTCGTTCCCTAGCGACGAATGTCTTGATCGCTTTGGCAGCGTGGGTGATTGCAGTGATCGTATATGCCTTCGCGAGGAACTGGGACAGCGAATTCGCAATGTTCTGGGCCTTCGGGATCACCTTTGGATTTGTCCTTCAACGAGGGCGTTTCTGCTTCGCATCTGCGTTTCGGGACATCTTCCTACTGGGCCACGCTAGGAACATGAAGGGTGTTCTTTTTGGCTTGGCTGTCGGTTCGGTGGGCTTCGGGCTTCTCATGAGCCAACAGGTACCCAACACGGCTCTTTCGATCTATCCGTCCACCGCCAACGTGCTGCCTTTGGGAATTCATACCGCTTTGGGCGGATTGCTCTTTGGAGTGGGGATGGTCCTGGCTGGCGGCTGTGTGTCCGGGAGCATTTACCGGATGGGTGAAGGCTATATTGCTTCCTGGGTGGCGTTCTTAGGGGTGATGGGGGGCTTGCTCGGTTCGGCTCATACGTGGAATTGGTGGTGGCGTGTCCATATCGCCTCAGCACCGCGAGTGTGGTTGCCACACTGGATCGGTCATTCGGGCGCTTTGGCCGTGACGTTGGCAGCTCTACTAGTCGTGTATGTGGTGATCGTTTGGTGGGAGCATCGAGCCGGGTTGGTCTTGTCCGAGAGAGCCCGACCCGTCGAGACCCCCTTAAGTGTCTCGGAGCACCTCCGGCTGGTGACGGGTCGCATTTTCGTGGAAGGTTGGCCTGTGGTGGTCGCTGGAGGTGTTCTTGGAGTTCTTAACGTCCTTCTATTCGCGGTTGCGGAACCGTGGGGATTCACGGGTGAAGTCTCACGATGGTCGATCCGCATCGCGTCGTTCGTAGATGCGTCGCCTGGGCCGCTCGCCGGTGTGGGGTTTCTACCGGGGTGCGTTCTAATGCCCGCGGAGGGGCTTTTCTTTAATCACATGGTGTTCTTAGTTTGGGGTATGCTCTTCGGCTCATTCGCCACCGCCGTGGGGGCGGGGGAATTTAAGATCCGTATTCCCAAACGTACCGTTCGGTATGTGCAGTCCCTCGGTGGGGGTATCATGATGGGATATGGTTCTGGGATTGCCATGGGTTGTACCATTGGCGCGTTTTTTTCCGCCATTCCTTCATTGGCTCTGAATGGATGGGTTTTCGCAGTTTTTCTCGGGTTGGGCGCCTGGATCGGTACACACGCGATACGACGGATCGCGTAGGAGGTGAATCGGATCGTGCCCGAAGTGGAGGAGATATGACAAACAAGACGCTGGATGTGAGAGGCGAGATTTGCCCCTACCCGATGATGCGGACTGTCACAGCCTTGAAGAAACTGTCGGATGAAGATGGGGGTTTGGAGGTTGTGACTGACCACGCACCGGCTCTAGAGACGATTCCGACCCAAGCGGCTCGCCTAGGTTACCAAACTGACATTGAGGAAAACGGCGTCTCCGAATGGCGCATCCTCATCACCCGCATGCAAACAGAGGTGGGATCATGATATCGTCACGCATTGTACGCGGTGGGTTTTTCCCTGCGTTATTCACTGGGTTGGCTGCCGTGGCCTGTGCAGACAGTGGTGGTTCTGGATCTGTGGCTGTCTACGCGAAGGAAGTCTTGGTCGACACGGAATGGGTAGAGCGGCAGGTCGCTAACCCCAGTGTTCGGTTGCTAGACGTGAGTAGCAGTTCCAACGGTTTCGGTGAGGGGCATATCCCAGGGGCTACCTACCTTTCGCTTAGGCAATTGGTGAATCCCAATGATCCCATCCAGGGGCAGATTGCCACCGCCGCCGGCGTATCGGAGGTGCTCTCCGGCCTTGGTGTCGAGCGAGACCAAACCCTTATTCTATACGACGATTCCCGCAATCTCCAGGCTGCTCGGGCCTACTGGGTTTTGAAGTATTATCAACATGAGAACGTGCGAGTCTATAACGGCGGCAGTACCAAATGGGTGGCCGATGGCCGAGACCTCACCGCGGACATCACCGACTTCTCGTCATCTAGCTATGAAGCGGGTCCGGCAGATCTGCAGATTCGTACCACGTGGCAGTATGTGGTAGACCATGTGGGGGATCCGTCGACGCTGTTCTGCGATGTGAGGGGTCCGGACGAGCACCTGGGTCGTGACGTTAGGGCGGAGAGGGGTGGACACATTCCGGGCTCGATTAACGTTGAATGGAGCTCAGCGGTCAATTCGGACGGGACCTTCAAGTCTGCGGATGCGTTGGCTGCGCTCTATCAGGGAGCGGGGTTCACACCAGAAAAGCAGATTATCACCTATTGTCAAAGTGGCGTGAGAGGTGCGCATACTTGGTTTGTTCTGAGTGAGCTTCTCGGGTTTCCCGATGTACGTAACTACGATGGCTCTTGGACGGAATACGGCAACAACGCTGCTAGCCCAGTGGATAGGTGAAAGTAGGGATTCTTTCTATAAGAAGGGAAAGACCGCACTCTGACCGATAGAAATCGGTCAGAGTGCGGTCTTTCCAAGACGGTGTTACCCAGATCAGTAAGGTCCGATCTAGGGTCGTCCGTCAGCCTGAAGCGGTATCCGCCGCAGTCTTTGCCGGGAAGAGCTCCTTCCACGCGGTCAAGAAACGATCCATCTCTTCCTCTGTGCCAATGGACACTCGCAGGTGATCTAGCATTGGCGGGAAAGGCCGACCAACGAGCACACCTTTTTCTCGGAACGCTTGTTGAACTTCCTGCACTGGGCGTCCAGTGTGGACCATGATGAAGTTGGTCTCGGAAGGAATAACGTCGTATCCAAGGTTTCTGAGCGCAGCAGCTGTTTGTTTCCGAAGCCTGAGCGTGATATCGAAGACCTGTTTCTCCGCATCGGGGTCGTCGAGAGCTGCTGCCGCTCCCCACCGTGCGAGGACGTTGACACTACCCGTGGCGTAGTTCCGCATCTCTTGGATCATGTCCGCAGGTGCGACCGCGTAACCGATTCTAAGCGCTGCCATACCGTAGATCTTTGAGAAGGTGCGCGCGATCACTACCCTTCGGCCTTCTTTCACGTAGGGTATAGCGGTGGCGTACCTAGGGTCTTCCACGAAGTGATGGTAGGCCTCGTCGATCAGCGTCGGCATATCCTCAGGAATCCCGTCGAGGAGTTGCCGGACCTCGTTTTGGGTCACGATGACACCCGTCGGGTTGTTGGGATTGCATAGGTAGACGAAGCCAAGATCCCGTCGGTTCTGCATGGTAGCGTGGATCATCGCCGGGATGTTCTGAGTGTAGTCTTCGTTAAGTGGCAACAGGATCGCATCTCCCTTGAGCCCGGTGGCATGGCGGTACACCGTACTGTACGACGGCTCGACACCGACGACCTTCTTGTGAGCCCCCATGTACGTCAGCCCCATGGTCCGCAGAACCTCGCCTGAGCCAGCCCCCAACAGGATATTCTCGGGCTCGACTCCGTGATGCTCAGCGATTTTCTCCTGGATGTCCCCGTCCGGATAGCCATACCGCATCGAATATTTCTTCGCCATGTCCATCGCTTCCCACATCTTGTCCGTGGGACCGTACGGGTTCTCGTTGGATGACAATTTGGCGAAGGAATCGTAGTCGTACGTCTGCTGATCGAAGGAGGACCTGCGTACCGGCAAGCTTTCCGCCCACAGGTCGGCACCGGGCTTGAGTCCCAGATACCCAAGAGCGGTGGCCGCTCCACCGACAAAGCCCCGCCGAGACATACCTCTGATCCTATTCATGAATACCTCCATTACGTAGCGGCCAAACGGCCCGTTCGATTTGGACCGTGAATTTGTCAAGCATTGTCGCCCCCCGACCTGCACCTGCGCAACCGTGTCAATTGCCCAACGGTGGTGGTCCCCCGCACTCAGCGTAGCGTTTGGTCGAAGAAGTCCACGGTTCGCTGCCATGCTAAGGTGGCCGCGGCTTGGTCGTAGCGGGGCGTTGTGTCGTTGTGGAAACCGTGATTTGCGCCCTCATACATCTGCATGGTGTATACCTTGTCGTTTTCTTTTAGCGCAGCCTCGTAGGCTGGCCATCCAGCATTGATCCGTTGATCCAGGCCCGCGTAGTGGATGAGCAAGGGAGCGTTGATTCTCGGCACGTCTTCTGCGGCGGGTTGACCTCCATAAAAGGGAACAGAGGCTCCCAGATCAGGGATGCGTACGGCCATCATGTTGCAGATTCCCCCACCGTAGCAAAAACCTACGACACCGACTGATCCGCTGCATTCCTCATGGGATTTCACGAAGCCTCCGGCCGCGACGAAATCCTCCTCCATCTCGCCACGGTCCCGCTGTCCTTGAAGCGTGCGGCCGTCGTCATCGTTGCCGGGGTACCCGCCAAGTGGCGTAAGCGCGTCGGGTGCGAATGCCAAGAATCCGGCCACTGCTGTGCGACGCGCGACATCCTCGATATGTGGGTTGAGTCCGCGATTCTCGTGAACCACGACGACACCCGGTAGGTTGCCATTCGAGTCCGCCGGTCGTACCAAATATCCACGCATCGTGCCAGCGCCCCGTGGTGAAGAATATTCGATGTACTCTCCCTTCACCTGCGGATCGTCACTCCTTACTTGCTGTCTTTCAGTGTATTGAGGGCTCAGACTCTCAAGTAGCATGGAAGCGGAAACACCCCCTACCGCGAAAGACCTCGCTCCGTCGAGAAACTCACGACGGTTGATGAGACCGTGAACGTAGTGGTCGAACAGATCGAGAAGTCCTTGATCGAAGTCGGTTGCTCGTTTGCGTGTCATCCCAGCCCTCACTTTTCGCTCTATGAACAGATTTCAGGCTCACCGCAATTGATGGTGACTGGCCCGGGCTAGTGGAGTTCGCAAACTGGAACCACACACTAAAGTTTGCGGGCGCAGGAAGTTACTCGTGGAGGTCTGACGAAGCCACTTGAGCTGGCCGTTAGGCGACCTCACTCGCCCGGAGAGGTGCTTACTAACCCGAACATTAGGCCTAGCGAGAGAGCAGGTAGGTAAACTTGAGGAGTAGCCGGCGATCGCGAATCCATTCCAGACCAGGTCCATCTCGGCGGAGCTCATCGTAAACCAGGTACAGATCGCTACCCGGGCGATAGATATAGTTGAGCCGTGCGCTCGTGCTCCATTGATCGGTCAGCGAGTTGTACTGTGTTAGCGCACGCAGGGTCATTGTGGGTGATAGCGCGTAATCGATCCTCAACGAACCGATGTCAGCCGTGAACGATCCGCCGGGCAACTCGACCTCATTTCGAGCGACTTGCCCTTCAGTCGACAGTCGGCTCGTCAAGCGGAAGCCCATCCGAAGGCTCCAATCCGTGCGCGTACCGCCGAAGAACGTCTGGGGGGCGTACGTGACACTTGAGTATACGCGCCGGGACGGGTTGCTCGTGTAAGAGAAACGCCAGTCACCGAATCTGTAAGATCCCACTGGAACCACAACTCCTTGCAACGTGAATGGATCATCGAGGCGCTCGAAGTTGCGGTTATAAAAAATGATGGCGGACGAGCCGTCTCCCAATTGGATTCCGAGCATATGGTGGATCCTGCGCGTCACCAGCCGGTTGGATTGATCTGTCGTGTAAGTCACGTTGATCATAGGCTCAAGAACACGGATTCCGAATCGACCTGGCCGTGGGGTCGGTTCAATATGGAATTTGCTCGTACGGATCCCTCGTCTAGGCACGAAGCCGACTTCAGGGTTGAAATTGTCCTGAAGGTCTGTGTATTCCGCGTAAACGTTCCAGGACTGATCCAACCAGGCTGCCCTCAAGTGTCCCGCCATCTGCCCGTCCGAAACACCCTCTGTCGATGTGCCGGCAAGGAATCCGTTGAAAGACAAGCTAGGGTGGGGGGCCATTGCCATATCGACGGCAAAGGTCCGGTTGAAGTAGCTGCCACCTGTGACCTCCTTGTTGATGAGCATCGCCCCGATCTTGGATCGGGCGAAGATGTCGCGGCTGTATCGGGCGACCATGAAATTCTCACCCTTGGCTCCGAAAGTATCGTCGGTCTGGAGGTCCATTACAGCGATGTTGTTGCGACCTACCTTCCCAGTTAGCCTTGCCCCGCCCAAGATCGGAATCGGGTCACCCGTGGCGGACAACCCAATTCGGCGGCTGAAGAAAAGGTCGGCTACTCGGAAAACTGAGGTCGACGTTCCCACGTTGAACTGGCCGGCGTTTTCGAGGAAGAATTCGCGCTTCTCGGGGAAGAACAGAGGAAACCGAGTCAGATTGATTTGCTCATCATCAATCTCGGCTTGTGCGAAATCCGTGTTGACCGTCAGGTCGAGGTTCAAGCCGGCCGTGACACCGTATTTCACGTCCAGCCCGATATCCTCCTCTGTTGAGTTGTCTGAGATCCCGCTGTTCGAGACACGGCGGCCACCCCCAAGGACGAAGGGCTTGATACGGAGATCGAGCCCACGGTCAAGGGACTCGAGGTCGGTCAAACTTCCTGCTAAGCTCACGCGGGTCAGGCTGTACGCTCTTGGTATTGGTGCCCAGAATACCTGCTCGTTCTTTCGACGAATGTTCCGCATGAAATTAAGGCCCCAATCCTGACGATCGGCGTCGGGAAAGCGAACAGTGACCATGGGAATCGCGATCTCCGCCATCCATCCGTCCGATAGCTGCCTGGTCGACACATACCAGACACCGTCCCAATTTCGGTTGACGTTGTTATTCGTAGTAAATCCTCTCCTCCCTCCTTCCCCTTCCTCGAAAATTTGTTGTTCGAGTTTCGCACCGAGTGGGCTTGTGACAAACATGTACGCTGAGCGCGAGTCGTTGAACGTATCCAGAATGATTTGGAAGTTGTCCTCGTCGAGAAGTCGGTCTGAGTCTCGACGCATTTCTGACGCAATGATAGCATTGGACTCGGAGTCGAACGCACGGACTCCTACGTAAAGGTTACTCTCGTCATAGAGCACACGGACTTCGGTTCGCTCAGTCGCGGGTGCCCCTTCTGCAGGCTCCTGCTGTATGAACTGGTCGATGACAGGAGCGCGCTGCCACACGGCGTCCTCCATTGATCCATCAATGATGGGCCCTTCGGGCACACGGACGGCTTCTAACTGGTAGAGTTCTCGGTTGTTCTGGATTGCCGAGAGAGGCCGTGCACTCATTGTCGACAGGGACAGGATGAGTGCTGGAAACAAGATATTCCAAGCAAGTCTACCCGGTTTCCCGGTGGGAATGGGCAAGCTCCCGTTCATGAGATGAACGCCTAGGACGGTCATTACGCTTCTACGTACTCGATTCTTGAGCATTGGATGGGGATAATCATCATGGGTGTACTGCAGCACTTCTCTGGACTCAACTATGTAATGACCGGCCTCCCGACACCACCCCAACTTGCAGAACGGTGGCCGATGAGATGCGAACGGGACGTGGCCCTACTTAAAGCTGGATAGCACTGGCTAACTGAGAATCTATCCCGAGACCATATCTCTGCGGACTAATTGGACCCGATCGCACGTCGAATTGCTCTGACCGTGATGTCAGTCCGATAACCCACAAGCTTCTCTCCGATCTCGATGGTGCGCTCGACCGGACCTAACTCGACGCCGTTGATCGAATACAGGCCTGCTTTGATGCGTTGTTCGGCCCGAATCCTACCAGGATCGATCGTTGCAATGATCGTAGAGTAATGGACATCGTCGTGGTAAAGGTCACGAGTCGCCGAGCAGTTATCTGGCTGTTGGAAAATGCCGAGCTGTTCTTTAAGGTACTCGCAGCTCCAGATGTCCTCACGGTAGTACTCTTCGATGTAATGGGCCGAAGCACTGCCGTCCCAAAGCGCGTTCAGACCTTCGGCAGCAGAGGCCATACCATTCTGATTCCCTCCGCTGTCCCCGATGAACACAATGTTCGTGAAACCTTGGCTCTGTAGACTGTTTCCAACGTCCTCGAGGACGGCCTGGAAGGTTTCTTGCCGGAGGCTGAGGGTTCCGGGATAACGGATGTTCTCAGGATCTCCTTCAGGTACGAGCTTCAAGACCGGTGTGCACAGGGCGTTTCCGAGCTGTCTTGCGATCGCTTCACACATTGCCTCCAGCACGTAGTTGTGCTTTCCACCGGCAACGTAGGGGCCGTTTTGCTCGACGCCGCCGGTCGAGATGATCCCGGTGGTCTTCCCGGACGCTATCTCGTCACGGACCTCCATCCACGTCAATTCATCGATCCAGACGGAGTTAACCCCGTCGATGGGCCGGGGCATCTGTAACATCTCCTGAGTCCGGCGCTGGCGCTCCGCTCGTTGCTCGGGGGTCAGAGTCCGTTGAGCTTGAACCTCGACGGTCGGCGCAGACATCGAGATCATCGCCAGGGCGGTGACAAAAGACCGTACATTTCTCATTGCGTACCCTCCCGAACTTAGAACTTTGGACAGTAGCAGATCAGGGTTTCTGAACCACATTAGCGAAAGAACGTGTTCTTGACGACCGGCGGATGTGGACTAGTGCGGGTTGCTAGGCCCTTTGCAATCTGAAATCGTACGACGTCGGGACTCATAAAATGGATCGTGAAGCTTCAGTTCCAGGTCCCGTGTCCAGACCGGGAGATCCTCTTCTCCTCTTCGGGCTGTGGCCCTATACTGTTCGTCCGTCCTTTACTTAGGAGTCTACCATGATTCGTCGAATTTCTATGACAGTTTTTGCTCTCCTGATGGTGGTGCCGCTCGCCGCCCAGGCACCTGCAGGGTGGGACATGCGCTTGGATAACAGCACCAACGCCGCAGACCCAGACGATGTTCCCGAGGTAACTTTTCCGGAAGTGTCAGATGGCTTCCGAGTCGACACTGGTCCCGCAGTCACACTGTGGAATTCAGACAACACGGCGACGGGGGCCTATACCTTAAAAGGAACCTTCACGCTGCACGAACCGAGTGGCCACGCGAACTACTACGGACTGGTGTACGGTGGGGGTGGTCTGGACGGCCCCCGGCAGAACTATCTCTACTTCCTTGTCGCCCAGAACGGGACGTTTCTTGTCAAGCATCGTGCCGGTGATGAGACTACGCACGACGTGCAGCCGCGTACCGAACATGCAGCGGTCGCGATGCCGGGTGAGAACGGTCACTCGACCAACGTACTGGAGGTGCGAGTCGGTGCCGACCAGACCGAATTTGTCGTGAATGGCACTGTCGTTCACACAGCTCCGCAGAGTGGAATGGCCGCACGGACCGACGGCATATGGGGTGTTAGGGTGAACCACGTGATCCCTGGAGTGCAGGTCACGGATCTGGGCGTTACCAACTAGATGCTTTGCTGTTCCGGTTCCCGGGCGGAGTGGTTAACCGGAATCGTTACCACACCGACCCCGGGATTGTACCTGGACTTTGATAGTACCGGACGGTAATCGGAGAGGGCGCCAGCGGTGAGTGTTTTGGCGCCCTCTCCAATTCAGTTCGGATCCCTGACCTAAGAGACCGTTCCTCGGTGGTATGCCTTGATCGACTGTTTCCTCAGTTTGCGTCGTTTGCTGGCTTACGGAAGGCTCGATGGCAATCTCGGCAGGAACCGCCGACCAAAGTCATAGCCTCTTCCACAGCAGCGATATCCCCGGCGTAAACCGCGTCTAGTAGAGTGCTCGTGGACTCTTGGAGACCCTTCAAGACCTCCTGAAAAGCGTCCGCGTCCTGCCATATCTCGTCCATAGCACGAGAGTCATCCCCACTCGAGCCTTCCGGAAAGACGTCATTTGCCATGACCGCGAGCCGTTGCAGCGCGGTAGCGTGAGCCAAAAGGTGGCTGCGATAATCAACTTCATCATCTACGATCGCAGTGAACGCTCCCCGGTGTGCGGCTAGTCCCTGCATAATAGACTGACGGTACTCTATCGCTGGCAAAGCGTCGTCCTGCGCGATGGCGCTGCTAGGCAAAACTAGGGCGAGGGCGCCAAGAAGGGCTCCGGGCACGAACCTCATCGATGGAAAGGTCACAGTCGTTCTCCTCCTGGTTGTTTGGTGGTTCCAGTCCGAGCGCACGAGGGTATCGGTTCACGGCGACTATCTGGATTAACCACAGTCTCGGGGAGACGAAATCCCCCCCCCACCACCATGCCCACCGAGACAGTGAGGCGCAAGGTGGGTCTTGAGGTTAAATCTAGCCGAGCAGTTGACATAACTTTGGGGAGAAGGGTAAATGACTCCATGGGTACGGAAGCAATTTTCTTTCAATTCCAGTTCTCCGAGGTCTCAAGGTCCGACTCGAGAAAACCGTGATGGCGGGCATCCAAGGTCTCACGGCCATCCAGATCAGGAAGGGTTTATCTGCCGGGAAGTTCACAGCTGTGGATGTCGTAGAGTCCTTGTTAGCTCGAATCGAGGCGGTTGATCCACAGCTTCAGGCGTGGGTGCACGTCCACCGGGACGGTGCGTTGGCGGACGCCGAAGAAAGCCAGAGGATATTGGAGAGCGGGTCGTCGATAGGACTTCTTCACGGTGTACCGATCGGCCTCAAGGACATCATCCACTCCCGAGGAATTCCCACGACGGCATGCTCTGAGGTCTACGAGACTACTGTGCCATCCTACGATGCGACGGCGATTGGACTGTTGAAAGGGGCTGGGGCGATCGTGCTCGGCAAGACGGTCACGACAGAATTCGCATGGACTGATCCACCGCCTACCAAAAATCCTTGGAATGCCGACCATACGCCTGGGGGATCCAGTAGCGGGTCTGCGGTGTCGGTCTCCACGAACATGTGTCCGGTGGCCCTGGGCACGCAGACGATAGGCTCAGTGCTTCGTCCGGCTTCGTACAACGGCGTTGTCGGTTTCAAACCCACCTTCGGCCGTGTGAGTCGCCACGGTGTCGTGCCCTTCAGTCGATCGTTGGACACTGTGGGCTGGATGACGCGGTCTGTAGAAGATGCGGCGATACTGCTGCAGGTTATGGCAGGTGCTGATCCCAGGGACCCGGTCACATCGCACTTGCCCACTGGCGACTACCTTTCGGAGTTGGAGTCAGGTGGGCCACCGCGGATCGGCTTACTACGAGGGTTCTTCATGGACGAGGCCGACAGTGAAACGCAAGAGCATGTCGAGGGTGTTGCGGCAAAGTTTGCTCGGGAGGGTGCCACAATCGAAGAATTATTTCCCCCGGAAAGCTTGGGGTCGGCGCTTGAGGATCAACGAGTGATCGCGATTTCTGAAGGTGCGGCCGTTCATCAAGAGGTGTTCGAGAAACATGCTGCTCGGTACCGTCCTCTCCTCAGGGAGACCTTGCGAGAGGGTCTGAGCATCAAGTCCGTCACGTATTCTCAAGCGCAGGAGCGCCGCGGTCACTTCTGCGTCGACATGCAATTCCTCTCTGAGCGGGCTGATATATTGCTTACGCCGACCACACCGTCTCCGGCTCTGCCCGATCTGACGAACACGGGGAACGCCATGTTCCAGGGACCGTGGACGTCTTGTGGGCTTCCGACTATCACACTGCCTTCGGGAGTGGCGACCTCCGGACTACCACTCGGAATTCAACTTGTGGCGAGCTCATTCGAGGAGGGAAGGCTGTTTTCAGCTGCCCGGTGGTGCGAGGATGTCTTGGACGTCAGTCTGTCCCCACCCCTTGGAGAAATAGTCTCCCGGTGAGGTGAGATAGTGGATTGTCGATACCGGGTGCTCCTTGCGTCCGGACAGCGCCGGAAGGGACCTTGCGGAAACGCTCCGGAGGCTCGAGAGAGGGGGTCATGATGATAGCGCATCTTAGATCAACGTTGATCACGGCGGTCTTACTTTCGATCCTAGTTCAGCTTCCCCTGGTTGGCCAACAAATTGTGATTCGGGGTGGACACGTCTTTGACGGGATTCGAAACCGCTCCATTCCTAACTCGGGCATCGTCATTCAGTCGGGGAAGTTCCTTGAGGTTGACGCTCGGCTCAGTGGGCGAGACTTCGGAGATCTCGAGGTAATTGATTTGTCGGATAACGACTATGTTATCCCCGGCATTTTCGATCTCCATGCGCACTATGCCATGGATCTCTTTGGTGAGGGGAGGGTGGACGAGAGAGTGGGGTATCCGACTCTCTTCCTCGCCAACGGCGTGACGTCCACCTTCCCAGGTGGTGAAGTCGATCCCGAAGAGATGCGCGAGCTCAGAATGCGCATTGATCGGGGTGAGGCGATCGGACCGCGGATATTCAACTCCGGTCCATATTTTGGATCTTGGCGTGTGGGGTGGGATCCGGATATGAGCACTCAACGGATATATGCTGAGGTGGACCACTGGGTGGAGCAGGGGGTGCGCGCCTTCAAGGCGAAAGGTATCACGTCGGGACACCTCCGTGCGCTTATTGAACGCTCACACCTGCACGGTGCAACTGTTACCGGTCATCTTGGTTCTGGATTCCGAGGCACGGTCAATCCTAGAGACGCCATCCTGATGGGTATCGATCGGGTCGAGCACTTTCTTGGGGGCGACGCGATGCCGCCCGATCGATCTGCTTACCAGTCGCTTGTGGACCTTGACCCTCGATCGGAAGAGTTCGACTCCGTCACGGCTCTGTATATCCGCCATAACGTGTTCTTCGACGCCACCCTATCTGCCTACGGATACTATGGTGAGCGTGATCCGGATGTGTACACGTACTTTGCGGAAGAAAGCAAGTATTTCACTCCGTATATGGCTGGGCTTCTACGAAAGCGTCCACCGAGGGAGGTCAACGAACAATTCGAAGCCATCTATTGGAAGAAACGAGAGACGATTAAGGCGTTCTATGATGCGGGTGGGGCGCATCTGATCACTTTAGGCACCGATCATCCCAGTTGGGGCGAGTTTCTCTCACCGTTCTCAGCTCATCGGGAATTGATATCTTTCGTGCGCTCGGGCATTCCTCCGGCAGCAGCTCTGAAGATCGCGACTATAAACGGGGCGCGGGCGATGCACGTAGGGGATTTCCTAGGGTCTATCGAGGCTGGGAAGATCGCAGATCTTGTGATCGTGCGAGGCGACCCACTCTCGGAAATCCGCAATGTACGAAATGTGAGATGGGTGATGAAGGCTGGTCGCTTGTATGATCCGGTCGAGCTGATGCGTTCGGTCGAAGGGACCATCGGGCCTCGGGGTCCAGATGATGAAGCTAATTGGAGGCCGCTTGGCCGTGATCCAAGCTAGATATCAGGAGAACCATGTAACTTGCGGGGTTCTTTCGTCCGCGGGTGCCGACGCGCTAGATTGACCAAGCAGGCCGCCCCCTCGGGCTGGAACCGGGAGGGCGGCTTCTCTCATCCAGGCCACCCTAGGCCTGCCACTTCACTAAGCCTGTTGGGGTCGTTGGTTCATGTTGGAAGAGATTCGCAACAAGATCGAGACGGAGATCGGAGAGCTCGTGCACGAGCTCAATGTGCTGTTGCCTGAGAGGATCGAAAAGGCTGTTGAGCTCGGCGACCTGAGGGAGAACGCTGAATACAAGTCAGCCCTTGAGAGGCAGCAGTTCGTCCAAGTACGGATCGCACATTTGACGCAACGCATGTCAGAGCTCGCCAAGATCGACGTGGAGAAGATGCCTCATGACAGGGTCGGTTTTGGATCACGAGTTGAGATCCACGACTTGGGGATGGACGAAGTGATGAGTTTCACGATCGTCGCTGGCGACTTCATGGATCTGGATGGTGGACAGGTCTCGCTGGCCTCGCCAATCGGTCGAGGGTTGCTGGGTGCCCGAAAGGGGGAAGAGGTGACAATCGGACTTCCGGTGGGTGAGCGGCGCTTCAAAGTGCTCGACCTAGTCACCTTGCCCGATCAATTGGGAGTCGAAAAGAGTAGGTAAATTCAGCTAGGAGGGCTCGTGGCCCGCACCGAATCGACAATGGCGGTTCTAGGGATGACAGCTCCTAGCTTCGCACTACCGGACACAGAGGGACGCATCGTATCTGTCGAAAGCTTTGTTGGTGCGACAGGCCTGTTAGTGATGTTTCTCTGTAACCACTGCCCCTTCGTGAAGCATCTTCGTCTGGAACTGGCGAACTTCATTCGGAAATA
>JAYZFL010000017.1:0-40137 GCA_036336795.1 Gemmatimonadota bacterium
TCTGGATCAGGGATGAACGCGATGATGCGACCGTCGGTGACGCTCGCAATGCGGATGCCCCGGCTATAGCCTTCGTTTGAGCGCGAATTTGATTCAGAATCTGCCACGTAGATCATGTCGTGTTGGTCGATGAACACGCCGCTCGCCCGCCCGAATTGGAACCAGTCCTTGATGAAATTTCCCTCCTGGTCGAAGATCTGAATCCGGCGATTGCTCCGGTCTCCGACATAGAGAAGGCCCTGGGAGTCCATCGCAAGCGCATGGGGCGTTCTGAATTGACCTGGATTCGATCCGGTTTCTCCCCACTCCTTGGTATAGGTTCCGTCTCCTTCGAACTTGACGATCCGGTTGTTTCCATCCCGAGGGTGCCCGTCCGCTACAAAGACGCTCCCGTTTGGAGAGACCAAGACGTCATTCGGCTGGTCAAAAACGTTCTGGCCTTTACCGGCGACGCCTGCTGTCCCCAGGCTCATGAGTAGTTGGCCCTCCGGTGTGAATTTGTGGACCTGATGGCCTCTGGCTCCGTCGCCCCGGGCGTCCGCAATCCACACGTTGTCGTCGTGATCCACGAAGATGCCGTGAGGCCACACGATCAGACCTGCACCCCAGCTTGTGAGGATGTTGCCGTCGGGATCGAACAAGAAGACGCTGTCTAAGTGGTCCTGACCTACGCAACTGTTCTGCCCGCACCGTTCCGCGACCCAGATGTTTCCACTCCCGTCACGGGCAGGGAACACCGCGCTTGTGGAGCCCCACTCTCTCCCCGGAAGCTCCGAGGCCCACCCTTCGTCCACGAGATAAGGGTTGGGCGAGCTGTTTTGGGCAATCACTCCTCCCACGAGTGCAACGCTAGCGGTGATTGCGACTAGAAGCGAAACGATGAATCGAACTGACTGCGGCATACGACCCTCCGACCCAGAACAAGAACTCCTCCTCACCTACTTTAGGATAGGAGGTAACCGCCATTCAAGACAGGCAGATGGACGCTACTTGTGGCTTTGCAAGGTCCGCTTTCATTTTATCAATGATAGCCGACTGCTTTCGTCGACCCGATGTGAAGATTTTATGCTTGGTTTAGTACGCTCCGGCATGCTGGGTGGCGGCCAGTTCTGCTAGGACGGTTGGTGGGAACCAGTTTGTGGGGTGATGCCTTTCAGGATGAGGGGTTTAGTTCAAGATTGACACGGCCGTGCCGAAGAATCGGAGTCCCATGACACAGCAGAGGCAAATAGCGTGAGGAATCTCATAACCTGGGTCCTACTGCTCACGGCAGTGGTGCTTTGTCTGCCTGAGACTGAACTCGAGGCCCAGGGGCTACGCTACGACCGCGAGTATCCAGTCATGCGGTACTCAACCCGCAATCCCATGGATCGCGTGACGGAACTCCAGCGGATGATCGCGAGAGGCCAGGCCGAGTTGAACTTCGAGCCAGATCGAGGATATTTGGCCTCCCTTCTCAACTTATTAGATGTGCCTGTTTCCTCACAGATGCTCGTATTCTCGGGAACGAGTCTCCAGCCGAGACTCATATCCGCGAATAAGCCTCGAGCTATCTATTTTAGGGATGATGTCTATGTCGCATGGTTACAGGGAAGCGACCTTCTTGAGATTGCTGCACTTGATCCAAACCTCGGGCCTGTCTTCTATACGCTCCGCCAAGAGGAGAGCGACACACCTGACTTCCAGCGCCATACGGGCTTCTGCCTCGAGTGCCATGATACCTACAGCCTCACTGGAGGAGGGGTCCCCCGCTTCCTGATCGGGTCCGGTCCGACCGACGCAAGGGGCCGGTCCGCCATTCACGGGAGTTGGATGTTGACCAGTGATCAGACCCCTTTGAGCCAGCGCTGGGGTGGTTGGTACGTGACGGGCACCCACGGCGATCAGCTCCATTCAGGTAACGTCGTCGTTCGGCCTCCTGATGAGCTTGGCCCGTCGGACGATGCGACAAACGGTAACCGAACGGACCTCGTCGGGTTGCTTGATACGGATCCTTATCTGTCTGGGCACAGTGACATCGTCGCTCTTATGGTGGTCGAGCATCAGATTTCCTTGCAAAACCTCCTGACCAGAGTGAACTGGGAGGCTCGCACCCTCCTAGATGAGCAAGCTGAGCAACCCGACCGTGAAATTGCGGCGATTACAGAGCCCTTGGTTCGAGCGATGCTCTTTGTGAATGAGGCTAGGCTCACTGGTCCGATTTCCGGCACGTCCAGCTTCCGTTCAAACTTTGAAAGTCGAGGGCCCTGGGATGGAGAAGGGCGCTCGCTCCGGCACATGGATTTGACCAGTAGGCTATTTAAGTACCCGATGAGTTTCCTTATCTATTCGGAGGCTTTCGACGCGCTTCCGGGCGAGGTAAAGAACCAGGTGTTCCACCGGGTGTGGGAGGTGCTGGCCGGCGTTGACCGAAGTGTACGGTTTGATCACCTGTCGGTGATGGACCGAAGCGCTATTCTCCAGATTTTGCGGGATACGAAAGGGGACTTTGAGCGGTGGCTGGATGAAAACCGGGCGAGCCTTTGATGTGAGGAGAATCCATGTGTTCTAGGGTGACATCGATGTTGTGCCTCTTGTGGGTTTTGCAGGGTTGTTCCTATACGAGCGCTCCCGCGCCTGCCGTTTTCCCGGCTCCGAACAGGACTATCGATGTAGTAGAACTCACGACCAAACAGATTCAGGCAGCGTACGCGGCCGGAGAGTACACTGCTGTAGAGCTCACTCAAGCGTTTCTGGATCGCATCGAGCTTCATGAGGGGCACTACAATGCCATGATCTCAATGAATCCCGATGCTCTCGCCGTTGCGGCGGCGCTGGACCGGGAGTACGCATCCGGGCGATTGCGCAGCCCGCTCCACGGCGTTCCGGTTGTGATCAAGGATAATCTGGACTATAGCGGCCTCGTGACTACCGCTGGATACTCCGGATTCAGCGCGGCTACGGGCGGCGTCGACATGATTCCGAGTGATGACGCAGCGGCCGTCGAGCGACTGCGTGATGCAGGAGCGATCGTCTTGGGCAAGACGAACCTGCCGGACTTCGCAGGTGACGGTACGCGTACAAAAAGCTCGGTAGCAGGGGTGACTCTAAACGCCTACGACGTAACTCGGGCACCGGGGGGCTCGAGTGGGGGTACGGCGACCGCTGTAAACGCAAGCTTCGCTGTCCTCGGATTGGGGACGGAGACAGGCGGCTCAATTCAAAACCCGGCCGCCGCACAAGCGCTAGTGGGGGTTAAGCCGACATTCGGATTGGTGCCACTGGAGGGTGTTGTCCCGATCAGTGGCACCTATCTCGACGTAGTAGGGCCTATGGCTAAGACCGTGTACGATGCTGCGGTCACGTTGGATGTCCTTGCTGGACCGACCCAAGAAGACCTCGCCACTTACGCTTCGGTCGGTCACATGCCTAAAGGGGGCTATGCCGCGCAACTGAGCACGTCGGCCCTCCAAGGTAAGCGGTTCGGCTTAGTGGGATCGGGCTGGCGAGAGCAGTGGCTCCCACTAGCACGGGAGACCGAGGTTCTATATGAGCGAGCCATAGCGCAGTTAAGGGCCCAGGGAGCGCAGGCTGTGATGGATCCTTTCATGAACAGTGAGTTCGTTCAGCTGTATGGAGAACGCCCACGCGTGCCGTCGGTGGGTTCCCATGACATGCTCGTCTACCTACAGGGATTGGGAGACGGTGCCGCCTTCAACAGCATTGAGGAGTGGGAGGTGCTCACCGGCCAAGATTTCCGGGGTCGCCGCGACCGTCAACCGCCCACGAGGCCGAGCGCCACGGAGGAGGGTGACTCCTATCAGGCCTGGCGTAGAGACATCCGCGGGCTCTTTCGGGCGGTTCTCGAAATATACGACCTCGACGGACTATTCTTCCCCCAAGGGGGAGCGCCCATCCGTGATTTGGTCGAGGATCCAGAGCGCCCGGATTTCAGCCCCAATAACCATCCCGAGCTTCCGAGCAACATTATCAACGAATTGGGCGTGCCCGTTGTCACAGTCCCCTTCGCCTACTATGACGACGGAACGCCGTTCGTCCTCGCCTTGATCGGGGACATGTGGACCGAAGCGGATCTGCTGGCATATGCTTACGACTTTGAGCAAGCTACAACAGCGCGCATCCCGCCCAAGCTCACAGCAAGAGAGAGACGCTGACACAGGGCCGATCAAGTCAGAGGGCAGCCAGATTTATCGGGCTGTGAGCGATCGCCACTGTGTTGTCTTGCGCTTCACGTCCACCGCAAAGGATCTTGTCGACCAGATCTGACCCAGGATGATCGATCATCCACCATCAGGGGGAATCGTTATGAATCGTTCCAATTTTCAGTTCTTTCGAACAGGGGCCTGCGTGGCGCTGCTAGCTATTGTTTTGATGCCTGTTTATCTGTCTGCTACTTGGTCCGTAATAGCTGTGGACGCACGGACTGGCCGTGTGGTGGTCTCCTCTGCCACGTGCGTGCCGCAGTCCCGGCTTATCGGGTTTCCAGCCGAAGGACTGATGGATATCCAGGCCATCGTTGTCCCAGGGATCGGTGTTGCAGCGGCACAGGCCGGTGTGGATCGAAGCCGGGTTAACCAGCGACTCATCTACGCGGAGATGAAGAACGGCACAGACCCTGCCGACATTCTGGAGATGCTTAGCGATGACCCCGATTATCAGCGGCGTCAGTTTGCGATCGTAGACCTCCAGGGCCGGATGGTTGGGTTCTCCGGCGAGGGCAACAGTGCAGCTTCCCTGTCAGTGCAAGGCCGTATCCCGCATGAGGAGATTTATTTTTCCATCCAGGGCAACATCCTTGCTTCGAACGATGTGGTGTACGACGCTGTAAGGCGCTTCATGAGCGCGGAAGGCACACTCACGGACCGAGTCATGGCCGCCATGGAAGGCGCTGACGAGGCTGGCGGTGACGTCCGCTGTACCTGCGAGACCGATCCTGTGCCTGCGGCCCCCTGCCATGGACGGAACGCTCACGTTGCCTACATCCTCGCGGCTGACTCCACCGATCCCGAGGGCGACAGTTTCAACAATGGCGACTACGCCATGTACATAAACGTAACCGACGATAACATCGAGTCGCACGAGAACGGGAATCCTGTAATGACGCTTCGGCAGCGGTACGAGGCTTGGAAGGCCGCTGGGAGGTGACGACCAATAATGTCCTCTTCCCAATTGTAGATTTCTTGGGTGGCTTTCCCTTAGGGGTGGACAGCTCCCCGACATCCTGATTTGCAGGCGCTTGCCCTCCAGCAGGCCCTGGTGGATTTGACGGTGCTGAGAGCCCTCCGGTGGAGATTGACCCATTGGAGGGCTCTCCAACTATGTGCCGAGGATCGTTAGAAAGCCGCCTACTCCTGCGACGATCTTTCCCCATAATGATTCGTGTCGATCACCCATGCCCTGATTCTGCCCCTGTCCCGCTCAGGCCCAGTATAGCGGGTAGGGGTCCCGCGCCGGCCTGTCTCAGTCACTCCCACGTGGCCCGTTCTTCTCAGTGTTATTGCCATCTTGTACTGCACCCGGTCCGTCTTCCTCAGTGATCGGCTTGTCCCTCACGGTCGGATACTCGATTCCGAGTTGCTCCAGGTACGTCTCGTACCGATCAGGGTCGTAGTAAAAGGGCTCCATCAGCGGCCGCCAGCGCTCCATGAGCTCGGCGTTGAGGAAGATCGCCGGCTCGTCGGTCTCCGAGATGAAGGGGATGTAGTCCTGCTCCTCCAGCTGCACATCGTTGAAGTACGTCCACGCATCCTCGATGATCTCAGGCCGCAGGAATAAGTCGAGGAGAGTGAGGGCCTGTACCTTGGCCCCGGCCAGCGTGCCCTTGTGAGCGACGGGGGTGGCCATCGCGATCCCGTTCGCCCAGTTGTGTCCAGGTCCGCCGGGCATGTTGGCGGGGTAGCGTAGCGTCACGGTCGGCATGTTCCAGGAGATGTCACCGATGTCGTCGGAGCCACCGCCCAGAGACTGGGAAAGGTCGACTGGTCCCCTGAGCTCCGGGATGGAGTCCGAAAGACCTCGCTCCTCTTGCCCCATCTCGCGCTGCAGCCCGTTGGCCATCGTGATGTCGTCATCGGTCCAATCGGGCAGGCCGACGCGCTGGATGTTCTCGTAGGTCACCTCGGCGACCGGCTTGCTGAAGTGCCGGCTCCACGCCGAGCCCACGATCTGGATCGTGTCGATCTCCGTGCCCGTCATGAGTGCGGCACCCTCCGCCATCAGGATGGCGGCGTCGTACTGCTCTTTGGTCAGCGTGTAATCCTTCTCGCGAAAGTAGAACCAGATTTTGGCATTTTGTGGGACCACGTTGGGCTGGTCGCCACCCTCGACGATGATGTAGTGGGATCGCGCCGCCGGGCGCAGGTGCTCACGCTTGTACTCCCACGCCTGGGCCAGGAGCATCACTGCGTCCAGCGCCGATCGGCCCCGCCACGGGGAACCCGCGGAGTGCGCTGTCTCACCCGTGAAGCTGAACTGCGCGGAGATCAGTGCATTGCCGCCGCTCTGCCCCCATGTCATGCCGAAGTTGTTGGACACGTGCGTGAAGAGGTTAACGTCCACTCCCTCGAATACACCATCCCGAACAAAGAAGGCCTTCGATCCCAACTGCTCCTCGGCGATACCCGGCCAGATGAGTAGCCTGCCAGGGATGTTGTCCCGCTCCATGATTTCCTTTACAGCCAGAGCAGCAACGATGTTTACAGCCTGGCCAGAGTTATGCCCTTCGCCGTGTCCAGGAGCCATCGAAAGGATGGGATCACGGTACGCTACACCGGGCTTTTGGTTCGACTGTGGGATCCCGTCGACGTCGGATCCCATGGCGATGAGGGGGCCACCCGAACCCCAGCGCGCAGTCCAGGCACTCGGCATGCCGGCCACACCCAACTCGATCTCGAAGTCGTTGTCCTCCAAGATGCCAGTCAGGTATCTCTGGGTCTCAAACTCCTGCATCCCCAGTTCTCCGAAGGAGAAAAGTTTATCTACAATCACCTGCACAAGCTTTGCCCGGTCCTCTACCAGCTCAAGAGCCTCGGCCTTCAGGGATTCCAGCCGCGGATCGGTGTTTTGGGCAGCGAGTGAAGTGGGGTCAACGAGTACAAACACGAGCGTCGTGGCTAACGCTATAACGCGGAACAGGTGCATCCGTAAGTCTCCTTCAGCAGTTCAAGCGGCACCATGCCAAGCCAGCCGATTCTCATTTGAAAGGATGAGGATGGGCTATGGCTCGTGGTTGAGCAACAGGAAAGATTGTTCTCTGGACTGATGCCCCCCCTTGCGTATGGGTATCGAGCGACGACACCATGCGGTGGTCTTGGCGTCACACTGCCAAATTCAGTGTGCAGTTGTAACATTCTTGTCTCGAGCCAATAGGTATCGATATGAGATTCAAGCTCGTGGCTTTGTCAGCGTGCCTCCTGTCGGGTTTGGTCGGGCCCGTCGATGCCCAACAGGGTACCATTACCGGTGAATGGCGCTCGTATGCTGGCGATCTCGGTAGTACGAAGTACTCTCCGCTTGACCAGATTAATCGTGACAACGTTCAGGATTTGGAGATAGCTTGGCGCTGGAAGACCGACAACTTCGGCTCTCGTACCGAGACCTACTCCCGCGTGACACCGATCATGGTGAACGGTGTGCTGTACGCTACCGCCGGGCGTCGCCGAGCCGCAGTCGCAATCGATGCTGCGACCGGAGAGACACTGTGGATGTACCGAATTGACGAGGGGGTAAGAGGGGATAACGCACCCCGTCGCAACTCGGGCCGTGGCATCGCTTACTGGTCCGGACTCCCGGACGAGACGGATGCTCAGATCTTTTTGATCACTCCTGGCTATCATCTGGTTGCGCTTGATGCTGCGACTGGGCGACCCGTCCCCAATTTCGGGCAAGATGGCGTTGTGGATTTGAAGCGTGGACTCGACCGACCGGTTGACCTAATAGACGGTGTCATCGGCTCTAGTTCACCGCCTGTCGTAGTGGGTGATGTTGTGGTCGTCGGAGCGGCCCTGGCGGAGGGTGGCGCGCCGCCCAGTAAAGAAAATCCTCCGGGCCATGTCCGCGGTTATGATGCCCGCACAGGGGAACGGCTCTGGATTTTCCACACGATTCCCCAACCGGGCGAGTTCGGGCACGATACTTGGGAGGGTGACTCTTGGAGTTATACGGGAAATGTCGCCGTGTGGGCACCCTTCAGCGCAGACCCTGAGCTTGGCTACGTGTACCTGCCAGTGGAGGCCGCCACTGGCGATTATTACGGGGGACACCGACCTGGCGACAATTTATTTTCCCAAAGCCTTGTTTGTCTCGACGCTAGGACAGGCGAGCGCGTTTGGCATTTCCAGATGATTCACCACGACATTTGGGATTTCGACCCACCGGCGCCGCCCGTTCTAGCGGATATCGTCGTGGACGGACGACCGATCAAAGCGGTAGCGCAGGTGACGAAGCAGGCGTTCACATATGTCTTTGACCGTGTCACAGGTGATCCTGTGTGGCCGATTGAGGAACGCCCGGTCGGGCAGAGCGATGTGCCGATGGAGCGGGCGGCTCGGACCCAACCGTTCCCGACTAAGCCAGCACCGTTCGATCGACAGGGTGTCTCTCTTGATGATCTCATCGATTTCACGCCGGAGATCAAAGCGGCTGCGATAGACTCGGTCGCTGCATACCGGATCGGTCCGCTCTACACACCGCCCTCCTTGGCGGAGGCGTCGGATGGTACGAAAGGAACCATCCAGTTACCCGGTTCGCTCGGAGGTGTAAATTGGCCTGGTGCATCGCTTGATCCGGAGACTGGTGTCCTGTACGTCGGCTCTGCCACTGGACCGAGCGTTCGGGCTATGGTCAACGATCCCAATCGTTCCGACATGGATTACGTTCAGGGTCGTGCTCGAATGCCCACCCCTATGGGACTTCCACTGATCAAGCCCCCGTGGGGAAGGATCACTGCAATCGACCTGAACACCGGGGAGCATCTCTGGATGGCTGCCAACGGGGATACACCCCAGTATGTGCTGGATCATCCGGCCCTCCAAGGGGTGGACATTCCGAAGACGGGGAAGCGGCTGTCGTCGGGGTCGATGGTCACTAAGTCCCTGCTGTTCGTCATCGGGGGTTGGCGGGGAGCAGGAGACCCTGAGCTACGAGCCCACGACAAGGCGACTGGAGAACTGCTTGCTACGATCGACCTCCCTGCCATTCCTAACGGTGTTCCCATGACCTACATGTTCGGAGGCCAGCAATACATCGTTGTGAGCGTGGGTAACGTAGGCCACCCAGCAGAGTTCGTGGCGTTACATCTCCCGTGACGAAGAGCGTTCGATGGCCGGACTTGAATCCTGCTTGGTCTTCGGAGCAGTCGGGGAACACCTTGAAAAAGAGCAGTAGGTGCAAGTAATTGTCCGAGCTGTAGCCCTAACTATGCCTAAGTTGACTCCCGTTTTGGGGAATCCCCACTCCGCTGTCCGCGTTTGCTCTCTGTTGATTCTCACTTTTTCTTGTTTCGTGGCGTGCGATAGTGATGCCACATTGGGCCCCAGCAGCAACGTGGTCGTAGGTCGGATATATGCTGGCCACGGCTTCACGTGCGGTATTGCGGAAGGCGGAACGGGACTTTGTTGGGGTATCAATGATGAGGGCCAACTGGGGGTTGGTGGCGATATCTTGTTCGGGTCTGCACTCCGAATTGTCTCGCAGGACTTGAGATTCGTGGAGCTAAGCACGAAGGCGGCCGGCCGTCACGTGTGTGGCATTACGACTTCGGAAGAGGCCTATTGCTGGGGAGAAAACGATTTCGGACAGCTCGGTAACGGGTCGTCGATCTTTCGGATTGGCCCTCAACTGGTGTCGGGAGGGTTAACGTTTGTTTCGATCGCCGCCGGATGGCGGTCGAGCTGTGGAATCACGACCGATGGGGTGGCCTATTGCTGGGGTCGTGGCGCATGGGGGCAACTCGGTGATGGGTTGGCGACACGAAGTTCGGTGCCGGTCGCGGTTGCGGGTGGGCACAAATTTCGGAAGGTCGAAGTGGGATCCAACAACCTTGTGTGTGGCCTGACGACAGATGGTAGAATCTTGTGTTGGGGTCTCGACCGGAGTGGGGCTCTAGGCGCACCGAGTAGTGCCATGTGTTCCAGTGGGTATGGACTGGAGCTCACTTGTGCGACGACTCCCCAGCCGATCGCATCGGATGAGCGCTTCTTGGAGGTGAGTGTTGGCTCATCATTTGCCTGCGCCATCACTCTTTCCTTGAGGTTATTTTGTTGGGGTCGGAACGATCTGGGGCAGTTGGGCAGTCCCATAACGGAAAGTTGTGCTCAGGGAAATTTCTCGGGGATTGCTTGTAGTCGTGCGCCGGTACCAGTTTCCGGCCACCTGAGATTCGTAATGGTGGCTGCCGGTCTCAGGCACGCATGCGGTGTCACACTGGACGGTGATGCCTATTGCTGGGGCCGCAACTCCATTGGCGAGCTCGGTAGTGGAATTATGGGTACAAACAGCCCCGTCCCCCTACTGGTCGGTGGTGGAGTAACCTTCAGAAGTGTGACTGTTGGAGACCGCCATACCTGCGGCGAGGGAACTGATGGGTCCCTATACTGCTGGGGATCGAATGAATGGGGGCAGCTCGGCACCGGTGACAGCCATCTATGGTTAGAGCCGACCCCGGTGGTTACGGGTCCTTAGGACGCTGAGCGATATTTCTCGCTGCGTGGGGCTAATCCAAGGCACCCTGGGCCACACTCGGGACGACTAGTGCCCCTAGCTCACTAATGGAGAATAAATGAACCGAATCCGGGGAAAGACTGCGATTGTCACCGGTGCAACAGCGGGGATTGGAGAGTCCTGTGCCCGAGCTTTTGCGGGGCATGGTGCGAACCTTGTGCTTCTCGCTAGGCGAGGAGAAAGGTTGTCGGACCTTCGAAAGGAACTGTCCGCTGGCGGTGTCGATGTCGTCACCCGGGTGCACGACGTCAGAGATCGGTCAGCTGCACACGACTTAGTCGCTGAGATGAGTGAACGCGGGATCGCGCCGGACATCCTGGTGAACAACGCCGGATGTGCGAGCGGCTTGTCCAAGATCCAAGAGGGAGCTGTCGACGACTGGGAGGTGATGATCGATACCAATGTGAAGGGCCTCCTTTATGTCACGCGGGCGATTCTCCCCCTCATGGTGGAAAGGAACCAGGGTCACATAATCAACATCGGAAGTATCGCTGGCCGCTGGGTGTATCCCCTGAATAACGTCTATCACGCCACTAAGTTCGCAGTATATGCGCTTAACGAGGCGATGAACATCGATCTCGTGGGGACGAATATCCGGGTCTCAAGCGTGGATCCGGGTGCGGTTGAGACTGAACTGTCCTTGGTCAGATTTCATGGAGACAAGGAACGTGCAGATAAGATCCACGAAGGATTCACTCCTCTCACGGCTGAGGACGTGGCGGATGCCATCTGTTACGTTGCCAACGCTCCGCCACACGTAAACGTGTTCCAAATGGTGATGATGGGCACAGATCAACGCTCTGGGACGGTAATCCATAAGGTGGCTGTGTGAACAAAGCGTCTCCTGGCGTGATCGTCTTCGCTCTCTGGCTACTGGTGTTTGCTGCCAGTAGTCAGATCATGATCATCTCACCGATTCTTCCGCGAATTGGTGAGGAACTCCTCATCGGTGAATCGGCGTTGGGGACCCTCGTCTCTGCCTACACAATTATGGTTGGTGCCTTTGCGATTATCGTTGGCCCAATCTCAGACAAGGTCGGTCGACGCAAAATTCTCCTCATCGGCACGAGCATCATGACCGGCGCCCTCCTTATGCATCACTTTGTGATAGGCTATTACTCGTTTTTGGCCGTGCGGGTGTGTGCGGGCCTAGCCGGCGGAATCCTCAGCGGCGGGGCGGTCTCCTACATTGGCGATTTTTTCCCGTACGATCGCCGGGGCTGGGCAACTGGTTGGGTCATGAGCGGGATGGCTTTTGGCCAAATCGTAGGTATCCCAATTGGTGTTGTGCTGGCTGGCACCTTCGGATTCAAGGCACCGTTCTACCTGTTTGCACTAGCAATGGCAGGGACCTTTGTCCTTATCTGGTTTCGAGTGCCTCAACCGGACGTCGAGCGGATGCAAGGAAAGCTGACGCTCTTGAGGGCAGTGCGCGGATATAAAG
This sequence comes from Gemmatimonadota bacterium, assembly GCA_036336795.1. Lineage (GTDB taxonomy): Bacteria > Gemmatimonadota > Gemmatimonadetes > Longimicrobiales > Gaopeijiaceae > UBA822. The sequence goes on from JAYZFL010000017.1 coordinate 12,164, forward strand.
AAATGCTGGCGGAGCGACAAATTCTGGCCGCAGCGATGGCTTATTTTACAATGTTTCTTTCAGTATCACTTTTCATTGTTTATCTGCCCTACTGGCTGGAGCAGACGTTAAACGCGACTCCGAACGCGATTGCCACACTCTTTATGGTGGGTGGTGTGGCAAACGTCCTGACAGGTCCCCAGGCGGGCAAGCTGTCTGATCGCATCGGACGGAAGCGAATCATCGTCCTGTCATGCGTTGGGTTGTCATTTGTGATGCTCATGACGACGATTGTCCTACGTGAGTTCTGGGTAGCATATATCCTTTATTTCGTGACAATGATTCTGGTCGCCATGCGCATGAGTCCTTTCTCCGCTCTCCTTACAGCACTCGTCAATGATGAGCGCCGCGGTGCCCTAATGAGCTTCACGGTGGCACTGGGCCAGGCAGGATTCGCACTGGGAGCTGCCGTCTCCGGACCTTTATATACTCACTTCGGATATGGAAGCAACACGGCTGTGGCCGCCGGATCAGTTCTCATCACGGCGGTGATCGTAGCGTACTGGATACCCGAGCCCGATAAGCAGCGCCCTGTCATCACGGTACCGGTGAACTGATGAGAGGATAGGACCAAGCAAATAAGGCCCTCCGGCCCTCGTCAGTTGGAGCTTAAGGCTGCCGCCGATCGTCAGTCGGTGCCCGTACTCTGCGGACCAGAGGTTCTCAGGTGAAGCTAGCAACGGCTAATTAGCAAGCTCACTTCGCTGATCCTGAAGGGCTAGGTCGATTAGGGATAGCCTGAAAGTTGGGGAGTCCCTGAGTGTGGCCACGAGCGGCCCCAATCCATTAAGATGGGGAAGTTCGCGCGCGCTGTCCGCATACGCGTTCGGTGGCGTAGTGGAAGGGACCTATGGGAGGTAGAGCTTGGCCAATTTGCCGAGGCTGGAGTTTGAGCGTGACATCATAGAGGTCCAAGATCAGATTGATGGCCTCGTGGCTGCTGCGGAGCGGGGCGGTTTCGATGTTTCCGACGAACTCAGGGAGCTCCGAACGAAGTTGGATGCCCTCAAGGAGTCTGCCTACCAAAATCTGACGCCTATGGAGCAGGTGCAGGTAGCACGTCATCAAGACCGTCCTTTCACGCTGGATTATGTCCGGCGGGCTTTCACCAATTGGATGGAACTACATGGGGATCGGAGTTTCCGTGATGACGAGGCTATCGTCGGAGGATGGGCAAGTATTGGCGCCACATCGGTGATGGTCATCGGTCATCAAAAAGGCCGAGACATGAAGGAGAACCTACGCCGGAACTTTGGAATGAGTCATCCCGAAGGGTACCGAAAGGCTCTAAGGCTCATGCGCCAGGCGGAGAAATTCGGACGACCCGTCATCACTTTGATTGATACTCCCGGGGCCTATCCTGGAATCGGCTCTGAGGCAAGAGGGATCGCCGAGTCCATCGCGCTCAACTTGAGAGAGATGTTGTGCCTGCGGGTTCCCCTGATCTCTGTGGTCATCGGAGAAGGAGGATCAGGTGGTGCCCTAGGGCTCGGTGTCACGGATCGAATCCTGATGTTAGAGCACTCCATCTATTCGGTGATTTCCCCGGAGGGCTGCGCTGCGATCTTATGGCATTCTAGGGATTTTAAGGCTGAAGCTGCTGTTGCACTCAAGCTCACCTCGAAGGACCTCCTTGATTTGGGTATCGCCGACGAGGTTATACCTGAGCCCGCTGGAGGTGCCCATTCGGACTGGGACGCTGCGGCAGAGGCTGTGAAAGTCTCCATTGAGCGGAACTTAAGAGAGTTGGCAAAGTTCAACGTGGACGACCTTGTGCAGAAGCGTCGAGAGAAGTACGAAGCCATCGGTGCTTGGGTCGAGTCCGAGTCGACAGACAGAGCCTGAGGAAACGCGAGAGATGACAGGCTTCGTAGAGGTTCGCTTCAAGGGTTCCCGGAAGGAATATTTCGCTTACGATAACCTCAATCTCATGCCTGGGGAGTGGGTGATCGTTGAAGCGGATCAAGGTGAAGACCTGGGGGAGATTTCCGCTCTCGGAGCGATCGCAGAACGAAAATGCAACTCGTCTGGTGGCTGTGCTACACCGCTTCCCGAGAAGCGTGTCCTTCGATGTGCAGAGCGTGCCGATACGGTAAGGCTTGCCGAACTCCGAGAGGACGAGAGCAGAGTGCGTACAAAAGCACGCAACCTCGTCGAGCGCCACAGATTGAAAATGAAGATCACAGAGGCCGAGTGGTGCTTCGACAAGAACAAGCTAATTTTCTACTTTACGGCGGATCGACGAGTGGATTTCCGAAGACTTGTCCGTGATCTTGCTCGAACTTTCCGGACACGTATTGAACTCAAGCAGATTAGTGTTCGAGACGAGTCGGCCCTCCTCGGCGGCGTTGGTCGATGTGGACGAGAACTCTGTTGCGCCACTTGGCTACCAGCTCTCAAGCCCGTGAGCTTACAGCTTGCCAAGGACCAAAACTTATCTTTAAACCCCGCCCAGATTTCCGGATGTTGTGGACGGCTTATGTGCTGCCTCATGTTCGAGCACAAGACCTACGTAGAGGCTCGGCGTCGATTTCCCCGTGAGGGCAGGATACTTAAGACTTCGCTCGGCAAGGAACACGTAGTCGAGGTCGATATTTGGAAGGAGACGGTAACTCTCCGCTCCTCGGACGGTGTTCGACGGACGGTCTCGCTCCCCGCTCTAAAAGATGAGGTGGCAGAGAACAGTTGATGACTCGCCGGTATCTTACAACACCGATCTACTATGCAAGTGGGGAGCCGCATCTAGGGCACGCGTATACGACAGTACTCACCGACGTGCTAGCCAGGTACTATCGGCAGACGGGGGCGGACGTGCTCTTCCTCACGGGTACCGACGAGCACGGTCAGAAAATGCAGGAGGTGGCCGCCAAGAGAGGTGTCCCGCCGGGTCAACTAGCAAATCAGATGGCTGAGAGCTTCAGGGCAACCTGGAAGACTCTGGACATCTCGTTCGATCGCTTCATTCGTACAACGGAGACCGAGCACGTTGGAGTAGTTAAGACGATTTTGGAGAGGCTCTGGGCAAAAGGACAGATCTACGACGACGTGTACCGCGGTTGGTACTGTGTGCATGAGGAACGGTACTGGACCGATAAGGATGTGGGTCCGAACCATCTCTGTCCGGACTGCCAGCGGTCCGTCTCCTATGTGGAAGAGAAGAACTACTTCTTCCGAATGAGTGACTATCAGGCGCGACTCGTACATTACATCGAAGACAACCCTCGATGGATTATCCCCGAGACCCGTCGTAACGAGGTTCTGGGATTCTTGAAGCAACCGCTACAGGATCTTTCGATCTCTCGTCCCAAGTCCCGCCTGAACTGGGGAATAACGCTTCCGTTTGACGACGAACACGTCTGTTACGTGTGGGTGGACGCTCTGATAAATTACGTGACCGGTTCCGGCATGCTTGACCCCGGCGCTGGGGCGGATCAACCCGGTTTCACCGATCCGGGTGAATCGTGGTGGCCGGCCGACCTGCATGTTATCGGTAAGGATATTATTACGGCCCATGCCGTTTATTGGCCGACATTACTTATGGCTGCTGACCTACCTCTTCCCCGTCAGATTCTTGCGCACGGCTGGTGGATGATAGATCAGGAGAAGATGTCCAAGTCCACGGATAATGTTGTCGATCCACTCGCACTTCGTGATGACTATGGAACAGACGCGGTCCGTTGGTACCTGCTCAGGGAAATGCCGACCGGGTCGGATGCGGTTTACACACCGGAGCGGTTTCAGGCCCGGTACGAGGAAATCGCAAATGTTTTTGGGAACCTGGCTAGCCGGACGATATCGATGATCTGCAAGTATCGGGACGGAGTGATCCCGGCTGCCGAGGGGAGTGGATTGCACGACACGATTGATGCCGCGGTGCAGGCAGTCGCTCGGCACCTGAATGATCTTGGGGTGCATGACGCGCTTGCTGTCAGCATGGATCTCGCAAGATCAGCAAATGCCTATGTCGACAACCGAGAACCCTGGTCACAGGCTAAGGACCCAGCTCTTGCCGCTGATCTTGACGAAACTCTCGTGACCCTGATCCGCACGCTAACCGTTCTGACCGCCTTGTTCTTTCCTGTTACTCCTGAAAAGATGACGGAGCTTTCAAAACGCCTCGGCCTGGATTCAGTGCCGACAGTAGAAGAGGCTACCTCTATCCAACTCACCGGACGTCGCGTCGAGAGTGGGCCTCCCCTCTTTCCAAAGCCACATCAGGTTGCTTGACACTCTCTGGCTGCGCTCGGTATTCTTTGCCTGATTCGAGCGAGTGAAGCGCTTTGGCCAAGGGGCGTGGAGGTAATCGTATGGAAAATCGCGAATGGACTTTTCTCTGCATCTCAGGTGTAGGAAACCCAGTTCGCCAGTACAGTGTGTCGACTCGGGTGGTTAGTTACGCAGCCTCTTTCATTAGCGCTCTCACCACCTCTGTGGTTGCCTTGTTGGTAATGGCTGCGGTCGAGGGCTCGGCTCGATACGAGATCCGGGGGCTGCGTTCGGAAAAGATCCTGTTGTCACAGGAGGTCCTTGACTTGCAAGAAAAGGCTTCCGAGATAGAAGGGTTGGTCGATGGACTCGTCGAGAACGATGAGCGATACCGGCTTCTCGCTGGATTGGGGCCTATCCATGAAGAGATTTATGAGGTAGGAGTTGGCGGACCCGGTACGCTGGCTCCCATATCTAGCCTGCTTTGGGATACGGACCCGACTACGGCCAAGACGATCGGTGCAATCGACTACGATTTATCTGCCCTCAAGCGTCGAGCAGAGCTTTTGTCCACAAGCCTCACCGAGGCGACAGGGAGACTCGAGACCAATCGCGCCCTCCTAGAATCGACGCCGTCTATTATCCCCGCTGCCGGCCTCCTAAGCAGTGGTTTTAGTCAAGCCCGACTCCACCCTCTCTCCAACGAGGCGCTTCCACACCCGGGCATCGATCTGAGTGCTGTGGGTGGCACTCCGATCTTCTCGGCTGCTAAAGGGGTAGTTAGCTATGCTGGGTGGAAACCGGGGTACGGATATACCGTAGAAGTTGATCATGGATTTGGGTATATGACACGCTATGCCCACGCTTCGAAGCTCTTCGTGATACGAGGGCAGAAGGTCAAACGAGGCGAATCCCTTGCGGAGGTTGGCAAGACTGGGATGGCGACGGCCAATCATCTCCATTATGAAGTCTGGGTTGGTGGGGAGGCCAAGAACCCGCTTAATTATATACTCAACGGCGTGATCCCCTAGCGGGATGCACAGTAACAGTCACAAATGTTGATGAAGTGATCGACAAAGCTACTTTTCTTCTGTACGGTCCCTCTAAAATTTTCGGAAACGTGTAACGGAGTTTGAAATCATGCGAAGTAAGTTTTTCTTGGGAAGTTTTGTCGTTGTGGCCCTCACCGCTTGTGGTCCGACTCAAATCGTTGTTACGGCAGAGACCAATGGGAACGACGCTCTTGATTCTAGGGTGTTGAGTGACTTAGAGGTCCGCATATTTCCCTATGACCGTGACCTGATCTTTGATTCTCTGACGGCGATTGCATCCGGACCCGAGCCTCCGATCCCGGATTCTGTCCTCCAAGCACAGGCACAAGTTGCGGAAGCCCAACAAGCTTGGCGTAACACAGAAGCTCGCTGGAACGTCTTGAGGGACACCCTCCAGACTTTGAGTGAGGTCCTTGAGCAGATGAGCCGCGGACAGGCTCAGTACAGGCTACTCTTCAGGGACTTCCAGGATCTCGAGTCGGAGTACAACACTGTGGAGCGCGCACGTGACAGGGCGTTCAACGACTTCACGTCTCTTCAGGAGTCATCGATAGCCGCTGCGGAGCAGATCCGGATACTTCGTGAGCAGTGGGGAGATGAGGCGTTTGCCGATGTCGGCGTGGTGATGATCGCACACGAGCGAGAGAGCGGCCTGGCAACGTTATATGATACCACCGATGCGAGTGGTATTGCGGACGGATTTGAGGCCGATGCCGGTAATTATTGGGTGACTGCCAGATACGAACTGCCGTACACGGAACTTTATTGGAACGTGCCTATCACTGTGGTCCGGGGCGATCCGATTCAGGTTCAGCTCACACAAGAGAACGCCACGAGTCGCACAAAGCTGTAGAGCTGAAACAAGGGTTGAGAGCCAGGCCTCGGGGACTCCGATAGTCCCCGGGGCCTTCTCGTATCCGAGAGTATTACGATTGGATAGCTTTAGGTGGAGCCAACCCTAACCGAGTCGCTATGAGCACACCGCAGCCGAACGGAATGAATCCGTCATTGTTAGTCGACAAGGACGGAATCGGTTGGATTACCTTCGATGATCCCGGGCGCAAGGTGAATGTGCTCACTGAGGGCGTGATGACATGCTTCTCTGAGCTTCTGGGAAATGTCCGAAACCTGGTGAACGAAGGACGGCTCCACGCGCTGGTGCTGAGGAGTGGAAAGGGTGGCTTCATCGCGGGAGCCGACATTGCCGCGATCGAAGCAGTCCTCGATCCGATCGAAGGTGCTGAGGCGTCTAGGTCTGGGCAGGCTATTTTTGGGTTGCTCAGCACGCTCGGGGTTCCGAGCATTGCTGCGATACACGGTATCTGTTTAGGTGGTGGGGCCGAGATGGCGCTCGCGTGTAGCCATCGAGTGGCCTCCGATTCCCCGAGGACCCAGATGGGGTTCCCCGAGGTCTTGCTTGGCATCCTTCCAGCGTGGGGAGGAACTAGTCGGCTTCCGAGGCTAGTTGGACTTGGGGGTTCACTCGACATGTTGCTCACAGGGCGCCGAGTGTCTGCCTCCAAGGCTCGACGCATGGGGTTGGTTGACGAGATTTTTCCGACCGATCTGTTTCGTGAGAAGGTTGCAGTCTTCGCGATGGAACGAGCGAGGAGTAAGGCGCCGCCCTCGGGACGTCGGCTCCCGTTCCTGAAGGGTGTGATGGACCGTACGCGTTTCGTTCGCAAAATAGTTTTGTCCGCCTCCAGGAGGCGTGTCCAGGCGCAGACCGGCGGACACTACCCAGCACCCCTGAAGATCCTTGATGTACTGCGACGTACTCTGGGACGGCCTTTGTCCGCCGCATTAAAGATCGAGGCAGAAGCAGCTGGGGAGCTAAGTGCGTCATCCGTGAGCAAGAATCTCATCCATGTCTTTCAACTTCGAGAAGAGGCACGAAAAGGAAAGGGCGTCGGAGATGGGACTGTCCAGCCCGGCGGCGTGGAGTATCTGGGCGTGGTCGGTGCCGGAGTGATGGGTGGTGGAATTGCCCAGCTCGCTGCTCATCGAGGAATCAACGTCCGTATGAAGGACATTCGTCAGGAGGCTATTTCAAGTGGGCTAAAGCACGCTTCAAAGATTTTTGACAAGCTCGTGCTACGGAAGAAACTCCAGAAACAGCAGGCTGTCCGGAGGATGTCGCTTATTACGGGTGGCATCGATTACAAAGGGTTCGGACGCCTCGATCTTGTGGTGGAGGCGGTTGTCGAAAAGATGGAGATCAAGCGAATCGTCCTCAGGGAGACCGAGGAGGCAGTTAGTCGAAATTGTATCTTGGCCACCAATACTTCATCCCTGTCGGTGGACGAAATGGCGTCATCACTTTCCAGGCCCGAGAGCTTCGTTGGTCTTCACTTCTTCAATCCGGTTCACCGTATGCCTTTAGTGGAGATTGTTCGAGGAACTCAGAGTGGTGATCATGCGATAGCCACCGCCTACGCCCTTGCCCTCTCGTTGGGCAAGGTCCCCGTGGTGACAGCAGACGGACCGGGTTTTCTTGTTAATCGGATTCTTGGACCGTACATGAACGAGGCCGGTTTCCTCCTTGCAGACGGGGCGAGCGTGGATGCGATCGATAGGGCGGCAAAGAGATTCGGAATGCCGATGGGACCACTCCGGCTGATGGACGAAGTGGGAATCGACGTCAGCAGGCACGCCGGCCAGGCCCTATACGAGGCCTTGGGGGGTCGTTTGTCACCCGCTCCTCCGCTCGGTGCGCTCGCTGAGAGTGGACGGCTGGGCAAGAAAGGTGGTGTGGGGTTCTACCGATACGAGGGAGATAGGGAGAAAGGGATCGATCCGGACATCTATGCTGTGCTCTCACCCACGGTGCCCGATGCTCGCATAATGATGGATGAACGCGAGATTCAGATTCGGTTGGTGCTCGCCATGGTGAATGAAGCCGCTCGAGCTTTGGATGCCGGTATCGTTGCAAGATCGAGCGAGGTCGACCTTGCTATGATCATGGGTACCGGATTCCCTCCCTTCCGTGGTGGGCTCCTCCGCTTCGCTGACGCGATTCATTTGAGGGTGGTATTGGGTCACCTAGAAGAGCTGGAGGAACGCTGCGGCACTCGTTTTGCTCCGGCAGATGCAATCCGTCGGTTGGCTGGCAGTAATCACAACTTTTATCAGTCCTTTGCCGGTTGACGTGTGGGGTGTGGTGCCGTGTTCGGGCCGCTCGAGCCGAATGGGTACGCCTAAGGCTATGCTGGACGCAGGAGGACGAACCTTCCTTGAATGCGTCATCATCTCACTCCGCAGAGGCGGTTGTAGGCGGGTTTTAGTGTCTCTCCCTTCGACTAAGGGTCCAGTTGCAGCCAAGGCTCGAGGTGCGGGAGCTATAGTCGTCGAGAACCCGTGTCCGGAAGAAGGACCGATCGGATCGCTGCGGGCTGCTCTTCGGGTTGTCAGACTCGATGTGGAGGGGGTTGCCTTCTGTCCCGTGGATCATCCCCTCATACAAGTGGAGACAGTGCGCGCTCTTGTGACGGAGTTCACCGATAACGATGGGCCGCTCGTGGTGCCGACATTCAGAGGCAAGCGTGGACATCCGGTTCTGTTTCGACGAAATCTCTTTGACGAACTGCTCAACACCGAACTGCCCGAAGGTGCCAGGACCGTTGTACACAATCACCTACATGCTATCGCCGAAGTTCCGGTCGAGGATAACGGTATCGTCACGGATATCGACGATCTCTCCGACTATCGACGTCACTTTCCGCGTCAATATCGTCTCCGATTCCAATCCCGATGACTGATAGCTCAACCCTTCAGGCGCTTGCTGCGGCGACAGAGATTCTGGATGCTCAGAATGCTCAAGAAGCGATCGTCGTTGTAGTTTCTGTATCTGGCCCTTCTGAGTTTGTGGGCCAGCGGATCGCAATCCGGCGGTCACAAGGTGGCGTGTTCCGGCGAATCGGATCCTTTGGAGACGTCGGCCTTGATGACGCAGCGTTAGATTTGGCACGGAGGACGCTTGAAGATCCCCACGCTACCACGGAGGGAGTCCATGAGCTCATCTTCTCGTCCGGTCAGACGATGGGCGTGTACGTAGAGGGCCATCATCCCCGTCCGGACCTAGTGATCGTAGGGGCAGGGCATATCGCTCAGCCACTCTGTGCTATGGGCGCGCTCCTGGGGTTTAGGGTCATCATCGTGGATGATCGACCTGAGTTTGCGACTCGAGAGCGTTTTCCGGAGGCGGATCGAATCCTCCGCGTAGACTTTTCTGATCCGTTTGCGGAAGTTTCTCTCCACTCGACTAGCCACGTTGTCTTGGTTACACGGGGACACAAGTATGATTTTGAGTGCCTCCGTCATCTTCTCAAATCCGACATTGAACCCCCTTACGTGGGGATGATCGGAAGCAGGAGGCGGGTCAGGGCGGCGTTCAGTCAGCTGGCCGGAGAAGGGTTAGACCGTGATCGACTCTCACGAATCCGGGCACCGGTTGGGTTGGACATCGGTGCGGAAACACCGATGGAGATTGCCGTAGCAGTGGCAGCTGAGATCGTATTGGAGTGGAGGGGAGGAAGCGCCACTCCTCTTTCAGAGAAAGAGCGGATTTTGGATCGTTTCTTCAAAGAAACCGAATTGTGAAGCCATGAACGAAAGAACCGATCCAAACCTTTACCAGGCCATCGTGGAGAAGGCTGGTGAGGGTCGAACAATCGCGCTCGCCACTATAGTGGCCACGAAGGGCTCAGTGCCGAGAGGGATTGGAGCAAAGATGCTGATTGACCCGGGAGAAGAGCTGGTCGGAACTGTGGGTGGTGGTTGTGGCGAGGGTGAAGTGATCGATGCCGCCCATGAGGTGATCCGGACCGGGACACCCCAAATGGTTCGTGTCGATCTTACGGATGACCTTCTGTCCCTCAGCCCCGCTGTGTGCGGTGGAACGATGGAAATTTTCGTTGAGGCTGTGGGTTTTGAACGGTAAGCACGCAACTCTTGTATATATCCATTACCTGAGGCCTCCGGGCCGAGAGCAGATCTTCACGCAGCACCTTATCTGGGAGGATAGGGAGGTTAAGGTCACGTACGCGGATGATTTGGTCCTAGAATCTCCGGTCAGGATTGCAGGAGAGATCGTGCTGGAGACCGGTTCTGAGGTTGTTTGGTTCACTTTTCCTGGTGCTTGGCACGATATAGGAATCTTCCACCGGGCGGATGGCTCTTTCTCGGGAACCTATGCAAACATTCTTACCCCTTGCTCCTTCGAGGACGCTGGGATATGGCGGACCACTGATCTCTTCCTAGATATTTGGATTGACCCGTCTGGAAGGCTTCTAACCCTAGACGAGGACGAACTAGGAGAAGCCGAAATGAACGGATGGGTCGCACCGGACTTAGGCAGACGCGCTCGGGATGAGGCTAGGATGTTGGTCGAGCAAGCCGAAGCCGGGTGGTGGCCGCCAGCCGTTGTGGGAGAGTGGACACTCGAACGCGCGCGCGCGCAACTGAGTTAGGCGCTGCCATGTCTAATCGGATGGACACATGTGCGATCGTGGACTCAGTTCGTGTCTCCCCCCCCTTGACTCATAAGTTGGTCAACCACCTCTTGAAATCCTGCGAACTCTCCCCAACGATTCACTCGAGTGGCGACACCCCCACCCTTGCTTACGAAGACTGTGGGTGTACCGGAGACGCCCAGCTCGATGCCCAGCCGCAGGTTCGCGCTGACAACGTCGGCGTGCCGATCACTGTCGAGACAATCGGCGAATTGACCCTCGTCTAGCCCGATCGTGACGGCATAGGTTTCAAATGCATTCATGGGTGCGGACTGGCTTAACGACCAGGTCGTCTGGTGTGCGAACAGCTGGTCGTGATACGGCCAGTAGAACTGGTTACCCTGATCCAGCGCACACCGAGCGGCTCGGGCGGCCAGGAAGGAATATGGATGGCCACTCAAAGGGTAATCGTGAAAGACGAAGCGAGCGGTGCCCGTTTCGACGTACGCCAATTCAACTTGCGGTTTCACCATGGTGGCGAACTGCTGACAAGCGGGGCATTGATAATCCCCAAATTCCATGATCGTGATCGGTGCGTCGGGATCTCCTAACTCTATTCCCGTCGCTAAGTCGTATAGCTCTTGGTACTCGATCTCGCCTGTCACGATGCTCTCGATTGCCACAGTTGATGCGGAACTGAGACTACCCTGCACAGCCGACCAGCCAACTGCGCCGGCGGCGATAGCACCCACCGCACCCAGAACCATGTAAAAACCCTTGAGGTTTCCTCCAGTTTTCTTAGACATGAGTCCACTCCACCCATGGGTACACGATCGTTTGATCAGCCTCGTTCAGTTGCTAATACGCTACGCAGGAGAATACAAGATGGTCCCGTCGGCGAGCCACTACAATGGTTGAGTTGGACACCTATTGAAGAAGGGCCTCCACAACACGATCGACATCAGAGAAATCTTGAAAGACCACATCGGCTCCAGTTTCCCTGAGCTGATGTCCGTCGAAGTGCCCGGTTGCGACGGCGATGGTTCTTGCTCCGTGGTGCTTTCCACACTGGACGTCTCGAGGTGTATCACCGATCACCACGACCGAATCTTCCGTAAATGCGACTCCCCACGTGTTGACCGCACGATCCAATGCGATTCCGGGCAGGTGATCCCGTACTTCATGGTCCGAACCATAACCTCCCACGCGAAAATGCTCCACCAATCCGACCGAGCCAAGCTTTATTTGAGCCCCACGAGCAATGTTCCCAGTCACCAACCCCAGAGCGACGTCGTCGACAAGATGGAGATTCTTGATAAGCTCACCGACTCCGGGAAGAAGCTTCATAGGATCAGCCACGATACGAGACCTAAGCTCACCAATGTAGTGTTCCCAGAGCATCGGAAGTCTAGCGTCGATGATGGCGTCGTCAACGTCTTCTGCAGTGAGGATCTCGCGCGCGATCTGTGGATCAGTCTTTCCAGAAAAATCAAAAGACTCAATAGTTCCCATCGTTCCGAACGTGGCCATCATCGCTACGCTGAAGGCTTCCTTGGCTGGACCACCTCGAGCTAGGGTTCCGTCGATGTCGAAGAGGATCAGCTTCCGCATGTCAAAACTCAGGAACTGATCAGTACTGACGGGTCAATGTTTCCTCCACTCACAACCGCTACGGTCTTTCGGTCGGCTGTGTCCACTTGGCCACTCAGTAAGGCAGCGACTGTTGCGGCACCAGAAAATTCGACGACTAGCCTCTGCTGAGACAGGAGGAACTCTGCGGCTTTCCGAATAGACTCTTCCTCGACTAGAACGATGTCGTCGACGAATTCGCGCACGTGTAAGAAAGTAAGATCACCGGTTCGGACTGGAAGGAGACCGTCCGCGATCGATTCACTGCGGTCAAGTGTCACAGGCGCACGAGCGTCGAGTGCTGCCTTCATTGACGCTCCGCCTATAGGTTCGACGCCCAGAATGCGAAGATCGGGGCGGAGGCGGCGGAGGGCCGTGGCGCATCCACTACAGAGTCCACCACCACCGATGGGCACGAGAACAGTCTGGAACGTGCTCCAGTCCTCTGCGATCTCGAGTCCGACAGTGCCCTGCCCTGCGATGATCTGTGCATCATCGAAGGGAGGTACCATGACTAGGCCCTCGGCCTCGGCGATTGCTTCCGCCCGTACTTTCCGCTCAATCGAAGTGGTTCCTTCAAGATAGACCTGCGCGCCCAGTCGGTCTGCTCCTTCACGCTTGATCATTGGGGATGTCACCGGCATCACAACGACAGATCGGACACTGTGGAGTCGTGCGGCAAGGGCTACCGCCTGCGCGTGGTTTCCGGACGAGTAGGTGATGACACCTTTCGAGCGATTCTGCTCGGGGATTTGTGCAACAAAGTTGTACGCGCCCCGAATCTTGAAAGAGCCAGCCCTTTGAAGGGATTCCAACTTCAGGCGAATCTCGCCGCCCAACTCACTCTGTAGGGCGGTGGCGGGGTACAGAGGTGTGCGGATTACTGCCGAGCTAATGCGCTTGTGAGCTTCCCGAATAGCGGCTAGATCGACTAGACCTTCTTTCACTTTTCTTCGCCGCTGTCGTTTGCAGGTTCCTCAGCTTCCTCGTCAGAGCCATTCTCGGGAATCACGCGGGCCACGTCCATCACGGAGTCGCCCTCATCAAGATTTATGAGGCGGACACCCTGAGTCCTCCGACCCATCACGCTAATCTCGTCGATCCTTTGTCGGTTGATCACTCCGTTACGGGTGATCACCATGAGCTGGTCCTCTGGGATAACCGATTTGATAGCAACGACCTTTCCGGTTTTTTCGTTCGTCTTCAGGTTGATCACCCCTTTCCCGCCGCGTTTTTGAAATCGATACGCGTCGATCTGGGAGCGCTTACCCATGCCCGACTCTGAGACGACGAGGAGCGTGGTGTCTTCACGAGCAACGACCACCATCCCAACCACGTGGTCTGCCTTACCGAGACGTACGCCGCGGACACCCTCGGTGGTACGGCCCATGCTGCGGGCATCCCCCTCATTGAACCGGATCGCCAATCCGTTACGTGTGGCAAGGATCACTTCATTGTCTTCGTCCGTGATCTTGACATCGATGAGCTCGTCACCTTCACGAATGTTGATACCGATGAGACCGACAGAGCGGACGTTTCCGTACGCGGAAAGCGGCGTCTTCTTAACTTTGCCGCGCCTTGTGCAGAACAGGAGGTAGCGGTTGTCCGAGAATTCTCGCACGGGTACCACCGCCGCGATCTCATCAGTGGGGCCGAGGTTGAGCAGGTTGACGATCGGCCTTCCTCGGGAGTGGCGACTAGCGGCCGGCACCTGCCACACTTTGAGCCAATAACAGAGACCCGATCTCGTGAAGATCATGAGGTACTCGTGAGCAGAGGCGACGAAGAGGTGCTCCACCCAGTCCTCGTCCTTGGTCACCATTCCTTTGAGCCCTCGGCCGCCCCTCCTTTGAGCCCGATAAGTATCGATTTCAGTTCTCTTCACGTATCCCTCATGGGAGACCGTGATGACCATCTCTTCGTCGGCGATCAGGTCCTCTACTGAGAGAGACGATGAGTCACCGATGATCTCACTCCGACGGTCATCCCCGAACTTCTTATCGATGGCTGTCAGCTCGTCGGAGATGATTTCCATCCGCCGCTCACGGCTTTCGAGGATCCCGGTAAGCTCCTTGATCGTGGCGCGGATAGTAGCGAGCTCCACCTCGAGTTTCTCCATCTCCAAACCGGTAAGCCTGGCGAGCCTCATATCGAGGATCGCCTTGGCTTGGCGCTCGGAAAGTTCGAAGGATTCCTGTAGCCGCGCGGATGCCACTTCGGTGTCTTTCGAACCCCTGATGATCTTGACCACTTCGTCGATGTTGTCGACAGCGATCTTGAGGCCCTCAAGGAGGTGTTCGCGGTCCTCGGCTTTGGCTAGGTCGAATGTGGTACGACGCACGACCACAGTGTGTCTATGATCGATGAAATGCTCGAGTATTGCGCGCAGTGGGAGTACCCGAGGTACTCCATCAACGAGTGCCAGAAGGATCGTACCGAAGGTCGACTGCATTTGCGTGTGCTTGTACAGCTGGTTCAGCACGATCTGGGGGATAGTATCCCTCTTGAGCTCGATTACGATGCGGAGTCCGTCCCGGTCCGACTCGTCTCTCATGTTCCTGATGTCGGTGAGTTTCTTGTCTCGTACGAGATCGGCGATTTGCTGGATCAGACGGGACTTATTGACCATGAATGGGATCTCGGTCACGACGATCCGATCTGACTCGCCGTCCAGTTCTTCGACATCGGCTTTGGCGCGCATCACGATGCGGCCCCGCCCCGTACGGTAGGCTTCCTCGATACCTTCCCGGCCGCAGATGTAAGCACCGGTGGGGAAGTCCGGGCCGCTCACGAGGCTCTCCAGTTCCTCCTGTGGCAGCGTGGGATCATCGATCAGAGCCTTGGTAGCCGATACGACTTCACGCAGGTTGTGAGGTGGAATGTTGGTTGCCATCCCCACCGCAATTCCTGAGCTTCCGTTGATCAGCAAGTTTGGGACCTTCGCCGGAAGCACGGTCGGCTCCTCGAGGCGCCCATCGAAGTTTGGAGTGAACGCGACGGTGTCCTTGTCGATGTCCTCCAGTAGTTCTGTCGCCATTCCCGTCAGGCGGGCCTCGGTGTAACGGTAGGCCGCGGCCGAGTCTCCGTCGATCGACCCGAAATTTCCCTGCCCGTCGACGAGGGGGTAACGGAGCGAGAAGTCCTGTGCCATCCGGACCATGGAGTCGTAAATGGACGAATCGCCGTGCGGGTGGTACTTACCGAGAACCTCGCCCACCACGGTCGCGGCTTTCTTGTATCCCCGTCCGGGGCTCAGGCCCAACCCACTCATCCCGAACAGAATGCGCCGGTGAACTGGTTTCAAGCCGTCACGAACATCGGGGAGCGCCCTCTGTACGATCACGCTCATTGAGTAGTCGATGAAGGATTCCCGCATTTCGTCCACCACTCGGCGCTCTAGAACGTTCCTGCCGCCCGGGAGAATTTCGTCACTTGCCATTTACTTTGCCTTGAGAAACTGCCAACCGGTATCGGTCGGGCGGGTGGAAGCGACGCTAAGGGTAGGGTCTACAAGCTCGTCGCCGGTGAGAAAAAATCGGATGGAGATGGCTTCGGGGATGCGTCTCAAAGAGGTTCCGCGAAGGAATCGTCAAATGTGCCTTAAGTCGTTGCAAATTAACGTACAAGGGGATCCCGGACAAGCCGAAGGGAGCCTCCCAGAAGACTGTCGATTGGGAGAGGTTACCCGTTTCCTGGACGTCGGTCAGCCTCCCCGTAGAAGAGATATGAAATGAGAATTCAGACGTAGGACATCCCACACAGGATCCGTCCTAGTCACAGTGAGCTGTCACGAGGTCTAGGGGGGGATTGCGGCAGCACCATACACATGTACGTCTTCAGCCACAAATGGCGAAAAGATGCACCCACTTTCGTCGTCGAAACCATAGCTCACGGTGGGCAACTCCAAGGCACCGAGGGGTTGCGTTCGGAGAGAGTGGATGTGCCAACGTAGTTAAGATGCCAGGCGTCTAACGGTGAAGAAATTGGATACCGCCGAAGGATCAGTCACCTTCATGGGCTTCTTGTACCAGTACGTCAGTTAGCCACCGTCCGGTGACGCTCTCGGAAGTCGATGCCACGTCCTCTGGTCGACCCATGACTACAACATGGCCCCCGCGATGACCGGCGCCCGGACCGAGATCAATGATCCAATCAGCTGTCTTGGCGACGTCCAAGTTATGCTCGATGACGACGACGGTGTTTCCTGTGTCCACCAACCGGTCAAGAACCCCCAGAAGCTTTCGTATGTCATTTCCGGACAAGCCAGTTGTGGGCTCATCCAGAATGTAGAGTTTGTGCCCCTGCTTACCGGAAACCCCAGCAAGCTCTCGGGCGATCTTGAGTCGCTGCGCTTCTCCACCCGACAACGTTGGTGCTGGCTGCCCGAGTTTCAGATATCCAAGGCCCACCTCCTGCAGGTGCCATAGAATCCGCCCGAGCTTATCCTGGGTAATAAAGAATCGGATCGCTTCGTCGATCGTGAGTTCGAGCACCTGAGACACGTTTCTTCCCTTGAAGAGTACGTCCAGCATCTCCGGACGATAGCGAGTACCACGGCACGTGTCGCAACGGACGTAGACGTCTGCCATGAAGATCATTTCGATCTTAACTTGGCCAGCTCCCTTACAATCCTTACAGCGTCCGCCCTCCACATTGAACGAGAAGTGGCCCGCACCGTAACCGCGTTCTTGGGATAACGGTTGAGCCGCGAAGAGCCTCCGGACTTCGTCCCACGCCTTGATGTATGTGACCGGGTTGGATCGTGGTGTCCGTCCGATGGGGGATTGATCCACCAAGATCACATCATCGAGCAGGGCGGCCCCGTCCAGGGAAACAAACTCGCCGACTGTTTCTCCGAGGTGCGCTTTGGCGGTAGTGTCACCCCCTTTAAGCTTTCGCTCGAGAGCACGATATAGGATGTCATGGACGAGCGTGGATTTTCCCGATCCGGAGACTCCGGTTACCACGGTCATCGCGCCCAGGGGCAAGTCAATGTCGACGTCCTGCAGGTTATGTAGACGGCCACCCCGCAGACTCAAATGATTCCGATCCACGGGTCGGCGACTTTTTGGAACCGGAATCGCCGCCCGCCCCGAAATGTAGAGTCCCGTAGCGCTGTTGGTTCCGGCGAGGTCCGCGGGGGTTCCTTGGAAGACCACCTCGCCGCCCTTCTCTCCTGATGTGGGCCCCAATTCGAGGACATGGTCTGCCTCCCGAATGACGAGGGGATCGTGCTCCACCACGAGCACTGAATTTCCCTGGTCTCGAAGCTGACCCAGAAGTGAAAGAAGTGCATTGGTGTCACTAGGGTGAAGACCCACTGTGGGTTCGTCGAGAACGTAGAGGGTATCTACCAGACGGGATCCGAGTGAGTTGGCGAGACTGATGCGCTGTGCTTCACCACCTGAGAGAGTGCGGGTTTGCCGGTCTAAAGATATATATCCGAGACCTACATCCACCAGAAATGCCACACGGGCACGGAGTTCACGGAGTATGGTTTCGGCGATCTGGCTTTCCATCTCGCTCAGCTCCAGACTCGCCACCCATTCCTGAATTTCATCGATCGGAAGCTTGCTGACGTCCGAGATGGAACGATTACCGATCCGGACATAGAGGGCGCAGGTCTGGATACGCGCCCCTTCACATGCCGGACACACGCGAGGACACTGGTATTGGCGGAGGAAAACCCGAATATACTGCTTATAGCGCTTTCGCTCCCGGGAGACCAGGAATGGAATGACACCTTTGAAGTTCTTTGCGCCGTAGAGCACACCTTCCTTGAAGTCCCTGGGTAGACTATGCCATGGGCTGTATAGTGACACACCCTGTGACAGGGTGAACGAGCGGAGGCGCTCGCGCTCGCGGTGGTACCGCGGCTTAGCCCAAGGGTCCACCGCTCCCTCGTCAATGGACTTCGAAGGGTTGGGCACGATAAGCTTAACGTCGTAGTCGAGTGTCGCGCCGAATCCTGTGCACGTTGGGCATGACCCGTAGGGATTGTTGAAGGAGAAAAGTTTCGGGGTCGGGTCGGAGAACTCGATCTCAGGATGCTTCGCGCACTGAAAGTGCTCTGTGAAGTTTAGACGCTCGGATACCCGTCCACTCGCACTGTCGTGTACCAGTACTAGAGCCTCTCCTTCGCCCTCCACAAAGCAGGTGCTTAGTGAATCCGCTAGCCGCTCACCGGCATCGGGAGAGTTCGTTAGCCGATCCACAACCACCAGCGCTTCTGCCGCTTGCGTGACGTCAAGATCGATGTACTCGGACTTTCCAATTTCAGCGTCGTTGAGATGGATCAGTTGGCCGTCCACGAGTATTCGCAAGAACCCCATCCCTCGAAGATTTGTTACGATAAGCTCGTGTTTCATACGTTCGCTGAACTTGAGCGGGAAGGTGACCTGGATTTGGGTTCCTTTAGGTAGCCCGAGCACCCGGTCTACGGCCTCAGTTACCGTGTCGGGCCGTACCTGGTTATCACATTCCGGACAGTAGGTGCGTCCTATCCGTGCCCAGAGAAGCCGGAGATAATCATACACCTCCGTAGCGGTTCCCACGGTCGAGCGGCTTGACTTCGTGGGATTCTTTTGTTCAATGGCTACGGCGGGAGAGAGGCCTTCTACAGAATCGACGTCGGGCTTCTCCATCCGCTCCAGAAACTGTCTGGCGTACGTGGAAAGTGATTCGACGTACCGGCGCTGTCCCTCTGCGAACAATGTGTCCAGTGCGAGAGATGATTTTCCGGATCCCGATGGCCCCGTGATGACCGTGAGGGCACGCCTGGGAATATCGATGTCCAGATTCTTGAGATTATGGTGGCGTGCTCCTCGAATGCTAATCCAGTCGTCCATGGAAAGTAATAGCACAGCAATTGCAAGATGGCGCAACGCAGCCTCTCCTCGGAACAGACCAATGAGCGTCGGGTAGGTCGACCCCTCCGGACTACCATCAAGGACTCAGCGAACGCAGAGAAGAGTGTCGGGATTCCAAGACGACTTCCAGGAAGAGGAGATACTCGGGAAGGCGTATGACGCCCGCCTGATGAGACGGCTTCTTCGCTACCTTAGGCCCTATTGGTGGCAGGTCGCTTGGGCCGTTGTTTTCCTGGTCGCCTGGTCACTTCTTCAGATCGTAGGTCCGTGGCTGACGCAGGTCGCTGTGGACCAGGCCATTCCGGGTGGTGACGTTTCGCTCCTGGTCAAGCTCGCAGCCGCTTTCTTGGCAGCTAACATAGCTGGATTCTTTCTACAATACGCCCAGACCCTACTCGCCACCTGGCTGGGCCAGCGGGTCATGTATGACCTGAGAACACAAATCTTCGCAAAGCTCCAGCGACTGGATCTACGTTTTTTCGACCAGAATCCCGTGGGGCGTCTAATGACGAGAATCACCAGTGACGTTGAGACCTTGAACGAACTTTTCAGCTCTGGTGTCGTGGCAGTTTTCGGGGACGTATTCACTTTGGCCTTTATTCTGTCCGCGATGATTTATATGGACTGGAAGCTCGCGCTAGTCACTTTTAGCGTGCTCCCGTTTGTGGCCCTCACGGCATTTGTTTTTCGCTCGAAGGTTCGTTCTGTTTACCGGGAGATCCGCGTGCAATTGGCCCGGATTAACGCTTATTTGCACGAACGGATCACCGGAATCACCGTGGTCAAACTGTTCAGTCGGGAAGAGGCCGATGCGAAGCGGCACGCCGAGATCAATCAAGACTACCTAGAGGCGCATCTTAGGTCGATTACCTACTACGCGCTTTTTTACCCTATCATCGAACTTTTAACGGCAGTTGCTCTGGCGCTGATTATCTGGAGGGGTGGAGCGTCTATCCTGGAGGGAGTGCTGACCGTGGGAGTCCTCGCGGCATTCATCCAATACGCCCGCCGTTTCTTCCGGCCCATCCAGGATCTTTCGGAGAAATACAACCTTCTTCAAGGTGCCATGGCGTCATCCGAGAGGATCTTTCGACTACTTGATCAGGTGATTGAGACGGACGATCCTGAAGCGCCCGTCGATCTCCCGGCCGTGGTGCGGGGGGAAATTGAGTTCCAGAACGTCTGGTTTGCATACAGAAAGGACGATCTGGACAAGTGGGATTGGGTTCTGAAGGGTGTAAGCTTCAAGGCTGAACCCCATGAACGGCTTGCCATCGTGGGTCATACCGGAGCTGGAAAGACCACGATCATCAATCTACTCATGCGGTTCTACGATCCCCAGAAGGGTTGCATCTTGCTCGACGGTGTACCCATCGACCAACTACGTCTTGACGATCTTCGTGAGCATATCGGTCTGGTCCTCCAGGACGTGTTTCTCTTCAGTAAGGACATCAGCTACAACATTCGACTCGAGGGCGACGGCATCACAGAGGAGCGGGTTCGTGTGGCGGCAAAGCGAATCGGCGCGGAGCCCTTCATCGAACGTCTTCCGAGGGGATACGATCAGGAACTCGGAGAGAGGGGTGAGACGATATCGGTCGGAGAGCGCCAACTTGTCTCGTTCGCGCGCGCACTTGCGTTTGATTCTCGAGTATTAGTGTTGGACGAAGCCACCAGCTCGGTAGACTCAGAGATCGAAGCGCGAATCGAAGAGGCTACAAACGAGCTCATGGCCGACAGAACCTCCATCGTCATCGCCCACCGACTTTCTACGGTGCAGGGGGCTGACCACATCATCGTTCTCCACCACGGAGAGCTGTGTGAGTCGGGGACGCACGAAGAGTTGTTGGAGAAAGAAGGTCTCTATGCTCGACTCCACGAACTGCAATTCCTGAGGACTCCGGTGCTACAGTGAATGGTGGTCGTCACAGTGCCTCGAGACGGTAGAGAAAGTTGGAGCATAGCTGTTAGGCCGACACCCGATCCTTGCGCCGGTATATTCCGAGGGGATACTTCATGCTTCGAGTGATTGCGGCGTGTTCCCTAACGCAGGAAGATATCCTTCGGGATATAGCCCGTGACCACCTGCGTGAGGTCGACCACCTCACTCACTCGGAAGTCCACAGCGATACTCGCGAGCGATAGCGCCTTAGCAGGGGTCAGTCCTTTCACCTTTACTAAGAAGTCGACGACCTCCCAGGTCGCATGTCGAATAGCACGATCGAGGTCGAGGTCGATTCCCATGATCAGGTAGTGCGTGTCGGTCTCCGCGCGTGGTCCGGATATCTCCACGCCCTTGTGGACGACGAGGCGGAACACTCCGGCGAGTGACTGCTCAATCGCGGTCCCACTCACCTCACCGTCACCCTGGGCTCCGTGTGGGTCTCCGGTGTAGAAGAGAGCTCCCAGGTGGAAAACAGGAAGGTAAAGGCTCGTACCGGCCTTGAGATCCTTTACATCCATGTTACCACCGAAGGCACCCGGGGGCCTCGAACTTTGGACGCCGGGCACCGTCACACCTGGCTCACCTATCACGGGATCAGGCGCGACCGCCAAGATTCCCATGAAGGGTGCGAGCGGTACTTGGATGTCTGGTGAGAAAAACGCGACTTCACGGCCGGCAACGATACCAGTGCGAATCACGTGCCTCGTTCCTGGCAGGATATCTAGCAGAGGGTCGTCGGATCTGACTCCCGGATAGCCGGATGAGAAAACACCGCCACTGGAGCTCGTGTTGTTAATGCCCCAAGGTACCCGTGTTTCGAGCGCGAGAATTTGCACCTCGAGCATGTCTCCGGGCTCAGCACCCTCGACATAGATTGGCCCGGTGATTACATGGCCGCTCCGGCCCTCCCTTGGCCGCCCTTCCCTTGACGCCCAGAAATCCAAAACATCTTGGTGGATCTCCTCGCGTGGTACGTCAAGTTCCGTCAGGTATTCCACTGGATCGTCTCGTTGGGTGGCCCCAGCGTGCGTCAGCGTGTTGATGCGGACGGTCTCACCTGACTGGATCGTGAGCACGGGCTCTTTATCAATAGGATACCAGCCCCAACTGACTGTTTCCGGGCGCGAGGGTACGAAATGATCGGCTTCGATACTCCCATTTGAGGTATCTGTGCCCGTTTCAACACAGGCTGTAGTCGCCAGCATAGCAATGCAGGAGAGGAAGTGGAGCAAGGATACTCCAAAGAGGCCATCCGTTCTCAATGACGACACATTCACCTCCACTCGGTTTGCGTTTGGCGGCGGCCACCTCGGGGGATAGAATCTGGATGCCCTTCGGTGATTGAAGTCCGTAGGATTGGGTTGAGTGGGCTAGGACGCAAGCTGTGCCTGTGCCGGGAGGATTGTTAACTGAGTTCGAAGGTGGGTGACATCTAGGCCTGAGGAAAAGACTGCCAGTGTTGTCTGGTCAGCGCTGAATCCCCACGGTATCGGGCGGTGTCCTTATGCTTGTACTGTCCAAGACCCCTGATTCTGTCTGCACCTGAGTGGCCTCGGCTTTAGCCAGCTCCTCTGCCCTTGTGCGCTCCAACGCTTCCGCCTCCATGGCTAGGTATCGTTCTGATACCGGACCGATGCGGCCACCTGCCCGAATGATCGGCTCCATGCCCTCTGGATAACCGCCGAAAGGGACCAACGCCCCTTCGGTGTAACGGCTTGACGGATTCCATAGCAACCACTCATCGATTCCCGCGTCGTACGTTGCTTGGATCTGAGCACGCACCTCTGGCGCCCCATACACAGGCGGACCCAAGGTGAAATCCTGGAGCCACGGCCGGATGGTGCCAGCCTCTTCGATTGTCTGAGAGCGCTCAAGTCCGGACTGGAGCGCGGCATAAACGATCTCGTACGGATGGCTGTTGGGGTCTTGGATGGCGAAACTGCCGGCCCAATAGTGGGACGGGTATACCATCGGGAGGGCCACGTCCACAGTACTGATAAATCGTTCCCAATATTGGCCGATGCCAATGTCGTTCGTAGCGGAGGTTGTGGCACCGAACACATCCACGGTCATCCCTACACCCGATTCTGCCAACTCGCCTCGAGCGTACTCGAGGAACGCTTCGACCGCGTCTCTCCTCGTGCGTCCTTCAGCACCTGGGAAAACCGCTCGGCCTAAGTCCTCTCTGGGTGCGTCAGGGAAGCGAACGTAATCCCACTGGATTTCCGGAAATCCTGCTGCCGCAACTTCCTTTGCCAGCTCCACGTGGTACTCCCACACAGTTCGGTTGTGGAGGTTTGCCCAGATGAGACCCTTCCCATCTACCCAGACACCTCCGGCCGTGTCTTGCACAGCGACTTCAGGGCGTCCTCGGATGAAGAGGGGATCCTTGACAACGACGATCCGGGCGATCGGATAGATGTTGGCGTGGTGGAGTCTTTCTACTAGGTCCACCAAATCACGGATGCGGATTTCCTGGTCGGCACCCACCTCGCGTGCGGTCAACACATGCGTGGGGTAACTGACGTAACCCGAAGCGTCCTTCACATCAATCACGAGGCTGTTGATCTCGGTGCGTTTGGCGAGATCGATGAGAGCTTGAGACCGTCTACTCGAACCGGCTGCCCAGGCGTTCATATAGAGCCCTCGGACCTTGGAGGGTTTGGTGAAGCTGAGACGCTCCTTAGGGAGCACCAACCGCGCAACTGGGGCGCCCTGGCCGGTGCGAGCCGTCGTAGCGGGAAAGGTCTCAAGTATCGAATTGTCCGCAAGCCATGCCAAGGTTATTTCGCGGGCTGGTATCTTTGGTGTGGTTTCGGCGTCGTCGGTTGTTGACTCCTCCACAGTGTTTAAGTTTGGGTAGAAGCCGGTCTCTATGGCCCGCCTTTCTCCTGAACCGTTTGACGCTCCCGGAGAGGGAGAAGTTGACTCAAGACGGATCTGTGCTGGTTGCGTGGTCACCGGCGTTTCGGATACTGAGGTTGTAGCGTCCTGTAGGGAAGCGTCTGGCTCGTCTCTGCAGGATGTGAGAAGCGATGAAATCGCTACCAAGTGACAGATCACGATACGCGGGCGATCAATCAATCGCCCTCTACGCGCGTGTCTTTTGTATTTTAAGCCCTCGTCAAGTCTCCTTGCAGTCCTAGTCATATACTCTCGGAGAGATAGGGTGTCACGAGTTCGGCCGTTCGAACGGCCGAACCCCGGTGCTCTTCAATATAGCGCAACGCGCATCGTCCGGTGGTCGTTATTTTCTTCTGATCGGAGAGCCATTCTCGGAGCTGTCTAGCCATGCAATCACTGTCGGTGACCATCTTCCCCCCCTCTAGGGCGAGAAGTCGGGATGCTGAGTACGAACCTTGATAGCGCGGTCCGAAAAGAACGGGTACGGATGCGGCGGCTGGTTCCAGAACGGAGTGGAGTCCATGAGCGTGAAATCCCCCTCCCACGTACGCGACTGTGGCCACGCTATACAGATCGGCCAGGACGCCGAGGCGCTCGACCACGATTGCGTCTGTTCCGCAAAGGTCTCCCCGCTTTTCGGCCTCTGCGAGTGTAATAGGCGTCCAACCGTTTTCTTCGAGTCTCTGCTTCAGGAGAGCGAAGTCGCAGCGGGCTGGTTCGTGGGGTGCGACTACCAGACGGAGATCGGGGCTAGTTCGTCTTGCCTGAGTGAGCGCAGGGATCAGTACGGCTTCGTCGGATACCCACGTGGAGCCAGCCACGAGGATCGGTCCCTGCTTTTCGCTGAATAGGCGCATGTGGGGAGCGCTCTGATCGACTTCCGATGCGCGATTCCAGGCCGAGTCGATTCCCGGGTCTCCAGTGACGAAGATTCGGTGGGATGGTGTGCAAAGTTGCCTGAACCGCGCACCGTCTTCGGGGGAGATCGCTCCCACCGCCTGGAGACTCGCGAAGGTCGGTGCTAACATCCGTCTCATGGGCCAACCGAGTCTAGCGGCGCCTTGGGCCAATGTTCCTGCGATCAGAAATATCGGCACTTTCCGAGCAACCGCTTCCGCCGTCAGCGTTGGCCAGACCTCCCTCTGAGTGAAGAGTAGAGCAGAAGGCTGAAGGGCGTCCAGGACCGTCGCCATCGTCTCAGGTAAATCCCACGGCAGGTAGGTGGTAACATCGGCGGGATATGCCGACCTAAGGTTCTCGGCCGACGGCGAAAAGAATGTAGATGCGACCTGGATCTTGGGGACCCGCTCGCGGATGGCTTCGAGTACCGCTCGGGCTTGGAGGGCCTCCCCGACAGATGAGGCGTGCACCCATACGGTCGGCCTTGTGGTATTCCGTCTTGAATGGCCCCATTCGGTGAGCTGCTCTTGTGCGTCCCTGCGTCCACGGAGTCCCCGCGCGAGCTTCGATGAGCCGCCACTCAATAAGGGGGAGACTGCTCTGAAGCTTCGCAGAGCCGATCGATAGAGTACGTGAGCCGGCAGCATTAAGGACGATGACCCTCTACGCACTCTATAACAAGACTGCTCCTAGGGGGAGATCATGAGTAGATTCAGAGGCACCGGACCCCTCAAAGACCCGGCTTCCCTTGTCCGGACTCAATGGGAGGCGAAAGAATGCTACAAGATGATCGAAAGCCCCTTCCTTTCGAGGGTAACACACCACTGTTACGAACTGTGAGTGACGGAGGATCGAATTAGAACTATGGTTGCTCGAAGGTGGACTCGGCGTCTCATGGGTGTCGGCCTCATGTGTTCGCTTATATCGGCGTGCTCTCCGCTTTACGTGATCAAGGCCGGCATCGCCGAAGCCAAGATCCTTCGGGCACGCAGGCCGATTCCGGAGGTTATCCTGGATCCAGAGACTGATGAAGATACTAGAGGGAAACTCACCTTTGTCATGGAAGCTCGAAAGTACGCCATTGAGGTTTTGGCGCTGGACGTTGGTGACTCCTATACGTCTTTCACACAGCTTGAGAAGGATACTCTGGCCCTGGTGCTCTCTGCCGCTCAGAGAGACCAGCTTACACCCAAGACGTGGTGGTTTCCGGTGGTCGGGAGTGTCCCGTATAAGGGCTACTTCAGTGAATTGGGAGCGCTCAAGGATCAGGCCAAGTTGGAAGAGGATGGCTTCGACACCTATCTGCGCCCAACGGCAGCATTCAGCACGCTCGGCTGGTTCGCCGATCCTCTCCTATCGAGTTTAATGCGGCTAGACGAAGTGGACCTAGTGGAAACGGTGCTCCATGAGTTGTCCCATAATCACCTGTTCGTAAAGGGGCAAGTCCGATTCAATGAGAGTTTCGCTACCTTCGTAGGGCGAGCCGGTGCGATTGAATTCTTCTGTAACCGCGAGGGAGGTGGCCCTGATACGGCGAACTGCCTACAGGCGCAGGCCCGATGGAGAGACAACCAGCGCTTTGAAAGTTTCATCGAAGGGCTCGTGGAAAGGCTAGAGGTTATCTATCAGGACTCAACCCTGACCTATGAGACGAAGCTTACGGAACGGCAAGAGATCTTTGACGATCATGTCGAGATCTTCGCGACTACGGTCCAACCATCCTTTGAGGCGAGCACATTTCAGAGTTTCTTGAGCACTCCCCTTAATAACGCCACCCTGTTAACGCGTGTTCGGTATCATTACAGGCTTGAGGACTTCCAGACCTTACTGGAAGAGCGAAATGGCTTGCGGGAAGCCATCCGGTACCTGAAGGAGGGAATTGATGGCCCCGAAGATCCATTCGACCTTCTCCCCGTTAGCGGTGTGAGGCCGAGTGTTCCCTGAAACAGAAGAGCGCCGGCCGGGGATATCCCGGCTGGCGCTCTGTCCTGATGGCCTTAGCTGGGCCTAAGCTCTCAGCGCCCAGGCCGGTACGTCCTAGTTGGGGGCAGCTGTGCGCCGGACAGATCGTCCGGAATGCTCTCCTCGGCGATGACGGTGTGCGTTAGCGTCCCGATTCCCTCGATGGTGGCGCTGATCGTCTCACCATCCTGCAGGTACCCAGAGCCTGTCGCGCGCTCGACGCGACCAGCGCCCGTTCCGCCCGACGTCCCACTTTGCAGGACGTCACCGGGAAATACGGTGATCAGCGACGATGCGTACTCGATTAGCTCCGGGATGTTGTGGATCATGTCCCCCGCCCTGGCCTCCTGAACGGTCACGCCGTCGATGACCAGGCTCTGGTGCAGGCGCTCCATCGGGTCGCCGTAGAACTCCTTTGGCACAATCCACGGCCCCTGGGGCGCAAACGTGTCGTGGCCCTTGCCGACGAACCAGTCTGATCCGGAGCCGTACCCACCCGGAGGACGCCCGCCACGATCGGAAACATCCATTGCGACCGTGTAGCCGAACACGTGGTCGTAGGCGCGGGCCGCAGAGATGTACTTGCCCGCGCGGCCGAATACGATCGCCAGTTCGACTTCCCATTCGATCCGGTCACGGCCATAAGGGAGTATGATGTCAGCGCCGCTGCCGATGACCGCGCCGCGGGTCGGCTTGAGGAACAGGTACGGCACCCCCCGATTCTCCTTCCGCTCCTGGGTCCTCGCCGCAAGGTCCGCCGCAGAGCAGCCTTCACACGCGTGCGTGTAGAAGTTGACTGCAGCGTTCATGATCTTGCTGGGATACATGACCGGAGGAAGGATGCCCACGTCCTGGACGCGGTGAACATAGTCTGCTCCAGTCAGATTGTTGCCCACTACGTTGTTGACGATCTCGTAGATCCGGTACTTCAGACCGTATTCGTACTGCCCGATCAGCGCGAGCATGTCCGGCGGCGTGTTGATATGCACGTACGCCGGATCGATCTCGAGCGCGGTGT
>JAYZFL010000018.1:0-5754 GCA_036336795.1 Gemmatimonadota bacterium
CTCGAAAAAGCTGAGCATATCAAGGACGACACCGTTGCCGAGCAGGCAACGTTTCTCAGGATGGAGAATTCCAGATGGGATTTGGTGGAGAACGAATTCGTCGTCCGCTACATGGACGGTATGGCCTGCGTTCGCGCCCCCCTGGTACCGAGCAACTACATGCGCGTCCTGAGTGAGAACATCGACAATCTTGCCCTTACCTTCGTCACCCCACTGGCAGCCGACCACGACCAGACAGCGCCCGCGAATACTCCCTTTAGATACGGTTGTCATTCCACCTTAGCTGGATCTCAAAAACTATTTGACAAAGAAAAAGCCCATCCGAATGGGAATGGGCTCTGGGCGATCTATCCTTCGGACGAAGCTAGATTACCAGCGATCCTCAGTCAACGAGGAGCACCTGCCATCGGCGCTTATCCTCCGTAGAACAGCAGCGGCGAGAGGTCGCAACCTGTGACCTGGTGACCACAGTCGTGCCCTGGAACCTCCTATAGCGTCGGGCTTCCCGCGTCGAAAGCGGCGGCAGTTAGTACAACCCCCACTTGTTCCCGGTCCTCGTCTGACAGGGGACGCAAAGGTGGCCTCGGATCTCCTCCTCGGAGCCCCAAAATGTCCAGCGCCACCTTAACGCCGGGGACACCGAACGCACCTACGATCTCAGTATGCATCAACGCGATCACTTCTTGCAGTCTTGCAGCTTCCCCAGGGTCACCCTTGAGAAAGGCGGAGTGGAGCCCGACCGAAAGCCCGGGGGCGAGATTAGCCACAGCGAGGATGCCTCCCGTAACACCCAACTCAAGGGCTTCATAAAGAATAGCGCCACTGCCTACCAACACCTGGAATTCATCCGGCGTCCGAACCACCAACTCTCCCACAAGGTCAAGATTTCCCCTCGAATCCTTGATCCCTACCACGTTTTCGATTCTCGAGAGGTCTTCGACGAGACTCGTGGTGAACTCCAGCGTGCTCATCCGGAGCGGCACCTGATAGAGGATCACCGGAATCGTTGACCCAGCGGCAACGGCCCGATAGTGCTCGAACAGAGCCTGGGCCGTCATTGCTCCCTTATAGAATGCGGGAGGCTGTACTAGGACGGCATCCGCCCCTGTGCGTGCCGCAACCTCACAACGACGGATCGTAGCTCGCGTAGATTCGGCTCCGGTCCCAGCCACGACTAGGCGATCGGGTGACACGAGATCCCGGACCTCCTCAAGCATCCGCTCTCGTTCGTCTTCGTCAAGAAGAACGGCTTCACCGGTGGATCCGCCGACCACAACACCACGAACCCGCTCTGACAGGATGCTTGTCAAATTGGCCCGCAATCCGACTAAATCCACTCCTCCGCTGACCAGATCGAAGGGAGTCGTACAGGGGACGAAAACGCCCGAGAGGTCAATTTTCATAAGCAACTCGCTGACTCACTGAAAATGTTCATCTTACAGTTCTCCGCTTCATAGTCCTGCTCTCCAGTCGAGCCCCATTCGGCCCCGCGCTTCCGCTAGCG
Source organism: Gemmatimonadota bacterium (assembly GCA_036336795.1). GTDB lineage: Bacteria > Gemmatimonadota > Gemmatimonadetes > Longimicrobiales > Gaopeijiaceae > UBA822. The sequence goes on from JAYZFL010000018.1 coordinate 1,505, forward strand.
TGGCACTCGATACGGCTCGGGCGCGACTGGCCCCATCTTCCAATATGCCACGTACTTCGTCAGCATGAGCTCGAAAGTATTCGGCACGTTCTCTGAAGGGACTAAACTCCCCAACGATACTATCAGCAAGGATACGCTTGCAGTCCACACAGCCTCGCCCTGCGGTACGGCATTGCTCAGCGATATCGGGCAGCAGGGTCGAGTCGGTAAGCAATTCGTGCAGTGAATAGACGTTGCAGACCTCTGGGCGACCTGAATCTTCACGACGGACCCGCTGTGGATCAGTGACCGCCCTTCGGACCCCCTCCCATACTTCGTCTTCGGCCGCCAGCACACCCACCGTATTCCCCAACGATTTACTCATCTTGGCGTCCCCATCCAGGCCAATGATCCGACCTGTCTCGGGTATGATCGCCTCAGGCTCCGGGAAGTATACGCCGTAGCGCGTATTCCACTTGCGCGCAATCTCTCGGGTGAGCTCGAGGTGCTGGCGTTGGTCGTCTCCCACCGGAACTGCGTCGGCCCGATAGATTAGGATGTCAGCCGCCTGTAGGACAGGGTAGTTGAGTAGGCCCACTGGAATCGACTCATACCGTGTCGACTTATCCTTATACTGCGTCATTCGCTCCAGATCCCCCACTGGCGCAACTGTGTTGAACAACCACGCCAGTTCGATGTGTTCCGGGAGGTCGGACTGAACAAACAGGGTGGACTTGTCCGGATCGATACCCACCGCCAGGAGACTGACAGCCATATCCAGGGTCCGCCGGGGAAGGTCGAGAGGGTCACTTTCGCCGAGGATGGCATGCTGATCCACGATACAGTAAAAACATTCGTATTCATCCTGCATGTAGACCCACTGCCGGAGAGCGCCCAGATAGTTACCCAGATGAGCTTCGCCAGTAGGTTGTATACCGCTGAGGACGCGCTTCCGCGATGTCTTTGTCTCTTGTTCACTCATTAAAGAAAGTTACGTGTCCTCCATGAAGATGCGAACCTTCTGTCCTCGTGAATCGTGTCTCTGGACGTTCAGTAGAGAGGTCGAACCGGATACCTTCCGACTCCTCTTCATCCCGGGCCTACTCCAGAAAGCTGACTAAAGCACGAAGAGGGGCCCGGATGAATCCGGGCCCCATGACATATCATGGGCGTTGCCGACCCGCGAACAGCCTCTATCCCTCCTTCTCCATACTCCCAATCTCAATGCGTCGACCCTTGGCGTTGGGAGCCTTAGGCATACGAACTGTGAGGATGCCATTGTCGAACCCCGCCTGGATCGAATCCATCTGGACAGACTGGGGAACTGTGAACGTCCGCTTGAAACTTCCGTAACTACGCTCTCGGACGTGGTAACTGCGTTTCTCCTTTCGCTCCTCCCGCTTCTCGCCACGGACTGTTAGGATGTTGTTTTCAATTTCAACGTGGACATCTTCTTCGAGCATGCCTGGGAGTTCGGCGCCTAGGATCACCTCATCCGCGGTCTCTTCAACGTCGACAGCGGGGAACCAACTGCCACTGGGCTCTGGAGTAATCCAGGACTCACCCAAGAGTTGGGAGATCCGATTGGAGAAGGTTTCGAATTCAGACCACGGGGCTAGCCGGCGCCGTGGAGTGTATTTCACGAGTGTCATAAGTTCACTCCTTGGAATTAGTTGACTGAAATTGCCTGATTCAAATCGGATCCGACGAGCGCCTTCCGGGTCTCTCTTGTTGCAGATCCAGAGGGTTCAGGGCTCTCGCAAACCCAGTCCATGGGGGTTGCATAAGGCGTGCCACTCTGAGAACGTCCCGAATCTGCCAACTAGTCATATACCAACGATTTACAGAGTCAGAAACGTGTCGGATTGACCGTGGGAAGAGAGGGCCACATGCCATTATGACACACATCCGGACAGGCATATGTCAGGGTGGTCCGCCACTTGCAGGAATTATTTCTAGGACGAGCGGTAAACACAGTCGATTTCAGGACTAAGAGGAGAGCGTAGCGCTCGACGAACTGCGTCATTGAGGAAGGCACCATGGTGGATGATCGAATTCCGGTGGGAGTTCTAGGAGCGACGGGGACAGTGGGCCGGAAGCTCGTGGAGCTTCTGACTGGCCATCCATGGTTCCGACTCGCTGAGGTATGCGGATCTTCCTCATCTTCTGGTGAAATCCTTGCCCGAGGATGGAATTCAGCCGGGGGAGAATCCGCGTCTGTTGCACCGGAGAGTCTCCGACTCAAGGATCCGGATTCACCGTGGGAATCCCCGATCCTGTTTTCTGCACTTCCTGCCTCGGCAGCTCGGGAGCACGAGATCCGTCTGGTTGAGTGCGGGCACATCCTAGTGAGTAACGCTTCAGTTCACCGAATGCGTCCCGATGTCCCCCTGATCATTCCGGAGATCAACAGCCACCACCTCGAGATCATCACCCGCCAAGCGTGGGAAGGCTCACTTATTACAAACCCAAATTGCGCGGTGTCAGCCCTGGCGCTGGCCTTAGCTCCGTTACACGAAGTTTTCGGTGTAAAGCAAGTGGTTACGACTTCTTTTCAAGCGATCTCGGGAGCGGGGACACCGGGCCCTCCGGCCGGCAGTCTCCTCGACAACGTACTGCCCCTCATCCGCGGCGAAGAGGAGAAATTCACCGGCGAGCCACAAAAAATTCTAGGGCGGATCGAGGATGGCGTGATCTCATCCGCAGACTTTCCGGTGAGTGCCTCCTGTACTCGGGTTTCAGTTTCGGATGGTCATCTGCTGTCAGTCTCGGTAGCGTTAGCTGGCGAGCCATCTCCAGAATCGGTTACGAAGGTAATGGCAGGTTACAGGGGTTCGTGTGCCTCTCTGAATCTCCCAAGTACCCCGACTAAACCGTTGGAAGTTATGCCGGGTGAGGATCGCCCTCAGCCCAGACTCGACCGAAACCGTGGGGATGGAATGACTGCTACGGTCGGCAGAATCCGGCAATGCGAAGTATTGGACGTAAAGTTCTTCGTACTGGTTCACAATCTCGTCCGCGGAGCAGCCGGGGCAGCGCTGTTGAACGCAGAACTATGTCAAGCCGAAGGACTCGTGGTGACCGCACGATGAGATCGCTCTACAAACCTGCTCAGAGTGAAGAGGCAATCGACAGCCTCCGAGTTCACAAGTTTGGGGGCACTTCGGTGGACAGCGCCAGACAACTCCGAGCCATGGCTCGTATCGTACGTGACCAGGGCGTACCCGCTGTAGTTGTGGCCTCGGCAATGGCAGGAGTCACTGATGAGCTCAGTGGCCTCGCTGACGAACCAGATCCCCTTCTTGAATCACACAATCAGTTCGAAGTTCTTGAAACCCTAAGACGCCGACATCACGAAATCCTCACGGAAATTGTGGATCAAGATGAGCAGCGCGAAGCGATAGGCACACGCATCAACCTTATTCTCGACGGAATTTCCGCTCTTCTAGATGGGCCAACAGACGGGAATTCGGCACGTCTCCGCGATCAAATGATGGCCGCAGGAGAAGATCTTGTGGCGGAGCTTGCGGCGGCGGCTCTCCAAGCGGAGGGTATAGCGGCATCGGTGTTGAACGCCCGTGAAGTAGTTTGGACCGACGCTAGATTTGGATCGGCCCTACCCGACATTGATGCGATTCGGCGATTAGCTCCCGAGCGTGTCGGGCCCCTTCTAGACAAAGGCCTGACGCCCGTGATCCAGGGTTTTATTGGGAGCGAAGCCGACGGCGCTACAACCACGCTCGGGCGTGGCGGATCGGACCTCACTGCGGCGCTTCTCGGATCAGCCCTGGGTGCTTCGGAAGTTGTCATCTGGACGGACGTGGACGGTATCCACTCAGGTGATCCCGATCTTGTCGGCGAAGCAGTGACTCTTTCTGACGTGGGCTTCGAAGAAGCGGTCGAACTGGCCTACTTCGGAGCGCGAATCATCCATCCGGCCGCCGCAAAGCATGCAATCGCACATAACGTTCTCCTCAGGATTAAGAACACCTTCTCGCCGGAGCACCCCGGAACACTCATCCACTTCGACCGGAGGGAGACAGCAACCTTCCGGGCAGTAGCTCACAAGAACAACGTCATCTTGATCAGGGTGAAGGCCTTTCCAACTACGATGGCCTACGGATTTCTTGCCAGAGTCTTCGAGGTTCTAGCCCAGCACAAAGTCCCCGTGGACTTGGTGGCTACATCTCATAGTAGCACAGCGTTCACGATTGACCGCGATAAAGAATTGGCCAAAGTCCAACTCGAGCTTTCGGAGTTCGCGGAGGTCG
>JAYZFL010000019.1:0-47390 GCA_036336795.1 Gemmatimonadota bacterium
GATGCCGGACCGAGACTGAGGCGCGCCGGAAATCTGTTAAAAGAGATCATCACCGATCCTCTAGTTCTTCAAGAGTTGTCCGAAGACCATGTGTCGCGTCCGGCGCTCCTCGGACTCTCGACGCAAAGGACCTGACTCTCCACTAGGGGCAACGTCGGCCGGATCCCAACTGCCTACCGCTCCGGACATACCCAAGTCAGATATCGCACGGTGCTCTCCGGTTCCGTACAAGATCCGAGGGTCCGACGGGAGTGACGGGTTCCGGTACCGATGCTCACGAAATCCTCCTGACAAGCTTCGGTGCCTGGACCGGCGCATTGAATGATGTCCCACGGGCCTGCACTGAACCAGCCAGATCTCGACGACATGGGTGCGCACTCGAAATCGACGTGTACCTTGACGCGCCGTCCTCGTCGGATTCTGAAATCACCCTCAGTTGGATCCATCGTCGGGTCCCATCGATCGATCGATCGTTCCTCGAATTCCCGGAGGATATCTCCGGCCGGAATCGGAACCGCCAGATCGTCGCCGGGGAGTGGAATTCTCCAAAGGCCGGTGCTGACCGATATGTGAGCCGCCAGCAGCATACTTACCTGAATCCGAAACTGGTATTCGACAAAGACACGCCGATGCTCCATTGACACGTATGCAATTGGAAGTTCGGGAGCGGGCGCCGCGATACGTACAGCGTCGTCCGACCATGGGAGCAGCACCGGACGAAAGATGGGAAGGCCGTCTTCGAGGGATCCCTCTTGATTCGCCGTATGCTCCTCGATGCTACACCCGAAGACCGGGACAGTCGGCGCTATCAGGCCCGCCACACTCATTCTGCGGATGAATGTGCGACGATCGTAACACGTGGCCACGAACGACCTCCCGATAAGGCTTAAGTTGGGTGCGATTTTGACCTCCGCACCCTATCATGACGGCCGAGTTATTCTGCCCCGCCCTCTATTACGCTGGATAAGGATGGCGAAACAGATGCGAAGAAGACAGTTCGTTGGTCTCGCCAGTGGTGCGATGTTCAGCTTCGGGCGACGACCCGCTCTTTTCAGGGCACTGGACAATCGGAGTCTTCGGCAAGAGGACTCACGTTTCCTTGAGGTTGGTCATCTGGTCTCTTCGAAGATGGCAGAGTACCGCATCCCGGGAGTCGCGTTAGGCGTCTTCAAGGATGGCCGATCCACGATTGGCGGTTTCGGGCTAACGAACGTAGATGACCCCCAGCCCGTGACGTCCGACACTGTGTTCCCGATCGCATCGATCTAAAAAACGACCGTCGCTACTGCGATCATGAGGCTCGTCGAAAAGGGTCGTGTCGACTTGGAGGCGCCGGTGCGCCGATACATTTCCGACTTCCAGGTTCAGGACGAATCCGTCAGTCGCGAAGTTCTTATGTGGCATCTCTTAACCCATACGCCGGGTTGGGAGGGGCAACTCGGTACCCCGGATCGCGGGAGTGAAACCCTAGCCAACTTCACGTCCGGTCTTCGTGATCTGCCACAGCTCGCTCGGCCGGGAGAGGTCTGGAGCTATAACAACGCGGGCTTCGGTGTGGCGGGGCGTGTTCTTGAGGTAGTGACAGGGACCAGCATAAATGATGCTCTAAGCGACTTGGTTTTCCGACCGCTCGGTCTTAGCCATGCCTTCACGCGCACAGGCACCGCCATGACACACCGCTTTGCGGCCGGACATCGCGAGAATTCAGGTGTGACGTCCGTCAACCGTCCCTTCGCGTTGCCGGCGAACGTGTCTGCAGGTGGAGTGGCGATGAGTATCGCGTCCCTACTGCGTTATGCACGATTTCATATGGGAGACGGTACTGCTGAGGACGGCGAGCAAGTTCTCTCACGTGATTCGCTTGAGCGGATGCGGGTGCCGCTGCTTCGTAAGAACAGTACCACGGACGAAATCGGAATCGGTTGGCATCTCCGGCGCCTCGACGGTGTTTTGACTGCGGCCCACGGCGGAACACTCGGTGGGCACTGCCTGCACGTCCAACTCGTACCCGAACGGAACCTCGCCTTCGGGATTCTCACTAACCACAGTGTCGGATGGAGGCTTATCCAGGATGTTGAGCGGGCGATCCTGGAGTTGTACGAGGGACTTGCTCTCGCTCCCGGCCAGGCGACTGGTGGTAACCGGGGCGGTAACGAGGACATGACGGTCCATGCCGCTGCGCTCTCTGACCAACCTGAGATTGGTTCCTATGTCGGGACATACCAACGGCCGCCCATCGGGACAGTGACGGTCGGCGCTGAAGATGGGCATCTCGTATTAATGGGAGGGGGCGCTGGCGAGCGAGGTGTTCCTCTCGTGTTTTGGGGTCCGGATTTAACGTATACAGTGCCAGGAATTGTAGCGGGATATCCTTACGAGGGTATGCCAGTCGAGTTCATACGGAATGCAGATGGGGACCTCGGTTGGATCCGGATTAACGGCCGAATCGCAGTAAAGGACACATGACTCTGGAGAAGAAATGATGATTGACCGACGACGATTCATCGGCACCACAGCTTTGGGTGGCACGGCATTAGCGATTGGTCCAACAGCATGTTTGTCGTCAGAATCGAGTGATTCTTCTTCGAGCGGTAATGAGTCGAGTGTACAATCATTCGAACTCGATGAAGTGACGGTTGACGAACTCCAACAGAGTATGGCGTCAGGGGAGCGCTCTGCACGCTCCATCACCGAGCTATACCTGAGTCGAATCGACGCGTTGGATCGACAGGGACCAGAACTGCGGTCCGTTATCGAGACAAACCCGGATGCTCTGAAGATCGCGGACGAATTAGATGACGAGCGGAGATCCAATGGTCCACGTGGCCCGCTCCACGGAATCCCTATTGCGATCAAAGACAACATCGATACGAGTGACGGCATGACCACGACGGCTGGATCACTCGCGCTCGAGGGTTCGATTCCAGCCAGAGATTCGTTCGTGGCGCAGAAGCTCCGTGAAGCCGGGGCGATCATTCTGGCTAAGGCTAACATGAGCGAGTGGGCCTATTTCCGTGGGGAAAGAGCCACCAGTGGCTGGAGCGCCCGAGGTGGACAGTGCCGGAATCCCTATGCACTAGACCGGAATCCCTGCGGCTCAAGCTCTGGCTCCGGTGTTGCAGTGTCAGCTAATCTCGCGGCCTTGACTGTCGGCACAGAGACAGGCGGATCAATCATGTGCCCCTCTTCCATCAACGGTGTCGTTGGCATCAAGCCAACGGTGGGGCTATGGAGTCGCTCGGGAATCATCCCCATATCACATTCCCAAGATACAGCCGGGCCGATGGCCCGAACCGTCCGAGACGCTGCAATCCTCCTCGCGGCCGTGCCCGGGGTCGATCCCCGAGATGATGCTACGGCGGCTAGTGAAGGCAACTCGTATGCTGACTACACGCAGTTCCTAGATCCGGCGGGATTGCAGGGCGCGCGCGTCGGTGTTGCCCGGAGCTTTACAGGCTTCGATCCGCGGGTGATAGCACTGTTCGATCAGGCGATAGAGGCAATGAGGGAAAGTGGGGCCCTGATCATCGATCCTGCCAATCTCCCCCCTGCTGCATGGAACGACACGCTACCTCTCTTGGTTCTTGAATACGAATTCAAGGCGGATCTCAACGCGTATCTGGAGAACCTAGGGCCGGAGGCACCCGTAAAGAGCTTGACCGAGGTTATCGAGTTTAACGAGCGGAATCGTGATACGGAGATGCCTTACTTTGGCCAGGAGCGGATGTATGCGTCGCAGGCAAGGGGACCACTTACCGATGAGACGTACCGGAATGCCGTCAGGGCCATTCAAACCGGTAATCGTCAAGACGGCATCGACGCTCTTATGAGCCAATACGACCTGGACGCGATCATTGCTCCAACGATGGGTATCTCTTGGATGACCGACCATATCAAGGGTGATCGGCTCGAAGGCGGAAGCAGCGCTGGCCCGGCCGCAATCGCTGGGTACCCGGATGTTTCGGTTCCGATGGGGTTTGTGTCAGGGCTGCCGGTTGGTGTTTCGTTCTTTGGCCGGGCGTGGAGTGAGCCGACGCTTCTTCGTATGGCTTACGCATTCGAACAGGCCACGAGTCACCGCCGGCCTCCGATGTTTCCAGCCACGCTGGGGTAGTTGATCAGACGGAGGACTAACCCTTCCGGCCAGCTCTAGATTTTCGCCAGGAGAACTCTTGCTGCGTAGTTTGATGGGGCTGACTCTGAGGTGTTCTACTGAATTTTCCGGGCGGAAATACGAGCCCGGACCGCAATCTGGGCTCTGATTCTTTAGGTTTCCCCGGTGACATCTTATTGTCCGAAAAACAGGCCGAATCCGACCTTGATGGAGATCTGGAGACTAGTTAACTTATTAAGCTTGCCTGGAAACGCCGCCTCCGGGGGTTGGGCGGCTTTGTTTATTCCAGGAGGGTAAGGTCGCGGGGTGCAGGCCCCGCATCGGTAGCCGGTGGGGTACCGAAGCGGTCAAACGGGGCAGACTGTAAATCTGCTGGCTTAGCCTTCGTAGGTTCGAATCCTACCCCCACCATCGGATCAAAAAATACTTTGCGGGAGTAGCTCAGTTGGCTAGAGCATCAGCCTTCCAAGCTGAGGGTCGCGGGTTCGAGTCCCGTCTCCCGCTCTAGAGTGGGGTGGCGCTCCGATAGCTCAGTGGTAGAGCGCCTCCTTGGTAAGGAGGAGGTCCCGGGTTCAAATCCCGGTCGGAGCTCTGATGTGAAGGGGATCAATAGCGATAGCGAGTAAGCTAACACGGCGAGGAAAACGATGGGCAAAGTGAAATTCGAGCGAACAAAGCCGCACGTAAACGTGGGTACAATAGGTCACGTGGACCACGGAAAAACAACGTTGACGGCAGCGATCACGTTCACACAAGCGAAGAAGTACGGAGGGGATGCGGTCGAGTTTGATAATATCGACAAGGCACCAGAGGAACGGGAACGCGGGATCACGATCGCGACAGCGCACGTGGAGTATGAGACGGAGAACCGGCACTACGCGCATGTGGACTGCCCGGGTCACGCGGACTATGTGAAGAACATGATCACGGGTGCTGCGCAGATGGACGGAGCGATCTTGGTGGTGAGCGCAGCGGACGGACCGATGCCACAGACGCGGGAGCACATCTTATTGGCCAGGCAGGTGAACGTGCCGTACGTGGTTGTGTTCCTGAACAAAGTGGACATGGTGGACGACGAAGAACTGTTGGAACTAGTGGAATTAGAGGTACGTGAGCTTCTGAGCGAGTACGGTTTTCCGGGGGACGACACACCGGTGATTCGTGGGAGCGCTCTGAAAGCGATGGAAGCGGAGGGCGAGGGTCCGGATGTGGAGTGCGTCGGAGAGTTGATGGAGGCGATTGATAGCTTCATACCCGAGCCTAAGCGGGATGTGGACAAACCGTTCCTCATGCCGGTAGAGGACGTGTTCTCGATCACCGGTCGGGGGACGGTCGCGACCGGGCGGATTGAGCGTGGGATTGTGAAGAAGGGTGAAGAAGTGGAGATGGTGGGGATGGGAGCAGACCGGAAGACAGTGGTGACGGGAGTGGAGATGTTCCGCAAGCTTTTGGACGAAGGGCGAGCGGGTGACAACGCGGGATTGCTGCTTCGAGGTGTGGACAAGGACGAGATCCAGCGAGGTCAGGTTCTGGCGAAGCCGGGCTCGATTAAACCACATACGAAGTTCAAGGGTGAAGTGTACGTGTTGACGAAGGACGAGGGAGGGCGACACACACCGTTCTTCGATGGATACCGGCCGCAGTTCTACTTCCGGACGACAGATGTAACAGGAGCTGCGCAGTTGCCGGAAGGAGTGGAGATGGTGATGCCGGGTGACAACGTGCAAATGGAAGTGGAGTTGATCGTGCCGATCGCGATGGACGAGCAGCTCCGGTTCGCGATCCGAGAGGGAGGCCGCACGGTGGGGTCAGGGGTGGTGACGGAGATACTTGAGTAGGTATAGGTCTCGGTTGGCGTACACCCGAACCGGTACCCAGGGATAACGACGTAAGCGGCGAAATCTTCGGGGACCGCAAGCCCTGATAGTGAGAGGTAGACATGGCACGAGACAAAATCACTCTCGGCTGTACAGAGTGCGAGGAGCGGAACTACCACCAGACCAAGAACAAGCGTCTTCATCCTGAGCGGGTGGAATATAACAAGTACTGTCCCAGGTGTAGGCAGCACACCTCGCACAAAGAAACCAAGTAGAGCAGAGGCTAAATGGCGATCGGTGGCAAGATTGTAGCGACCAGAGACTTCGTGGAGGAGTGCTGGGAAGAGATGGCGAAGGTGACCTGGCCGGACTACGATCAGCTCAAGAGTGCGACTTTGGTGGTCATTGTTTTCGTGATTTTGATCTCTGCAATCATATGGATTATGGATATGGCTTCTCGAACCGTGATCAACTTGATCATGGGCATTTTTGGCGCCTGAGTCAGTGGTACCAGTGGAAACCATGCCGGACTCCAAGTGGTATGCGATTCAGACCTATTCTGGGCATGAAAACAAGGTCCAAAAGCTGATTCAACGTCGAATCTCGGAACAAGGGGGTTTTGGGGAAACGAACGAAATCCGAGACGTCATAGTCCCTACACAAGACGTCCTAGAGATTCGCAACGGCAAGAGGGTTACGGTTACCAAGCGACTGTATCCGGGCTACGTGCTGGTGAGTATGGACCTCAATGAAAGAACAATGCACGTAGTGAACAATATCCAGGGGGTCATCAAGTTCGTGGGTACCGGGAAAACCCCGCAACCACTGCATGAAGAAGAGATCAACAAGATTCTCGGGGTCGAAATCGAACGGGAAGATGAGGGGACAGAAGAGGACATCCCGTTCCACGTGGATCAAGTCGTGGAGGTGACCCAGGGGCCCTTCAGTGACTTTTCCGGGACTGTAAAGGAGATCTACGCCGACAAAGGGAAGGTCAAGGTGGAAGTTTCGCTCTTTGGTCGGCCTACGTCGGTCGAGTTGGATTACACCCAATTGAAGGGATTCTAGGCGCGCTAACTGAGGTCTTGAGGGTAGAACTCGAAATATGGCAAAGAAGGTTGTTGGTTACATCAAACTCCACGTCACCGGGGGGCAGGCAAACCCTGCGCCTCCGGTCGGGCCAGCGCTTGGTCAGCAGGGCTTGAACATTATGGAGTTTTGTAAGCAGTTCAACGCGAAGACACAGCAGCAGCCGGGTGTGACGATTCCAGTTGAAATCACGGTCTATGCGGATCGTTCGTTCTCTTTTATTACGAAGACGCCTCCAGCTTCATACTTGATCAAGAAGGCGGCGGGTCTTCAGACAGCTTCTGGAGAGCCGAACCGTGAGAAAGTCGGAACGGTAACCCGTGCGCAACTTGAGGAGATCGCCGGGATTAAGATGGAGGATCTAAACACAAAGGACATGGATGCTGCGGTACGCATGTTGTCTGGGAGTGCTCGTTCGATGGGCATAGAGGTAGACTGAAAGATAGAAGAAGTCCGATGAACCACTCGATGAGAGCCGCCTCGAGTGGGAGGGCTGGACTAGTCGGTTCAGAGTAATGGCAAAACACGGCAAACGCTTCCGAGACGCCAAGGCCAAGTTGCCTGAAGGTGCTCAATTCAAGCCAGATGAGGCAGTCCAAATGGTAAAGGACGTTGCGTCTGCGAAATTCGACGAGACCGTCGAGATTGCAACATGCCTGAACGTCGATCCACGTCAGGCTGATCAGATTGTGAGAGGGACCGTTGTGCTGCCTCACGGTACCGGGAAGTCTGTTCGAGTTCTTGTGATCGCTCAAGGAGAGAAGGAGACGGAGGCTACCGAAGCGGGTGCCGACTACGTGGGGATCGACTACGTGGAAAAGATCCAAGAAGGTTGGTTGGACTTCGACGTGTGTGTCGCCACTCCGGACCTCATGGGGAAAGTAGGTCCCCTTGGACGGATTCTTGGGCCTCGCGGGCTCATGCCGACACCGAAGGGTGGAACTGTAACTTTCGATATCCGCCGGGCAGTCACCGAGATCAAGGCGGGTAAGATCGAATATCGTGTGGACAAAACTGGAAATGTACACGTACCGATCGGTCGCGTCTCGTTTTCATCGGATCAACTCAATGCCAATCTGAGTGCGATCATGGACTCCATCGTTCGAGCCAAGCCTTCCGCGTCCAAAGGCACCTATGTCAAGAGTGTCACTTTGTCTAGCACGATGGGGCCAGGCGTTTCGATCGATCCCAATCTGTTTCGTCGGAGCCTATAGATGGATCGGACGGAAAAACAAAGCTTCGTCGCGGATTTTCGGCAAAAAATCCAGGATGCTCCAGTCATTTATTTGACGGACTTCACGGGGTTGGACGTCAAATCCATGACCGATCTTCGGCAGAGCCTCAAGAGTTGTGGGGCCGAATACTTGGTTGTGAAGAACCGCCTGGTCAAACGAGCTATCAAGGATCTGGATTTGCCTGATATTTCGGAAGCCCTGCTTGGTCCAACGGGGGTGATCCTAGGCTACGAGGGGATCGTTGAGCCAGCCAAGGCCGTCAGCGACTTTGCGAAAGAGCATGATGACAAACCGGTATTCAAGCTCGGTGTCGTCGACAAGGAGATAGTCTCGGCTGAAGAGATCAGGCGTTTGGCCAAGCTGCCTCCGCGCGACCAGCTGCTTGCGGAGATCGTGGGGGCGTTCGAGGCGCCGATGGCTGCTTTCGCGAGTGCCCTTGAGGCCAAGATTCAAGAGATATCAGGTCTGTTCGAGGCACTGAGGGATAGACAAGAAGCCGAGCTTACGGCGGAAGCCGGTTCGGAGGAACAAGAGGCTGAGGCTTCGGAGGAGGCTGAGGAAGAAGCTGAGCCTGTGGCGGAAGCCAGTTCGGAGGAACAAGAGGCTGAGGCTTCGGAGGAAGCTCCGGAAGCGATTGAGGAAGCAGGGGAAGGGGACCAGATAATTGGTCACACTGAAGAGAAACAGGATCCGTAGTCCAACTCCGGCCTGAGGCCGGCTGAACCGAGGAGGAAGCCAGATCATGGCGACCAACCAAGAAGAGCTTCTCGAGACCATCAGCAACATGACTGTCTTAGAGTTGTCGGAATTCGTTGATGCGTTCAAAGAGAAATTCAACGTCACTGCTGTCGCTGCCGCACCGATGGCCGGCCCAGGTGCGGCTGCTGAAGCCGATGCCGCTGAGGAGAAGACTGAGTTTGATGTCATTCTCGAGGGCATTGGGGACAAGAAGATCCAAGTCATCAAAGTCGTACGTGAGGTGACTAGCCTGGGGCTTAAAGAGGCTAAAGACTTGGTTGACGGTGCTCCGAGCACCGTTAAAGAGGCGCTCACGAAGGAAGAAGCTGAACAAATCAAGGGGAAGCTGGAAGAACAGGGCGCAACGGTGGCCCTGAAGTAGGTCATCCAGATGACGCCACCTCTCGGTTTGGCCGAGAGACGTCTGGTCGCACTCGCGAGAGTGCGAATCCGACATCATAGGACCAACGCGAGTGGGCCTTTGGCGGAGTGTGTCTATGGTTTCGCTGCCCGTCCGTCTCGTTATCGTCAACCACATGCTTGTTCGGCCTCTGCTATGAGGTACGGACTGGAAATGGGAAAAACCGTTGGATACTAGGAATGATGCCCGCCCGGTAGTGAGTTTTGCTAAGCTCGATTCGGTCATGCCGATGCCCAATCTTTTGGATGTCCAACTTCACTCTTTCGGCAAGCTCGTGGAGGAGGAAGTCGATCCCGAGAATCAGTGGGATTTTGGTCTTGATCGAGTGTTCGCAGAGATTTTCCCGATCTCCGACATAAACGAGAACTTTACTCTAGAGTACGTTTCGGCCCATCTCGGAGAGCCAAAATACTCGGAAGAAGAATGCGTCGAGCGTGATATGACCTATGCTGCGCCCCTCAAGGCTAAGCTTAGGTTAATCGTTTGGGAAACGCTGGAGGACGATGAAAAGCGTGCAGGTGACATCATAGAGAAGGAAGTTTATCTCGGCGACCTTCCTCTCCTTACTGAGTTGGGAACCTTCATTATAAATGGCGCCGAACGAGTGGTCGTAAGCCAACTGCACCGTTCTCCCGGTGTGGTGTTCGAAGAAAACATTCATCCGAATGGTTCAAAACTGTATAGCGCGAGAATAATCCCATTCAGAGGTTCGTGGGTCGAGTTCACGATAGATATCAACGACATCTGCTATGTCCATATTGATAAGAAGAAGAAGTTTCCTGCTACAGCCTTGCTGCGGGCATTTGGTCGCCTGGGCGAGGATGACGAGGAAAAGGAGGGTGCAAAGGGCAAGAAGGGTGCAAAGGGCAAGAAGGGTGCAAAGGGCAAGAAGGGTGCAAAGGGCAAGGAGGATGCAAAGGGCAAGGAGGATGCAAAGGGCACGGATACAGATATTTATAAACTTTTCTTCGAGAAGAAGATTGTCGACTTCCCGGGGTCTGAAAATAAGCTGATTGGAAAGGTGCTTGTTGACGAGATCGTTGATCGTGAGACGGGCGAGGTCCTGGTCGAAGCTTCGACCGAAATCAATGAGGAAATCGCAGAGCGGTTGGAGCGTGCTGGTCTCAAGAAGATTAAGATCTGGACGAGTGAGCACGACACCGGCCGCGGTGAGAGCCCAATCATTAAGAACTCTTTGCGTAAGGATCCAACGAGTAACGAAGAAGAGGCGCTCTCGGCTATCTATTCGCTCTTGCGACCCGGGGACGCGCCCAACATGGAGACGGCACGTGCCGCTCTCGAACGCGTGTTCTTCGACCCTAAGCGCTATGACCTTGGCCGTGTGGGCCGCTACAAAATCAATAAGCGCCTGAACTCGAAAATCCCGAGCCACGAAACTGTTCTTACGAAAGAGGACTTCATCGACATCCTTCGATACCTCATTGAGCTGAGCGAAGGACGTGGCACAACGGACGACATTGATCATCTCGGTAACCGTCGTGTCCGTACTGTGGGCGAGTTGATCGCGAACCAGTTCTCTGTCGGACTATCCCGGATGGCGCGCCTAGTAAAAGAGCGCATGTCCATCAACACTGATCCGGAAAAGATCAACATCGACGATCTCGTGAACGCTCGGACGGTGTCTGCAGTGATCCAAGCCTTTTTCGGTTCGTCGCAGCTCAGCCAGTTCATGGACCAAACAAACCCTTTAGCCGAAATGACTCACAAGCGGCGCCTCTCGGCTCTGGGTCCGGGTGGCCTCACCCGGGAGCGGGCCGGGTTCGAGGTTCGGGATGTCCATTATTCACACTATGGGCGGATGTGTCCGATCGAAACTCCGGAGGGTCCAAACATTGGCCTTATTACGTCCCTGACAACCTATAGTCGGATCAACGATCTCGGCTTCATTGAGACGCCCTACCGTAGGGTGTCCAAGGGGACCGTGACGAAAAAGATCGACTGGCTCTCCGCCAACGAAGAGGAGGAAGTACGGATCGCCCAGGCGAACGCTCCGCTGGACGAGAAGGGGCGCTTTGTCAACGAGTTTGTACTTTGTCGTCAGCGGGGAGACTTTCCGCTCCTTGAGCCGAAAAACATTGATTACATGGATGTAGCACCGGACCAGCTCGTGTCCGTTGCCGCCGCGCTGATCCCATTTCTTGAGCATGATGACGCTAACCGAGCTCTGATGGGCTCGAATATGCAGCGGCAAGCAGTCCCGCTTCTTTTCCCTGATGCACCCTTGGTCGGAACTGGCCTCGAGTTCAAGATGGCTAGAGACTCCGGGGCTGTAATCACTTCCCGCCGCGGGGGTCGGGTCGTACGCGTGACCGCTGACGAAATCGTGATCGATACGGGAAACGTAGTTCCCGGAAAGACGGACCAGCCGTTGGCGACGTTGACACAGTACGATCGATACAGACTCAAGAAGTTTTGGAGGACCAATCAGGACACCGCCATTAACCAGAGACCGCTGGTGAAGGGTAACCAGAAGATTAAGCCCGGCGACATCATTGCCGATGGCCCATCCACAGATAACGGTGAGCTCGCGCTTGGACGAAATGTGTTGGTCGCGTTCATGCCCTGGTACGGATACAACTACGAGGATGCCATTGTCATCAGTGAAAAGCTGGTGAAAGAGGACGTGTTTACGTCGATACACATTCAGGAGTTGGAATTGCATGTGAGGGACACCAAGCGGGGGATGGAGGAGATCACCCGCGAGATCCCTAACGTAGCCGAGGAGAATCTCGTAGATCTGGATGAGCGTGGGATCGTGCGTAGTGGGGCTCGCCTGACGAGTGGCGACATCCTCGCAGGTAAGATCACACCAAAAGGTGAAACCGAGCTCTCTCCAGAAGAAAAGCTTCTCACCGCAATCTTCGGTGAGAAGGCTAAGGATGTTAAAGACTCGTCACTCAGAGTCCCACCCGGAATGAGTGGGACCGTCATCGACGTAAAGATCTTCTCCCGGCGTATCGACGACCCGCTTCTGGAGAAAGAACATGGAGCCCGCATTCGCGAGCTGAAAGAGTTCGAACGCGAAGAGATCCGGCGGGTGACTGCTGCCAGGGACGAAGAGCTTCGAGAACTTCTCCACCGGAACACAGTCACCCTTGCACTCAAGAGACGCACTGTTGAGCCCCTCCTGGCCGAGGGGACGAAGCTGACGCGGGATACACTAGAGGAGTTGAACTTCTCCAGGATCGACCTGGCTACGCTCAAGGTGAAGAATAAGGATGCGAGCGTGAAAGTACGCCGTGTTGTAGAGGAGGCGCAGCGTCGAATTGAGCATAGAAAAGCGATGACGGAAGAGCAAATCGACAAGGTGTTTCAACCCGACGAGCTTCCTCCTGGGGTTGTACAGCTCGTCAAGGTCTACATCGCCGAGAAGCGGAAGGTCTCCGTCGGTGACAAGATGGCTGGACGACACGGAAACAAGGGCATCGTAGCACGCATCGCTCCGGAAGAGGACATGCCGTTCCTGCCCGACGGCACGCCGGTGGAGATCGTGTTGAATCCACTTGGCGTTCCATCTCGGATGAATGTCGGGCAGGTCCTCGAAACCCATCTGGGTTGGGCAGCAAAAGTCCTAGGGTTCGAGGCCAAGACGCCGGTTTTCCACGGCGCCTCGGAGGACGAGGTAGGATTACTGTTGAAGCTCTCTGGGCTACGTTGGGCTCATGAAAGCCTGGGTATCGAGTCTGAGATGCCAACGCTGGATGCCAAGTCGACGATCGGTCTTATCGAGCTAGCCCATAGCTTGCCAGCTCGCGAGATTGAAAGTTCCGGTAACGGGAACGGAGGCGACCCGAGTAAGGTCGGCATCGGCCGCAATGTAGATGCCTATCTTAGTCTCAAGCTTTCCAAGGTCCAAGGGCAGTTCTTCGGCAGATTGAAGACTTATCTCGTCGACGCCGGAAAAGAGCTTGCTAAAAGACAGGACCTGGTCTTCTCCGAAGCTTTTCCCGCGATCACCCACCTTTCTCGGAAAAGAAAACTTGATGAGGGCTTAGATGGCGCGGCTTTCGAAATCATGGAGGCCGCAAAGGTTCTGCCCAATGGAAAGGTGATGCTTCGTGACGGACGGAGTGGACGTCAGTTCGATTTTCCGGTGACCGTAGGACTCATCTACATGCTCAAGTTGAGCCACCTGGTTGACGACAAGATCCACTCGAGGAGCATAGGGCCGTATTCACTCGTGACGCAGCAGCCACTTGCAGGTAAAGCTCAGTTCGGTGGCCAGAGATTTGGAGAGATGGAGGTCTGGGCTCTCGAAGCATACGGTGCAGCCCACACTCTTCAGGAAATCCTGACCGTGAAGTCGGACGACGTCACTGGGCGCTCGAAGGTCTACGAGGCGATCGTGAAAGGTGACAATCTCCCGACGCCGGGAATTCCTGAATCGTTCAACGTGCTGGTCAAAGAGCTTCAAGCTCTCGGACTATCTGTCACGCTCGGGCGCAAGGAGTAGATAGCATGTGGAGCTTTTTAGTCAAACAAATGACCCCCCCAACCCTCGGGGTGCTTGAAGTATGATCGATTTTCCCAGATCCAGAGACCAGCGTGCGGCCGACTTCGACTTCATCCAAATCAGGATCGCGTCTCCGGAGGAGATCCGGTCGTGGTCGTTCGGTGAAGTGACGAAGCCGGAAACGATTAATTATCGCTCATTCAAGCCGGAAAGGGACGGACTCTTCTGTGAACGTATTTTTGGTCCCGTCAAAGATTGGGAGTGTCACTGCGGCAAGTTCAAGAGGATCCGTTTCCGCGGACATGTATGCGACCGGTGTGGCGTTGAGGTCACTCTGTCGAAAGTGCGCCGTGAGCGCATGGGCCACATTGAATTAGCTGTGCCCATTTGTCATATCTGGTTCTTCAAGACCCTCCCTAGCCAGTTGGGTTACCTGGTCGGGATGACCCTGAGGGATTTGGAGAGGGTGGTCTATTACGCTTCGTATGTGGTGACGGTCCCGGGTAAGCAGGATGTGGAGTTCCTCGATTTGCTTGATGAAGACGAGTACTACGATCTCCGGGTGAAGTCTCGCGACCAAGGCGACGAAAAATTCAAAGCGGAAATCGGCGCAGAAGCAGTTCGTTCGCTCTTATCTCTGCTCGACAGTCCGGAGCGGAGAATTAAAGATCGTAACTCGGACGGGAAGGGACTCGACCGCTTAGCGCAGTGGTTGCGGATCGAGATTGCTACGGAAACCTCCCAGCACCGAAAGAAGAAGAAACTCAAGAGGCTGAAGGTTGTTGACGCGCTGCGTAACTCAGGAGGCCTTCAGGGCGACCGTAACCGTCCTGAGTGGATGATCATGGATGTGATCCCGGTCATTCCACCCGACTTGAGACCACTCGTGCCGCTCGATGGAGGACGGTTTGCCACGTCGGACCTCAACGACCTTTACCGGAGAGTTATCAACCGGAATAACCGGCTCAAGAAGCTGATTGACATGCGAGCCCCGGAAGTCATTCTTCGAAATGAGAAGCGCATGCTTCAAGAGGCTGTGGATGCGCTGTTCGACAACGGACGCCGGTCAAAGGCTATCCGTGGTCGAGGCAAACGTCCGCTTAAGTCGCTCTCTGATATGCTCAAGGGGAAGCAAGGTCGTTTCCGCCAAAACCTACTCGGTAAGCGTGTCGACTACTCGGGACGTTCGGTCATCGTTGTGGGCCCAGAGCTGAAGTTGCATCAGTGCGGTCTCCCTAAGGCCATGGCCGTAGAATTATTTAAGCCTTTCATCATCCATGAGCTGGAGAAACGAGGGGAAGCCGAGACGGTCAAGAGAGCGAAGAAGATTGTCGAGCGGGACGATCCGAAAGTATACGAGGTGCTTGAGGATATCATCAAGGACCATCCGGTTCTTTTGAACAGAGCGCCCACGCTTCACCGCCTTGGGATTCAGGCGTTCGAGCCCGTGCTCGTTGAGGGGAAGGCGATTCGCATCCACCCGCTCGTATGCGCAGCATTCAACGCGGATTTTGATGGTGACCAGATGGCGGTCCATGTACCACTGTCATTCGAAGCGCAATTGGAGGCACGGGTACTCATGCTATCGAGCAATAACATTCTGCTTCCCTCGAATGGGCGTCCGGTCGCTGCACCCTCTCAGGATATGGTCATTGGCGGTTACTATCTGACCAAACCCTCGCTTGAAATCTCCGATCTCGAAGGGGTGGCTTACAACAGCAAGGCGCCGATGAGCGCTCGCCAGAAAGCCGAAGCGACCCTGGACGAATTCTACAAGGATGCTCCGCGTATCTCCACGTTCGGTGAAGTCGAGATGGGGCTGGAGGTGGGAAGACTGGAATTTGGGAGTCCATGTTGGTACTGGGTGCCGAAGTCCTCTGCTTTGGAGGAAGAGCATGAGGGTAAGTGGCTCCGAAGCACTGCAGGGCGCGTGCTCTTCAACTCCATTATCCCTGAAGAGTTGGGGTTCTTCAATCAGACATTCAGTAAGAAGGAGTTGGGAGACCTGATCTTTGAGTGCTTCACGACTGTCGGCCTGAATCGTACCACAGAGTTCCTCGATCACCTAAAGGATTTTGGCTTCCGCTACGCCACCATGGGCGGAGTCAGTGTTGGTATTTCCGACCTAGAGGTGCCGGGGGAGAAGTTGGAGATCCTTCGGGAGGCTGGTGAGCAGGTCACACGATTCCAGAAAGCCTACGGCAGCGGCTTCATCTCCAACGGTGAGCGGTACAACAAGGTCATCGACACATGGACACATGCGAATAATGATGTCGCGGAGGCGATGGTGAATCGTCTGGAGCGCTCTCAGAACGGCTTCAATCCTGTCTACATGATGATGACTTCGGGGGCTCGGGGAAACCGCGATCAGATGCGACAACTCGCAGGCATGCGTGGCTTGATGGCAAAGCCTCAAAAGAAGTTGACCGGGGGTATTGGCGAGATCATCGAGAGCCCGATCAAATCGAACTTCCGCGAAGGACTCTCGGTGGTGGAGTACTTCATCTCCACCCATGGTGCTCGCAAAGGTCTGGCTGACACGGCCCTTAAAACAGCAGATGCGGGATATCTCACTCGTCGTCTCGTTGACGTCGCGCAAGACGTGACCACCACCGAGGAGGACTGTGGGACCATTCTCGGCCTGGACATGGTGGCGCTGAAGGAGGGTGAGGACATCATCGAACCTCTGCCTGACAGAATTGTAGGTAACGTCGCTCTTGAGGATGTGTACGATCCGATTGACGGAGAGTTGTTGGTGGAGGCGGATGAGCTCATTGAGGAGGGTGCTGCCGAGGCCGTCGAGTCTGCTGGTATCCAGGTCGTGAAAATCCGCTCCGTGCTGACATGTGAAGCAAAACGGGGACTCTGCCAGAAGTGTTATGGTCGTAACCTGGCCACGATGCAATTGGTCGATATCGGAGAAGCTGTGGGAATCCTGGCTGCCCAATCGATTGGAGAACCGGGGACACAGCTCACTTTACGTACGTTCCACATTGGGGGAACGGCCGCGCGAATCGCGGCTCAGACGCAGCGTCGATCCAAAATTGATGGTGTAGTGACCCTCGATAGGATCACGACCGTTCTGACGCCGAAGGACGACGACGGCAATCAATCCAGAATCGTCACGTCTCGGGAAGGCCAGATTGTTCTAAGAACGCCCGAGGGCCAGTTGAGGAGTCGCCTGAATGTTCCCTACGGTGCCACATTGGCAGTCAAAGAGGGGCAGGAGGTTAAGGCGGGGAGCGAACGCTTAGTAGGGGATCAAGATCAAGATCAAGATCAAGATCAAGATCTTCTCTTCAGCTGGGATCCCTATTCGGAACCGATTGTCGCGGATGTGGGTGGTGTGGTGCAGTTTGTCGATATCGTCGATGAGCAGACCATGAGGGAAGAGTTGGATGAGTCAACCGGGCGTCGGCAGCTGATAATCATCGAGGACCGGGGCAAGAAGCTCCACCCGACAATTCAGATTAGAGCGAAGAAAAAGAAGGCAGAGAAACTCCGTGAATTCATCTTGCCAGTCGGCGCTTCACTCTCGATCGGCGACGGCGTCGAGGTCAGACCGGGTGATACAATCGCAAAGATCAGCCGAGAGGTCTACAAGACCAGGGATATCACGGGCGGCCTACCTCGGGTTGCCGAACTCTTCGAGGCTCGCCGGCCGAAAGATCCGGCGGTTATCACGGAGATCGACGGAGAAGTCAGTTTTGGTGACATCAAGAGGGGTAAACGCGAGGTTCTCGTGACTCCCGATGCGGATCCAGATGATCAACGTGGTTATCCGGTTCCTGTGGGCAAACACATGCGTGTACACGAGGGTGACCGAGTGCGGGCGGGCGATCGACTTTCAGAGGGGCCAATCAATCCTCACGATATCTTGAAGATTCGCGGCCCTCGGGCTGTCCAAGAGTACCTCCTGAATGAAATTCAGGAGGTGTATCGGCTGCAGGGAGTGAAGATCAACGACAAACACATTGGTGTCATCGTCCGTCAAATGCTTCAAAAAGTCCGGATCATTGATCCGGGCGAAACGATGCTGCTTGAGGGTGAGAACGTCGACCGTGTTGAGTTTCGGCAGGTGAACCATACGGCGATCCAATCCGGGAAGAAACCTGCCCGTTCCGAGCCTCTACTGTTGGGTATCACCAAGGCGAGTCTCACCACTGAATCGTTCATCTCAGCGGCGTCCTTCCAGGAGACGACGAGAGTACTGACTGACGCCGCGGTTCGCGGAGCGAGGGACGATCTGACCGGTCTCAAAGAGAACATAATCATCGGTCACCTGATTCCGGCAGGAACGGGTGTGCACCGATACGATAATGTGGAGTTTATGGTGGAACAGTCATTCTACGAAGAGGAGATCTTGCCGCTAACGGATCCCGGTGAGTTAGTCGTGGGGCTGGAGGAAGCCACTGTAGACTGATTAGAAGTAATATCCGACACTGTCGTTAAGCGTCAGACAATGTTTTGAAGGATGTTTGGAGTGGCAATTAAATAAACCTTGAAGCATCCCATTCTCGATTCACGAGGCTCAAGATCCGGGTCCGGTAGGGCACACGCTCCTATGGGTGTCCTCCGGCCTCTTGGCGCCAGCCGACTGAAGAGGCCTCAAGGGACTCCTAACATCGGCGGTACCACCCCCTAAAGGCCTAGGCCAGGCCTAGGTTTAGGGGCAGAGCCCCCGTTGACACTCTCCCCGTATTTCTCTTAGATTTCCCGGTCTATCCAAGGGAGGCGTCCAAAACCATCGGTTACTCTTTTGGCCCCCGCGCTTGAAGGCGCTTTTTTTGCTTGTTACAGTTGGGCTCGACATGCCTACTATCAATCAACTCGTTCGCAAGGGACGTCGCGAACTCCAGAAAAAGAACAAATCCCCTGCCTTGAATAGCAACCCGCAGAAGAGAGGTGTTTGCACTCGGGTCTACACGACGACCCCGAAGAAGCCCAATTCTGCGTTGCGCAAGGTAGCAAGGGTTCGTCTGACTAACGGGCACGAAGTGACTTCCTATATACCTGGCGAGGGTCACAACCTTCAAGAGCACTCGATAGTGTTGATCAGAGGAGGTCGGGTCAAAGATTTGCCCGGTGTGAGATACCACATCGTTCGGGGGGTACTAGATGCGTCCGGTGTTGACGACCGAAAACAGGGTCGGTCGAAGTACGGTGCTAAGCGACGCTAGATGGTGGATAGAGCATGAGTCGAAGAACACGAGCAGTGCGCCGGGAGCTTCTTCCTGATCCAAGGCACCATTCGACTGAAGTATCGAAGTTCATCAATAACCTCATGGTTGATGGAAAGAAATCACTGGCTGAGCAGATTTTTTACGGGGCCTTGGATCTGTGTGAAGAGCGTTCTGGTCAGCCAGGCTTGAACACTTTTACGCAGGCGTTGACCAATGCCAAGCCGGCGCTAGAAGTGAAGAGCCGGCGTGTAGGGGGAGCCACTTATCAGGTTCCCATCGAAGTTCGACCAGACCGCCGTACCGCGCTAGCGAGCCGTTGGCTCATTGGCTTCGCTCGGAATCGGAGCGAGAAAACGATGGCTGAGCGGCTCGCGCATGAGTTCCTGGCTGCAAGCCGGGGAGAGGGAGCGACCATCAAGAAAAAGGACGACACACACCGGATGGCGGAGGCGAACAAAGCGTTCGCCCATTATCGCTGGTAGTCAAATCCGCTTGAGCTTCGGGAGCCGTTAAGGGCGTTCCCAAAGACTCAACCATTGTCTCGCGCGAGGGCGTTGGGGCATGAAGCGCGGACGCTGCCGGCGGCACGGATGACGGTGGCTGGAGAAGAAATGCGCTTTCTGCTTCGAATCGTTCGTGCGCGTTTTTTATGGAGAATAGTGGAGATTAAGGGAATTTGACGAGTCATGAAAGAGATGGAATCACAATAGATGTCTAGACTTACACCACTTCAGCGCCTTCGGAATATCGGTATCATGGCGCACATCGATGCCGGTAAGACGACGACCACGGAGCGCGTTTTGTACTATACTGGTCGGCTCCATCGAGTGGGCGAAGTCCATGAGGGTGCCGCGACCATGGATTGGATGGAGCAGGAGCAGGAACGCGGTATCACAATCACCTCTGCCGCTACCACGTGTCACTGGGAGAAGTGCGGTACCAAATACCGGATCAATATTATCGATACCCCCGGGCACGTGGATTTCACGGCTGAGGTAGAGCGATCGCTCCGAGTTCTAGACGGAGCGGTCGCTGTTTTTTGCGCCGTAGGTGGTGTGGAGCCCCAATCTGAAACTGTTTGGAGACAGGCCGACAGGTATGGTGTCCCACGAATCGCCCTTGTCAACAAAATGGACCGAACCGGAGCTGATTTCGAGAACGTCATTGCCATGATGAGGGACAGACTCGGAGCGAACGCCTTCGCGGTGCAGTATCCTCTTGGCGAAGGCGATCTTTTTACAGGAATCGTGGACATCGTTCGTCAGAAGGCTTTCCACTATCAGGACGAGTTGGGTTCCGTTGTGGAGGAAGGCGAAGTGCCCGACTCTCTGCTAGAGAAGGTTGCGACTCTAAGACAGGAAATTGTAGAGGCGGCTGTTGAGCACGACGACGAGCTGCTGGAGAAATATCTCGGCAGTGAGGAGTTGACCTCGGATGAACTTGCCCGTGCAATTCGGTCTGCAACGATCTCTGGGAAGATCTTCCCGGTGTTTTGTGGCTCCGCTTTCAAGAACAAGGGAATTCAATCCATGCTGGATGGGGTCATTGACTATCTTCCCTCTCCCTTGGATATCCCTCCCATCCAGGGCCATCTGCCTCAGCATCACGAGACGCATGAGGTGAGAGAAGCCAGTGATGACGCACCCTTCAGTGCTCTGGCGTTCAAAATCATGACAGATTCCTACGTCGGAAAACTGACCTATGTGCGTGTGTATTCGGGGTCTCTTCCAGCCGGGAGCTACATCCTCAACTCCACCAAAGGTCGTAAAGAACGGGTTGGCCGATTACTACAGATGCACGCAAACAAGCGAGAAGAGCGTGATGAGGTATTTGCCGGTGACATTGCGGCGGTCATCGGACTCAAGAATGTCAAGACCGGAGATACGCTTTGCCAGCCGGACCAGGCGATCATTCTCGAAGCGATGACGTTCCCGGAGCCGGTGATCTCGGTGGCGATCGAACCCAAGACGGTGGCGGACCAGGACAAGTTGTCTGCTGGGCTTGTCAAACTTGCAGATGAGGACCCAACCTTCCGCATCCACACCGACGATGAGACGGGTCAGACGATCATCAGTGGAATGGGTGAGTTGCACTTGGAGATTATCGTCGACCGGCTTCGGCGTGAATTTGGAGTCGAAGCCAACGTCGGACGTCCACATGTGTCCTACCGAGAAACCATCCGTGATCGCTCAGAGAAAATTGTGGGCAAGTTCGTGCGTCAGACTGGGGGGCGGGGACAGTATGGACATGTTGTCATCAATGTCGAGCCGTTGGGCTCAGGCTCGGGATTCGTATTCGAAGATCTCGTCAAAGGTGGTGTGATCCCACGAGAGTATATCAGTTCGGTAGAACAAGGGATTGAGGAGGCGTTGCAGACTGGGATCCTGGCTGGCTACCCGGTGATTGACCTCAAAGTCGAGTTGATCGATGGCTCCTATCACGATGTAGACTCGAGTGAAATGGCTTTTAAGATCGCCGGGTCCATGGCGATCAAGGACGGAATCCGGCGCTCGAAACCTGTTCTCCTGGAGCCCATCATGGATGTTGAAGTGGTGACACCTTCCGATTACATGGGCGACATCATAGGAGACCTCTCGTCCCGCCGAGGTAAGATTGGAGGGATGGCCGATCGGGGTGACGCACAGGTAATCGGAGCTAGCGTGCCTCTGGGGGAGATGTTCGGGTATGCGACGACCCTTCGCTCATTGAGTCAGGGACGGGCAGTATATACGATGCAGTTCGCGTGCTACGAGGAAGTACCGAAGAACAGGGCCGACGAGATCATCAACGCCAACGGTGGGGGCGGTAGACATGGATAGGATTCGAATCAGGCTGAAGGCGTTCGATCATTGGATCGTGGATCAAACTGCGGCGGATATCGTGCGGACGGCACAGAAGACTGGTGCAAGTGTGCGGGGTCCGATTCCTCTGCCGACGCGACGGGAGCGATGGACAGTGCTTCGCTCGCCACATATCGACAAGAAGAGCCGCGAGCAGTTCGAATTACGCACGCACAAGAGGCTCATCGATATCGTGGACAGTCGTCCGCAGACGGTTGACGCGCTTACGAAGTTGGATCTTCCCGCTGGTGTTGATGTCGAGATTAAGGTCGATTAGGGATCTGGGAATGAAAACATGGCTGGACTAATTGGAAGAAAAATTGGCATGACCCGCCTCTTCGATGAGGTAGGAATGGCGCTCTCTGTTACGGTCGTGGAGGCTGGGCCGTGTCCTGTGCTCCAGATTAAGAGTGTCGATACTGATGGTTATGCTGCTGTTCAGTTGGGATTTGGAGCTAAGAAGGATTCGCGGGCGAGCAGTGCGGAGAAAGGGCACGCGGCCAAAGCGGGCATCGGAGTTGCTCCTCGGGTCATACGCGAATTTCTGATGAGGGACGGAGACGAATACGAGCTTGGACAGTCACTCACCGTTGAGCTCTTCAAAGCGGGTGAGTCGGTCCAGGTGACCGGGCTCTCCAAGGGACGTGGATTTCAGGGTGTAGTGAAGCGCTGGGGCTTCGCCGGTCGGCCTGCTTCCCATGGGCACCCGATGTCACGAACTCCCGGATCAATGGGGCCAGGCACGGATCCATCTCGGGTGATCAAGGGAAAGAAGCTTCCGGGTCGCATGGGTGGAACAAGAACGACGATCAGTAATTTAAAGGTGGTCAGAGTGGACTCCGAGAAGAACCTCCTGTTCATTAAGGGTGGACTTCCCGGATCCAGGAACAGTCATTTGTTAATACAGAAGTGACAGATGCTTAAAGCACGCCACTACCAGACAGATGGAGCCAAAGGTGGAGAAGAACAGCTGCCGGACTGGCTGTTCGACGGTGCGGTAAACGAAAACGTCCTTCACCAAGTGATCAAGGTCCACCTGTTAAATCAGAGGCAAGGTACGGCAGCGGCCAAATCCCGTGGGCAAGTTTCCGGGGGCTCTCGAAAACCTTGGCGGCAAAAGGGGACGGGAAGAGCTCGTCAGGGGACGATTCGAGCTGTGCAGTGGGCGGGTGGTGGTGTCGCATTTCCACCGATACCCCACTCATGGAGACAGCGGGTACCCAAGAAGGTTCGAGCACTAGCACGAAGGTCCGCCCTCAATTTTCGGGCACAGGGCGAGCGGGTCATCCTCGTCGACTCACTTGAGTTTGACAAACCCAAGACAAAGAAACTTCTGGAGGTTCTCTCGGCCATAGGCGCGGAAGGCAAAGTGCTTCTGCTTACACATGGTGCGAAGAACAACGTCCACCTATCGTCACGCAACGTAAGAACGTTGGTCGTGCGGCCTTTCGGCGAAGAGTCGGCATACGACATCCTTTGGGCGACCACAATCGTGATCGAGAAGATAGCCTTGGACACTGCGGAACCGTCGAAAGCACACCGGGCGGCAATGGTGTCCCGAGCACGGGGCGAGCCAGAAGTTCGGGCCCATGAACGAGCGGCTGAAGAAGGGCGTGCGCAGCGCCGTAAGGATCGACGGAGTCACAAGAACAAAGCAGACAAACTGACGCCGGAATCGAAGGTGTCACCGACGGCTAAGCCTGCGAAAACGACGGACGAGGAAAAAGTGACGCCAAAGGCAAAGGCAAGCCTTGAGGCAGAGGTAGATGGGAAAGACGCTTCCTCGGTCGCGCTTCCCAAGGTGGCTGATCTCGTTGAGTTTCTGATGGAGTTCGACTCCGCTGCAGCCGTCGATACCTTGAGGTCCCGTGATAACCGTAAGACAGCGCAAGCTCTCTACGAGGCCCGGTTACGGGAGATTACGAATGAGAGGGAGGGTGATGATGCGTGATGTCTATGACGTGATTTTCTCCCCTGTGGTTACAGAGAAGTCTGCGGCTGCACTTGAGGAGAACAACGTCTACACCTTCATCGTGAATCGCGACGCGAACAAAATCGAGATCTCCAGAGCTGTCGAGAAGCTGTGGGACGTTAGGGTCAGCGATGTTCGTACCATGCGCTATGCCGGAAAGGAAAAGAGGGCCTTCATGGGACGGATGAGCAGGAGCCCCAAGGTTGGTCATCGGTCCGGGTTTAAGAAGGCCGTTGTTGAGCTTGTCGAAGGTGACCACATTGAGTTCTACGAGGCCGGATAAAGCTTATGGCTATTAAGAAATTCAAGCCGGTTACGCCGGGGAGCCGCTTCCGCTCCATTGTAGACCAGGCCGATGTTCTGACCAAGAAGAAACCGGAGAAAGCACTTCTTGAACCCTTGGCAAAATCGGGCGGGCGCAACCACCACGGGAGGATCACTTCTCGCCGTCGGGGAGGTGGACACAAGCGACGGTACCGCAGGATCGATTTTCGACGAAACAAGTTCGGTGTTCCCGGAAAGGTCCATGCGATTGAGTATGATCCGAATCGCAGTTCGAATATAGCCTTGATTCACTATGCAGACGGTGAGAAGCGTTACATTCTGCACCCGAGAGGGCTTCAGGTAGGTGCGACCATAACAGCGGGGCCGGACTCCGATATCCGACTGGGGAACGCCTTACCCCTGGGGAAGATTCCGCTGGGTACTGTGGTCCACAACATCGAGTTGAAGCCGGGGAAGGGCGGCCAAATGGCGCGCTCAGCCGGGGCAGGTGTACAGATTGTGGCCAAGGAAGACAAGTACGTTTCGCTTCGATTGCCCTCCACGGAGGTACGACAGGCTCTGAAAGAATGCCTGGCGACGATTGGCCAGGTTGGGAACATTGAGCACAACCTACAGAACCTCGGAAAAGCCGGAGCAAATCGCTGGCGTGGACGGCGTCCCAAAGTCCGGGGCGTTGCGATGAACCCGGTCGATCACCCGCTCGGGGGAGGTGAGGGGCGGGCTTCTGGGGGACGTCCGCCGGTGACACCGTGGGGGAAACGAGAAGGTACTAAGACTAGGAAGAATAAGAAGCAGTCAAATAAGTACATTATTCGCGGGCGTAAGCGAGGGAAGGCCACACAATGATATTCCGAGACCGTAAGGGACTGAGTCGAGGTCGATCCTAGTGCCTCGTAGTCTAAGGAAGGGCCCATTTATGGACGAGAAGCTTCTCGTGAAGGTGCAGGTTATGAACGCCCGGAACGAGAGGAAAGTGATCAAGACGTGGGCACGGGCGTGCACGGTCTCTCCGGAATTCGTGGGACACACGATGGCCGTGCACAACGGGAACAAGTTTATTCCTGTATACATTACCGAAAACATGGTGGGCCATAAGCTCGGCGAATTTTCTCCGACACGCCTCTTCAGAGGGCACGGCGGCAAGTTTTCCGACAAAAGGTCTAAGATCGACTAAAGAGAACGGGATATGGAAATACAAGCCAAAGCGATTGCCCGACATATTCGCATGAGTCCCCGCAAGGTCCGGCTCGTAGTGGATCAGATCCGTGGCAAATCGGTCAACGAGGCCTATGCCATACTCCAGTTTTCAAAGAAATCCGCTGCTAATCCGGTAGGGAAGACGTTACGTTCCGCTGTCAGCAACGCCCAAGACAAAGCGCAAGACACCGACGATGTGTTGGACATTGATGACCTCAGGGTCGCTACAGCTTTTGTCGATGAGGGACCGACCCAAAAACGCTGGAGAGCTGCAGCAATGGGACGAGCTGCCCCGATTCGTAAACGGACTAGCCATATCACTGTTGTCGTGGACACCAGGGACTAAGAATGGGACAGAAGACTCATCCGCTCGGGTTCCGTCTCGGAATTGTCAAGGATTGGAGATCTCGCTGGTACGCCGAAAGGAATTTTCCGCGCCTCCTGCAGGAGGATGAGACGATTCGGAACTACCTTCACCGACGCCTCGCGCATGCGGCCCTTTCGAAAGTGGAGATTGAGAGGAAGCCGTCGAAGATTGTCGTGACCTTGTTCACCGCCCGTCCTGGCGTTGTCATCGGGAAGCGCGGAGCCGAGGTCGATAAGCTCCGTGATGAGTTGAATGTGCTGACGAACGCCGATATGTCGGTAAACGTGGAGGAGATCCGACGTCCGGAAGTTGACGCGCGGCTCGTGGCGGAGAACGTAGCGCACCAGCTTCGGCAGCGTATTTCGTTCCGCCGAGCGATGAAAAGAGCTGTCCAATCTGCGATCAGAGGGGGAGCTGAGGGCATTAAGATTCAGTGTGCCGGTCGTTTAGGGGGCGCCGAGATCGCTCGAACTGAGGGGTACAATGAGGGGCGCGTGCCGCTCCACACGCTTCGAGCGGATATCGACTACGCCCAGCTCCCCGCAATCACCACTTACGGGATCGTTGGGGTGAAGTGCTGGATTTTCCGTGGTGAGGTTGTCGAAGAACGCCGTGGCCGCACGTATTCCACCGGTTCCTGAAGGACTATAAACGATGCTTGCTCCCAAAAGAGTTAAACACCGCAAGACACATAAGGGACGCATGCGTGGCAACGCGCATCGTGGCAACAAGGTGTCTTTTGGTGAATTCGGCCTTCAGGCTACCGAGTGTGGTTGGATCTCGAACCGGCAGATTGAGGCCGCTCGTGTGGCAATGACTCGTCATATGAAGCGTGGTGGGAAGGTTTGGATTCGTATCTTCCCCGATAAGCCTATTACGTCTAAGCCTGCCGAGACCCGGATGGGAAAAGGCAAAGGGGCTCCAGAGGGTTGGGTAGCTGTAGTGAAGCCGGGTCGGATGATGTTCGAGCTTGAGGGCGTTTCCAAGGAAATCGCGCAACGAGCTATGGTGCTTGCGGCAGCTAAGATACCTGTGGCTACACAGTTCGTCATTCGTGAGCAGCAGCTCGGATAGTGAGGAAATAATGAACGCTTCCGAGATGCGTGAGTGGGATAACGTCGAGATCCAAGCCCGGCTCGAGGAGCTCCGCGAAGAGAAATTTCGCCTTCGGTTTCAGACGGCGACGATGGAGTTGGAGAACCCCAAGTTGTTGCAGCACATTCGGCGCGACATTGCGCGCCTTTACACGATTCTGCGGGAGAGAGAGTTGACCGAAGATACCGAGTCGGCCGAGTAAAGATGACAGACGATACTTCCGAGCAGATTGAGAAAGCTGAGAAAGCTGAGGAGGCTACGGAGCGGCCACCTGACATAGGTCGGGCAGGTCGCAAGTTCCGAGTCGGCGTTGTTACATCGGCTCAGAATGACAAGACAGTCACGGTTCAAATCGAGCGGCAGTTCGCCCATCCGCTCTATACTAAGCAGGTCAAGAAGACGAAGAAGTACCGCGCCCATGATGAGAATAACGAATGCCGTCCAGGGGACGTGGTTAGGATTTCCGAAACGAGACCGTTGTCGAAAACAAAACGGTGGCGTGTCATGGAGATACTGGAACGGTCGGATTAGATGATCCAACAAGAATCGATTCTCAAAATCGCGGACAATTCGGGTGCTAAGAGTGCGCTTTGTATCCGTGTCCTGGGTGGTTCGAAACGCCGATACGCGAGCGTGGGTGACGTAATCGTGGCCACGATTAAGGACGCCATCCCTAACTCGCCGGTGAAGAAAGGAGAGGTTGTGCAAGCGGTTGTGGTTAGAACAGCCAAGGAAGTGCGTCGTCGTGATGGAAGCTATATTCGCTTCGATGATAACGCTGCGGTACTCATCACACCTCAGGGAGAGCCCATAGGAACGCGCATTTTTGGCCCTGTGGGACGCGAACTCCGTCAGAAGCGGTACATGAGGATTGCGTCACTCGCCCCGGAGGTGCTTTGATGTCTGAAAAGGTGTCGAGGATTTCCATTGTAAAAGGGGATCAGGTCAAGGTGATCCGGGGGAACTTTCGCGATATGGAGGGCACGGTCCTCAGAGTGCTGCGGGATTCGGGGCGTGTGGTCGTAGAAGGTGTCAATATGCGTAAGCGGCATGAACGACCGACGGAGCAGAATCCCGATGGCGGAATCATGACTTTTGAAGCTCCGATCCACGCCTCGAACGTGATGCTGATAGATCCGGCAGGGGAGAAGGCGAGCCGTATTCGCGTCCGGATTGAAACGGACGGAACCAAAGAGAGGATCGCTGTGAAGACTGGCAATCCGATCCCTAGGCCGTAGCGGGAGCACGGGCAAATGGAACCCAGACTACTCAGACACTATAGGGATCAAGTCCGCCCTCGCTTGGCGGAGACATACCAATGGACTAACCCCAATCAGATTCCCAAGATTGAGAAGGTGGTCATGAACGTGGGGGTGGGAGAGGCACCCAAGAACGCGAAACTGCTTACGGCTGTGGTCGATGAACTCGGTGTGATCACGGGGCAAAAGGCAGTAGTGACGAGGGCAAAGAAATCCGTGTCGAACTTCCAGTTGAGAGAAGGCATGCCGATTGGGGCTACGGTAACTCTTAGACGGAAGAAGATGTATGAGTTTCTCGACCGCCTTGTGAGTGTGGCGATCCCCCGTGTCCGTGACTTCCGGGGTTTGACCACGCGCTCCTTTGACGGGCGAGGGAACTTCACTATGGGGCTCCGAGAGCAAATCATCTTTCCGGAGATCGACTTTGACAAGGCCGGTCAGATTCATGGCATGAACATCACGGTAGTTACGTCGACAGATAAGGACGAGGAGGCGCTTTCGTTACTTCGAGAGATGGGGTTTCCCTTTCGTGGTGAGATTCCAATCGTGATTGGACAACACGCCAACTAACGAACGAGGGAGTTCGATGGCTAGGAAGGCAATGATTGAGAGGAACAACCGGAAACCTAAGTATCCCGGGCGTCATCGTAATCGCTGTCAGCGCTGTGGGCGTCCCCGGGCGTTCATGAGAAAATTTGGATTGTGCCGAATATGTTTTCGTCAAAAAGCGCTTCAGGGTGAAATCCCAGGCGTTCGTAAGTCAAGCTGGTAAAGGATTGTAAAGCGTATGATGACTGATCCCATTGCGGACATGCTCACCCGCCTTCGGAATGCAGGAACAGTAGGCCATAAGTGGGTGGACATGCCGGTATCCAAGTTAAAAACCAAACTCGCGCACCTTCTCAAGGACAACCACTTTGTCTATGACTTCAAGGTCTTGGAGGATGGTAAATTCGGGGTGCTGCGGGTCTACCTGAAATACCATGAAGAGGGACCGGTTATCCGGCATCTGGAGCGGGTTTCCCGCCCAGGCCGTCGTCGTTATGTGGGAGTCTCGGAGATTCCCAGGGTTCGCAACGGGCTGGGCATGGCTATTCTCTCCACGTCCCAGGGTCTGTTGACGGATCGTTGGGCGCGTGAGGAGGGCGTGGGTGGAGAGCTCATGGCCTTAATTTGGTAACCGAGTAGAGATCGCAAATGTCGCGGATCGGTAGAAAACCCATCGAGATTCCTAATGGTGTGGACGTTACGCTGAACGGTCGAAGCGTCAAGGTAAAGGGTCCGAAGGGAGACCTTACGATGGATGTTCACCGGGATATTGCCGTCATGATAGAAGACCGGACTGTGACTGTCGAGCGGCCTTCGGACGAACCCAGGCACCGAGCACTTCATGGTCTTACAAGAACGCTGATAGCTAACATGGTCACCGGGGTGGTGGACGGCTTCAGCAAGACGCTTGAGATTGAGGGCGTTGGATACCGTGGCCAAAAGAAAGGATCGGGTATCGAATTGAGTCTGGGGTTTTCGCACACGATCCAGTTTACGGCACCTAAGGGAGTCGACATTGAGCTACCAAGTCCAACGACGATCGTTGTCAGGGGGATTGACAAGCAAGCCGTAGGGCAGGCAGCTGCAGAGATCCGTGCTTTCCGTCCGCCAGAGCCGTACAAAGGGAAGGGCATTCGTTATCAGGGCGAGCATATACGGCGTAAGGCCGGCAAGACTGCGGTGACCTAAAGGAAAGAGCTATGAGCCACAGAAAGGTCAAGACCCCGCGAACACGATCTGGCCGGCGCATCCGGCGTCATGGGCGCCTTCGGAAAAAGATCTGGGGGAGTACGGAGCGGCCCCGACTCGTCGTCTTTCGGTCGCTGAGAAACATCGAGGGTCAGGTCGTGAATGACGACGCTGGCCAGACACTCATCGGACTTTCGACTCTTTCTTCAGACCTCGCAGACTTCAAGGCAAAGGGGCAGAACGTAAAGGTCGAACGTGCTAAGAACGCCGGGAAACTTCTTGCTCAGCGAGCGGTCGAAAAAGGGATTGAGACGGTCGTGTTTGACCGAGGCGGATATCAGTATCACGGTCGAGTAAAAGCTTTTGCGGAAGGTGCTCGAGAGGGGGGATTGAAATTCTGATGGCAAAGCAACAGGGGCGGAGAGAAGGTCGTGGTCGCGAGTCGGAGTTCAGTGAAAACGTTATCCATATCAATCGTGTCGCCAAAGTGGTGAAGGGTGGACGGCGTTTTTCCTTCACTGCGCTGGTGTCTGTTGGTGACCAAAAGGGTCGTGTCGGGATCGGACTGGCTAAGGCCAATGAGGTCGCAGAGGCTATCAGGAAGGCGTTTGAGCGTGGCAAAAAAGAGATGATAGAAATCCCTGTTCGTAACGGAACCATTCCGCATGAGATCGTAGGGAAATGGGGTGCGGGACGCGTAATGCTGCGCCCGGCGGCGCCGGGAACAGGAGTAATCGCGGGCGGTCCGGTCCGTTCAGTCCTTGAAGCTGTTGGGATTAAGGACATCCTCACGAAGAGCCTGAGAAGTAATAATCCTATCAATGTTGTAAGGGCGACGATGGACGGGCTCACGAATCTGGTAACTCCGGAGCAGGCGGCACGGGAACGCGGTGTTCCGGTAGAAGTCATTCTGGGAGGTGACGATGCCTAAGAAGCTATCCATCACCCAGGTTCGAAGTGGTGTGGGACGGAAATTTAAGCATAGACGCACCCTGAGGGCACTTGGGTTTAAGAAGCATCAGCAGACAGTCGTGAAGAATGACAACCCCGCCATACGGGGTATGGTCCATCAGGTTCGGTACCTTGTGAACGTTACTGAGGTGGACGCTTGAGTCCGGCCATGTATGTGTTTCCCAGAAGCTTCGGAAGATTCATAGGATAAATCTATGGCAGAGTTACACGAGCTACGTCCGGCTCCCGGCTCCAACAGGACTGGAAAGCGGAAAGGGCGAGGCCCCGGTTCCGGGAAGGGTAAGACGGCTGGTCGAGGGGAGAATGGCCAGAAGTCCCGCAGTGGTGGTTCTGTCCACCCCTGGTTCGAGGGTGGACAGATGCCCTTGCAGCGACGCATTCCAAAGAGGGGCTTCACGCCACGTAAACGGAAGGTCTATCAGGTGGTCAACCTGACCGACTTCAGTCGGGTGGAAGGGACTGTGATCAATGCTGAGATCTTGAAAAAGGCCGGACTGATTCGTTCAACCAAGGGTCTGGTGAAAGTTCTCTCCATGGGCGATGTCGCTAGGGCCTATACAGTAGAGGCACACAAGTTCAGTAGTAGCGCGGTGACTAAGATCGAAGCCGCGGGGGGAACGGTGAACGTAGCCAAGAAGAGGACGGAAACGGTAAGGGATGGCTAACCCGATACCGAATCTCTTCCGGGTTCCTGAGCTAAAAGAGAAGATCCTTTTCACGCTCTTTATCCTGCTCGTGTACCGGTTCGGTGCTCACATCACAGTACCAGGGGTAGACGTTGGAATCTTGCGGCAGCAGTTCGGCGCCCTCCAAGGTGGCATCCTTGGTATTTACGACATGTTTGTTGGAGGAGGGCTCAGCCGGGCGACGATTTTCGCACTCGGGATCATGCCATATATCTCGGCGAGCATCATGTTCCAGCTGTTGGCAGCGGTTTTTCCCGCCGTAGAGAAGATGCAGAAGGAGGGGGAGGACGGCAGACAGAAACTGACGCAGTGGACGCGGTATGTCACGGTCCTCCTGAGTGTTATCCAGGGCTTCAGCTACGCAGCTTTCCTCACCAGTACAGGTGCAATTCGAGCTCCGGGTTTCATCTTCAACACTACGACGACGGTAGCTTTAACTGTGGGAGCGATCTTCGTGATGTGGCTCGGGGAGCAGATCACTGAGCGCGGTATCGGCAATGGCATGTCACTGCTGATTTTCTTCTCGATTATCGAGAGTTTTCCGGCTGCAGTTGCTCGGACCTGGGAGTCGTTTATGGCTGGCCAGATCCAAATTTTTGCTATTGTCATGCTCATCGTCGTTCTGGTCGTGATCACCGCTGCCGTCGTTGCCATGACGATGGGTGCTCGTAAGATTCCCGTACAGATCCCGCGGAAGGTTGTTGGTCGCGGACGCATCCGGGAAGGCCAGAAGAGCTTCGTCCCGCTCCGTATCAACTCGGCGGGTGTTATGCCGATCATCTTCGCTCAGTCATTCATCGTCGTTCCCGGAACCATCGCTCAGTTCGCTGGCCAGACCGGAGGATTTCTCGATACGGTTGCGGACATTTTCCAGCCCGGCAGCGTGTACTACATCACTTACGGTCTGCTGATAGTATTTTTTACGTATTTCTATACGGCCATCATCTTCAATCCCGTAGATCTCGCTGAGAACCTGAAGAAGCAGGGCGCCTTCATTCCCGGAGTCAAACCCGGAACGCGGACGGCTGAGTACATCGACCGAGTACTCACTAGGGTGACGCTTCCGGGCTCGATCTACCTCGCTCTTATTGCCTTGGTCCCATTTTGGATTTTCAGCATCTTCAATATCCAAACGTTCTTCTTCGGCGGAACGGCTTTGCTGATCGTCGTGGGTGTAGGGCTAGACACCGTTCAGCAGGCGCAACAACATCTATTGCTTCGCCACTACGACGGTTTCATGAAGAAGGGTCGGGTCAAAATGCGCGGGCGCTCCCGTTACATATAGCCCAGAAACGAAAGGGCGAATCGACGTGCACGTGGTTCTGCTAGGGCCACCGGGGGTTGGCAAGGGTACCCAAGGGATTCTCTTGGCCGATGCGTTCGGGTGGGAGAGGATTGTGACCGGCGACCTTCTTCGTGCAGCGCGTGATGCAGGAACTGAGTTAGGGAGAGAGGCTCAACAATACATGGCGAGGGGGGAGCTCGTCCATGATCAGCTCATTATCGGGATAGTGCAGGAGAAATTAAAGGCACTCACACTTGGGACCAACGTTGTTTTTGACGGTTTCCCTCGAAACAGCTCACAGGCTTTGACATTCAGCATGATGCTGCAAACCGTTGGGTTAGCCATTGACCAGGTCGTGGTTCTCGAGGCTGACGACGACGTTCTCATCAAACGAATATCGGGCCGCCGATCGTGTCCATCATGCGGAGCCGTCTACAACCAATCCCTCGCCTCCCCCATCCGAGAGGGTGTTTGTGATACAGATGGAGGCGCTCTATTTCGCAGGGCGGATGACGAGCCCAGTACGGTCAGGAACCGTCTGGAGGTCTACCGGAGGGAGACCGAGCCGCTCATCGCCTACTATGAGAAAAGCCACGCGCTCGTGCACCACATCGCGGGTGGCCCATCAGTGGAGGTTGTTCAGACTGCTTTGCGTGACGCCTTGGGACTAAGCTTGTCGTGATTCATCTAAAGACCACCGAGGAGATTGATCTAATTGCCCGTGGAGGGAAGATTATTTCGGATCTTCTATCGGAGATTCCCTCGAGGATTCATCCGGGAGTGTCGACTCTGGCTCTAGACGCGTTTTCAGACGAGTTCATCCGGTCGCACCAGGGTGCCGTGCCAGCGTTCAAAGGTCTGTACGGTTTTTCTGGAAGCGTTTGCACGTCACTGAATGAGGAAGTTGTCCACGGTGTCCCCAACGCTAGCCGGACCCTTGTAGAAGGCGACATCATTTCTATCGATGTAGGTGTCAAGCTGGGTGGTTGGTGTTCGGATTCCGCATGGACTTTCCCTGTTGGAGTGATCGACGATGACAGCAGTCGGCTGATGGCAGTCACTGAGGAGTCTCTCGCTGCAGCAGTTGCTGCGGCATGTCCGGGAAACCATGTGGGCGACATTGGGGCCGCGGTCATGGGACAGGTCTCCGGAACCGGCCTCAGCATCATCAAGGATTTGGTAGGACACGGTGTAGGCCGAAATGTACACGAGGAACCCCAGGTGCCCAATCTTGGAAAAGCAGGCCTGGGTCCTCGACTCCGCGAAGGTATGGTTTTGGCAATCGAACCAATGCTTTCATTTGGTGGCCCGGACATCAAAACGCAGGATGACCACTGGACAGTCGTGACTCTGGACGGAACCCGCACAGCTCATTTTGAGCACACCATAGCCGTCACCTCTGGGGATCCCAGGATTCTAACAGCCACTCGGGTAGAGCTTCCGGCTTAATGAGAGAGAGCCACCCCTGTGATGCCTTGTAGGGAAAAGGCTCTTTTACTATCATTACAAGCTGTGCTAGAAACGTAGAGAAGGCAGGAGAGATGAAGGTTCGGAGTAGTGTCAAGCCTATCTGTGAGCACTGCAAGGTCGTCCGGCGGCGAGGAGTCGTTCGGATTATCTGCAGTCGCAATCCCAAACATAAGCAACGCCAGGGATAGGCTCGAAACTCTCCTTCAGTACAGCAGATTCTAAGTATAGTTGAGAAAAAGGGCGTATGGCACGTATCGCAGGTGTTGATCTTCCCAACGAAAAACGGATTGAGATTGCGTTGACCTACATCTTTGGTATCGGAGCGTCCAGATCCAAAGTCATCCTTAGCCAAACCGGTGTGGATCCAAATCGAAGAGCATCCGACCTGACGGACGATGATGTGAACCAGCTCCGTCAAGCGATTGAAGAGAACTACAAGGTCGAAGGTACCCTTCGAACGGAAGTGTCCATGAATATCAAGCGTCTAATGGACATTGGTTGCTACCGTGGCCTTAGGCACCGTCGAGGACTACCAGTACGGGGGCAGAGGACGCATACAAATGCTCGTACCCATAAAGGGCGCAGACGGGCGATCGCTGGCAAGAAGGTGGCGCCAAAGAAATAGGGCGATGATGACGAGTGTGATCATCGGATTGGAGATAATTCAATGCTAAAGTGGCTCCAACATCGAAAGAGGCGGTAACGAGTGGCTGAAGTAACAACAGCTGAAGTAACAACAACAGCGCGGAAGCGAACTAAGAAAGTCGTTGAAGCGGACGGTGTAGCGCACATCAAAGCGACATTTAATAACACTCTCATCACGATCACTGACAGTGCTGGAAATACCATTGTCTGGGGTAGTGCTGGTAAGGCTGGCTTCAAGGGCTCGAAGAAATCGACGCCCTTCGCCGCCACTGTGGCAGGTGAACAGTGTGGTAGAGAAGCGGTGGCCATGGGAGTGAAGCGTGTGGACGTGAGGGTTCAGGGGCCAGGCTCGGGACGCGAATCTGCCATTTCAGCTCTTGCTGCAGCCGGAATCCAGATCAAGTCGATCCAGGACGTGACGCCACTTCCTCACAATGGTTGCCGCCCACCCAAGAAGCGTCGGGTTTAGCGAGAGCATGGCACGACACACGGGACCAGTCTGCAGGCTTTGTCGGCGCGAGGGGCAAAAGCTGTTCTTGAAGGGACAGAAGTGTTACACGGAGAAGTGTGGCATCGAGCGCCGAGGATATCCGCCCGGTCAACACGGCCCCCAGCACGCTCGTCGACGCAAGCGGTCTGATTACGCCGTGCAGCTCAGGGAGAAGCAGAAGGTGAAGAGGATCTACGGGCTCCACGAAAAGCAATTCAGGATTCTCTTCGAACGTGCTTCTGCCCGGGACGGGATCACGGGCGAGAACATGCTTGTCGCCCTTGAGAGCCGATTGGATAACGTGGTCTTCCGGATGGGTTTTTCTCCCAGCCGTAATGCGGCTCGGCAAATCGTTCGGCATCGACACGTCGAAGTCAGTGGAGAGATTGTGAATGTGCCGTCTTTTCAAGTGTCTCCAGGGGACGAAGTGGCGATTCGACCCAAGTCGAAACAGCTCGCTTCTATACAGGGAAGTCTTGAGGCACGCACTCGCCCACCGTTGGTGGACTGGCTCGCACTAGATGAAAAGAATCGGATCGGTCGTATGACTCGCTGTCCCACCCGCCAAGATATTCCGCTGGCGGTTAACGAGCAGCTCATCGTGGAGCTTTACTCGAAATAGGCCCTACTCGAAGTTATGGAGGATTCTGTGGAGATCGATGTGACCGGGCTCGTATTACCCGAGCGAATCGAGGTAGCCAAGGCTTCTGAGGATGGAAGCTCGGCCGAGTTCGTTGTCGAGCCTCTTGAACGCGGTTTTGGCCACACACTTGGTAACTCAGTTCGCCGGGCGCTCCTTTCCTCTCTTCGAGGGGCAGCTGTGTGGGGGTTTCGGGTAGATGGTGTGGTGCATGAGCACCAAACCATTCAGGGGGTCGTAGAGGACGTTCACCAGGTAATCCAAAACCTGAAGTCACTTGTCGTTACTCTGGACGACGATGTTGACGAAGCGACTCTAGAGATTCGAGTGAATACTATCGGTGCGGTGACCGCAGGTGACGTCACCCCTGTGTCAGGTGTCACAATTCACGATCCTGGCCACCACCTGATGACGATTGAGGGCAAGCGCAAACTCAACATCGAGCTTTACGTCAACAAGGGCAGAGGTTTCGTACTGGCAGATCAGCATGAGCTTCCCGAGGGTGCTACTGTGGATCTCGTTCGTATTGATGCGATCTACAACCCAGTTCGACGCGCAAACTTCTCTGTCGAAGAAACCCGGGTAGGTCAACGTACGGACTTTGACCGCTTGACTCTGTTGGTTGAGACAGATGGATCTGTCGATGCCGAATCAGCTGTTCAGTATGCGGCCGCTTTGGTTCGCCAGCACCTCGAATTCATGCTCTACTTCGGGGAGGGAGGGGTACCGCAGGTCACACCTCCCGGTGTGGTTGTTGTTTCACAGGTGCTCAAGGACCTATGCAACCGACCGATCGAAGAGGTGGCTGAGTTAAGCAGGCGATCCCGAAATTCCCTGCAGAAGGAGCATATCGAGACGCTTGGAGATCTGGTACAACGTTCTGAAGATGACATGTTGAGAATTGAGAACTTCGGTAAGAAGTCGCTGACTGAAATCTCAGTTTTTCTCAATGAGAATGATCTCCGGTTCGGGATGGAATTCGAAGAGGGTGAAGACGGCCAGCTTTTTCTAGTTGAGGAAGAGGTTGTGGAGTCTGCCGAGGCGAGTGAGGAGTAGGGCGCACGATGAGGCATCGAGTCAAGGGACGTGGTCTGTCACGCACACCGAGCCACCGGAAGGCGACGCTCCGAAATATGGCGACATCCCTCATCCGCCATGAACGGATTGAAACGACTACTGCTAAAGCCAAGGAACTCCGGCCCTTCGTCGAAAGACTAATCACACTGGGTAAGCGGGGAGATTTGCATTCCCGGCGCCTTGCGGGACGGTCGATTTCTGATCGGGAGATCCTCGGCAAGCTGTTCGACGATGTCGGTCCGCGCTTCAACGAACGGCCGGGAGGATACACGCGCATTCTAAAGCTTGGTAGTCGGCGCGGAGATGCCGCTGAGATGGCGCTGATCGAGCTCGTCGATTAGACTGCCCCCATCTCGGATATTTCAGACACTTCGAAATTATTGGGGGTACGGTAACAGATGGCATCGTTCGGGTCTCGGAGAGGAGTAGCTGGCGGGTTAGCTTTACCACTGATGGTCTTCGCCTTCATCCTTGTGGGCGGCTTCTTGGCTTGGCTGAATCAGCAAGCGCGGTCCCAGCAAGTTGAAGTGGTCGAAGAGGTTGTAGAGGAAAACGGTCTTGCTGACGCGACGGTGGTTGCTACTGCGGTCTTCGGTGCGAATCCGATGGCGCAGAGTGGTGAACTTATTAGGGTTAACAGCCTATTGGTACAAAGCTTGGTTGGATCTCAGGCGTTCTTCGTTGAAATGGAGGGGCAGTCGGGGCCCTATCTCGTCAAGCTCGGGCCGGCGGTTGTGGCCGACAGTGTGGTCGTACCGAACGGTTCCACAATAGCGGTTATTGGATTCGTTCAGCAGATGACTGACAGTGTCGCAGACGATTGGGTGGCCAGTGGTGGTATTGCAGAGGGGGACAGAATCTTGGCAATTTTCGCTGACTCGTTCTTGGAGGCTTCGGACATCGTCGTCGCTGGGGGTGAATCAGGGGCTGAGCCTCAGGGGTAGGGTATCGTAATGGCTCGAGTATGTTTTGTATGCGGCAAAGGTCCCCAAACAGGGAACAACGTCAGCCACGCTCACAATAAAACAAAGCGGCGGTGGCTCCCTAACCTTCAGATAGCAAAGATTGTAACGCGTGACGGAGTCAGACGGCGGGTGAGAGTTTGCACCACCTGCATAAAGAGCGGTAGGATTACTAAGGCTCCGCCAGTGAGTACTGTCTAGGCTTAGTTACTATCGCAGGTTCTGGCCACCTGAGATGCTCTCTGGGAAGCGATCCCGGGGAGCATCTTGGAGTATGGGGGCCTATATTTTGTAATGGGCACGATTGAAGTCGTGGACGGGTTGATCAAAACTGTCCCTCTAGCCGACCGAAGCATAGTCGTTACGAGAGCGGAGGCACAGGCTACCGAGCTCGTTGAAGCCTTGGAAGATCTTGGAGCTGAGGTCCTGCGTCTTCCCACGATCAGGACTGTTCCCCCTCTGGATACTGAATCCCTCGAGCGAGCAGTTCGATCGGCCTCGGGCTACGACTGGGTTGTTTTTACCTCTGCCAACGGTGTGGAGTTTTTCTCCCGTACCGCGGATGAGATCGAACTTGGTGCTGTCCGTGCCCTCGAAGGATCACGTGTCTGTTGCATCGGTCCCGCGACAGCCCAGGTGCTCGAAGGAGTTGGTGTGAACGTGGATCTTTCCCCAGATGTCCATTATGCGGAAGCCCTGTTAGAGAGCCTTTCGAGCGAAGGACCACTCCCGGGACGGCGTTTCTTGATTCCCACGGCGGCGAAAACTCAACCCATTCTCCCGGAAGGGTTGAGGGCTTTGGGTGCCACCGTAGATATCGTTGTGGCGTATCAGACAATTCTCGTGAAGGGCGCAGATCCCGCTCTTCTCGAGCGGATTAGAAGTGGCGTGGATCTTATTACCTTCACTTCACCCTCGACTGTGCAAGGCTTCCATGCGCTCTTGGGTGGGAAGCATCCGGGAAGAGCAGCGGTGATTGGACCTGTGACGGCTGTGATGGCTCGGGACCTAGGCTATCCAGTTACCGTCGAAGCGTGCCCGTTTACGGTTCCGGGATTGGTTGATTCGATAGTGGAGTATTTCCAAGGAGGTTCTGCGTGAACAACCAACTCGAGGGCGTAAACGAGGATCTCGGAGTATCCCATGGACTGGGAATGTGACGTGAAATTGTTAGGATTCCATCCGGTTATGGGGGCAAGGATCATTGGATATGCGGTTCTCACGGATCCTATCGTGCCAACGGTTAAGCAGATTCCCGTCTTTCCCTCAAGGCCTTCCGTGACTCGTACTTCACTGGACCCATAATGAAATCCCTCTTATTCCGTCTACACTCCGGAGACTTTACGGTTGGAGTCGTTGGACTCGGCTATGTGGGTTTGCCTCTGTCTGTCGAGATTGCTCGGTCAGGGTTACGAGTCATCGGTTTCGACGTCGACACGGGGGTGGTGGAGGGTGTCAACGCGAGAAAGAGTCATGTTGAGGATGTGAGCGCTGAAGAGCTAGGCGCCGCCGTGGCTACTGGACGCTTTGAAGCCACGACCGACATGGCCCGGCTTACCGAATGTGATGCCATCTCAATCTCTGTGCCGACTCCGCTTTCCAAAACCCGAGACCC
The DNA here is from genome assembly GCA_036336795.1 of Gemmatimonadota bacterium. Taxonomy (GTDB): domain Bacteria; phylum Gemmatimonadota; class Gemmatimonadetes; order Longimicrobiales; family Gaopeijiaceae; genus UBA822. Next base: position 39,666 of record JAYZFL010000019.1, read on the forward strand.
TGACGTTTCCAACATAATCGCGGCGTCTGAGTCTATCGCGGCTACTCTGCGGCCCGGGCAACTCATTGTTCTTGAATCTACGACATATCCCGAGATGACACGTAAGGTGCTCCTGCCCGTTTTGGAGCGTACAGGTCTTGAGGTGGGCAAAGACTTTTTCCTATGCTTTTCCCCAGAACGGGTTGACCCGGGGAATGAAGTGTGGAAAACGAAGAATACGCCTAAGGTCATCGGAGGTGTCACGTCGGCTTGCCGGGAGGTGGGAGTTGCAGTCTACGATTGCTTCATCGACACCATGATTCCGGTGTCGTCCACGGAAGTGGCTGAGATGGTTAAGATCTTGGAAAACACCTTCAGAGCTGTAAATATCGCGATGGTCAATGAGGTAGCACTCATAGCGGACCGGCTAGACGTGGATGTATGGGAGGTGATCGAGGCAGCTGCCACGAAGCCTTTTGGCTTCATGAAGTTCACACCCGGTCCGGGATTTGGAGGGCACTGTATCCCGGTTGACCCGCAATATTTAGCGTGGAAAATGCGGACGCTGGACTACCGTACACGTTTCATCGAATTAGCTTCCGAGATCAACTCAGAGATGCCCCATTTCGTGGTGGAGAAAGTACGGACGGCCCTGAGCTCAAGTGGGAGATCCTTGGACGGTGCTCGCATCCTGATTCTCGGGGTGGCTTACAAGCGAGACGTGAACGATGTACGTGAATCCCCGGCTCTGGAGATCATGGGGCTTCTTGCCGACGACGGTGCCAAAGTAGAATATCACGACCCGCTGGTTCCCGAGATCGCCGAAGAGGGGAACCGAATGTCCTCTGTGCCGCTCACTGAGCGAGCACTTATAGACTCTGATGCTGTCGTGATAGTCACCGATCACTCGGAAGTTGACTACGAGCAAATACTCAAGTTGGCGGAGGTCGTTGTGGACGCGAGACACGTCACCGTTCCACTTCTGAATGCGGCAGGTAAGCGAGCGGGAACATGGATAGTGAAGGGCGGACTTTCCTAGCGTGAGGGTTGTCGTTACCGGAGCAGCTGGCCTCCTCGGCAACGCGTTAGTGCGGGCGGCTCGCGAGCGAGAACACGAAGTGTGCGCATTGGAGCGGAGTGTCCTCGACGTCACAGATTCCGTCGCAGTCGAACGACGGATCCGGGATGAGAAGCCTTGTGTCATCCTCCACTGTGCGGGATATACGGCTGTGGATCAAGCGGAAGAGGAGCCTGAAAAGGCAATGACGATCAACTGTGATGGGACGCGTAACGTGGCGCTTGCTGCGGCTCAGATCGGTGCTGCGGTCTTCTATCCGAGTACGGACTACGTTTTTGATGGCCAATCTTCGCGCCCTTACTATCCTAGTGATCCGACGGCTCCAATCAACGCATACGGTGTCAGCAAGTTGGCTGGAGAGCAGGTGCTCTCATCGTCGGGTTGTGATTGGACTGTCGTGCGAACGAGTTGGCTTTACGGGAGTGGTGGAAAGGACTTCGTTGATGGTATCCTCGACGGCCGAAGTAACTCCGATACTATGAGGATTGTGGATGACCAGATCGGCTGTCCCACCTGGACCGGGAGCTTGGCGCCAGGGATCATCGCGCTCGCCGAGGTAGGCGCCACTGGCACGTGTCATTTGTCCGACAGTGAATCCACTACCTGGCTCGAGTTTGCAAAGGCCGTAGCGGAGGAAGCATCGATCGGCCTCAAGCTCATTCCGACAACAACGCTCGATTGGGGTGCGCTGGCACGGCGCCCGCCCTATTCCGTACTGGATTGCTCTGAATCTGAGCGAATATTGGGGTGCCCTATGCCTACCTGGCGGGCGTCACTCGTGACTTATCTTTCGGAGATCCTATGAGGGGGGTGGTGCTCGCCGGTGGGTTGGGTAGCCGCCTGCAGCCCATGACTCGCGTCACCAACAAGCATCTGCTTCCCGTGTTCGACCGGCCCATGATCTACTTTCCGATACAGCAGATGGTCCATGCGGGCATCGATGACGTCCTAGTTGTGACTGGCGGGAATCATTCAGGAGATTTTCTGCGCTTGCTTGGAAACGGTAAGGAGTTCGGCCTCCGTCGGTTAAACTACGCTTATCAAGAAGGTGAGGGAGGCATCGCCGAGGCGTTGGGATTGGCCCAGGATTTCGCAGAAGAGGACTCGCTCTGTGTAATCTTGGGCGACAATATTTTTGGCGCGCCAATCCGGGAAGCGGCGAAGTCGTACGCGGCCAACCCTAATGGTGCGATGGTACTACTCAAGGCAGTTGACGATGCGGGGCGCTTTGGGGTGGCCCAACTGGACGGAGACCGGATCGTGGATATAGTCGAAAAACCGTCGAACCCCCGAAGTAACTTCGCAGTGACCGGGTGCTATTTTTACGACAGCCGTGTGTTCGACATCGTAAACAGCCTTTCGCCGTCCGACCGTGGAGAACTAGAGATCACGGACGTGAACAAGTGCTATATCGGCTGGGGTGAGCTTCGCCACTATATCGTGGACGGCTGGTGGACTGACGCCGGTACGATTCCGTCTCTTTACCGAGCCACCCGACTCGTGGCAGAGACGACAGATCAAAGTGTGCTCCGACTTCCTGAGATCAAAAGACCCTCCGAAAAATCTCCGAACCGATGAGAATCTTGGTCACTGGCGGAGCCGGATTTATCGGGTCGAATCTGGTCCGATACCTTCTGAAAGCGTATAGGGATATCAGGGTCGTCAATCTGGATCTCCTCACTTACGCTGGGAACCAGGACAACCTGATTGGTGTGCAGGATGACCCTCGCTACCGGTTTGTACACGGTGCCATCTATGACGCCCCTCTCGTGACAGAGCTCGTTCGAGACGTCGACGCTGTTGTGAACCTCGCAGCTGAGTCCCATGTGGATCGCTCCATCGAGCACGATGCGCCATTTGTTCGAACTAATGTAACGGGCACACACACGCTGCTGCGCGCAGCATTGACAGCGCCAACTCCGCCCCGATTTGTCCAGGTGTCGACAGACGAGGTCTACGGGGACCTGCCCTGGATTGACCCGGACGATCCCCAAGTCGATCCACTGCGTTTCACGGAATCGACGCCGCTAGCCCCTCGATCTCCATACTCCGCTACAAAAGCTTCAGGAGACATGCTCGCTGTGGCATACCATTGCACACACGGACTCGACGTGGTCGTCACGCGGTGCTCGAACAATTATGGGCCCCACCAGTTCCCGGAGAAACTGATTCCGCTCATGGTCACGAACGCGATGAGGGGAGAACCCTTGCCGGTCTATGGGGATGGCCTCAACGTGCGCGACTGGATCCATGTGAGCGATCACTGTCGTGGCTTGGACCTTGCCCTTCAGCAGGGTCGGAGTGGAGAGGTATACAATTTTGGGGGTTGCGCCGAAAGGACAAATCTACAGGTCGTGAGTGAGATTTTGGAGCAGACGGGGGCAGATTCCAACCTCGTGACCTTCGTCGAGGATCGCTTGGGTCATGATCGCCGCTACTCGGTCGACTCGTCTAAGGCGAAAGTAGAACTTTTGTGGGAACCGCGGATTGCTTTCCACGAAGGATTAGCCCGGACCATCAAATGGTACCAGCAAAACGGAGAATGGCTCGCGCGAATTAGGAGTGGGGCGTACCTACGTGGCCGGGGCTAAGACGCTAGGGTCCGTCGCAGTAGGCGCTTTCTTCTTAACGTTCTTAGGCGCTTTCCCTATCCCGGGGCAACTCCTTCGTCCAACTGAGAGGTCAGATCGCGTCCTCGAGGAGCTTGAACGGCTTCAGGCCTTTGAAATCCTTGATACGATCCCGACGGGGCAGCGATTGGGACTTGCGCGGATGCTTCGGATGGCTCTGGAGTCTGACGGTGGTCCGCCGGAGGACCGAACGAGTGGAATTGCGCCACTGGTCTCGATCCCGGATCTGACGGTGGCCTCGGAGTTCTCGTTTGGTTGGGTAGACGCGAACGGGCGAGAGATTCAGCCGAACGGACTTGGAGAAATCGATGCGATGATCGCCACTCTAGCCCAGGCTCGAGGGGGCCGGGTATTGGATGATGGTTCTAATTGGAGCATCGAGCCCGCTTTCGGGTGGCGTTCCGGTGAGTGGTCCTTTCAGGGCCGTGGCCGAATCCGATGGCTTTCCGGGAGTTCGCACGATCCGGAAGAGGGCCGTGTCCAAGAGCTCTGGGCGGAAGGCCCACTCGGCCCACTATATTTCTCGGTCGGGAGAGCGCCAGTAATGTGGGGCTCGTCGTTTGTGGGAGCACCGGTGTTCTCAGGTCGATCTCGGGCGTTGGATCACGTAGGAATCTCTAGTGACGGGACGTTCAGATTCCCTTGGGTCTTTGAACGCTTGGGACCATCAAGCTTCTCGGTGTCAATTGCTCGTCTCGACGGAACCCGGGCTGTGCCTCACTCATTCCTTGTGGGCCACCGATTGAGCGCCAGACCGACCCCGAGTCTCGAAGTTGGAGTCTCTATGCTGATTCAGTCGGGTGGAGAAGGCGGGCCCGAGGGCTCTTTCTTTCGAAGAGTTCTAGATTATTTAGTGGTGGTGGAGCCGCTTACGGAAGATTTATCTGCTGAGATCTCCAATAAGCTAGCGGAATTCGACATTGCTTGGATGGTGCCGGGGACGCGTGGGAGCCGCGCGTATCTTTCTATTGCTTTTGATGATTTTGGAAAAGCTCATCAGTTGGATCGAGTCTTCGGCCAAGATGCGTCCTACATCCTTGGCATCTCGGTCCCCAGGCTCCAAGCTGACGGTATGATTGGCCTTAAAGCCGAGTATCACGAGACAGGAGTTCGATTCTATCGGCACGGCCAGTTTCCTTCAGGAATGACTATGGATCGAATCATTCTGGGAGATGGGCTCGGCCCTGATGGACGAGGTGGCTACCTGGAGATCTCCATTCGACCTACCGCGTCAGACCGCGTTGTCTTACAGGTTGCTAGTGAGGAGAGGAGCAACGACTTCTACCACGTAAAGGGCGAGTTTCTCCTTTCGAAGGTTATCGATCGTCCTGAAGAAAAACGGACTCGGTTGCTAGCCGATTGGGAGCGTAGCTGGCCAGATCGAAACTTCGGCATCGTAGCTCGAGCTGGCTACGAACGTGTGTCGAATTTTGCTTTTGAACAAACTAACGTCCGTCATGGTGTTCTGTCCGAGATTAGGGCCGTCCTTTGGTTTCATTAATGATGAAACGTCTCTTCGACCTTATCGTAGCTTTGACTCTGCTCGTGTTGGCTTCGCCCCTGATTTTGGTGGTCAGCCTCTTGATCAAGCTGACGTCCTCCGGCCCGGTCTTTTTCGCTCACCGACGATGTGGATTTCAAGGTCAGCATCTACCTTGCCTGAAGTTTCGAACGATGGTGCAGGATGCAGAAGAAGTTCTGTCCAATGACAGAGAGCTTCACGATCTCTACCGGGACAGCGATTTCAAGGTCCCTCGGGATCGAGACCTCAGGGTAACCAAGATGGGGCATTTTCTGCGCTATACTCACGTCGACGAGCTTCCTCAACTCATCAATGTTCTGACTGGAGGGATGTCACTGGTTGGGCCTCGGCCTATCATCTCGGATGAGCTTGAGATCTACGGAAGCCGAGCTGATGAGCTTTTGAGTGTCCGACCAGGCGTCTTTGGAGTTTGGACGGCCCAAGGAAAGGATAGAGTGTCCTATCCAGAGCGGGCCGACCTCGAATTGGAGTACGTACGCACTCGGTCGTTCTTGGGTGATCTCTTGATTCTCGCTCGTAATATTCCGGTGCTAATCTGGGGACAGACCGACGGCTGACCTGCGGTGGGTGGGTCGAATGTGCTTAGCTTAGGTCCAGTCCTGATTCTCGGGTTACAGTCTCCAAGAATTCGTTTCGGAACCGGTCTCTCGCAAAGCGCTCAGTGCTCTTTCGGATTTCTTTTTCCTGGAAGCCGGGCTCCATTTCCAAGAATTGGCCGAAGGCGTCGTCGAAATTCCCTGTCCGATACCGAGTTCCGGTAAGACCAGGAATGACAGTTTCCATGGCGCCACCTGCGTCTAGTGCGATCACTGGTGTGCCGCAAGCCATTGCTTCGACCGGAACCATGCCAAAGTCCTCCTCACCCGGAAACAAGAGTCCCCGAGCACCTTGAAGCAGTCGCCTCACCTCCTCGTCATCTACCCTACCTAAGAACTCGATCGGAAGCCCCCGGGCGGCGCGAACAAGCCGACTCATACCCGCACCGGTACCGGCGACCTTCAACGGACAGAATCCAGAGGACACGAGCGACAGTAGGTCATAGGGACGCTTGTAGGAACTCAACTGACCCACGTAAACGAAATAATCTTCTCGGGGCACTTCCGGATCAGGCACGAAGAAATCCGTATGAACCGGTGGATAAACAACGATGGATTCCCGACGATAATTAGCCCAAATCCTTTTCTGGACATTGATCGAGTTGGCCATAAACAGGTCGACCCCTTGCACGGTTGACTGGTCCCAGGCCCGTAGTGCCCTCGCTTGTATGTCCCATAAAGGGCGTAGAGGCCTAGGAAGTTGGCGTCGGTAGTGGTCCCTGAGATCCCAGATATAACGCATTGGTGTATGACAGTAGCATGCGTGAAATGCCCCCGACGGACGGACGATACCTTTCGCTGGGCCTGACTCGAAGCTGAGTAAGAGGTCGATGCCACGGGTCGGGATCGTCTTGTTCGCTAGTGCCATGAGCGGGAGTAGCGCAGGATAGATACGGGAAGCATTTGGGATACGGTTAACCCAGGTGGTGTCTACCTCACGCCCTGGGAGAAGTTTTTCGAGGACGCGCCGCTTGCACACATGAGTGTGAATCTTCGCGGAAGGAAAAATCTCCGCTACTTCCTTTAGGACTTTTTCGCCACCACGGATCGAAATCAGCCAATAGTGGATCAGTGAAACAGTGTGCTTCACAACCGGATTTCTCTAGTAGATGACCTCTCCAACAGTCCACGAAGTGCCACAATCCCCCCTGCCTGGTGCAATCCCAAGCCCACGATCACCGGTAAGGCTATCAATGCGAATACCCCCTTGGAAAAGACCGATGTCAGCTGAGTAGCGGCAGCGAAAAGTAGGGACACGCCACCTGCCCAAACTATAGTACGAAACACTCCGCTTTGACCGCGAGGTAACAGTTTATGGGACGCAGCAAACAGGAGCACCGCATCCAGGATAGTTCGCAGAGTCCAAGACAGCGCGGCGCCCACGATACCGAACCGTGGGAGCAAGATCCAGAGTGAGAGTATGTAGAAGGGCAGTTCCCAGATATGGAAACGAGCTGTCAGATTGGGACGACCTAGCCCTTGCACGAGAGCAAATGGTGCTTGTGCGATGCTGTTGAAGAAAGTACCAACGATTAGGCAGCGTGCCACTGTGGTGCCCTGAGCCGCAAAATCGGCTCCTACCCATATAGTCAACCCCTCACCAGCAAAGAGAAAAAAGAGCAGGAGCGGAGAGATAGTGAGGAGAAGGATCGTCTGGCAAGCGGATATAAACAGAATCCCGGTGCGATCCGGATCAGATCGATGTGTGGCGGCGAACGCGGGGAAAAAAACGGTGGTGATGGCAACGGGTAGCCGCACAACACGGGTGACCAATTCGTAGGGTATCACGTAAGCTGCGACAGCTGAAAGCGAAATCAGTGCTCCGATCGCGAATCGATCGATGTACACCATAATTGGGCTGATAACGTTGCTGACGGTAAGCCAGCCACCGAAGGACAT